>NZ_DASTCS010000048.1:0-134720 GCF_035710885.1 Gaiella sp. | reverse complement strand
AAGCCCGACCAGTACTCGAACGCCTCGAACCCGCAGGCCCACTACGACACGACCGGGCCGGAGCTGTGGGAGCAGACCGGAGGCGAGGTCGACGCGGTCGTCGTCTCCGTCGGGACCGGGGGCTCGATCTCGGGGATCGGCCGCTACTTCAAGGAGCGTCGCCCGGAGATCCTGATCGTCGGCGCCGATCCGGAGGGATCGGTGTTCACGGCCGATCCCGAGCACCCTGTCCACCCGTACCTCGTCGAGGGGATCGGGAAGGACTCGTGGCCGGAAACGATGGATCAGTCCGTCGTGGACGACTGGGTACGCGTCTCCGACCGTGACTCGTTTCTCACCGCGCGGCGGCTCGCCCGCGAGGAGGGGCTTCTCGTCGGCGGCTCGTGCGGGTCGACCGCATGGGCGGGGCTCGAGGTCGCGCGGCGGCTCGGGCCCGGCTCGACCGTCCTCATGACGTTCCCGGACGGCGGCCGGTCGTACCTCTCGAAGTTCTACGACGACAACTGGATGATCCAGTACGGCTTCATGGAGCGCCGCGCCCCGGTGCCGACGGTGGCGGAGGTGATCCGCTCGAAGCACGGCGAGGAGGGCGCCGTCCCGGAGCTGGTCGTGGTGGATGCGCACAAGAAGGTCGGCACGGCGATCGACCTCATGCAGCGCTACGGGATCTCGCAGCTGCCCGTCGTCCGGCACGAGCCGGTGGACGACCTCACGGACATCGTCGGCTCGATCCAGGAGCGCAGCCTTCTGGACCGGGTGTTCCGCAACCCGGACGCACTGAACGACGACATCGCGGTGGCGATGCAACCGCCGCTCGCCGCGGTCGACTCCCACGCGTCGGTGGACGAGGTCTTCCAGGAGCTGACGGGGTCCGGCGGCGCCGTCGTCGTCGGCGCGGGCGGCAAGCCCGTCGCGATCCTCACGCGGTCTGATCTGCTCGAGTTTCTCGCGGCCCAGCGGACGCAGGTGGAGGCCTAGCCTCCTTCTCGGCGGCGGCGGCACGGCCCTCGTGCCGCGCGGTGACGGCGACGGCGCCGACGATCAGCGCGGCCCCGGCGAGCGCCGGGAGCCCGGGCCGCTCGTCGAGCACGAGGGCGCCGAGGGCGACCGCTACGAGCGGGTTCACGTACTGGTGCGTCACGACCTGCGAGATCGGCGCGTTACGGAGCAGCCAGACGTAGGTGCTGAAGCCGATGACCGAGCCGGCGATCGCGAGGTAGGCCCACGCCGCGACGGGTCCTGCCTGGAGGTCGGCCCGGTCGAGCTGGGCTCCCTCCCCGACGGCGAGCGCGGCGCCCACCAGCACGAGACCGCCGCCGAGCATCTCGTAGACGGTCGCGACGAACGGGTCGGACGGCAGAGAGAGCCTGCGAGAGACGAACGACCCCCGGGACCACGACACCGACGCCGCGAGCATCACGAGCAGGCCGACGGCGACCGAGCCGCCTCCGATCCCGTCGGGCCCGACGACGAGCGCGAGCCCGATCAGCCCCACCGCCGCGGCGAGCACCGTCGCCCGGGGCACATGCTCTCCCGCGAGGGCACGCCAGACGACGATCTGGAGCGGAACCGAGCCGGCGATCATCGCCGCGACGCCGGAGTCGATCCGTGTCTCGGCGACGTGCACGAGCCCCACGCCGAGTGCCAGCAGCACGACGCCCAGCCCGAGGGCGGACAGCCCTTCGCGGCGCTCGACGCGGAGCGACCGGCGCGCGAGCGCCAGGATCGCCGCCAGCACCGCAGCGGCGGCGAGGAACCGGGTGCCTGCGGTCAGGAGCGGAGGCAGCGTCCGGACGGCGAGCTTGATCCCGAGATACGTGGAGCCCCAGACGAGGTAGACGACCCAGAGCGCCACCCACAGCTCGAGCCTCCCGCGGCTCACGGTGAGCGCGACGCGCCGGGCCCTCGCCGCGTGAGATTTGTGGTGCGATCGCCGGTGATCATCTAGCCTCGTTCAACGATGGGGCTGCTCGAATCCATCCGGCGCCTCTTCGGCAGGGCCGAGGACGCGATGAACCACGCGGACTATGCGGCGCTCGATGCCGTTCACCACGCCGAGGACCGTCTCGACGACGCGACCGGCGGAAAGTTCTACGACGCGGTCGAGAAGGCGGACGCGGAGGCTGGGGAGCTGCTCGAGCGGCTCGGGCTCGACGAGGAGCCCGGCCAGGCCGAGGCTCCGCGCGGCTAGCCTGTTTGCCACCCGACAGCGCGAGGCGTATGGTCCCGCGCATGGGATTCCTCGACAAGCTGCTGGGTAGGACGAAGGACGCCGCCGGCGACGCGGCCGAGAAGGTCGAGCCGATGGTCGACAAGGCGCAGGACGGCGCCTCGCAGGCCTGGGACAAGGCCGGCGACAAGCTCGACGACGCCACGGACAAGGGCGAGGACACGGCCGGCGACGCGGCCGCCCAGGCGAAGGACACGGTGTCCGACACCGCCTCGACGTCCGACTCCGGCCCCTCCGCCGCCTAGCGACGCCGCCCTGCTCGGCTCACGAACGAGGCCGCGTGGCCCCGCTCGTTGGCCTGCGCGAGCCCGTCTTCGTCGAGGGCGCCGATGCGCTCGAGCAGCCCGAACTCGTCGCGGAGGTGCGTCTGCATCATCTCCGGGCCGTCCGTCGCGATCGTGAACGGCACCCGGTGCTCCACGAAGCGGTGGATCGTCTCGCGGACATCTCCCTCGCCTCCGAGCGCCTTCGTGAGAAGGTTCGAGGTCGGGCAGATCTCCAGCGTCACGTTCGCCTCGCGGATCAGCGTCATCAGTGCCGGGTCGCGAGCGGCGAGGATCCCGTGTCCGATCCGGTCGGGCCGGAGCGCCTCGACGACCTCGCCGATCTCCTCGGCCCCCGTCTCACCCTCCTCGCCCACGTGGATCGTGATCCCGAGCCCCGCGTCGCGCGCCGTCTCGATCATCGGGGAGACCTGCGTGTAGTCGTAGCGAACGCCCCCGGGCCGTGGGCCGGCGATGTCGACGCCGACCACGCCGCGGCTCGCCCAGCGGATCGCCTTGTCGACGATGATCTCGTTCTGGCGTGCGTCGAAAGTCCGGTCCATCATCAGGATCAGCCCCGCGCGCACCTGCGGGTACTCGAGCCTCGCGATGTCGAGCCCGCGGATCGCGGCGAGGATGATGTGATCGAGGTCGCGCTCACCGCCGCGGTTGCGCTTCATCGGGTTGAAGCGGAGCTCGAGCGTCGTGATGCCCTGCGACCGGTACGCGCCGCCGATCGCCGCGTGGACGGACCGCTCGACGGCGAGCGGCGAGGACTGGATCAGCTCCGTCCAGTGGTAGATCGCATCCAGCTCGTCGAGGTTCTCGACGCCGCGCGGGTCGGAGACCGTGACGAGGGCGTCGAACGCCCAGTAGTCCTTGACCGGCAGCGAGATGCCCTGCTCGTGGGCGAGGCTCCACATGATGTCCGACGCCACCGACCCGCCGAGATGGGTGTGGAGCTCGGCGAGCCCGACGTCGGCGAGGAGCATGCGCGCGAGTCTACGCGCGGCTGTGACGCTCGCCTCGCGCCTTCAGGCAGTTGTCGTCGCCTTCCGGACGAGCTCGCGCAGCGGCTCGATCCAGGCCGGGTCGACCATGTGCGGGACGGCCGTCTCCAGCCGAAGCACGTCGGCGCCCGCCGCCGAGAGCACCTCGGCGGCCTCGCGCCCGAACTCGGCCGGGATGACGGGGTCGAGCGACCCGTGCACGATCCCGACCGGCAGGCCGGCGAGGCGCTCGGGCGAGAGGGGCCAGCCCTCGACCCGCGGCAGGAAGCCGGACATCGCGACGACGGCCGCGGGCCGGGCGCGACCGGGCCCGAGGCTCATCGCCCAGCTCATGACGGCCCCCTGCGAGAACCCGCCCAGGACGACCTTCTCCAGCGGCAGCTCGAGGGCGTCGAGAAAGGCCTCGAGCCGCGGTGCGGTGTCGTGGAACGTGGCGGGATCGGGCGTCGGGATCCCGCCCAGCGCGTACCAGTGCCTGCCCCCGGGAGGGAGGTGGAGCGGGCCGCCCGGCGTGACGCCGAGCAGCCGCCTCTCCGGGTCGAGCAGGTCGAGCAGCGGAAAGAGGTCGTGCTCGTCCGCCCCGCGGCCGTGGAGGAGGACGAGCGCCCCTGCAGCCTCATCGGCAGATTCGCGTCGGAGCGCCACCAGGGGCGCTACCCGGGTGCCCGTCACCTCGCCCATGCCGCCCGCGGATCCTGCAGGGGCGTCAGCACAGGCTCGATCTGCGAGCGCAGATGCTCGAACGCGGGGGGCAGGATGAGCGACTCGCCGAGGTGCTCGGGATCCTCGTCGATCGCGAAGCCGGGCCCGAGCGTCGCGAGCTCGAAGAGCACGCCGCTCGGCTCCCGGAAGTAGACGGACCGGAACCAGAAGCGGTCGATCACGGGTGTCGGCCGCAGGCCGGCCCCGGCCACGCGGCGCTGCCACGCCTCGTGCTCGTCCATGGTCGACGCCCAGGCGACGTGGTGGACGGTTCCGGCGCCCGGCACGCCGGCGGCCGCGGGCGGCGGGTCGTACCCGTACAGGCCGCCGCGGGCGGCGCCACGTACCTCCCAGTCCGCGCCTCCCCCCGGCGTGAAGCCGAGCACCTCCTCGAGGAGGCGTCGACTCCGCTCCGGATCCGCGCTGAACGCGCGTACGCCGTCGAACCCGCGCAGCGCGACGTCGGTCGGGATCTCCGGATGGAGGGCGACGAGCGGCTCGTCGGGCACGCGCGACACGGCCAGCTCCAGGCCGAGGCCCTCCGGATCCTCGAGGCGCAGGCGCCCGGGCTCCCGTCGCACGGCGATTCCTTCACCGGTGAGACGCTCCTCCCAGAAGTCAAGCGCATCCTCCGATGCGACCCGGAAGGCGACGGAGTGCACCATCCCCGCCCCCGCGCGTCCTCCGCGGGCGCCGGGGTACTCGAAGAAGGTGATGTCCGCTCCGGCGCTCCCCTGCTCGTCGGCGTAGAAGAGGTGGTAGACCGTCGGGTCATCCTGGTTGACCGTCTTCTTGACGAGCCTCAGCCCGAGGATCCGTGTGTAGAAGTCGACGTTCCCGGGCGCGTCGCCGGTGATGCACGTCACGTGATGGATCCCTTCGAGCTGCATCGTCGTGTCCGCCTCCGGACGCTCCGTAGCTTGTTTGTCCTGCATCGATGGTGTCATACCCTTGCTCCTCTCCAGCAGGTATCCTTGCGAACACAACTAAATTATCGCACATGCAAGAATCTTCGACCACACGCCTCTCCCCGCTCGAGCTCTCCGCCTGGGCGGGCTTTCTTCGGGCCCACTCGGCTCTCGTCCGCGAGCTCGACCGCGAGCTCGAGACCACGCACGGGCTGCCGTTGACGCAGTACGAGGTGCTCCTGCGTCTCGACGCGGCCCCCGAGAAGAGGCTCCGGATGAGTGAGCTGGCCCGTTCGGTGCTTCTGAGCCAGAGCGGCGTCACCCGGCTCGTCGACCGCCTCGAGCGGCAGGAACTGGTCGTCCGCGAGCCTTGTGCCGAGGACCGACGCGTCCTCTATGCGCGCATCACGGGCGAGGGCCGGCGGCGGCTCGCCCGGGCCAGGCCCACCCACCTGGCCGGAGTGCGCGCGCTGTTCCTGCAGCACTTCGACGAAGACGAGCTCCGCTCCCTTGCAGCCGCCTGGGAGCGGCTCCAGCCAGCCGCCAGCGCCTGAGCCTGCGGATTCGGCCGCCCGAGTCCTCGGCCGGACCGTGACCCCGTCGCGGCCGGAGGCCGGCCTCGCCGGCGGGAAGGCCACAGACCGTGGCGGCGGTGGCCCGTGGGGGGAACCATGAGCTCCCCCACGTCTCATCCGTGGCGGGACCGTCACGTGTCGCGGCCGAAGGGCGATTCATTCGCCCGAGAGGCCAGTCGGACCGTGGCGGGCGCGGGCGCGAAAGGAGGGGGTGCGTGGGGGAACCATGGGTTCCCCACGTCTAATAGGCTCCCGGAGTGAAGATCGGCATCGTCGTGCCGTTCTCCTGGTCGTTCTGGGGGGCGGTGGTCGAGCACGCAGAGCTTCAGGCGGCCGCTCTCGAGGCTCGGGGACACGAGGTTCGCCTCGTGATGGGCAACGACCCGCCGGGGCAGTTCACGCGCGCCCTCCATCCGCGCGTGGGTCGCCACGGGAGCCCGCCCGACAACGTGATCCCGGTGGGCCGGTCGGTGATCGTGCCCGCGAACGGCTCGCTTCCCAACATCGTCCTCAGCCCGCGGTCGTTCTTCCGGGTCAGGCGCGTGCTCGAGCGGGAGCAGTTCGACGTCCTTCACCTCCACGAGCCGATGACGCCCGCGATCTGCGTCGCCGTGCTCGCGCTGGCGCGGACGCCGATGGTCGCGACCCACCACGCCTCCGGCGATCTCGGCTGGATGCGCCTCGGCATGCCCGGCTGGGGGTTCCTGATGGATCGCATCGATCAGCGGATCGCGGTCTCGGAGCGGGCGCGGGACTCGGCCGACCGCTGGTTGGGAGGGCCGTGGGAGGTCGTCCCCAACGGCGTCCTGATCCCCGAACGGGCGGATCCGGCCGATCGCGAGCACACCGTCGTCTTCGCCGGCCGCCACGAGCCGCGCAAAGGGCTCCACGTCCTCCTGCGCGCCTGGCCGGAGCTCCACCGCCGCACCGGAGCCCGCCTCGTCATCGCCGGTGCCGACCCGCTCGCCGTGCGGCTGCTGCTCACCAGGCTCGGCGTCTCCGACGACGGGATCGAGGTCGTCGGCTTCCTCTCCCAGGACGCGCTCACGGACCTCCTCGAGTCCACCAAGGCGCTGCTTGCCCCGTCGCTCGGCGGCGAGAGCTTCGGGATGGTGCTGACACGTGCCTTCGCGTGCGCGACCCCGGCCGTCGCGTCGGACATCGAGGGATACAGGGAAGTGGTGACCCCCGAGACCGCCGTCACCGTCCCGCCCGGCGACGTGCCCGCCCTCGTCAGCGCCGTCGAGGGCCTCCTGGCCGACGAGCCCCGGCGCGCGGCGATGGGCGCGGCCGCGCGACGGCGCGCGGAGGAGCACTACTCCTGGGCGGACATCGCGAGAAGGCTCGAGGGCATCTACGAGCGCGTACTCGCACGCACGCCCGCCCCCGTCGAAGAGGTCGCTGCGTGACCCGGCTCGGCGCGCTCGTCCGGAACCCATGGGCGGGCGGGATCTTCGTCCTCGCGTCGCTCGTGCTCGCGATCCTCGCGCTCTGGTGGCGCGGGCCGGACTGGCACACCGTCTACCACGCGTTCGACTTCGTCAGCTGGCGCTGGGTCGTGGTCGGCGTCCTGCTCAACCTCCTCTCCGTCCTGTTCAGGACGTGGTCCTGGAGTCTCACGATCGACCAGGCGATGTCGCCTCCGCTTCCGCGGTTCCGCCAGGTGCTCTCTGCGTTCGGGGTCGGCCTGCTCGGCAACGCCGTGCTTCCGGCGCGGGCGGGCGAGCTCGCCCGGGTGGCCGTGCTGCGTCGTCACCTCCCGCACGGCAAGGGGACGAGCGCGACGCTGCTCGGGACGGTGTTCGCCCATCGCCTGTTCGACCTCTTCCCGATCGCTCTGCTCGTCGCCTACGTCGCCGCGACCGCGAAGCTGCCGCACTGGGCGGTCACCGGCGTCGTGATCGTCGGCCTCGTCGGGCTCGGCCTGCTCGCGCTGGCCGTGCTCTCGGCGCGCCGCGCGCACGGGGTCGCGCCGCACGGCCAGCGCACCGTGCGGCGCCTCCTCGCGATGGCGCGCCAGGGGCTCGCGGTGCTGCGCGCGCCCGGGGCGGCGTTCGCGGCGATCTGCTGCCAGATCGTGGGGTGGACGCTGCAGCTCCTCGCGGTCTGGGTCGTTACCAAGGCGTTCGACCTCGACGTCCCGCTCCCCGCTGCGGCTCTCGTGCTCGTGCTGATGAACATCGCGACCGTCTTCCCTCTCTGGCCCGGGAACGTCGGGCTGCTCCAGGCGGCGGTCGCCCTGCCTCTGGTGCAATACGGCGTGCCCTACGGGACCGGCTTCGCCTTCGGCCTCGTCCTCCAGGCGATCGAGATGTCGGTCGGTGTCGGCGTCGGCCTCGTGATGCTCGCGCGGGAGGGCCTCTCGCTGGCCGCACTGCAGCGGATGGAGGACGAGGAAGAGACGTCCGCAGAGGACGCCATCGACGAGCTCGCGGACGAGGAGCCCCTGCTCGAGGCGGAACGCGCCTTCGTCACACAGGGGCGGTCCCGGCGCTGAGCGCGCCGAGTCGCGCTGCGATCACGGTGTCGGCGGCGGCCTCGCTCGGTGCGTGGCCCGTCACCGCCGCGACGAACGGCTCACGCTCGAGGGTCACGAGCTCCACGTCCGTCACGGCCGTCGCGGTGGCGGTTCGCGGCACGTCCCGCAGCAGCGCGATCTCCCCGAACGATTCGCCGGGACCGAAGCGCCCGCCGAGAATCTCCACCTCGCCGGACTGCACGACGTAGAAGCGATCTCCGGGGTCACCCTCGCGCACGATCGTCGCACCGGCGGGGAACGCGGCGGGCGCCGCGTCGCGGGCGAGCCTCTCCACGACCAGTTCCGGCAGAGCGGCGAGGATCGGTACCCCCCGGAGGAGGCGCGTGGGCTCGGGCGCGGCCGTCGTGCGGTCGAGCTCGCGCAGGCGCGGCCGCGTCAGGAGCGCGAGTGCCGGCAGCAGCGCGCCGGTCGCGATGAGCGCGGCCTCGGGGCCGACGAGCCCGATCAGAGCGGGGGCGGCGAGCGCGCCGAGCCCGAGCGTGGCGAGCAGCAGGCCGTCGAGCGCGCCCAGCGCGCGGCCGAGCACCGCGTCCGGGACAGCCCGCTGCATGATCGTGAGAGCATTCACGTCGACGATCGAGTTGCCGATCCCGAGCACCGCGAGCCCGGCGACCGCGATCACGGAGATGGGCACGCCGCCGACCAGGGCGAGCGGCAGCCCGAACAGCGCGAGCCCGATCCCGAAGTCGCGCGCAAGCCGACCGGCCGGCGACAGTACGAGTGCGACGAAGCCGCCGATCAGGCCGCCGACCCCGACGGCTGCGTAGAGGAGGCCGACACCCGCCTCGTCGAGCTCGAGCAGCTCGAACGACGTGACCACGACGAGCACGTTGAGGGCTCCTGCGACAAGCGTCTGGGCGCCGTAGAGCCCGACGAGCGTGCGCAGCGTCGGCTCGCGGACGATCGTGGCGATGCCCGCCATCACCCCCCCGTCCTCGGCCTTCGCGGCGGCAGCGCGGGCGGGAGCCTCGCGCGGCTCTTCGAAGCGTCGCAAGCCGAGCACGAGGAGCGCCGACCAGAGGAACGTCGCCGCGTTCGCTGCGAACACGACCTCCGCATTGCTCACGGCGAGCAGGAGGCCTCCCAGCGCCGGCCCCAGGAAAGTCCCGATGCTCTCGAGGGTGCTCGAGGCGACGTTGGCCGCGGTCAGCTCGGTGGGGGTGCGCACCAGCGCGGGGAGCAGGGCCGACTGGGCCGGTCTGAACACCGTCCCTGCGACGGTCGAGAGGGCCACGAGCGCGTAGACCAGGTACGCCGGCCCGTCCGCGGCAATCGTGGCCGCGGCGCCCAGCATGAGCGCGCACCGGGTGAGATCGCTCACGACCATCACGCCCACCCGCTGGAACCTGTCGACGAGCGCCGCGGTGAAGGGCGCGGCGACCGCGGCCGGGATCAGCCGGATCAGCCCGACGAGGCCGACGGCGGCCGCTCCGCCCTGGTCGTACGCGTAGACGCCCAGGGCGACCAGATAGGCCCAGCCGCCCAGGATCGAGCCGACCCAGGCCAGCTGGAGCCGGCGCAGGGGCGGGCTCGCGAGCACCTCGCTCAGCGCACGCAGCGCCGCTTTCGACCGCCCCCCGGGCTCGGATGCCGACGATCCGCTCACGACCGTTTGCGCACCACACCAGAAATGGGGGAAGATTTCACCCTGCCCGTTCGTCGGGTGGATGAGATGCCCAAGCCCGGGCATCCAGTCGAAAGGAGCCCCACGGTGTCGGACGAGCGCGAGAAGATCCAGATCGAGGAGCCCGAGCGGGTAGCCGAGGAGGAGGACGAGGACTTCGAGGCGCACCGGCTGCAGGTCGAGCGGGTGGACAACGACGGCACGGTCGACGTGGGACGCGTCGACGCGGGCCGGGTGGACGGCGACGGCAAGGTCGACGTCGGCCGGGTCGACGCGGGCTGAACGAATTTCCGGTCGACCGGCTCTCCCGCGGGGGGCCGGCCACGGCTGGCGGCACGAGCGGCACGCTCGATCTATTCGCGAGCAGGAATCCGCGCAAGCGGATTCCTGCCGCTCGATCTTGGTTCGCGAGCTGGAATCCGCCGAGCGGGTTCCAGCCGCTCGGAACTTGGTTCGCGAGCTGGAATCCGCCGAGCGGATTCCAGCCGCTCGGATCCCCGCCTGCGGCGGGGCAGATCCCTGAAGGCGTCCCCTTTCGGGGCCGCAACTGCCGCTTTCTTCTTCGCGAGGGGGAATCCGCTCGGATCCCCGCCTGCGGCGGGGCAGATCCCTGAAGGCGTCCCCTTTTCGGGGCCGCAACTGCCGCTTTCGCGTTCGCGAGCGGGATCCGTCGAGCGGATCCCCTCCTGGGGCGGGGCAGATCCCTGAAGGCGTCCCCTTTTCGGGCGGCAACTGCCGCTTTCCGTCCGCGGGCAGAAATGCGACGCGGGGTTCCGCGAGCGCGTCGACTACCTGCGGGCCGAGAGGACGCGCTCCAGTGCTTCGAGCAGGCTTCGGCCGGCGTCGTCGTCGGCGTCCTCGAGGAGGGACGCGACCCGGGCGACCAGCACGGCGCTGCCGTCGCCGCCGAGCGCCGACCGCGCGAGCCGCGCGCGGCGGAGGAGGTCGAGGCCGATGGCGGCCTGGGAGGAGAAGCGGGAGAGCAGCTCGAGCTCCGCGAGCCCGAAGGGTCGGTCGGGCGCGCGGTCCAGGACCGAGAGGACGCCCAGCGCGCGCTCCTCGTGGAGCAGGGGAGACGCGACGATGCTGTTGGGGACGTACCCGGTCGACTCCGCGCGGTCGCGCGAGAAACGCGGATCCGCCTCGAGGTCGTCGACCACGAGCGGCTGGCGCGTGACGAGCGCGAACCCCGCGATCCCGGTGCTGGAAGGGAATCGCGAGCCGATCAGCGTTCCCTGGCCCTCGCCGGCCACCGCCTCGAAGACGAGCTCGTCGGCCTCCTCGTCGAGCAGGAAGACGGACGCGGCTCTGGCCCCGAAGATCGTCCGCGCGACGTCGACGATCGACTGCAGGAGCTCGCGGAACGTCTCCTCGTCGCCGCCGAGCAGTCCCGTGGCGGCCGCGCTCCGGGCGTCGAGCTCGTCGGTCATGCATGTCCCTCCGTGTTCGTCGCGGTCAGGTGCAGGACGCTCTTGAGCTGGTACGGCGTCAGCTCCGGGTGCTTCGCGAGCACGAGCGCCGCCACACCCGCGATGTGCGGGGCGGCGAAGCTGTTCCCCGTGCAGCGGAGCGTCGCGCCGCCGAGCCACGCGACCTCGACGTCGACGCCGCGTGCGAACAGCTCGACCGGCGGGGTGGGGTTCGCATACCAGGCGAGCGGGTCGGGCTCCTCGTGACTCCCGACGGAGATGACCGACGAGAAGCGCCACGGGTAGCTGTCAACCGGAAGGTTGTGGGCCGAGGCGACGAGGATCGTCCGGTTGAAGTAGGCGAGGTCGGCGAGCTCGTGGAGCTCCTCGGCGAAGCGGCGCTTCGTGGTGGAGAGGCTGAGGCTGATCACCCGGTGACCGGCCTCGATCGCGTGCCGGAGGCCCGCGAGGATGAGATCCGCCGCACCCGTCGAGCCGGCACCCAGGACGCGGACGCTGTGGAGCCTGCAGTCGGGCGCGATGGAGCGGATGATCCCCGCGCAGGCGGTGCCGTGGCCGCAGACGTCGCCGACCTCGTCGTCCACGATGGTGAGGTCGTCGCCCTCCCGCACCACGGCCCGCGCGCTCGTGAGAGCGCCGACCAGCGGATGCCCCTGCTCGACGCCGCTGTCGACGACGCAGACGTCGACGGCCCCTCCGGAGCCTGCGAGCGCCCACTCGCGCGTGACTGCCGCCCGCCAGGCCGCGTCGGCCTCGACCGGCGGCACGTCGCCCGGCGGCAGGCTCCAGGCCGGGACCGGCCGCGCGCTCATGTCGTGGCGAGCGCGACCTCGCGCGCCGCGGAGGCAGCCTGTGCCGCCATCTCCGCGCGGGTCGTGAGCGCGTCGTCCGGCCGTGTCGAGAGGTTGACGTGGACGAGGCGCGCCGCGGCGACGCTGGCTGCCTCGGCCAGTGCGGCCGCCGCCCAGGCATCACCGCGGACCGAGTCGTGGCCGTCGCGCGCCGCGAGCGCGGCGAGCGCGGCGACGTCGGCTGCCGTCTCCGCGATCTGGAGCGGTATCTCGGCCGCCCGGCGCAGGGCCCTGCCCAGGGATGCGTCGCGCTCGGGGGTGCGGAGCTGCTCCACCGCGCGGGCGTACGCGCGGTGGTCGTCGTCGGCCAGCACGAGCGAGCGGTCGCCCAGCGCGGCGGCCTGGGCGGCGATCCCCGGCGCCTCCTCCCACTCATGGGAGACACGCGCGACCAGGCGGACGAGCCCCGAGGCCATCGTCGTCGCGAGCGCGGCCGCGGACCCACCCGCCGGGCCGGGCCCCGACTCGGCCAGGACGTCGTGCAGGCGCCCGACCGGAACGGCGGCGACCGAGAACCCCGTGGTCGAGAGGCTCACGACTCGAGGCGGCGGCGCAGGTGGGCGACGACGACGGGGCTCGGCTCGACGCCCTCGGCGCGGAGCATCGCCTCGAGGTCGGCGGCGACGAGCTCCCGGAAGTGCTCGTCCCGCTCGATCCGCTCGAGGATGGTCTCGAGCTCGCGGCGCGCCGCAGGCAGCTGCTTCGCAGCCTCCACCCACCCCATCGGGGGCTCGGGCAGCGCACGCAGGAGCTCGGCGATCCGTTCCTCGGGCGTCATCGTCATGTTCCCACCTGTCCACCCGACGCGGTGGACTCGGTTTTTCTTCCCGCGGGCTCGAGCACCTCGCGCAACCGCGTGAGGCAGCGGGCGATCCTGCTCGCGATCGTCCCGGCCGGCAGCTCGAGCTCGGCCCCGATCGTGCGGTAGCTCTCGTCACGGCAGAAGAACCGGTCGAGGATCTCGTGGCAGTCGGGGGAGAGCCGGGCGAGCGCCGAGTGCACGGTCAGCGCCTCGTCGAGCCGGTCGAGGCCCTCGTCGGCCTCGTCGGGCACGGTGCCGACCGCGAGCTCGCGCCCCGAGCGTCGGAGCGCGTCGACCGCGCAGTTCCGCGCGGTCTGGGCGATCCACGGGCGCAGCGCGCGGCTGTCGCGCAGCGTCTCGAGCCGTTCGAACACGCGGGCAAAGACCTCCTGGAACGCGTCCTCGGCGTCCTCCGGGTCGAGCCGGTAGACACGCACGAGGATCGCGTGCACGTACCGTGCATAGCGGTCGACGAGCATCCCCCAGGCGCCCTGGTCGCCCTCGCGGCAGCGGGCGACGAGCTCGGCGTCCGACGCGGCGTCCACCGCGGCCCCGTCGCCTACCTGTGCTCGGCGGCGCGGAGCCGCTCCGCGAGCAGCTCGAGGAGCTTCCACGTCACGGACGGCCGGGACTCGGCGAAGCTGCGGAAGCTCCAGACCGGCAGTGCGAACGCCCGGAGCCGGGACGTCGCCGTGACCGTGGCCGAGCGCGCGGACTTGTCCACGAGCGCGATCTCGCCGAAGGAGGCACCCGGCCCGAGCGTGCCGACCTGCGCGCCTCCCACCGTGACGTCAGCTGTGCCGCTGTCGACGACGAAGAAGTTGAGGCCACCCTCGCCTTCCGTGGCGATCTCCTGGCCTGCCTCGAACTCCCGCTCGATGAAGTCGGTCGCGAGCTGCGCCACGGACGCGTCATCGAGCTCGGCGAAGATCGGAATGCTGCGTATCAGGTCGGAGCTGGGCTGTGCCATGGCGGCGACCTTACCCGTCCCGCGGGGCGCTGTCATCCCCGGGCGCGGCGCCCCCGAGCCGCAGCTCCTCGATGCGCAGCTCGGCGCGTTCCAGGCGGTCGACGCAGGCACGGTAGAGCTCCTCGCCGCGCTGCCAGAGCGCGAGCGCCTCGTCGAGGGCGACGTCGCCGCGCTCGAGGCGTGCGACGAGCTCGTCGAGCTCGCGCTGGAGCTCCTCGAACGACCGTTCGGCGCTCACGGAGTGACCTCCTCGACCCGCGCACCGAGCGCACCGCGGGCGAGCTCGACCTCGAGGCGGCCGCCAACGGAGACGGCGCCCGCGTCCCGAACCACGGCACCTCCGCCGGCCCGCACGATCGCATAGCCACGCTCGAGCGTCGCCCGCGGCGAGAGCGCCTGCAGCCGCACGCCCGTCCTGTCGAGGGCAGCGCGTCGTCGCTCGAGCAGGAGGCGTGGAGCCGAGGAAAGGCGCGCGCGGCTCTGCTCGGCTCGCATGCGGTCTCGCTCGAGCACCCGCGACGACCCCGCATCGAGCCGCCGGCGCACCTGCACGAGCGACGAGCGGAGCTCGTCGAGGTCGGGGACGACGAGCCGAGCTGCTGCAGTCGGGGTGGGCGCGCGGACGTCGGCCGCGAGGTCGCACAGCGGCTCGTCCTGCTCGTGGCCGACGGCCGACACAACCGGAACGGAGCATGCGGCGACCGCCCGGACGACGCGCTCGTCGCTGAAGGGGAGCAGGTCCTCGAAGCTGCCACCACCGCGCGCGAGGATGACGACGTCGACGCCGTCGCAGGCCGAGAGCCGGGCGAGGGAGCCGACGATCGCCTGGGGCGCTGCGGGCCCCTGGACGCGTGTCTCCGCGACGACGAGGCGAACCGCGGGGTACCTCGTCGTGATCGCCGCCACGATGTCCCCTCTCGCGGCGGCGTCGACACCCGTGAGGAGACCGACCCCTCTCGGGAAGCGCGGGAGCCTGCGCTTGCGCTCCGGTGCGAAGAGCCCCTCGTCCGCGAGCGTCCGCCGCAGGCGCCCCAGGGCAGCGGCATGGTCGCCTGCCCCGACCCGCTCGAGCACCGCGATCCGGAAGCTCAGGTCACCCCGGGCCTCGTAGAGCTGGAGCGCCCCGTTCGCCTGGACGCGCTCTCCTTCGCACGGCGCGGGCTCGAGCAGGTCGAATCGCCGGCGCGGCATCGTCGCGGGTAGGCACGCTCCGGTCTCTGCGTCCTTGAGCGTGAGGAAGACATTCGCCCATGCCGGGTTGCGCCGCAGCTCGCTGACCTCGCCCTCGACCCACACGTCGCGGACGCGCGCGAGGTACGTCGCGAGCCGCCGGTTGAACGCGGCGACGCCGTACACCTTCCGCTCGGCCCCCGTCCGCTCCATGGAGCGGAGGGTATGCCCACGGGGTCTGTCCCCGCAGGGGACTGACCCGGCGAGCCACCGGGGCAGGAGAAGCCTCACGGGGGACAGGCCCTCCGGGGCCAGTCCCCGAGCGGACTAGAGCAGGATCTCCGCGGCGGTCACAGGGTTACAGCCCTCGTCGACGAGCTGGACGCACGTGTGGAGATCCGCCTCGCTCGCCGCGAGCCGCTCGGCGAGCGGCAACGGGAACCCGGCCATGATCAGCACGTGCAGACGCCAGCTCTCGACCTTGGACTGCTCGTCCTCGCGCCACACGGGTGTCTCGGTCATCTCGGCCATGGTGCACGGTGTTTCGTGCTGCCTTTGACGATCCCTGCACCCGGAAAGTTGGCGCGACCTGCTCGGGCGACCGTGGTCAGCGGGCGTCGAGGCGCTGCGCGACCTCGTCGCGCACGAGCAGCTCGACCGCCCGGTCGAGCTCGCGCTTGAGCCGTGTCGCGGCCTCCTCGCGCGCCTCGCGGAGGCGCTCGTCGAGGGCGAGCATGGCGATCTGCGCGTGCCGTTCGGCCTCGCGCTCGGTGACCCGCTCGAGCCGCTCCGTCTGGCGGCGCTCCCATTCCACGAGCACGACGTCGAGCCGAGCGCGGACGTCGGTCTCGGCCCGCTCGATCGACTCCGCGACGGCGGCCTCCCGCGCGCGCAGGCGCTCGGTGATCTCGTCGATCGAGCGGCGTCGCTCCAGCGTGTGTGCCTCGAGCTCGTCGAGCGCCTCGGTGACCGCCTGTCCGGCAACTCGCTCGAGCTCCTCACGCAGGCGGACGACGGTCTTGCGCTGCTCGTCCGCCGTCGACCCGAGCTCGGCGGACTCGGCCTCGAGCCTGGCCTCCACCTCGGCGATCGCGGTGCGGTATCGCTGCCCGAGGTTCGTCAGCTGGGCCTCGAGGTGGCGCTGCGCCCGGTCGAGGTCCTCGGAGAAGGCATGGAGGCGGTCCTCGAGCCGGCGCTCGGTGCGTGAGAGCTCCTCGGCGAGCGCCTCGCTCGTGTGCCTCTCCCGCTCGGCGAACGCCGCCCGGCGCTCCTCGCCGAGCCGGCGCTCCTCCGCGGCGAGGACGGAGGCGGTCTCTGCGCGCTCGCGCGCGATCACGCGCCTGACCTCCTCCGCATGAGCGGCGGTCTCCGCCCCGACCGCCTCGCGCACCGCCTGTCGCGCCTCTGCGACGAGCTCCGAGGTGGCGACCGCCGAGGCGCGCGCCTTCCGGAGCGCGACCCACAGCGCGACGACGAGGATGGCCGCTGCGACCAGGAGGGCGGCGAGGATCCAGACGGCCACGCCACCAGGGTAGAGCGCGGCTACCGAATCCGCACCGCGACGAGCGTCGCGGCGACGAGGATCGACGACACCGTGAGCAGACGGAGCGCCGCCTCGTACGGCTCGACCAGCTTCTCGCGCGTCAACGTCTCACGCTCACCGTCCACGCCGACGAGATGGCCTTCGACCCCCGCCGTGTCGCGGCGCAGACCGCGCACCGTCCGCGAGAGCCGTCGCTGCGCGAGCGAGAGAGCCGTCGCCCACGCCGCTGCGAGGAGCGCCTCGACGCGAAGCGCCCCAGTCTGCGCCACGAACGCCGTGAGGAGCGGGAACGCCCCCCACGAAAGCGCGAAGCCGAGGTCGGTGTGCGCCCTCCCCCCGAGGAGCTCGAGGTTGTAGACCGGCACGAGCACGACGCCCACGGCGACGAGCGGGAGGATCCAGAGGGTGCGCTCGAGCGCCACGGCGACGCCGATCGCCGACGCGGCCGCGACGGAGGCGACGGCGAGGGCGACGAGGGCCGCCGAGGGGATCTCCGTCCGGAGGGGTCGTCCGTCGAGCTCGTCGAGAGCATGCGCGCCGACCCCCATCGCCAGGGCGAACGCGAGCACCGTCAGGCCCAGCGTCCACCAGTCGACCTCGGCCGCCAGGCACCCGCCGACGACGACGTAGGAGAGGTGCCAGGCGGTGTACGGCAGGTGCAGCAGCGTGACGTAGTCGCGCCAGCCGCCCGGCCGCAGCGCGTAGAACGCCGGGCGCGATGTCGGGATCGACCTGTCGCTAGCGCGCATCGCGCCGCCCCCAGACGACGAGGCCGCCGCCGAGGCTCGGGCGGCGCACCCGAACGTACTCGATCCCCGCCGCTCGCCAGAGAGCGACCAGCTGCGGCTCCGGGAGCGCGGCGTGGAACCGCCGGATCGAGGGGCCGAGGAACCGGCCGACCTCGTGCCAGCCCGGGGAGAGGAGCCTGCCGGCGAGCGGAAGGCCGACGCCGACCCACAGGTCCCACGGCGGCCGCCAGACACCGCGCGGCAGGCCGAACTCGAGCATCGCGACGGTTCCGCCGGGCCGAACGACCCGGGCGAGCTCACGGAGGGTGGCGGCCGGGTCGTCGACGTAGCGGAGGAGATACGTGAACGTGAGGTGGTCGAACGACCGGTCGGCGAACGGAAGCTCGTCGGCGGACGCCTCGACGAGCTCCAACCGGTCGCCGAAGCGCTGACGCGCGAGAGCCAGCATCTCGGGGCTCTGGTCGACGCCCGTGACCCGGAATCCTCGCTCGACGAGCGCCTTCGCGACGAGACCGGTGCCCGTGGCCACGTCCAGGACCTCGCCGCCGTCGTGCGGCAGCCGCGAGACGAGGAGCCTCCGCCAGCGCGGATCCTGCCCGAACGAGAGCGCGGCGCCGACGCGGTCGTAGGTCGGGCCGAGCGGCGCGAACAGCGCCCGGGCGTGGCGGCGTCGCTCGGAGATCATCCGGTTCTATCCTGGCACGGTGGGCCTGCCGGAGGACCTCGAGCGGATCGCGGTCGCGGCCGCGGGCCACGGCGACGGGAGCGCGGTGAGCGCCGTCCTCGCGGCGGAGCCGGCTGTCGGCTTCCGCGTCTATGTGTGCGTCTTCGAGTCGCCCGCGGGAGACCGCACCTGGCTCGCGCTCGACGACGACGCCCGCCCGGTCGCGGCTCGGCGGGACGTTCGGGACGCCGTCTCGATCGCAGCGCTCTGCGAGGTCGCCGAGGAGGCGGCCTTTCCCGGCGACCTCGACGAGCTTCGCGCCCAGCTCGTCGCGCTCAGGATCGCGGAGGCGCCCGAGGGGATCGGCGAGGCGGAGAACGCGGCCCGCCACCTGCAGCACGTGGTCGGCGCTCCACCTCATGTCGCCTCCCCGGAGCGGCTGGACGCGATCGGGCAGGCCGCCCGACGCCTCGAGCTCGCGCTCGACCCTGCGGCGCCGTCGCCGTTCGCGGCGGCAATGCGCAGCGCCGCGGCCGTCGCGGACGCGCTGTGGGCGGACGTCCAGGCCGCGTACCGGGGCGAGCTGGTCTAACCTGGAAGCCATGGAAGGCGGTGGCTTCTTCCCGTTCGGCGGCGACCCCGAGGAGATCATGCGAGGGCTCCGCGAGTTCGCCGAGCAGCAGGCCGAGGGCGTCAAGGAGGCGCAGCGGGAGCAGTTCGCGACACTGACGCTCTCCACCGCTGTCGACCTGACCCAGGCGGCACTCGCGCAGATCGCGCCGTCGGGGCCGGTCGACCAGCAGGCGCTCCAGCTCCGCGACGCGATGCGAGTCCTGTTCCCGGAGGCAGTCGCCCTCGTCTCCGCGGCACGCCAGGGCTTCATGCGCGAATAGCCCTGGCGCCACCGGACGGCGACGGCTCTCGGGCGGCGGACCGCCCTCCGCCGGACGCCTGACGTCGCTGAGCGCACCGTGCCTTGTGACTACGATCCTGGCCCCGTGAGGCTGTTCGACCGCGCCGTCGTCCGTGTGCTTCCCGCGGTGCCGCGGGCCGTCGTGCGCAGGGTCGCCGCGCCCTACATCGCCGGCCCGACGCTCGACGACGCGCGCCGCGTCGTCGCCGATCTGAACGCCGAAGGGATGCTGGCGACGGTAGACGTGCTGGGCGAGGAGGTCTCGCGTCCCGAGGAGGCCGAGGCGATCGCCGGCGCCTACCACGATGCGCTCCGGGCGATCCAGGAGGACGGGCTGGCGGCGAACGTCTCGGTCAAGCTGACGGCGCTCGGACTGAAGGTGGACGAGGCGCTCTGCCGGTCGCTGACCGGGCGGGTGCTGAGCGACGCCGAGGCGCGGGGCATCTTCGTCCGCATCGACATGGAGGACTCCAGCACCACGGGCGAGACGCTCGAGCTCTACCGGTCGCTGCGCGGAGAGGGCCACGAGGGGGTGGGCGTCGTCCTCCAGGCGGCGTTGCGGCGCACGCTGGAGGACATCGAGGCGCTGGCGCCGCTCCGGCCGAGCGTCCGGCTGTGCAAGGGCATCTACCTGGAGCCTTCCTCGATCGCGTTCCAGGAGTTCGAGGTGATCCGCAAGAGCTTCGTCGCGTGCCTGGACGCGCTGCTCGAGGCCGGGTGCCGGGTCGCGGTCGCAACGCACGACGAATGGCTGCTGGAGCGCGCCCTCGAGCGCGTCGACGGGCTCGACGACACCGCCTACGAGCTGCAGATGCTCCTCGGCGTCCGCGTCGAGCGCGCCCGCGAGCTCGCCGCGGCCGGTCACCCGCTGCGGATCTACGTCCCGTACGGCCGGCGCTGGTACGAGTACTCGCTGCGGCGACTGCAGGAGAACCCGAAGGTCGCCGGCTACGTCGCCAGGGATTTGCTGGGGCGGATCGTGCCCGGCCGCTGACGGGGGTCGACGAGGTTCGGCCGCCAAGCAGGCCGCTTCAGGGGTTTGCCCCGCCGAAGGCGGGGATCTACCGCGAGCGGGATCCGCTGTGCGGATCCCGATTCCGCGGAGAATTCAGGGCTCCGTGTGGACGACGACGTCGGCCACGTCGGGGAGCGCCTCGCGGATCCGTCGCGAGAGGGCGCTCGCCTGCGTGTGGGCGTCCGCGACACTCGTCGAGCCGTCCAGCGCGAGCGTGACCAGGACGACCAGGCCGTCGGCCGTCTCCAGTGTGCGCAGCGAGCGGGGCGGCTGCCCGCCGATCCCGGCGATCGTGCGCTCGAGGCCCACGAGGTCGTGTGTCCGCACGCGGCCCGGGGCGCGCTCGGCGAGCGGCTCGAGGTGCGTCTGCACGGCGCTCACCTCCGGCACGTCCCGGCGGATCGTCTCCTCCACCTCCTCCGCCCTGGCGTGGGCCGCGGCCAGGTCGAGGTCGCCCGGAAGCTTCAGGTGCAGCGACACCTCGAGACTCTGCCCGGTGTCGATCAGGGCCAGGTCGTGGAGCTCCCTCACGTGCGGGACCGTCATGGCGGCGGCGCGCACCCGCTCGCGGAGCTCCGCCTCCCGTCCCGCGGGCTCGACATGGACGACGACGTCGCTCTCGGGGAGCGCCTCGTGCACGGCCACTTCGACCCGATCTGCGGCCGCGTGACCCTGGCCGACGGCCGCCCCGGGCGAGACGCCGATCACGACGTCCGCGAAGGTGCGGCCGCCCGCCTGCCTCAACCGCAGCCTGCGCACCACGACGGGCGGCTCGAGCCGGTCGATGGCGCCGCGCGCGGCATCGAGGGCGTCGGCGGGAGCGCGGTCCATGAGCACGTCGACGTTCCGTCGGATGAGCCTGGCTGCGGCGAGGACGACGAGGCAGGCGACGAACAGCGCGGCGATGGAGTCGCCCTCCGGGAACCCGGCGCGCGCGGCCACGAGCCCGCCGACGACCGCGAGCGTGCCGAGCAGGTCGGTGCCGAAGTGGACGGCGTTCGACAGGAGCGCCGCGCTGCCGTAGCGCCGGGCCGACCTGTACGAGACCAGCGCCCGGGAGAGGTCGATGCCGATGACGACCGCGGCCGCGGCGAAGGCCCACCAGGCCGGCTCGACGTCGAGCTCCAGCCAACCCGCGAGACGGGCGACGGCGAGCGCACCGACCACGAACGAGACGAGCACGAGGAACGCCGCCTCCGCGAGCGCGGCCAGGTGCTCGGCCTTGCCGTGGCCGTAGAGATGGGCCTCGTCGGCGGGCTTGGTCGCCCAGCCGACGGCGAAGAACGTGAGCAGCGCGGCGACGAGATCGGTCCCCGAGTGAGCGGCCTCGGCGACGAGGCCAAGGCTCCCGGCGGCCAGGCCGGTCACCAGCTTGATCGCGATCAGCGCGACGGCGGCGACGACCGACGCGAGCGCGGTGCGGCGGAGCGGCGACACGAGCCGGAACGCTACTCGGAGGGGGGCGCCGAGACGCCTCGCCGACGCGCGGCGAAGATGCCCGCCGCGATGAGGACTCCACCGGCCAGCTCCAGCGGCCCGAGCGACTCCGACAGCAGGACGACCGCGATCGCAGATGCCAGGAAGGGCTGGAGGTTCGCCGCCAGCGTGGCGCGGGCCGGGCCGATTCGGTCGAGCGACCTGAACCAGAGCTCGTTCGTCAGCACGAGCGGGCCGAGCGTGGCGAACAGGAAGAGCACCCAGACCTCCCAGCCCAGGCCCCAGTCCTGGTCGGAGAGCTGCGGCGCGGCGGTGAGGGCGATCGGCACCCACGCGACGGCGAGCACGGTGCCGCTGATCCTGGTCGCCGAGTAGCGGCGCATCAGCGGGACCACGAGCATCGAGTAGCCGGCCCACGTCGCGGCGGTGAGCACGCCGAGGAGCACCCCGCCGAGGTCGCCGGAGAGCGTGCCGCCGGAGCCGAGGGCCACGAGCGCGACGCCGCCGAACGAGAGCAGGGCGCCCGCCCAGAAGCGCGGAGGCAGCGACTCGGTGCGGAGCACGAGGCCGGCGAGCGCGGCGAAGATCGGGGTCGCCCCGAGGATCAACCCGAGCACCGAGGCCGACGACTTCTCGAGCGCGTAGACGAACCCGATCTGGTTCACGTAGACGAGCGCGGCCGCGGCGGCCACCAGCCCCAGGTCGCGCGACTCGATCCGGACCGATCGCTCCAGCGTCAGTGCGAGCGCGACGATGACGACGACGGCCAGGCCGTACCGGCCGGCCGCGTACGCAAGCGGCTGGAAGCCGTGCGTGAGGATGTACCGGCTGACGGTGAGGTTGAGCGACCAGAGCCCGATCGTCGTGAGCAGCATCAGCTCGACGGTCGAGAGGCGGCGCATCGGGCCGACGCTACAGGCGGGGCGCCGTTAGGCTTCGCGCCCGATGACGGCGCCGACCATCGAGGACATCGACGCGCTGGTGGGGCCCGCCACCCCGCACTTCGCCTACCAGATCCGGGCCCGCGTGCGCGAGACGATCGCGGGCCTGCCCGAGGACGATCCCGTGCGCCGCTACGCGGAGGAGAAGATCGAGCTGCTCGACCGGCTGGGGCACGCGTCCACCAAGGCGGAGAACTCCGAGCCCGAGTCCCGCGAGCGCATCGGCTGGGAGACGATCCCCTCGTCCGCGCCCGAGTGGGCCCCGCTCCCGCGCCGGTGAGCGCCGCCGGCCGTCGCGTCTTCGTCACCGGAGGATCGCGCGGCATCGGCAGGTCGATCGCGCTTCGCCTCGCGCGCGACGGGGCCTCGACGGTGGCGATCGGCTACTTCCGCTCGGACAGCGCCGCCGAGGAGGCTGCCGAGGAGATCCGCGCGCTCGGCGCGGAGCCCGTCCTCGTCCGGGGAAACGTCACGTCGTCCCGTGTCGCCGAGCAGGTGCAGGCGCTCGGCCCGCTCGACGTCCTCGTCCACAACGCCGCGACGGGGGTGATCCGGCCTGCCCTCGAGACCGAGGACAAGCACTGGGACTGGACGCTCAACGCGAACGCGCGCGCCCTGCTCGGGCTCGTCCGCGTCGCCGCGCCGGCGATGCCCCAGGGCGCCTCGGTCGTCGCCCTCTCCAGCCTCGGCTCGGTGCGCGTGCTCCCGAACTACACGCTCGTGGGCGTTTCGAAGGCGGCGCTGGAGGCGCTCGTCCGGTACCTCGCCGTCGAGCTCGCCCCGCGCGGGATCCGCGTCAATGCGGTCTCCGCGGGCGTCGTGGAGACGGAAGCGCTCGAGCACTTCCCGAACCGGGAGGAGATGCTCGCCTCCGGTGCGGGCAACCCGGCCGGCAGACTTGTCACGCCGGACGACGTCGCGGGAGTCGTCTCGTTCCTGTGCTCCCCCGACGCCGAGATGATCCGCGGGCAGACGCTGGTGATCGACGGCGGCTGGTCGCTGCCCGCCGACTGATGCCTGACGATCGTGCGCGTCTGCACCAGCGAGGCAGTTGCGTCCGCGACAGCGGACGCCTTCGGGGATCTGCCCCGCCGCAGGCGGGGATCGAGCCGCGAGATTCGGCTCCGGCCGAATCCCGCCTGGCGAAGCAGGCATTGGTGCTCGACTGGGACGGGACGGCCACCGAAGTCGACACCCTGCACATGGCGATCGAGCGGTTCGGTGACCTCGCGGTGTTCCATGCGCTCGAGGACGAGCTGGACCGGCGGCTGACGCTCGACGAGGTGATCGCCGCCGAGATGGCGACGATCCGGGCCCCGCTCGAGGTCGTCGTGCGCTGGCTCCTCGAGCACGTGCGGATCCGACGTGGCCTCGCCGAGCTCGTCGAGGCCCACGACCCGCTGATCGTGTCGGCCGGCTTCCACGAGCTGATCGACCCGATCCTCGAGCGGGAGGGCATCGCGGCCCGTGTCTCGGCGAATCACCTCACGCCGGACCCGGACGGCTGGCAGACGGCTTTCCCCGCCGGTCCCCTGTGCGAGGTCTGCGGGGAGCGGTGTAAGCGGGCGGCCGTCGCCGGCCTCGGGCGGTTCGCGTTCGTAGGGGACGGCATCTCCGACCGGTGCGTCTCGCTCGCGGCGGAGCGGCGGTTCGCGCGCGCCGGTCTCGCCCGCTGGCTCGACGAGCAGGGCATCGCCTACGAGCCGTTCGACGACCTCCGCGACGTGCTCGGCGCCCTGGAGGTGCCGTCGCCACGCCGAGCCTGAGCGCGCGTGCCGCGTCCTCGAGAGGAGGTGCCGGCGACGGCCGAGGGGGATGACCGCCGCCGGGCTCCACAAAGCATAGATCCAGTGAGGCGTCTGCGGTAGACCGGGGTAGCATCCCCCCGTGAGCGTCCGCGCCGCCACGCCCGCCGACGCCGCGACCCTGGAGGAGCTCTGGCGCGCGTTCGAGCGCGAGGTGCCACCCCCGCCGCACGTCGACCACGATCCGGGGCAGGAGCTCGAGGAGATCCGCGAGATCGTAGGCTCGGGCCTCGCGTTCCTCGCGGAGGACGAGCAGGGCGACCCGGTCGGGTTCGCGCTGGCCCGGCGTACGGGCTCTCGGCTCGCCCGGCTGACGGATCTCTACGTCGAGCCTCCTGCCCGGCGGAGCGGCGTGGCCGCGGCGCTCGTGCACGCCGTCGCGGACGCGCTCGCCGTCCAGGGCGTCGAGCACCTCGACCTCGAGGTCGGGTCGTCCAACGCCGGCGCCCGGACCGTCTACCACCGCTGGGGCTTCAGCGAGGACCTCGTCGTCCTCGTCGCCCCCGTGGCGGGCCTTCGAGAGCGCCTCGAGCCGGGAAGGCACGCCGAGTCGTTCGCCTCGATCCACGTCCAGACGGACGCCGTTGTGGACGTCGAGCGTGCAGTGCGCGACTTCGCCCCGCGGATCGGCTCGCGCGGGTTCCGGATCACGGATCCGCGCAACGGCTGGGTCACCGTGTACGACGAGGTCGCGGATCACGATCCCACGGCGCGCGCCCGCCTCGCGCGCGAGATCTCGTCGCGCATGGGAGCGATCGTGGTGTCGCTCTCACTGGAGGTCGACCAGGTCGTGCGGATGGTCGCCCTCGACCGAGGCGGCATCGTGGACGAGTACCTCTCGATCCCGGAGTTCTACGGCCCGCTCCCGCCCGGCGACGTGATCGGGCTGGCCGCCAACCCCACGGTCCTGGCGCGCCTGACCGGCGCGGACCCGCAGCGGGTGAAGGACATCGCCCGCACCGGCGTGTCGCCCGCCGACCTGCCGCCGGCGAAGGTGATCCTCGCGGCTCTCGCCGAGGCGCTGGGGCTCGAGGGGGCGCTGCACGGCTACTCGACCTCCGAGGGGTAGCCTCAGCATCGTGCTGACGCTCTACGACGCCCCGCGCTGCCCGTACTGCGCGCGCACGAGGATCGTGCTCGCGGAGAAGTCGGTGCCGTACGAGACCGTCACCGTCGACCTCACGCGTAGGCCGGCGTGGCTGCTCGAGCACAACCCGCCCAACGGGCGCGTCCCGGTGCTCGAGGAGGACGGCTGGGTGCTCCCGGAGTCCGCCGTGATCGACGAGTACCTCGACGAGCGCTTCCCGGAGCCGCCGCTCCTGCCCGCCGACCCGGGCGAGCGCGCCGCCGCCCGGCTCATCGTCTTCCGCTTCGACGATCTCGGCAAGCCGTACTACGCGCTGCGCCGGGAGGAGCCCGGCGCCGAGGAGCGTCTCGCGGCGGCGCTGGCGAGGCTCGACGTCCTGCTCGGGGCGACGCCGTTTCTCACCGGCCGGGCGTTCGGGCTCGCGGACGTCGCGTACGTGCCGTGGCTGCTGCGTCTACGCCATCTGATGGGGGTCTCGCTGCGGGAGTACCCGGCGGTCGTCCGCTGGCTCGAGACGTGCTGCGAGCGGCCCTCGGTCGCCGCCGAGGTCGAGACAGTCGCGTCGCTCGCCGCATGACCGTCGTCACCACCGGCGAGCTGGCCGGGCGGCTGGGCGAGCCGGGGCTCGTCCTGCTCGACGTGAGGCACGCCGACGAGTTCAGCGGTGCTCTCGTCGCGCCGTGCGACCCGCGGCCCGGGCGCATCCCCAGCGCGAGGAACCTCGACCTCGCCGACCTGCTCGAGGCCGGAGGGGCAGAGGGTGTTCGCGCGCTCGTGGGCGCGCCGGAGGGCGCCGAGGTGATCGCGTACTGCCACTCCGGGAGCCGCTCGGCGATGGCGGTCCACGTGCTCGCCGCGGCGGGGTACGCGGCTCGGAACTACGAGGGCTCGTGGCACGAGTGGTCGCGCGACCCCGCGCTGCCCGCGGAGACCGGCCCCCCGTAGGACGCGTCTGGCGGCTTGACGTGGGTAAGGGGCACGCGCGGTTGGGGGCCAGCGCGCGGCGCATCGCCCGTCTCGCTGCTCACCGATCTCTTCGGGTATCGGCGAGCACGGATACGACCACGCTGCTTGGCGTATGCCTCCCCGCCGCGCACCCCTGACCCACATCACGCCTCGTAGGACGACGTGACGCGCGCCGCCTCCTCGAGGAACGCGAGGCAGAGCGCGCGGCCCTGCTCGTTCCACGCGGGGAGGTAGCGGTCGGTCTCCGCCACGATCTCCTCGAGCGGCTTCGGCAGCTCCGACGCGCCCTCGACGAACCAGCTGTCGAGCATCCGGCGGTCGACCTCGGCGTGGAACTGGATGCCCCACGCGCGGTCGCCGAGCCGGTAGGCCTGTCGCGCGGCTGCGCTCGCGGCGAGCTCGACGGCTCCGTCCGGGAGGTCGAAGGTGTAGTAGTGCCACTCGAACGCGTCGACGCGGCGCGGAAGGGCCCCGAGCACACGATCGGCGGCCCCCTCGTCGTTCAGGTCGACCGGGAACCAGCCGACCTCGGCCCGGGCCGCCGGCCCCACCCACGCTCCTCGTGCACGAGCCACGAGCTGCGCGCCGAGGCAGACGCCGAGCGTCGGCACGCCGGTCGCCAGAGCCCGCTCGATGAACGCCACCTCGCCCGCGAGCCACGGATGCTCGGCGTCCTGGTCGGGGTGCATCGCCCCGCCGAAGACCATGATCGCGTCCCAGCGCCGCGGATCGTCGGGGGCCGCGTCGCCCTCGGCGACGACCCAGCGGTCGAGGTGGTCACCTCGCTCGACGATCGCGCGCTCGAACAGCCCGCCCCCGCCCGTGGCGTCGGGGTGGTGGACGACGGAGAGGACGCGCATCGCGCGACAGTATCGGCCGCCTCGCTGTGCCTGGGCGAAAGCCCGGTGTCTGACACCGCTCGGTCCGCGCGGAGGGACGGAACCACGAGAACGCCCGGTGGTTCCAGGGAGATCCTCGACCGACCCTCTGACAGAAGTCGACAAGGTGTCAGACACCGATTCCTGTCAAGAGGGCCGCTCGGGCCGTGTCCGTTACCGGCGCCGCCCACCGCCCGTGCGCGCGTCAGAACAGCGTCAGCTCGGTGGGCGGCGGCTCGACCGCGCCGGACGCCGGCACCCCCGCCTCGTCGAGCAGGCCGCGAAGGATCTGCGCGCTGCGCGGCGCGAAGTCGTCGCGGTTGTTGTTGAACATCGCGTAGACCTCGCCCGACTCGTCCGCGAGACGGGCGAGCGGCTCGACCCACTCGGCCAGCTCCTCGGGCGTGTACAGCCAGTCGAACCGATCGGCCGCGATCCCGCCGCGGATGTTCCACGTCTGCGCGTTCCGGCCGTGGAACCGCACATAGGAAACGCTGTGCGTGGAGGCGGCGATCGTGGGTGACACGTTCGACGCCCGGGTGCGTGGGCTGTCGAGCGAGACGAACGCGAGCCCGTTCGCCTCGAGGAACGCCAGCGTGTCCGCCCGCTCGTTCTCCTCGGTCCACGAGCGGTGGCGGAACTCGACGAGCGGCACGAGCGGCTCCAGGCGCCCGCGCGCGCGGGCGAGCTCGGCCTTCGCCTCGTCCGACTTCTTGAACCTCGGGTGGTACTGGAGGAGCACCCCGCGGAGCTTCCCGGACAGCTCGAGCGGCTCCAGCGCTGCACGGAACAGCCGGAAGTCCTCGTCGGTCGGCTCGGCCTCGTGCCAGGTCATCGCGGCCGAGGCCTTCACGTGGAACGTGAAGCCGTCGGGAGTCCGCCGCGCCCAGCGCTCGGTGACCGCCGGGTCCGGGAGCGCGTAGTACGGAGAGTCCACCTCGACGACGTCGAACCGCTCCCCGTAGTAGCGCAATCGCTTCTCGGCCGTCGAGACGCCACGTGGGTACCAGGCCTTGAGGAGACCCTCGTCGGCCCACGAGCACGTCCCGATCCGCACGGTTGCGGCCATGGGGCTGTTCTAGTGGAAGGGGCGCCCCGCAGGGCGCCCCTTCCGGCCTCGGTGAGTGCGCCGCTAGCGGATCCGGACGGTCCCGGACGTGGCGGTGAAGCCGCTCACGGTCGGGTTGACGCACGGGACGCCCAGCGAGGAGAACTGACCGCACACGGAAGCGGCGTCCCGGCCGGCGACGACCGCGCGCGCGCGGAACGTCGTCGCCCTGGACCTCCTCGGCACTGCGTAGGTGAACGACCCGTTCGTCCTCGCGGACACGGTGGCGATGCGCCGCGCCCCGGCCAGGATGGATACGCGCGTAGCGACGCCGGCGCCGCCCTGCGTGACGCGCCCGGTGAGGCGCTTGACGCCTCTGACCTTCCGGCCGGAGAGGGTGATCCCGCCGGGCGCGATCGCGGCCGGCGAGGCGACGGTGGCCGCCTGGTTGGCGGTCCCGACTCCGGGGTTCCACGGCGTCCAGAGAGCCACCCAGGCACCCTGCACGACCGGCCCGAAGACCCCGGTCAGGGTGAGGTCGGCCCGGAGGAACTTCGAGCCGAAGGTGGCGCCGACCGGAGCAGGGAGATCGGGCGGCGGGAGGCAGAACACGAGCTGCGCCGAGCCCAGAGCCGTCTGGGCGCCGCTCGTCGGGAGGACGTAGGCGGGCAGTGGAATCGTCTGGCCGGCCGCCTGGAGTACGAGCAGCAATGTCAGCTGCGGCGTCGCGCCCAGGGTGCACTGCGCCTGTGCGACCGGTGTGACGGCGCCCGGAGGCGCGACGACGATGTCGCCCGCGAGCGGAAGCAGGGCGCCTCCGAGCTGGAGCGCGCTCACCTGCGCCCTGGCCGTGCCGACCTTCGTCCCGGGTGCCGCGGTGGCCGTGACGGCCGTTCCGTTGGGGATCACGATCGCCGCTCGCGCGGTCGCATCGTCCCCGACGGCGGCTGACGCGACGAGCCTCGTGACGTTGCCGGCCGCGTACGACACCGACAGCTTCGGCGTCGTGTACGCCGCCGTGGCGGCGGCCGTGACCGCGAGCGCGGCAAGCGCCGCGAGCGCGACGAGGGCCGTGCGTGTCCGCTTTCTCATCGTTTCTCTCTCCTCTTCGTCGAGTGCTCGTGGGTGAGACGTGCCGGGCTGCGGCGAGTTGGAGCGACCCGGCTCAGCGCGCGGCGAAGGGCCCGGCGGTGCGGACCCACTGCCGGTTGTCGTAGCGGTACAGGTACACCGTGTCGACCGAGAACGCGTCTGCCGCCGACGTGCGCAGGCGGGTTCCCGGCAGCAGGAACGGGTTGGCGGTCGTGCTCAGGCTCCTGGCCGCGCGCAGCACGCCGGCCCGAGTGAGGCTCTTCCCCGCACGCCGCAGCGTGTCGACCATCGTCCAGGCGACCGTCATCCCGTACCAGTGGTAGACGTCCGTCGGCTTCGCGCCCGGCGCGAACCGCTTCAGGATCGAGCGGTAGAGCGCGACCGTGGGATCCTTGCGCCACACGGGATCGCTCGGGTTCTTCACGAACGCGATCGCTCGAGCGCCGCGGGTCAGCCCGGGCGCATTGGCTCGCGCGATCGCCATGATCGTCGGCTCGATCGACACGGACGCGAGGTAGAGCTGCGGCTTCCAGGCGAGCTTCTGCGCGGCGACGATCGCCTGGATCACGAACTTCGGCGTGGCGAAGAGCATCAGCGTGTCGGCCCCGGACGCCTTCAGGCGTGCAATCTGGGCGACGACGTCGGTCGACGTCAGCTCGTAGGGCTCCGAGGCGACCACCCTCGGCCCCCGGCCGGCGAGCGCGCGCGAGAGGCCACGCGTCATGTCCTTGCCGAGCTCCGTGTTCTCGAGCAGCACCGCGACCTTCGCCCGCGGCCGGCCGGCGGCGATGTCGCGCCCCAGCACCGCGCCCTCCCCCCGGTAGCTCGGCAGGAAGCCGACCGTCCAGGGGTATCGGGCAGACGCGCCGCCGAGGGCCTGCGAGCCGTCGCCGACGAAGAGCTGCGGGACCTTCTGCGCGTTCAGGTAGTCGCGGATCGCGAGGTTGTTCGCCGTGCCCACCGCGTTGAAGATCGCGAAGACCCTGTCCTGCTCGACGAGGCGCCGCGTCAGCTGCACGCTCTGGGCCGGGTTGTAGGCGTCGTCGTAGTAGCGGTACTCGATCTTCCTGCCGTTGACCCCGCCCTTCGAGTTGACGTAGTCGAAGTAGGCCTTCGCGCCCGGGCCGACGGTGCCGAACGCCGCCGCCTCCCCGGAGAGGGGGACGGTGCCGCCGAGCAGGACCGTCGTCCCCGACACGCCCGGCTCTTCGAGCGCCCCCGCGGCGGCGATACCCGTCGTGACGAGCGCGGCGAGAGCCAGAACGAGCAGCCGTCTCATCCGGAGATCGGGGTCGACAGCTCGGGGATCCGCAGCTTGCCCGTCGTGACGCGGAGCCTGGCGGTCGACGGGAACGGCAGGTCGAGGTAGAGGAGGTTGCCGGCGCTCTGGGCGAGTGACGAGGAGCCGATGGTCAGCGTCAGGCGCGAGCCCCTGGGCAGGAACGTCGCCTGGTCGGAGAGCGCGATCCGGTACGTCCGCGTGCCCGACCGCGCCGGGACGCCGCCGCCCGCGACGACGATCTCCCTGCCGGCGGGCGTGCGCGCGCTGAGCACGGCCACGATGCGCGACCACCCGCCCGAGGTCGTCGCGGTCACCTCGACGGTGGGCGAGCCGAAGACCTCCATCGCGCGCGTCCTGGCGGGCAGCGGGAAGCTGTAGCGGCCGGACTGGGCGATGCTGCGCCCGGCAGGGATCGTCACGTGGCCGAACGCCACCGGCCTGCGGACGACCACCTTCGGAAGCCCGGCGAAGCGCCGCGGCCGGCCGCGCCAGCGCTCCGGCGCGACGGCGACGGGGCGGGTGAGCTGCGCGGCGGTGTCGCCGCGCAGGAAACGGTCGAACCAGCGCGTTCCCTCGCTGAGCATCGCCGGGGTGTCCGCGGCCGCCGCCGAGGAGGGGGCATGGCCGTGGAGGCCGACCCAGAGCTTCTTCGGGCCGGCAAGGGCCGCGTACGCGCGCTTCGCCTGGTCGAGGCCGAAGGCGAAGTCGCGGCGGCCCTGCATCAGGAAGACCGGGGTCCTCACGCCTTTCAGCGCGGAGATCGAGGAGCGGGCGGCCGCGAATGGCCGCACCCCCGAGAGGTCTCCCCGGAACGCCGCGTCCCGGATCGCGACGACCTCGGGGTCGACGCGCTTCGGGTCGAGCCCGGACAGGAACCCGGTGATCACCCCGGTCTTGGCGAGGCCCTGCGGCGCGAGCGCGTGGAGGAGGTCGGTCCACGAGATCGAGATCTCGAGGGCGGCCCACGGCACTCCGGCGGCCAGCGAGTTCCAGGCGGCCCCGCCGCCGTAGGAGACGCCCCAGCCGCCGATCCGCGCGCCGGCGACATCGGGCCGGTCGCGCAGCCAGCCGAACACGGCCCGCACGTCGGCGATCTCCTTCGGCCCGTCGATCCCCACGAGGCCGCCCGAGTCGCCGTGGCCCCGCGCGTCGTACGCGAGCACGGCGTAACGCTCGCCCATGATTCCCATGGACTGCGCGACCGAGAGCATCCCCGCGCGGTTGCCGCCGAGGCCGTGCATGTAGACGACGGCCGGCCAGCCGCCCGGAGGGGGAGGCCCGTCCGGCAGTGCGAGCGTGGCGGCGAGCTGGGTCCCGTCGGCCGAGGTGATCGTCGCCTCCTGCCGCGAGAACGCGCCGGCGGGCGCGGAGGCGAGCAGCGCCGCGGCGAACGCGAGCACGGCGAGCAGCGCCCCTCTCGAGAACCCCGACACTGCGGCAAGGGTAGCCCACACCTGTGAGCGCTCTGGGGCCGTCCGTATCATCCGCGCGATGGACGGACGGCCGATCGGCGTCTTCGACTCCGGGGTGGGCGGTCTCACGGTCCTCCACGAGTTGCTCGTCACGCTCCCGCACGAGGATGCGGTCTATCTCGGCGACAACGCACGCCTGCCGTACGGGCCCCGCCCGCTCGCAGAGGTGAGGCGCTTCGCACTCGAGGTCGGTCGCCATCTCGAGCGCGAGGGCGTGAAGCTCGTCGTGGTGGCGTGCAACTCGGCGACCGCCGCGGGGCTGCCCGACCTGCAGCGGGCGCTGGAGGTCCCCGTGGTGGGCGTGCTCGAGCCCGAGGCTCATGCGGCCGCCCTCACGACGCGCAACCGCCGCGTCGGGCTGCTTGCGACGGAGGCGACCGTCGCGAGCGGGCGGTACGAGGAGCTCGTCCGCGCGCACGACGCCGGGGTCGAGGTGATCGCGGTCCCGTGCCCGCGCCTCGTCACCCTGATCGAGGGCCCGGACCCGTTCGCCGAGGAGACGACGGAGGCGGTGCGCGAGGTCGCCGCGCCGCTCAAGGAGGCCGGGGTCGACACGGTGATCCTCGGCTGCACGCACTATCCGATCCTGCGACCCGTCTTCCAGCGGGTCTTCGGCCGCTCCGTCACGCTCGTCTTCTCGGCGGAGGAGACGGCGCGCGAGGTCGCCGAGACGCTCGAGCGCAAGGGAATCGCGAACGGCGAGGACCGCGAGGGCTCGTACCGGTTCCTGACGACCGGCGACCCCGCCGCCTTCCGGGAGATGGGGAAGCGATTCCTGCAGCTGCCGATCCGCGACGTCGAGCACGTGACGCTCGCCGCAGCCGCCCCCGCGGCGGCCTGACGCGCACCACTTGACGGCGCACGCGGAGCGGGGGCGAGATATATCTCGCCCGCGACAGCGCATCGCGACCGCGAAGGGATGAGATGAAACGCCACGACGGACGCAGGCCCGATGAGCTGAGGGAGCTCGACCTCCAGCCGGACTTCCTGGAGCAGCCGCACGGCTCGGTGCTCTACGCGCAGGGGAGGACGGTCGTGCTGTGCACCGCGACCGTCGAGGACGAGGTGCCGCGCTGGCTGCGCGGGAAGGGCAAGGGCTGGATGACGGCCGAGTACTCGCTGCTTCCCGCCTCGACGGGGGAGCGGACGCAGCGTGCGGTCTCACGCGGGCGGCCCGACGGCCGCACGGTCGAGATCCAGCGCCTGATCGGCCGCGCGCTCCGCAGCGTCTGCGACTTCCAGGCGCTCGGAGAGCGCACTCTCTGGCTCGACTGCGACGTGCTCCAGGCGGACGGCGGGACGCGCTGCGCGGCGATCACCGGCGCCTACGTCGCCGCCTTCCGCGCCCTCGACCGGTTCGCGCTGACCAAGGCGCTGCCGTCGTCGGTTGCCGCGGTCTCGGTCGGCGTCGTCGACGGGGAGCCCGTGCTCGACCTCGACTACGTCGAGGACTCCGCCGCGGAGACCGACATGAACGTCGTGCAGGCCGCGGACGGGCGCCTCGTGGAGGTGCAGGCGACGGCCGAGCGGGAGCCCTTCTCGCGCGAGCTCCTCGACCGTCTCCTCGACCTCGCCTCGGGCGGGATCGCCGAGCTCGAGGCCGCCCAGCGCGCCGCGTGCGAGGCGCCGTCGCTGCTCTGACCCCGTGACCGCGCCCCGGACGCTCGCCCTCGCCTCCCGCAACCCGCACAAGCTCGAGGAGCTGCTGCGCGCCCTGCCCGGCTGGGAGATCGCGCTCGTGGGCCGTGACGACCCGCCGCCCGAGAACGGCGCCACGTTCGAGGACAACGCCCGCATCAAGGCGCGCTGGGGTCGTTTGCACGCGCCGCCGGGCTCGTGGGCGGCCGGTGAGGACTCGGGGATCGAGGCGACGGCGCTCGGCGGCGCGCCGGGCGTCCACTCCGCCCGGTGGGCCGCCGGCGACCCGGTCGGGCGCATGCTCGAGGCGCTCGCCGGAGAGGAGGAGCGTGGCGTGCGCTACGTCTGCGTGGTCGTGGCGGTCGGCCCCGACGGTGGGGAGGTCGTCGCCCGGGGGACGCTCGAGGGCACGATCGCCCGCGAGGCAGCGGGGAGCGCGGGGTTCGGGTTCGACCCGATCTTCGTGCCGGTGGGGGAGACCCGCACCGTCGCCCAGCTGGGAGACGACTGGAAGCGGACGCATTCGCACCGAGCGCAGGCTGCGGCTGCGCTCGCGCTCGCCGTCTCGTGAGCGCGGCGCCCGGCGGCTACGCGCTACGCCGCCGGAGGGACCCGGGCGAGCGGGGCCGACCGCTTGGGCTGCACCTGCCGGCCGGTGACGCCGTAGGCGAGGACGTAGTTCAGCGCGGCGCCGAAGACGATCACGTTGGCCATCACGTAGAGCCACACCAGGAGGAGGAACGTCGTCCCGAGCGCCTGCAGGGCGACGACCTCCGACGAGAGGAAGACGAAGAGCGGCAGCGACTGGAGGGTGGCGACGAGCACGATGGCGCCGACGATCGCCCCCGGCAGCACCTCGCGCCGCGTGAGGCGGGCGTTCGGGAGCCGGTGGTAGGCGGAGACGAGGAAGGCGAACACCGCAGCGCCCGACGTGAGGATGGTCAGCGCGAGCGCCACCCACCGGTTCGAGACGACGTCGCTGGCGTAGCGGCGGAGGAGGTCGTAGCCCAACGTCCCGACGGTCAGGCCCGCGAACAGGACGACGAGCGCGCCGCTCATGTAGACGACCGCGAGCCCCTTCCCGCGCAGGAACGGCCGGTTCGGGCGGCCGTAGAGGATGTTGAAGGCCGACTCGAGCGCCGAGAAGAGCGAGAGCGAGCTCCAGAGCAACGCGATGCCGCCGACCACCGAGAGGGTCGCCGCGTTCTTCTGCACGGCATCCACGACCTTGACGATCGAGTCCACGGACTGGTCGGGGAAGACGTCCTCGAGATACGAGACGAGCGCGCTCGACGAGTCGGCCTGGTCGAGGAAGCCGAGCACGGACAGCGCGAGGAAGATCAGCGGCACGAAGGAGGCGAGCGCGAAGTAGGCGACCATCGCGGCGAGGTGGGTGCCGCGCTCCGTGAAGAAGCGGTCGAAGGTGGCCCGGATGGCTCGCATGAACCGGCAGTTTGCTAGCTTCGAGCGCCGGCATGGACGCCTCCGCCGCTCTCTCCGAGCTCGTCGGGCTCTCGACACAGGTGGTCGAAGCCGTGATCACGGGCACCGACGGGAAGGTCGAGGCCGCTCACGCGGCGGGCGACGATCGCTCACGCGAGCTCGCGGCGGCCGGGGCGGAGCTGCTCTCTGCGGCCGCCTCGATCCGCCCGGGCACGCCCGTGGAGCGTGTGCACGTCGACCTCGAGCGGGGCTCGCTGGTCGCGGTCCGCGACCCCGAGCGGACGATCGTGGCCACGACCGTGCCCGAGCCGACGGCGGGGCTCGTCGCCTTCGACCTCCGCACCGCCCTCGGCCGCCTGCGAGGTGACGCGGGGTGAAGCTCCTCCTGCTCGTCGCCGCCGGTGTCCTCGGTCTGTGGCTCACCCGTCGGGGCGGTCGTGCGAACGGACGCCGCGTAGCGGTCGCGTGGGAGGACGGCTCCGAGCTCGAGCTGGGCGCAGGCTCGGCGGAGGGCGAGCGGCTCGTGGGGATCGCCGGGAAAGTGCTCCGGTGACGGTCGTCGACGAGCTCGGGCACCGACTCCTCGACGTCGCCCTGCTCGAGGGAGAGTTCACGCTCCGCTCGGGCAAGACGTCGCGCTGGTACCTCGACAAGTACCGCTTCGAGACCGACCCGGTCCTCCTGCGGGAGATCGGGGAGCGTCTGGCGTCCGCGATCCACGATGTCGAGCCGGATTCCGTCCGGCTCGCCGGGCCTGCGCTCGGGGCAGTCGCGCTCGCGGCTTCGGCCGCCATGGCGTCCGGGCTGCCCTTCATCATCGTGCGCGGTGAAACCAAGGGATACGGCACCGGGAACCGCATCGAAGGACCGCACGAGCCGGGCGAGCTCGTGTGTCTCGTCGAGGACGTCGTCACGTCGGGCGGCGCCCTCTGCGAGGCGGTGGAGGCCGTTCGCACGGCCGGGCTCGTCGTCCGGCATGCCGTGTGTGTCGTCGATCGTGAGGAGGGCGGCGCAGACGCCCTCGCACGGCTCGGCGTGCGACTCGCCTCGCTCTATCGTGCGGGCGACTTGCTTGCGGCGCAGAGGCACGAGATGAACCCGCATGGTTGAGCCGAAACCGTCCGGGCTATAGGCTCGGGCGGGGTTCGACAAGAGACCAACGACCAGGGAGGATCGAACGTGACCAAGCAGGAGTTCGTGGATGCCGTCGCCGACAAGGCCGGCCTGACCAAGCGGGACGCCGGCACCGCAGTCGACGCGGCCCTCGGCGTGATCGAGAGCACGCTCCGAAACGGCGATTCCATCACGTTCACCGGCTTCGGCAAGTTCCACGTCACCCGACGCGCCGCCCGCCAGGGCGTGAACCCGCGCACGGGCGCGCCGGTGCAGATCGCCGCGGCCAACGTCCCGAAGTTCTCGGCCGGCTCGCAGCTCAAGAAGGCTGTGAACTGAACGGTTAGTCCGCGGGACGGAGATCCGCCGAGCGGATTTCCGTCCCGCCGGTCGACATCGCCCGCGAAGCAGGAATCCGCCGAGCGGATTCCTGCCGCGGGGATCCCCGCCTTCGCGGGGCAGATCCCTGAAGGCCTCGGCTTCGCCGCCGCAACCGCTGCGTAGCGGCGAGTCGGCCCTGAACGAGCGGCGGCAGAGCCCCGACTGGCGTGCGAACGTATGTTCGCCTAGGATGTGCTCGATGCAGCTGTCCTTCGATGCGGCGGACCGGCTCGTCGAGCTCGTCGAGGCGAGGCGCGGGCCGGTGGCCGCTGAGGAGGCCGCGCGTGTCCTCTTCGCGCTCGCGAGCGCGCCGGCGGCGCTCGCCCGCTCGCTCCTCGACGACGTCGTCACCGGGGACGCACGACTCTCCTGGCGCGGGACGGCGGTCGGTCTCGCCGCGCCGCCGGGTGCAGACGTCCCGCTCGAGCACGCGCACTTCGTCGTCGTCGACCTCGAGACGACCGGCCTCACACCGCGCACCGATCGGATCTGCGAGATCGGCGCACAGCGCGTGCGCGAGCTGGAGCTCGTGGACGCCTTCGAGACGCTCGTCGACCCGGGCACGACACTCCCGCCTGCCGTGGCCTCGCTCACGGGGATCCGCCAGGACGCGCTGCGCGGCGCGCCGCGGCCGGACGTCGCGGTCCGTCGGCTGCTCGCGTTCTCGGGCGACGCCGCGATCGTCGCCCACAACGCGCGTTTCGACCTGGCGTTCCTCGACCGCGAGGTCGAGCGCCTCACCGGCCGGCGCATCGCGGCGCCGGTGGTGGACACCGTGTGGCTCGCCCGCAGGCTGCTCGGCGAGCGCACGCGGCGGGTCGGGCTCGCCACCCTCGCGCACTTCTTCGGCGTGCCCACCCAGCCGTGCCACCGCGCGCTGCCCGACGCGCGGGCGACCGCCGAGATCCTCGTGGTGCTCGTCGGCCTCGCGCAGGAGCGGGGGGCGAGGACGCTGGCGGATCTCGTCGAGCTCGCGGCGCCGCGCGCCCGCCGCCTCCACGTCAAGCGCTCCCTCGTCTCGGGCGCTCCGGCCCGGCCTGGCGTCTACGTCTTCCACGGGTCGGGCGGGCTCGTGCTCTACGTCGGCCGCGCCCGCGACCTCCGCGCCCGCCTCCGCTCGTACTTTGCGGGAGGGAGGCAGCGACCCGCGGTCGAGGCCGCGCTCGGCGCGCTCGAGCGCGTCGAGTGGCGCGAGACCGGCTCCGAGCTCGAGGCCGCGCTCGAGGAGCTCCGCCTGCTGCGCGAGCTGCGCCCGCCCGCCAACGCCCGCGGCACGCGGCCCGACCGCCACGTCTACCTCCGCCGCCGCGGCGGGAAGTGGGGTGTGGGCACCGAGCCCACGCCGTTCGGGCCCCTTCCCGGACGACGCCTCGCGAGCACGGCCGCGCGCGCCCTCGAGGGACACGAGTCCGACGACGTCGCGGCGGCGATCCCGATCGTCCGCGGGCGGCTCCGCCGCCTCGGGCAGCAGCTCCGCTTCGAGGACGCGGCCCGGCTGCGCGACCGGCTCCAGGCGCTCGAGACGGCTGTCGAGGCCCTCGCCGAGCTCGACCGTCTGCGCCGCCTCTCGGCCTGCGTCGTCGTACCGGCCAGGCAGCCGGGGTTCGTTCGCGCGCACGCGATCGCGTGCGGGCAGGTTGCCGCGGTTCGCCTCGTCCCGCGCGGGCCGGGAGCCGCGCACGAGGCCTCCTCGCTCGTCGCCGACGCCGAGCGCGCCTCCCGCTCGACCGCGCCCGAAGACGCCGACGAGCTCCGCCTCGTCGCTTCCTTCCTGCGGCGCCCACCCCCCGAGCTCCGCGTCACGCGGCTCGATGCGACAGCGATCTGCGCTCTGGTGGACGGGATACCCTTGGCCGCGTGACGAGCGACGCCGCAGGCGCTCCCACGCCCTTCGCCGATCGTCTCGCAGATGCGGTCGAGCGCAAGCGCTCGCAGCTCGTCGTCGGGCTCGACCCGGTCGTCGACCTGCTTCCTGTCGAGCTCCGTGGCGAAGCCGCCGCCGGGCGAGCCGCTGCGGCAGGAGCGGTCGAGAGGTTCTGCAAGGGGATCGTGGACGCGGTTGCCCCGTACGTCGTCGGGGTGAAGCCGCAGGTCGCGTTCTTCGAGGCGCTCGGCAGCGACGGCTGGCGGGCACTCGAGATCGTCTCGCGCCACGCGCGCGAGGCGGGGCTGCTGGTGATCGCCGATGCGAAGCGCTGCGACATCGGCTCGACCGCGCGCGCGTATGCCGCCGCCTTCGTCGAGTCGCGCGACGGCGAGCCGCCGCTCGCGGACGCCGTGACCGTCAGCCCCTACCTCGGCCGGGACTCGGTCGACCCCTTCCTCGCCGCATGCCGCCGTGACGGGGCCGGGCTGTTCCTCCTCGTCCGCACCTCGAACGCGGGCGCGGCAGAGCTCCAGGACGCGGTGCTCGCGGACGGGCGACCGGTGTGGCGCCACGTCGCGGAGCTGGTCGACCAGTGGGGCGAGGACTTCGTCGGCGCGCGAGGGCTGTCGAGCGTCGGCGCTGTCGTGGGTGCGACGGTTCCTCGCATCGTGGGCGAGGCGCGCCGCGAGATGCCGCGGGCGATCATCCTGCTGCCCGGCGTTGGCGCCCAGGGCGCCGGTCCAGCGGACGTCGCGCGCGCGTTCACGAGCGGCCCGTCGAGTGCACTCGTCAACGCGTCGCGATCGGTGATCTACGCGTACCGCGACGCCCCACCCGACGACTGGCGGACCGCCGCCGGCGCGGAGGCCGCGCGGCTCTCGGCCGCCGTGTGGTCGGCGGCCGGGTGGTGAGCCTGGACCGCGCGCGGATCGCGCGCGTCCCCACACGAGCCCCTGCGCGTCGCCCGGGGTATGCGCGTGCGCCCGGGATGAGACGGCATCAGGGGTCGCTACCCTGGGGCAGCGTGATGCGCCTCGGTCTCGCCGTCGCGGTCCTCCTGCTCGCGATCTGCGCACCCGCCAACGGGGCTGCACCCCCCGTCGAGGCCCGTGCCTACCTCGTCCAGAGCACCGTGGACGGGCACACCCTCGCCGCGCGGGACGCCGACGGCCCCCGTGCGATGGCGAGCATCACGAAGCTGATGACCGCGCTCGTCGCGGTCGAGCGGGTCTCCCTCGGTGATGTCGTCACGGTGCCCGCAGCGGCCGCCGGCGTCGGCGAGTCGACGCTCCACCTGCGGGCCGGTCAGCGGGTCACCGTGCGCGACCTGCTGATCGGCACGCTCGTCCCCAGCGCGAACGACGCGGCCACCGCGCTCGCCGTCGCCACCGCCGGGACGGTCCCGCGGTTCGTCGCACTGATGAACGCCAGGGCGAAGGAGCTCGGGCTCACGGGAACGCACTACCGTAACCCGCACGGGCTCGACGAGGCAGGGCATGTCTCGACCGCGCGCGATGCAGCCTCGCTCCTCCGCGCCGCTCTTCGTGTCCCGGCGATCCGCCGGTACGCAGGTGCGTCGCGGGCGACGCTCTCGAACGGCCGGGTGGTCGAGTCGACCGACAACCTGATCGGTCGGCTGCCCGGGTTCGTCGGCGGCAAGACCGGTCACACGACGCTCGCGGGCTGGTCGCAGGTCGCGTTCGCGCGCGTGGGCCAGGTCGGCGTCACGGTCGCCGTCCTCGGCGCCCCCACGGAGGCGCAGCGCGACCGCGATCTCACGGCCTTGCTCCGGTTCGGGCTCGAGAGCTACCGCACAGCGCGGGTCGTCGACCCGTCGCGGACCTACGCGAGGGTGCCGGTGGGCTGGGGAGAGAAGCCGGTCCGGCTCGTGGCGCCGCGCGCCGTCGACCGGCCGACCTCGACACACCGGCCGCTCTCCGAGCGCGTGGTCGTGCCCGCCGTCGCCGCGCTGCCGATCGCGTCCGGGCAGCGCCTGGGCACGCTGGTCGTGAGGGACGGCCCGCGGGTGGTCGCGCGCTCTCCGCTCGTCGCCGACCGCGCGCGCCCCGCGCCCGGGCTCGGCGCCAGGGCCGGCTGGGTCGCCCGACGCACCGTCCATCATCTCGTGGGGCTGCTTCCTTGAGCCCGCGGAGGGTCGCATGATCGTCACCGTCACGCTCAACACCGCGCTCGACCGCTCGCTCACGGTCCCGACCCTGCAGCTCGGCCAGCGCCACCGCGCGAGCGCGGTGCTCACGCTCGCCGGGGGCAAGGGGATCAACGTCGCCCGCGCGCTCAAGCGCCTGGAGGTCCCCGTCGTCGCCACCGGCCTCGCGGGCGGCCGCACAGGCACGCGGATCGTGGAGGAGCTGACCGGAGAGGCGATCCTCAACGACTTCGTCCGCATCCGGGACGAGTCGCGGACGTCGACGCTGCTGGTCGACCCGACGTCCGGGAGGCAGACGGAGATCAACGAGTGGGGGCCGAAGGTCACGGAATCCGAGCTCGGGATCCTGATGGACAAGCTCCGCTACCTGTCCCGCGGCGCCGACGCCGTCGTCTTCGCCGGCTCGCTTCCCCGGGGGGTTGCCGAGGCCTTCTACTTCGAGGCGGCACGCGAGCTCGCGCGGCGGAGTGTCCGGGTGGCGCTCGACACCGAGGGTGAGCCGCTGCGGCTCGGCCTCGACGCGGAGCCCTGGCTCGTCTCTCCGAACCAGCACGAGGCGGAGCAGCTCGTCGGGCAGGAGCTCTTCGACGAGGAGGACTTCGTGATGGCCCTCGACGCGATCGCGGAGCTCGGTGCCCGCAACGTGCTCGTCACGCTGGAGGACGGCGCCTTCGCCCTCATCCGCGAGGACCGGCGGGTGCGCCGGTACCGCGCGGTCGTGCCGCGGCTGGAGCCGGTGTCGGGCGTGGGAGCCGGGGACGCGTTCCTGGCGCAGTGGCTCACGTGCCGTCTCGACGGCGTCGAGGCCGAGGAGGCCCTGCGTCTCGCCGCCGCCGCGGGAGCCGCGTCGGTGCTCGACGTCGGCGCGGGCCGCTTCGACCCGGCCGAGGCGCGCCGCGTGGCGAGTGCGGTCGAGGTGCACGAGCTCCAGGCGGTCGGTTAGTCCCGCCGCGGTACGCCCGCCTTCGGCGGGGCCGATCGCTGAAGGCGGGCGCTTCCGCGGCCGCGAGTACCTCGAAGCCGGTGCCCGTGCGACGGGCCCCGCCGGACGGGTTGGTAAGCTCGCTCGCACTTGGGTGACACGCAGGAAAAGTTCGCGAAGGAGGGCCTCACCTTCGACGACGTCCTGCTCCTGCCGGCCGAGTCGGCCGTGCTGCCCAACGACGTCGCCACCGCGAGCCGGCTGACGCGCACGGTCGCGCTGGAAGTGCCCCTCGTCTCGGCCGCGATGGACACGGTCACCGAGGCGCGGATGGCGATCGCGCTCGCGCGGCTCGGCGGGATCGGAGTCCTGCACCGGAACCTCTCCATCGCCGATCAGGTGGCCGAGGTGGACAAGGTGAAGCGCTCCGAGGCGGGGATGATCGTCGAGCCCGTCACGCTCTCGCCGGATGCGCTCGTCGGGGACGCGCTCGACCTGATGCAGCGCTACCGGATCTCCGGGATCCCGATCACGGACGCCGACGGCCGGCTCGTCGGGATCCTCACGAACCGCGACCTTCGCTTCGGTGTGCCCTCGACGATGCGCGTGTCCGACGCGATGACGCGCGAGGGCCTGGTCACCGCCCCGGTGGGCACGACGCTCGAGGAGGCGCAGGCGATCCTGGGCCGCCACCGGATCGAGAAGCTCCCGATCGTCGACCTCGACGGGCGCCTCAAGGGGCTGATCACCGTCAAGGACATCTCGAAGCGGGAGGCGTATCCGCTCGCCACGAAGGACGAGCGGGGTCGGCTGCGCGTCGCGGCCGCGGTCGGGGTGGGCACGGACGCGCTGGAGCGCGCAGAGGCACTGGTCGACGCCGGGGTCGACGCGCTCGTCGTCGACACCGCGCACGGCCACTCCCTGGGCGTGGTCGAGATCGTGCGGGCGGTCAAGGACACGCACGACGTCGACGTCGTGGCAGGGAACATCTCGACCGCCGAGGCGGCCGACGCACTCATCGACGCAGGGGCCGACGCACTCAAGGTCGGCCAGGGCCCTGGATCGATCTGCACGACCAGGGTCGTCGCGGGCGTCGGGGTTCCGCAGGTCACGGCGGTCGCGGACGTCGTCTCCGTCGCGGCGGACCACGGCGTGCCCGTCATCGCGGACGGCGGGATCACGTCCTCCGGCGACGTCGCGAAGGCGATCGGCTCCGGGGCGGACACCGTGATGCTCGGCTCCATGCTCGCGGGCACGGACGAGGCACCGGGCGGGGTGATCGTCGTCCAGGGTGAGCGCTTCAAGGAGTACCGCGGCATGGGCTCGCTCGGCGCGATGAAGGCGCGCTCCTTCTCGAAGGACCGCTACTTCCAGGGAGACGTGGAGGACGTCGCGGAGCTGATCCCGGAGGGGATCGAAGGGCGCGTCCCGTACAAGGGGCCGCTCGGGCCGATCGTCCACCAGCTCGTGGGTGGGCTGCGGCAGGCGATGGGGTACTGCGGCGCTCCGACGATCGAGGCACTGCAGGACGCGCGCTTCGTCCGCATCACCGGTGCGGGCCTGCGCGAGAGCCACCCCCACGACGTCACGATCACGAAGGAAGCACCGAACTACCGCCGTGGCTGAGACCGCCGAGGTGATCGCGTTCCCCGGCGGTGAGCCGGCCCCCGAGGAGCGGCCGGTCCTCGTCCTCGACTTCGGCGGCCAGTACAGCCAGCTCATCGCCCGGCGCGTGCGCGAGGCGCGCGTCTACTCGGAGCTCGTCTCGCACCGGCTCGGAGCCGAGGAGCTCCGCCGGCGCAACCCGTCCGCGCTGATCCTCTCCGGCGGCCCGGCCTCCGTCTACGCGGAGGGCGCCCCCCTCGCCGACCCTGGCATCTTCGAGCTGGGCGTCCCGACACTCGGCATCTGCTACGGGATGCAGCTGATGGCCCGCGAGCTCGGGGGCACGGTCGAGGCGAACGACGTCTCGGAGTACGGCAAGGCGGACGTCGAGCTCGACGGGTCCGCAGCGCTGTTCCACGACCTTGCCACCGAGCAGGTCGTGTGGATGAGCCACCGCGACTCGGTCACCGCCGCGCCCGCCGGGGCGCGCGTCACCGCGTCGTCGGAGACGACGCCCATCGCTGCCTTCGAGGACCCCGGCCGCGGCCTGTACGGGGTCCAGTTCCACCCCGAGGTCGTGCACACGCCGCAGGGACAACGGATGCTGGAGAGCTTCCTCTACGACGTCGCGGGCACGCCGCCCGCGTGGACGCCCGCCGCCGTGATCGAGGAGCAGGTCGCGCGGATCCGCGCCCAGGTGGGCTCCGAGCGCGTCATCTGCGGGCTCTCCGGGGGCGTCGACTCGGCCGTCGCCGCGCTCCTCGTGCACAAGGCGGTGGGCGACCAGCTCACCTGCGTCTTCGTCGACCACGGTCTGCTGCGCGAGAACGAGGCCGAGCAGGTAGTGGAGACGTTCGGCCACCACTTCCACGTGCCGCTCGTCCACGTCGACGCGCGCGACCGCTTCCTGACGCGGCTCGAGGGTGTCAGCGAGCCGGAAGAGAAACGTGCGATCGTGGGCGAGGAGTTCATCCGTGTCTTCGAGGAGGAGGCCCGGAGGCTCGGTGACGTGCGGTTCCTCGTCCAGGGCACGCTGTACTCCGACGTGATCGAGTCCGGCGGCGACGTCGGCGTGGCCGCGAAGATCAAGTCGCATCACAACGTCGGCGGGCTCCCGGCCGACATGAGCATGGAGCTCGTCGAACCGTTGCGAGCGCTGTTCAAGGACGAGGTGCGCCGCGTCGGCGAGCAGCTGGGGCTCCCCGAGCGCATGGTGTGGCGCCATCCGTTCCCGGGGCCCGGCCTCGCGATCCGGATCATCGGCAACGTGACGCAGGAGCGCCTCGCGATCCTCCGTGCCGCAGACGCGGTGCTGCTCGAGGAGGTTCGCAGGGCCGGCCGCTACCGCGAGCTCTGGCAGTGCTTCGCGGTGCTCCCGGCGATCCGGTCGGTCGGCGTGCAGGGCGACGAGCGCACCTACGCCTATCCGATCGTGATCCGGGCGGTCACCTCCGAGGATGCGATGACGGCGGACTGGGCGCGGCTTCCCTATGACCTGCTCGACACGATCTCGAGCCGGATCGTGAACGAGGTGCCCGGCGTGAACCGCGTCGCGCTGGACCTGTCGTCGAAGCCCCCCGCCACGATCGAGTGGGAATGAGGGAGTAGGCGGAGCGCAACCTCGGCTCGCGGATCAGTAGCCTCGGGCCGGTGCGCCGTCGGGCGCGCGCTCCCGGCCCTCCGCCGGCCAGACGGAGACCTCGACGACGCCCGCGGGGTCGATCTCGACACCGACGTGCGAGCCGACGCGAGGCGTGCCCACTCCGACGACGACGGACTCGAGCGCCGTGCCGTCGTTGCGTCGCAGGCGGACCCGGACGACCGCTCCGTCGCGGTCGGCAGCGGTGACGACCGCGTCGTCGCCCTCGACGATGCGAACCGCCTCGGGTCGCGTCACCGTGGCGCGGTCCCCGTCGCGCACGACGTTGTGGATCCCGAGGAAGCGCGCGACCCAGTCGTCGGAGGGGCTCGCCCAGAGCTCGTCCGGCGCGGCCACCTGGGCGAGGCGACCCTCCCGCAGGATCGCGATGCGGTCGCCAAGGGCGAACGCCTCGCCCACGTCGTGCGTGACATGGACGACGGTGAGCCCCAGCCGCTCGAAGAGCGCTCGCAGGTCGGCCTGGAGGCGCTGCCTGAGCGGGCCGTCGAGCGCACCCAGCGGCTCGTCGAGCAGCAGCACACCCGGCCGGGGGGCGAGAGCCCTGGCGAGGGCGACGCGCTGGCCCTCTCCGCCCGAGAGCGTCGTCACGTCTCGGCGCTCCGTGCCCGCGAGACCTACGAGCTGGAGCGCCTCCGCCACCCGTGCGGCCTGCTCCGCGGCGGGGAGCCGGGCCACGCTGGGGGCGAACGCGACGTTCCCCGCCACGTCGCGGTGCGGGAAGAGGGCGGCGTCCTGAAACACGAGGCCGATCCCGCGGCGGTGCGGGGGGACGCCTGTGACGTCCGTCCCGTCGAGCAGCACGCGCCCGGCCGTCGGCGGCTGGAGGCCGGCGATCACGCGCAGCACCGTGGACTTGCCGGAGCCGCTGGGGCCGAGCAGCGCCAGGCGCTCTCCCGATCGGACGTCGAGCGAGACGTCCTCCACGATCGGGAGACCGTCGATCGTCACACCGACCTCCTCCAGGGTCACCCTCACCGCCTGCCTCCGAGCAGGAGCGATCGCTCCGAGAGGAGCGCCACGGCGGCGACGATCGCCATCAGGACGACGCACAGCGCCATCGCGGTGCCGACGTTCTCGGCGCCGGGGCGGCCGAGGAAGCGGAAGATCGCCACCGGCACGGTCGGCCAGTCCGCCCGTGCGACGAAGACGGTCGCGCCGAACTCGCCGAGCGAGACCGCGAAGGCGAGCCCCGCGGCGACCGCCAGCGGCCGCGCGAGGAGCGGGAGCTCGACGTGGCGTCGCACCTGCCCGGGCGTCGCGCCGAGCACGGCGGCCGCCTCACGCAGGCGGGCGTCGACCGCACGCAGCGCGGGGACGAGCGAGCGGACGACGAACGGCAGCGCGACCAGCGCCTGCGCCACCGGGACGATCGCGGGCGACGAGCGGAGGTCGAGCGGCGGGTCGTCGAACGCGAGCAGGAAGCCGAAGCCGAGCATCGCCGCCGATGCCCCCAGCGGAAGCATCAGAAGCGCGTCCAGGCCGCCGCGCCCGCGCGCCACCGCCACGGCAGCGGGGATCCCGACGGCGAGGGCGATCGCCGTCGCGCCCGTCGCGAAGAGGAGCGAGTTTGCGATCGCGTGCCAGGGCGCGACGAAGAGGGCCGGGGTCTCGTCCGCGAGCGACGTGAAATGGTCGATCCCGTAGCCGTCGCCGACGCTGAGCGAGCGGAGGACGAGCGCGAGCGGAGGAAGCGCGAGGAGCGCTAGCGATCCCGCCACGATCGCGCCCACGACGAGCCGCTCGCGCCCCACGGGCCGGGGAGCCGGCCGCCCTCGCGCGCGCCCGCCCCCGAGCCGCCGTTCCAGCCGTCCCGAGACCAACACGGTCGCAGCGACGGCGGCGAGTTGCAGCAGCGCGAGGGCCGCCGCGGTCCGGAGGTCGAACAGCCGCGCAGCCTGGTTGTAGATCTCCGACTCGAGAGTCGCGTAGCGCGGCCCGCCCAGCACGACGATCACGCCGAACGACGTGAAGCAGAAGAGGAACACGATCGACGCGGCGGAGGCGAGCGCCGGCCCGAGCAGCGGGAGGGTCAGGCGCAGCTGCCTGTCGACGGGCGGCGAGCCGAGCGTCGCGGCGGCCTCCCAGAGGCGCTCGTCGAGGCCGGCCCAGAACGCGCCGACGATCCGCACGACGACGGCCACGTTGAAGAAGACGTGCGCCAGGAGGATTGCCCAGACCGAGCGCTCGACCCCGTCGGGGAGCAGGGCGATGAACGCCGTGGCGACGACGACGGTCGGCAGGACGAACGGGACGAGGACGAGCGCCTCGACGGCCGACCGGCCCCGGAACCGGAACCGGGAGAGCGCCCAGGCGAGCGGCAGCCCCACGAGCAGCGTCAGCGCCGTCGAGACCGTTGCCTGCCAGAGCGTGAACCACGCGACCTCTCTCGTCAGGTCGCTGGTCAGGACGTCGAAGGGGAGATCGACACTCCCCTCGACGACGAGGCTCCGCTCGAGAATCGCGACGAGCGGCCAGAGGAAGAAGACGGCGAGGAACGCGACCGGAAGCGCGGCGGTCGCGGCGTGTCGCGCCCTCAGCGCACGACGAGCTCGGTCCACCGGTCGACCCAGCGGTCGCGGTTCCGGTCGATCCGCTCGGCGGGGAGCTGCAGCGGATCGGCGGGCGCGACCGCGTGCTCGACGAACGCCTCGGGAAGCTCGACCGCGTCTCGCACGGGGTAGACGAACATGGATCCCGGGACGTCCGACTGGAACCGCTCGGAGAGCATGAAATCGATCAGCTGCTTCCCTCCATCCTCGTTCCGCGCGCCGCGAAGGATGCCCGCGTACTCGACCTGGCGGTAGCAGCCGTCCTCGACGGCGGCCGTCGGGGAGGTCTGGAGGGGCTTCGACGCGAAGATCACCTCGGCGGCGGGGCTCGTCGCATACGAGACGACGATCGGCCGTTTGCCCGGGCTGCCGGCTGCGCCGGAGAACTGCTGCGTGTACGCCTCCTCCCAGCCGTCGACAGCGAGCACGCCGTTCGCCCGCAGATCGCGCCAGTACGCCTGCCAGCCCGGGTCGCCGAACGTCGCCACCGTCGCGAGGAGGAAGGCGAGCCCCGGCGAGGAGGTGGCGGGGTTCTCGACCACGAGCAGGTTGCGGTAGCGGGGCAGGCGCAGGTCGGCGAGGCTCGTCGGCGGGGCGATGCCGTGCTCGGCGAACCACGCCCGATCGACGTTGAGGCAGACCTCGCCGTGGTCGACGGGAGTGACGTGCGGGTCGGGCTCTTCGAAGTCGGGCTCGAGCGCCGCGAGCTCCGGGGAGACGTACTCCTCCAGCAGGTCGCCCTCGAGGGCGCGCGAGAGGACGGAGTCGTCGATCCCGAAGATCACGTCCCCCTGCGGATCGCCTGCCGTGAGGAGCGCGCGGTTGAGCGCCTCGTTCGCGTCACCCGCCTGGAGGATGCGAAGCGACAGGCCGCTCTCCTTCTCGAACGCCTGCCTGACGCCCTTCGAGACCGCGAAGGAGTCGTGCGTGACGAGCACGACCTCGGTCGGCGCGTCCCCGCCGCCGCACGCCGCTCCGACCAGCACTGCCGCTGCCACCACGGCCGCGCCGAGGGCGTTCGGGAGGAGACGCTCCACCAGACTCACCCCGAAGCACCCTTCGACCAGTCGGGACGCACCGCGAAGAGGACGCCGCTCACGACACTGACGGCCGCCTGCGCGCCTGTGAAGACGTTCGAGACGCCCCGCGTCGCGCCGGGCTGGAGCGTCTCGCCGGCGAGCGGGTACTCGAGGCCCGTGGTCGTCACGCCCGTTGCCGGGCCGGCGGGCGCGAGCAGGGTCACGATCTCGCCCGCTGCCCCGGTGAGCGTGCGTTGCCCCTGCACGACGTGCACCAGGGCCTCTCCGACGAGCGCGTCGACCTCGAGCTCCGCGTATCGCTCCGATCCGAGCAGCAGCAGGGAGGCGAGCAGGTGGTCGAGGCGGCCGTCGGCGCTGGCGACCACGAGGATCCGCCGCGCGCCCAGGAGGACGGCCTCGTCGAGGGCGAGCTCGAGGTCGGTTGCGTCCTTGGCGACCGGGTGACGCACGATGCGCGTGCCGACGTCCCCGGCCGCGGCCAGAGCGTCGGCCGAGACGGAGTCGAGGTCGCCGATCACGACGTCTACCTCGACCCCCAGCGCGAGCGCGCGATCGAGGCCGCCGTCGGCTGCGATCACGGTCGCAGCGTCGGGCAGCGGCAGCGAAGGCCCGGCCCCCGAGGCGATCACTACGACGTCCGGTTTCGTCAGCACGTTCCTCCGCTGGCATTACCCAGGTCAGGTTCTACGGGTCGGCGGCACGTGTAGCCGCCCTCTCAGCCCGGTCGCCCGAGCTCCCCGGTTCGCTCCCGACGATCCTACCGCGCCTCGTGACCGTGGCGCCAGCCTGCGGCGCGCCACACACCCGCCTTCCGGCGGCTCGGCGCTACCGCGACGGCGTGACCGCGAAACCGCTCTCGCCCGTCGGCGTCCGCTCGCCGACCTCGATCCCCTCGACGTGCGCGCCGGGCGGCCCGTGCCCGAACCAGGCGACGAGCGTCTCGACGTCCTCGAGCGGTCCCTCGAGCTCGGCCTCGACCGCCCCGTCGGCCCGGTTCCCGACCCATCCCGAGACGCCGAGCTCCATCGCCCGCCGGCGGGCGCTCTCGCGGAACCAGACCCCCTGCACGCGACCGCGCACGACGACGCGCCGGCGGACGACCTCCATTGGATCAGAACTCGTGTGTCAGCGGCCGAGGGTCGTCTCGTCCGCCGGGCGCGCGGCGCGCTCGGCGGCTGCACGGGCCCGCGCCTCGAGGCTCGGGACCACGCCGGGATGGCGAACGGTGCCGTCGCCTCCGCGCCACGCGAGCTCGTCTCCATTCGCCTCGGCACCCTCGGCGACCTCGTCCACGAGCGCATCGAAGTCGTCGGGCTCGAGCCAGTTCTCGATACGCAGGCCGGGCACCCGGTCGAACAGGCGTGCGCTGCCCGTCACGAGGGTCATGTCGCGCGCGAGCACGATCGAGGCGATCCGCAGGCTCGGCTCGTCCAGCCTGACACCGACCTGCTCGAGCTGCCCGCGCAAGGCGCCGTAGACCTCCGCCGCGTCCTCGTCGAAAGGGATCACCGTCTGCGCGGCGGCGATCAGCTCGCGAAGTCGGGGGATCGTCTCTCCGTCGCCGTTCCGGGCAGCGGCGTACGTGATCTCGGCGACCGTCACGGCCGTGGTGCACTGCTCGGATGCCGGCGTCCGCGCGAGCCGCCGGACGAGCTGCATCGGCGGTTCCCGGAGGAGGGCGGCGGCGAGGACGTCCGTGTCGAAGCAGTACACCGGCTACTCGACCTCCGGAGCCTCGCGCTCGCGGGCGACCGAGCGCGTCGCGACGACTCCTGCGACGACCTGGTCGAGCTCGTCCCGCCCCGCCAGCGCCCCCGCGAACGCGGCCAGTCCGAGCGGGGAATCCTCCTGGTCGGCCGGCACGGGCACGATCGCGGCAACCGGACGCCCGCGGCGCGAGACGATCACCTGCTCGCCCTCGCTGACGCGGTCGAGGATCTCGGCGAAGTTGCGTTTCGTGTCTGCGACTCCCGGCATCGAGATCATGATGACACCCGCCGCACTGGCTGGTTGTCAAGTCGGTGAGAAGCGCGGGCGTGCAGGCACGAGACCCCTGGGCGTCGACGCCTCCAGACCCCAAGGGGCTCCATCACCGGGGTATCCCTCCGCACGGCGCGCCCCAAACCCCTCCCCGCCGAGGATCGCCGGGCGGTCGTGACGCAGCAGCCCCTGCGAGCCGGGCACCTTTCCGCCAGCCTCCGCGGGTCACCGTCCCGGCGGAGGCTGCTACACTCCGCCGCCGGCGGTCACCTGACCGCCCTCTTTCCGAGCGATGACGACTTACACCGCCAAGCCGGGCGAGATCCAGCGCGACTGGTACGTCGTGGATGCCGAGGGCAAGACCCTCGGCCGCCTCGCCACTGAGATCGCCGACACGCTGCGCGGCAAGGGCAAGCCCCAGTACACGCCGCACGTCGACACGGGCGACTTCGTGATCGTCGTGAACGCCGAGAAGATCCACGTCACCGGCAAGAAGCTCGACGACAAGCTGGTGCGCTGGCACTCGGGCTACCCCGGCGGGCTCAAGGAGCGGACGCTACGGGAACAGCTCGAGCGGCGCCCCACCGAGGTCATCCGGAGAGCGGTGAAGGGAATGCTTCCGAAGAACAGGCTGGCCGCGGCGCAGCTCCGCAAGCTCAAGGTCTACGCAGGCCCGGAGCACCCGCACGCGGCGCAGTCACCGAAGGCTCTGGAGGTCTGATGGCCGAGCTCGCCTCGTACCGTGGCACCGGCAAGCGCAAGACGTCGGTCGCGCGCGTGATCCTCCGTCCCGGCGACGGGGCCACGTGGATCAACGGACGTTCGCTCGAGGACTACTTCCCGCGGGCCACGCACCGGACGCTCGCGCTCGCGCCGTTCAAGGTCGCCGACGCGGAGGGTCGCTACGACCTGCGCGTGCGCGTCCACGGCGGCGGGGTCAGCGGCCAGGCAGGCGCCGTGCGGCACGGGATCGCGCGGGCACTGGTCGAGGCGGATCCCGAGCTTCGCGTGCCGCTCAAGCGGGAGGGCTTCCTCACCCGGGATGCACGCCAGGTCGAGCGCAAGAAAGCCGGCCTGCACAAGGCGCGCAAGGCGCCCCAGTTCAGCAAGCGCTAGGTCTTTCGCTCCGTCGGGAGCGGCCGAGCGCGAAACACTCGCGGATCTCGACGTGTCGGACCACAATCTGCACATGGGAGGGGTCGTGGTGCGGGAAGGCGCTGCCGTCCGGCGCTGGTTCGGCACGGACGGCGTCCGGGGCATCGTCGGCAGCTCGCTGACCGAGGAGCTCGTGGAGCACGTCGGCCGTGCGGCGACCCTCTGGTCCGGGCGCGGGCGGGTGCTCGTCGGCCGCGACACGCGCGGCTCGGGGCCTGTCCTCGAGGCGGCGCTCACCCGGGGCATCGTCGAGGCCGGAGGGACAGCGGTGCTCGCCGGCGTCCTCCCGACCCCGGCCGTCGCGCTGCTCTCGCAGGACCTCGGCCTGGTGGTCTCCGCCTCGCACAACCCGCCCGAGTACAACGGCGTGAAGGTCTTCGACCGGGAGGGCCACAAGCTCACGGACGGCGACGAGCTCGAGATCGAGGCGTTGCTCGAGACACGGGGGCCCGGTGGAGGCGCGATCGAGCGCGCGGCCGACGCCGTGGGCGGCTACGTCGACCACGTCGTCGAGCACTTCGGCTCCGACCTCGCCGGTCTGCGGATCGCGGTCGACTGCGCGAACGGCGCGTTCTCCGCGATCGCCCCGGACGTCTTCGAGCGCCTCGGCGCGGAAGTCACGGCGCTCGCGGCAGCACCGGACGGCACGAACATCAACGCGGGCTGCGGCGCCACCGACCTGGCGATGCTCCAGTCGACGATCCGTGCCGGCCGCTACGACCTCGGGGTGGCCTTCGACGGTGACGGCGACCGGATGCTCGCCGTCGACGCCGACGGCGCGGTCGTCGACGGCGACCAGATCCTCGCGGTCTGCGCGCTGGCGCTGGGCGTCGAGCTCGTGGCGGTGACGACCATGACGAACCTCGGCTTCCATCGCCTGATGGAGGAGCGCGGCGTGCGCGTCGTGACCACGGACGTCGGCGACCGCTACGTGCTCGAGGCGCTCCGCCGAGAGGGTGGCGTCCTCGGGGGGGAGCAGTCCGGCCACCTCATCGTGCTCGACGGCCATGTCACCGGTGACGGGCTCGCGGCCGCGCTCACGCTCTGCCGTTCGCTCGCGGGCCGGTCGCTCGCCGAGGCGGTCGCGGTCATGCCGCGCTACGCCCAGGCGAAGGAGAACGTGCCGGTCGCGCGCCTCGAGGTTCCCGCGCGCGTCGTCGACGAGGTCGAACGCGTCAACGCCGAGCTCGACGGCCGCGGACGCGTGCTCGTCCGACCCTCCGGTACGGAGCCGCTCGTGCGCGTGCTCGCCGAGGCCGAGCGCGCGGAGGAGGCCGCGGAGCTCTGTGCTAGCATCGCCAATCTTGTCCGGCAGGAGGCCGGCGTCCGATAAAAGCCCTGCAAAGCGGGTGCATCCGCCAGGGCATGCGCGTCCGGGCGAAAAGGAGGCCAGATGTGCGGGATCATCGGATACGTCGGGCCGCGGGAGTGCAAGCCCCTTCTTCTCCACGGCCTGGAGCGCCTCGAGTACCGGGGCTATGACTCGGCCGGGATCGCGCTGCTCGAGGCGAACGGCCTCACTTACACGCGGGCGGTCGGGAACCTCCAGAACCTGAGGGAGCGTGCCGGGACGACAACGTCTCCTGCGACCACCGGGCTCGGTCACACGCGCTGGGCCACCCACGGGGGCGTCACTGAGGAGAATGCCCATCCTCTGGCGGCGGAGGAGGTCGAGAAGCTCGCCGTCGTCCTCAACGGGATCGTGGAGAACTACCGCGAGCTGCGGGAGGGCCTCACCGAGGAGGGCCACGTCTTCTCCTCCGAGACCGACGCCGAGACGGTCACCCACCTGATCGAGGACCACTACGACGGCGACCTCGTGGAGGCCGTCCGCCAGGCGTACTGCGAGCTCGAAGGGCACTACGCCTTCGTGGCGATCCATCGGGACCACCCGGGCCTCCTGGTCGGGGCCCGCCATCAGTGCCCGATGGTCGTCGGGCTCGCCGCCGGCGAGACCTACCTCGCGTCGAACGCCGCCGCGTTCCTGCGCGAGACGCGGGAGGTCCAGTTCCCGTCCGACGGCGAGATCGTCGCCGTCACCCCCGAGGGGTCGAGGTTCTTCCGGGCAGCCGACGGGTCGCCTGTCGAGCACGAGGTCGTCGAGCTGGACTGGGACGACGAGGGCGCCGAGAAGGCCGGCTTCGAGACCTTCATGCTGAAGGAGATCCACGAGCAGCCCGACGCGGTCGCCGAGACGATCGGCGACCGCCTCCGCAAGGGGAGGCTCCAGCTCGAGGGCCTCGGGATGGACGACGAGGAGCTCCGGACGCTGCGCCGCATCGTGATCCTCGCCGCCGGCACCGCCTACCACGCCGGCGTCGCGGCTCGGTACGCGATCGAGGAGTGGGGTCGCGTACCGGTCGAGCACGACATCGCTTCGGAATGGATCTATCGGAACCCGGTGCTCGACGCCGACACGCTCGTGATCGGCATCTCGCAGTCGGGCGAGACCCGCGACACGATCGAGGCGATGAAGCTGGCCCGCTCGATGGGGGCACACACCGTCGCGATCACGAACATGATGGGCTCGCAGATCACGCGCGAGGTCGACTCGGTGCTCTACACGCGCTGCGGGATCGAGATGGCCGTGGCCGCGTCGAAGACGTTCACGGCGCAGCTGAGCCTCCTGTTCCTCGTCGCGCTCAAGCTCGCGCAGGTACGGGAGACGCTTCCCGCCGGCGAGCTCGAGTACATCGTCAACGCCCTCTACGGCCTGCCGGCGAGGATCGCGCAGTTCCTCGAGGGCAACCATCCGATCGACGAGATCGCGCGCCGCTTCCACGACAGGCCGTTCTTCCTCTACCTGGGTCGCAACATCGGCCTCCCGGTCGCACTCGAGGGCGCGCTGAAGCTGAAGGAGCTCTCGTACATCCCGACCGAGGCGTATTCGGCGGGCGAGATGAAGCACGGGCCGATCGCTCTCCTCGACGAGTCGACGCCGGTCGTGGTGGTGGCGACCCGGATGGAGGTCGTCTACGACAAGCTCGTCTCGAACATCCAGGAAGTGCGTGCCCGTGGCGCGCACGTGATCGCGATCGCATCCGACGGGAACGAGGACATCCAGCACCATGCGGACGACGTGATCTACGTCCCGAAGGCGCCCGCGTTCCTCTCGGCGATCCTCGCGGTGATCCCGTTGCAGCTGCTCGCCTACCGCATCGCGCGGCTCCGCGGCCTCAATGTGGATCAACCGAGAAATCTTGCCAAGACGGTGACGGTCGAATGACCGTTGACGTCTCCGCCGAAAGTGCGTCGCGTGAGCGCGTCGCGCTGTCGGCGGCCGAGCCCCGGAACCTGGCCAAGACCGTGACCGTCGAGTAGCCGATGGACGACGAGACCATGCTCGATCCGTTCGCGGACGGCGTTCTGCAGCCCGAGGAGCTCCAGGGCGATCCGCCTCCGGAGCAGCCGTTCACCTGCGCCTCCTGCGGGCTCGGGATCGGTGACGAGGCCGAGACGACCTGCCCGGCCTGTGGCGCCGATCTCACCGCGCCGGGCGCGCTCGTGCCTGCGGGCGGCTGACGCCGCCACGCCGCGGTTGCTCCGGCCGGACGACCATCGGCCCGACGGCACCGGGCGGGCGCCCGCATCGGCGGCCGGGGATCCGCGCGAGTAGGATCCCGCGCGACCGTTGGCCGTCAGCCACCCAGGGGAGAGAACGATGCGACTGCGTCTCGTCATCGCCATGACCACGTTCGTCTGCGCGCTCGTCGGCGCGCCCGGGGCCTTCGCAGCCTCGAGCGACCTGTTCATCTCGGAGTACGTCGAGGGCTCGAGCAACAACAAGGCGCTCGAGATCTTCAACGACACCGGCGCAGCCGTGAATCTGGCGGCGCAGTCCTACAACATCCAGATGTTCTTCAACGGCAACCCCGTCTCGACCCTCACGATCAACCTGGCCGGCACGGTCGCCGACGACGACGTCTTCGTGCTCGCCCATGCGGACGCGGTGCTCCCGATCGTGCCCGACCAGACGAACGGCGCCGGGTGGTTCAACGGCGACGACGCCGTCGTCCTCCGCAAGGGCACGACCGTGCTCGACGTGATCGGGCAGATCGGCTTCGACCCTGGGACGGAGTGGGGTACCGGGCTCACGAGCACGGCCGACAACACGCTCCGTCGCAAGAGCACGATCGTCGCCGGTGACCCGACGGGCAGCGACGCGTTCGATCCCGCCGACCAGTGGGACGGCTTCGCCCAGAACGCTTTCGACGGGCTCGGAGGCCACACGGTCGTCGGCGACGCACCGTTCGTGGCGAGCGCGGTCCCCGCCAACGGAGCGACGGACGTGCCCGTGGGCGCGGACGTCGAGATCACGTTCAGCGAGCCGGTGACCGTCGCCGGCGCCACGTTCTCGATCTCGTGCGCCGCCAGCGGCGCCCACGCGTTCACACTCTCCGGGGGGCCGGCGACGTACACCCTCGATCCCGCTGCCGCCTTTGCGCTGGGCGAGCGGTGCGCCGTCACCGTGGACGACGCCGGGGTGTCCGACGTCGATATGGACGACCCGCCGGACACGATGGCGGCCGACCACGTGTTCAGCTTCACGACGGTGCCGCTCCCCGCGCGCATCTTCGAGATCCAGGGGGCGGCGCACCTCTCGCCGCTCGACGCGCGGGTCGTCTCCGGCGTCCCGGGCGTGGTCACCGTCGTTCGGCCGAACAGCTTCACGATGCAGGACGCCCTCGGTGACTCGAGCGACGCCACGTCTGACGCCATCCTCGTCTTCGGCACCGGCATCGGAGGGTCGGTCTCGGTCGGGCAGGCCGTCACCGTCGCCGGTGTCGTCAGCGAGTTCAGACCGGGCGGCGCGGCGACGAACCTGACGACGACGGAGATCGTCTCTCCCGTCGTCACGCCCGGTGGCCCGGGCGCGCCGATAACTCCGACCGTGCTCGGCCTGGGCGGCCGGACGCCGCCGACGACCGTGATCGACGACGACGCCACCGGAGACGTCGAGACGAGCGGCGCCTTCGACCCGGCGACGGACGGGATCGACTTCTACGAGAGCCTCGAGGCGACGCTGCTGCGGGTCGACGACCCGGTCGTCGTCGGGCCCACGAACGGCTTCGGCGAGCTCTGGGTGCTGGCCGACAACGGCTCCGGCGCCGGCGTCCGCACGATCCGCGAGGGCGTCGTCATCAGCCCGGGCGACTTCAATCCCGAGCGCATCCAGCTCGAGGACGACATCCTGGGGCCGGGCGCGACCCCGTCCGCCAACGTGGGCGACCGCTTCACGACGCCTGCCGTCGGCGTCCTCGACTACAACTTCGGCAACTTCGAGCTCCAGCTCACGTCCCCGCTCACGCGGGTCGACAAGGGCCTCGTGCGCGAGGCTGCGCGGGCGCAGCGCCCCGACGAGCTGGCGATCGCGACGTTCAACGTCGAGAACCTCTCGCCGGTCGATCCGCCCGAGAAGTTCGCACGGCTCGCCGGGCTGATCGTCGACAGCCTGCGGGCGCCCGACCTCGTGGCGCTCGAGGAGATCCAGGACAACGACGGGCCGAGCAACACCGAAGTCACGGATGCGTCGCTCACCCTCCAGCAGCTGATCGCGGCGATCCAGGCGGCCGGGGGCCCGACGTACCGGTTCCGCCAGATCGATCCGGTGGACGACCAGGACGGCGGTCAGCCCGGCGGGAACATCCGTGTCGGCTTCCTCTACCGCAGCGATCGCGGCCTCGAGTTCGTCGATCGGCCCGGGGCAACCTCCGTGACGCCGAACGCCGTCACGGGCACGAACAACAAGGTGCAACTCCGCTACAGCCCGGGCCGCATCGACCCGGCCAACGCGGCGTGGGCGGCGAGCCGCAAGCCGTTGGCTGCGGAGCTCCGCTTCCGCAACAAGACGATCTTCGTGATCGTGAACCACTTCAGCTCGAAGGGCGGCGACCAGCCCCTCTTCGGCCGGTTCCAGCCGCCCGCCAGGGTGACGGAGGCCCAGCGACACCAGCAAGCACAGGTCGTCAACGACTTCGTCGACGAGATCCTCGGCGCATTCAAGAACGCCAGAGTCGTCGTGCTCGGCGATCTCAACGACTTCGAGTTCTCCGAGACGCTGCAGATCCTCGAAGGAGGCGTGCTCACGAACCTCATGGACACCCTCCCGAAGGCCGAGCGGTACTCGTACGTGTTCGAGGGGAACTCACAGGTGCTCGACCAGGTGCTCGTGAGCCGCAAGCTCGACAAGCGGACGACGTCGTACGACGTCGTCCGCGTCAACGCGGAGTTCTTCGACCAGGCGAGCGACCACGATCCGCAGGTGGCTCGCTTCCTGTTCGACGACGAAGACGACTGACGTAGGGGACTGACCCCGTAGGGTCTGTCCCCCGCGGCGTTCTCGCCCGGCGAGTGCCTCGCGGGGGTCAGTCCCCTACGGAGACAGTCCCCGTGGTGATCTCGCCGAGCTCCGAGGAAGGCGGCCGTCTACGCTCACGCCGTGGAGGTGCCGCCGCACGCGACTCGACGCGCGCCCGTCCGTCGGATGCCCGGAGGCGCCAGCGAGGACGACCGTCTCGCGGTCGAGGAGCCGCTGGAGATCCGGATCAACGGCACCGCGGTGGCCGTCACGATGCGCACGCCCGGGCACGACGAGGAGCTCGCGCTCGGCTTCTGCCTGACAGAGGGCCTGCAGCCGGTCGCCGCCCACCCGCCCGAGGACCTCGCCGCGAACGTCGTCGAGGTGGAGGCGCCCGACGCCGACCTCGGCCGGGTCCAGCGGTCGTTCTACACGTCGTCGTCCTGTGGTGTCTGCGGGAAGGGCGCGCTCGAGGCGGTCGCGGTGGACGCGCCCCGGGTCGACAGCGACCTCGCGGTGCCGTTCGAGGTCGTCTCGACGTTGCCGGGGCTGCTCGGCGCGGCTCAGGCGACCTTCGCGCTCACCGGAGGCCTCCACGCGACGGGGCTCTTCTCCGCCGGCGGTGAGCTGCTCTGCGCCCGCGAGGACGTCGGCCGCCACAACGCGATGGACAAGGTCCTGGGCTGGGCCTTCGGGGAGGGGCTCCTGCCACTCTCGCGATCGATGCTCTGCGTCAGCGGGCGGCTCTCGTTCGAGCTGGTGCAGAAGGCAGCGGTCGCGGGCTGCCCCGTGCTGGTCGCGGTCGGCGCGCCCTCCTCGCTCGCCGTGGAGCTCGGCGCCGACCGGGGGATCACGCTCTGCGGGTTCGTGCGGGACGGCCGGGCCGGGGTGTACACCGAGCCCTCGCGCATCCTCGCGTGACGACCGCTCCGGACGGGCAGGGGCCCGGGAGCGTGCCGCTCAGCGGCGTCCTCCTGGTGGGCGGCGGCTCGACGCGGTTCGGCTCACCCAAGGCGCTCGCGCGTCTGCGGGGAGAGACGCTCGCGGAGCGGGGGCACAGGCTCCTCGCCGAGGCCTGCGACGAGGTGCTCGTGGTCGGCAAGGCCGGCGAGCTGGAGGGGCTGCCCTACCCGGTCGTCGACGACGGCGCCGCGGGGCGCGCGCCGGTGCACGGGGTCGTCGCGGGGATGCGTCGCGCGCGACACGACGTCGTCGTCGCGCTACCCGTCGACGTCCCGCTCGTCACGCCCGGGGCGCTGCGCGCGCTCGGGGACGCGCGCGCGGTTCCCGACGCGGACATCCCGCTGCCCGGTGCGTACCCCGGGGAGCTGCTCGGCGTGCTCGAGCAGCGCGTCGCCGCGGGGAAGCTCTCCCTGCGGGGGGTCAACCCGGTCACGCTTCCGCTCCCGGAAGGATTGCTGGCGGACGTCGACGTGCCGGAGCGGCTCGCAGAGCTGGAGCGGCCCGGGCACGCACTCGTCGTGGGGGCCACCGGGATGCTCGCAGGGCTCACCCGCGAGCTGGCGGCGCGCGGCCACCCGGTCACCTCGATCGCACGCCGCCCCGCCGGGCTGGGCACCGCCGTCACGTCGGTGCCGCTCGACTATCGCGACAGCGAGGCGCTTTCGGCGGCGCTCGCCCGGGCGGTGGAGGCCCGCGGGCCGCTCGAGCTGGCGGTCTGCTGGATCCACACCGACGCACCCGCCGCCCCGCAGCTGGTGGCGGCGGCGCTCGCGCCGGGGGCGCGGCTCGTGCAGGTGTTCGGCACGCGAGTCTGGCCGCTCGAGGATGTCCCGTTGCACGTCGCCTACCGCAAGGCCCTGCTGGGCTCCACGGAGGGGCGGTGGCTGACCCATGACGAGATCTCGGCCGGCGTGCTCGAGGCCGTCGACGCGGACCAGCCGACCCGGGTCGTGGGCGAGCGGGACGATCGAGTGGCCCACTGAGTCGGCATCGGCCCTGCTCGTGCCGCCTGCGGTAGCGGCGGGCACAGGGGTAGATTGGCAGCACCAGGGTCGGAAGGAGCCAAAGCATGCCCAAGCTTCAAGGTCGCCTCACCACGCCGCTCGTCCGTGACGGAGACGGGCTCCGTCCGGCGTCGTGGGACGCGGCGCTCGACACCGTCGCCGCCGCGTTCGCGCAGGCCCGCGAGACGGATGCGTTCACATCGTTCGGGATCTTCTCGTGCTCGAAGGCGACGAACGAGATGAACTTCCTGGCGCAGAAGCTCGCCCGTCAGGTGATGGGCTCGAACAACGTCGACTCGTGTAACCGCACCTGACACGCGCCCAGCGTCGTCGGTCTGGCGACGGTGTTCGGAGCGGGCGGCGGCACGTCGTCGTACCGCGAGATCGAGGAGACGGACGTGATCCTCCTATGGGGCTCGAACGCCCGGGAGACGCACCCGATCTTCTTCCACCACCTCCTCCGCGGGGTGCGGAACGGGGCGCGCCTGTTCGCGGTCGATCCACGCCGCACCAGCTCGGCGCAGTGGGCGGACCGGTGGCTCGGGCTCGACGTCGGCTCGGACATCGCGCTTTCGAACGCCATGGCGCGCGAGATCATCCGGGCCGGCCTGCACAACCGCGAATTCGTCGAGCGGGCGACCGAGGGGTTCGCCGAGTATGCGGCCTCGGTCGAGCCGTTCACGCTCGAGGAGGGGGAGCGCCTGACGGGCGTCCCTGCGGACGTGATCCGCGAGACGGCCCACGCCTATGCGCGGGCCGACCGGGCGATGATCTGCTGGACGCTCGGGATCACCGAGCACCACAACGCCGTCGACAACGTGCTGGCGCTCATCAACCTGGGCCTGTTGTGCGGCCACGTCGGACGCTACGGGTCGGGGCTCAACCCTCTGCGGGGGCAGAACAACGTCCAGGGCGGCGGCGACATGGGGGCGATCCCGAACAAGCTGCCGGGCTTCCAGGACATCGAGCGCGACGCCGAGGCCCGCGCCCGCTTCGAGGCCGCGTGGGGGACGCCGATCATCCCCAGGTACGGCTGGCACCTGACGCAGATGTTCCACGCGATGGAACGCGGCGAGCTCCGGACGCTCTACGTGATCGGCGAGAACCCAGCGCAGTCGGAGGCGGACGTCAACCACGCCCGCCGGCTCCTGGGCGCCCTGGACTTCCTCGTCGTGCAGGACATCGTCATGACGCGGACGGCCGAGATGGCCGACGTCGTCCTGCCGGGCACCGCGTCGTGGTGCGAGGCGGAGGGAACCGTGACGAACAGCGAGCGGCGCGTGCAGCGGGTGCGCAAGGCGCTCGACCCGCCCGGCGAGGCCCGCGACGACCAGTGGATCCTCGCGGAGCTGGCACGGCGGCTCGGGCACGACTGGGGGCACCCCACCTCGGAGGAGGTCTGGGACGAGCTCCGCTCGCTGTCGCCGATGCACCGCGGGATGCGCTACGACCGGCTGGACGCGCTCCGGGGGATCCAGTGGCCCTGCCCCGACGAGGATCACCCCGGATCGCTGTTCCTCCACGGGCGCCTCTGGGCCGAGCCGGTCGGGGGGCCGCTCGCTCCGTTCAGCCTCGTCGAGGCGCGGCCGCCGTTCGAGGCGCTGGACGCCGACTATCCCATCCGGCTGACGACGGGACGGCGTCTCGAGTCGTTCAACACCGGTGTCCAGTCGGGCCGGTACCGCTCGCCGCTCCACCGCGGCGAGTCGCTGGACCTCTCGCCGGAGGACGCCGAGCGGCTCGAGCTCTCCGAAGGCGAGGTGGTGCGCGTCTCGTCGCGGCGCGGCTCGGTCGAGGCGCCGGTGCGGGTCGATGCCTCGCTGCGCGCCGGGCTCGCGTTCATGACGCTGCACTTCCCCGACGAGGTCGATGTGAACCAGCTCACGATCGATGCCACCGACCCGAAGTCCGGCACTGCCGAGTTCAAGGCCGCGGCCATCCGGGTCGAGAAGCTGGAGCCGGCTCCGCTTTCGCTCGAGACCCATGCAGCTGAGCCGGTCGATGTCGTCTCGTAGGGGCCCGATGCAGGTCATCGGCACGCGCGCCCGGGTGCCCGCCCGCGGCGCATCGCGGCCGTCTCGCTGCTCACCGACACCGTCGTGGATCGGCGAGCACGGACGCGGCCACGCTGCCTGGCGCATGCCATCCCCGCCCCGCACCACCGACCGACGCCACGCCTCTCGATGGACCTGAAGCTCGTCCCTCACGCCGACGCGACCCCGGGCGAGCGTGCCGCGCTCGATGCGGCGCTCGGAGCGCCCGCGTCGGGGTGGGAGGGCGGCGCGCGGGAGGCCGGCGCCGCCGGCAACACCGCGGCGGGCGGCCACTCCGCCCGCGCCAGGCGCCACCTGCTGCTTCCGGCGCTGTGGGCGCTCCAGGAGCGGATCGGCTGGATCAGCCCGGGCGGCCTGAACGAGATCTGCCGAAGGCTGACCGTGCCGCCGGCGGACGCCTACGGCGTGGCGACGTTCTACGCCCTCTTCGCGCTCGAGCCCAGGCCGGCGCGGGTCGTGCACGTCTGCGAGGACATCGCCTGCAGGTGTTGGGGCTCGGAGGAGCTGATCGTCCGGCTCGAGGCCGGCTTCGGACCGGAGGGCGAGCTGTCGGAGGACGGGTCGGCCACGTGGCTTCGCAGCCCCTGCCTGGGCCAGTGCGACCGCGCACCCGCCGCGATGCTCGCGGTCGCGGGAGACGATCCCCTGGAGCGCGCCCAGGCGCCGGTCGACGCCGCCACTCTCCTCGAGCTCCTGGCGGGGGGCGAGCCGCGGCCGTCGCCGTCTGGTCCGCTCCCGCAGGCCGGTGATCCATCGCTCCGGCTCCTGCGCCGCGTCGGGTCGGTCGACCCCATCAGCCTCGACGGGTACCGGGCGCACGGCGGCTACGCCGCGCTCAGACGGGCCTTCGAGCTCGGGCCGGAGGGCGTTCTGCGCGAGGTGAGGGACTCGAAGCTCGTGGGCCGGGGCGGGGCGGCCTTCCCCACCGGTGTGAAGTGGGAGGCGGTCGCGCGCCAGCCCGTGCGGCCCCACTACCTGGTCTGCAACGCCGACGAGTCCGAGCCCGGCACGTTCAAGGACCGTGCGCTCATGGAGGGCGACCCGTTCGCGGTCGTCGAGGCGATGACCCTTGCCGCGTACGCGACCGGCTGCGAGCGGGGGTACGTCTACATCCGGGGCGAGTACCCGGAAGCGCGGCAGGCGCTCGAGGACGCCCTCGCCGAGGCTCGCCGGCGCGGGTTCCTCGGGGACGACGTGATGGGCGAGGGCTTCGCGTTCGACGCCGAGATCCGCCGAGGGGCGGGCGCCTACATCTGCGGCGAGGAGACGGCCATCTTCGAGTCGATCGAGGGGAAGCGAGGCGAGCCCCGCAACAAGCCTCCCTTCCCCGTCGACGTCGGCCTCTTCGGCAAGCCCACCGTCGTCAACAACGTCGAGACGCTCGTCAACGTCCTCGATGTCGTGCTCGGCTCGGGACCGTCCTTCGCCGAGATCGGGACCGAGGGCTCGACGGGGACGAAGCTGCTCTGCGTCTCCGGGCACGTCCTGCGGCCCGGCACCTACGAGGTGCCGTTCGGTGTGACCCTTCGCCACGTGCTCGACCTCGCGGGCGGCGTACCAGGAGGTCGAGCGCTGCAGGCCGTGCTGATGGGCGGCGCGGCGGGCGCGTTCCTCGGGCCGGACGAGCTCGACGTGCCGCTCACGTTCGAGGGGATGCGGGAGGCGGGCGCGACGCTCGGTTCCGGCGTCGTGCTCGTGCTCGACGAGACGGTCGACCTACCTCGGATCCTGATGCGCATCGCCGCCTTCTTCCGCGACGAGTCGTGCGGCCAGTGCGTCCCGTGCCGTGTCGGGACGGTACGCCAGGAGGAGGCGCTGGCCCGGCTCCTCTCCGGCGAGGCCCGGGGGGGAGTCGAGCGGGAGCTGGCTCTGATCGGCGAGCTCGGCCAGTGCATGCGCGACGCATCCATCTGCGGGCTCGGCCAGACGGCCTCGAGCGCCGTCGAGTCGGCGATCCGTCGGCTCCGCGTCTTCGAGGGGGAGCCGGCATGACCGAGCTGCTCGCGCCGCAGCGCATGATCGAGCTCGAGATCGACGGGGAGCCCGTCCGCGTGTTCGAGGGCTCGACCATCCTCGACGCCTGCACACGGCTCGGAATCGATACGCCGACGCTCTGCTACGGCGAGACCCTCGAGCCGGCGAACGTGTGTCGCGTCTGCGTCGTCGAGGTCGAGGGCTCTCGCGTGCTCGTGCCGTCCTGCTCGCGCAAGGCGGAGCCGGGGATGAAGGTGCACACCGACTCCGAGCGGGTGCGCCTCTCACGCAGGCTCGTGCTGGAGCTGCTCGCCTCGTCGGTCGACCTCTCGACCACGCCGGTCGCGCCCGGCTACCTGGGCCGCTATGGGGCCGCGCCGGAGCGCTTCGGCCCCCAGGCAGCACCCACCCACGACCGCGATCGCGCCCGAACGGGGCACCACGTCGAGCCGGACGGACGGACGGCGGCCACCGTCCACCAGCCGGTGAAGGTCGACAACGAGCTCTACGTCCGGGACTACTCCAAGTGCATCCTCTGTTACAAGTGCGTCGACGCCTGCGGCGAGCAGCACCAGAGCACGTTCGCGATCCACGTCGCGGGGCGCGGCTTCGACGCGCGGATCTCCACCGAGCTGGACACGCCGCTGCCGCAGTCGGCCTGCGTCTACTGCGGCAACTGCATCGCGGTCTGCCCGACGGGTGCGCTCATGTTCCGCTCGGAGCACGAGCTTCGGTCGGCGGGAGAGTGGCGTGAGGACGAGCAGGTCGTGACCGAGACGATCTGCCCGTACTGCGGCGTCGGGTGCTCGCTCGAGCTCCACGTGCAGGACAACCGGATCGTCAAGGTCACGAGCGCGGCCGACCACGACATCACGCTCGGCAACCTCTGCGTCAAGGGTCGCTTCGGCTTCCCTCACGTGGAGGGCTGACACAACGGATCGCCGTCCCTACGGGCCGCCGAGCTCCACCTCACCGCTCCCCACGAGCGTCGTCGATCCGTCCGGGCGGCGGAGCGTGAGCCGGCCGTCGGGAGCGATGCTCCCGGCCGTCCCGGCCTCCCCGGCGACCCGGACATCCCGTCCCCGGAGGACGTTGCGCGCCTCGAGCTCGTCGAGGAGCGGGGCGAGCCCCGATCGGCGCCACGCGTCGTAGCGGTGCTCGAGGATCTCGAGCAGCGACGCCAGCAGCGTCGCGCGGTCGAGCGCGCGACCCGAGGCGGTCAGCAGCGAGGCTGCCGGCAGGCGCGTCTGCGCCGGTAGCTCGGCCTCGGTCTGCAAGACGTTGACGCCGATCCCGCAGACGACGGCGCCCTCGGAGGCCTCGATCAGCACGCCGGCCACCTTGCGCCCGGACACCAGGACGTCGTTCGGCCACTTGATGCTCGCGGCGTCCCGGTCTTCCTCGACCGACTCGGCCACACAGAGCCCGGCCACGAGCGAGAGCTGCTCTGCGGCCGCACCGGGAGGGGGCCTCAGCAGGAGGGAGACGAGGAGCGATCGCCCGGGCGAGTCGTCCCAGCGGCGACCCTCTCGCCCGCGACCTCCGGTCTGGTGCTCCGTGACGGCGACGGCCCCCTCCGGCAGGTCGCTGCCACGCAGGACGTCCTGCGTGGAGGAACACGACTCGCTCCAGAGGTAGGGCTCTCCGAAGCGCCCCCGGAGCAGGGGGCGAACCGCGGCGGCCGTCAGTGGCGTGGATTGGATGGACACAAGCCCCCTAGTCTGGCGGCGGCGGCGCTCGGTGGCGCTTGAGCTGGGCCCGGCGGCGCTTCTCCGCCAGCCGCCGTTCGCGTGCTGCTCCCGTCGGCCGTGTCGGAACGCGCCGCCGCTCCAGCCTGAGGGCCGCGGCGAGCTTCCCGACGAGCCGTTCGACGGCGAGCTCGCGGTTCCGCGCCTGGCTCCGCTCGTCCTGGGCCACCGCGCGGAGCACGGGGCCCGCGCGGGACACCACGCGGCGCTTCTGAGCCGGGGTCAGGGACGGGGAGGCCTCGACGTCGAACACGGCCTCGACGCGGGTCTCCGCCTTGTTCGCGTGCTGCCCGCCCGGACCGGACGAGCGGGAGACCCGCAGCTCGATCTCGTCCGGATCGACGGAGACCGAGCGCGTGACACGAATAGACTCCCGCCCCATGGCGTGCATTCTCCTGGACGTCGACGGAGTGCTGCACGTCTCCGGGGAGGCGATCCCCGGCGCGGCGGCCGCGGTCGCCGCCCTCCGCGAGTCGGGGCACACCCTGCGCTTCGTGACGAACAACTCGACGATGCCGCGCGCGCAGCTCGCCGAGGAGCTTCGGGCGCTCGGGTTCGAGCTGGCCGACGACGAGTTGCAGACCACCGCCCGCACCGCGGCGCGGGAGCTCGCCGGCAAGCGCGTCTTCGCGCTCGTGATGGCGGGCGTCGTCCCGGATCTCGAGGGAATCGAGCTCGTGGGCGAGGGCGCGGAAGCGGTGCTCATCGGCGGCTGCGACGAGACCCTCGAGCCCAACCAGGTGTTCAGCTACATGAACCTCGCCCGCGCCTTCGCCGAGATCCAGATGGGGGCGGAGCTCTACTGCCTGCACAAGAACCGCTGGTGGCAGACGAGCCGGGGGCCGCTCCTCGACGCGGGCGCGTTCGTCGCAGGGCTCGAGTACGCGACGGGCGTCGAGGCCACCGTGCTCGGCAAGCCGAGCCCCGCGTACTTCGCGGCCGCCCTCGACGCCCTGGGCGCAGAGCCCGAGCTGACGTGGCTGGTCGGCGACGACGCGGAGGCCGACGTCCGTGCCGCGCAGCTCTTCGGCATGCGCACCGCGCTCGTCCGGACGGGCAAGTTCAGGCCGGACACGCTCGAGCAGCTCGACGTGACGCCCGACGTGGTGCTGAGCTCGGTCGCGGACCTGCCCGACTGGCTCGAGCGAACGCTCTGACGTGATGCCGGTCCGGATCGGGACGGATGTGATCGAGATCGAGCGGATCCGGCGGGCGCTCGAGCGGCCCGGGTTTCGCGACCGCTGCTTCACGCCCGACGAGCAGGCGTACTGCGAATCGCGTCGCAACCCCGCGGAGTCCTACGCCGCCCGGTTCTGCGGCAAGGAGGCGGTCGGCAAGGCGCTGGGCTGCGGCGTGCTCTTCACCTGGAAGGAGATCGAGATCGTCGGCCCGCCGAAACCCGGTGTGACACTCGCGGGCAAGACGCTGCGCTGGGCCGAGAAGGTCGGGATGCGCGAGATCGACGTCTCCCTCACGCACTCGCACACGATCGCCGCCGCCACGTGCGTCGCGGATCTCGAGTCGCCGCCCGTGCGCCGCCCGCGTCCGTGATGCACGAGCCGCTCTACACCGCCGCCGAGATGCGCGCCGCCGAGGAGCGATTTCCCGGCTACCCCGAGACCGCGGGCGAGCTGATGGAGCGCGCCGGCGCGGCGGTCGCGACCGAGGTGCTCCGCTCCTACCCCGACGCCCGCCGATTCGCGGTCGTGTGCGGCGGAGGGGCGAACGGCGGCGACGGCCGCATCGCGGCCCGGATCCTCCGCGTCGCGGGAAGGGACGCAGTCGAGACGGACGACCCGTCGGGGGCGGAGGTCGTGGTCGATGCGCTGTTCGGGACCGGCTTTCGCGGCGCGCCCCGGCCCGAGGCGGCGGCCATGATCGAGCGAATCGGGGCGAGCGGAGCCCCGGTCGTGGCGGTCGACCTGCCGTCCGGTGTCGACGCCTCCACCGGCGAGGTCGCCGGCGCGGCCGTCGAGGCCGACCTGACCGTCACCTTCCACGGGAGCAAGGTCGGGCTGGTCGTCTCGCCCGGCAGGTTCCACGCGGGGAGGGTCGCAGTCGCCGACATCGGGCTCGAGCCGGCCCCGACCGCGATCGTGCGGGCCACTCCCTCGATCCTCGACCGGGTCCCGCGGCGGAGCGAGCGCGACACGAAGTTCACCGCCGGGTCGCTTCTCGTGGTCGGGGGCGCACCGGGCACAACCGGCGCAGCCGTCCTCGCCGCGACGGGAGCGCTGCGTGCCGACGCGGGGTACGTCACCCTGGCAGTCCCCGCGCCGTGCCTGGGCATCGCGGAGAGCCTCGCCCTGGAGCCCGTCAAGCGCGGCTTCGAGTGGGCGACCGCCGTGGAGACCCTCGACCCCGAGCTCGAACGCGCGTCCGCCGTCGCCCTCGGGCCCGGCATCGGCCGCTCGGAGGAGGCCCGCGCGCTCGTCAGGGCGGTGCTGTTGCGAACGCCTCTTCCCGTGGTCGTCGACGCGGACGGCCTCTTCGGCCTGGAGCCGGTCGGTCGTCCGGGGCCGCTCGTGCTGACGCCCCACGCGGGCGAGCTCGCGCGCCTCCTGGACGAGAGCTCGGAGTGGGTGTCGGCGCACCGCCTGGAGGCAGCCGGCCGCTGCGCGGAGCGGTTCGACGCGGTCGTGCTGCTGAAGGGCCCAGACACGATCGTGCGGGCTCCCGACGGTCGGGCGATCGTGTGTGACACCGGCCCGCCCTCGCTCGCGACTGCCGGCACGGGCGACGTGCTCACCGGCGTCGTCGGCGCGTTCCTGGCGAAGGGCCTCGACCCGGTCGACGCGGCGGTCGCCGCAGCCGTCGCCCACGGTCGAGCTGCCGGAGCGGTGCCGCACCAGGCGGGGCTCGTCGCGTCGGACGTCGCCGCCGCACTACCGTCCGTGCTGACATGACGCTGACTCGGCCGCGTGTCGCCGAGCGTCGCGAGAATGGAGGCGTGGCCCGCTCGCTCGTCACCATCGACCTCGGCGCAATCCGTCACAACGCGCGCGTGCTCTGCGAGGCGGTCGCTCCCGCCGAGCTGTGGGCGGTCGTCAAGGCGGACGGCTACGGGCACGGTGCGCTCGACGTCGCCGGCGCCGCCCTCCAGGGCGGCGCCAGCGCGCTCTGCGTTGCCACCGTCGGCGAGGCTCTCCCGCTGCGCGATGCGCAGCCCGAGACCAGGATCCTGGTGCTCGGCCCGACCGATGAGGGTGACGTCGCGACCGCACGCGAGGCGGGCCTCGAGCTGGTCGTGTCCGACGAGCGACTGCCCGAGGGCGTCGCCGTCCACGTGAAGCTCGACACCGGCATGGGCCGATGGGGGCTCGGCGAGCTGCCCGAGCCGGGAGGCGCGGTGGTCGGCCTGATGACGCACCTCGCCACCGCGGACAGCGACCGGTCGTTCGCGATGGAGCAGCTCGAGCGGTTCCTCCGCGCGACCGAGCCCTACGCCTCCCGCTACGTCCGCCACGCGGCCAACAGCGCAGCGGCGCTGAACGCGCCCGAGACGCATCTGGACGCCGTCCGCTGCGGGATCGCGTTGTACGGGGTCGATCCGGAGGGAGTCGACGCCACGCGGTTCGGGCTGCGCCCCGCGCTGCGGTGGGAGTCGGAGCTCGCGCAGATACGACAGCTGGCGCCGGGTGACTCGACCGGGTACGGCCGGCGGTTCGTCGCGACGGAGGAGACCTGGATCGGGATCGTCCCCGTCGGATATGCCGACGGCTTCCGGCGGGACCTCACCGGGACGGAACTGGTGGTGGCAGGCGGCCGCGTCCCCGTCGTGGGGACGGTCTCGATGGACGCGCTCGCCGTCCGGCTGCCCGGTCCGGTCGACGCCGGTGAGCCCGTGACCCTCGTCGGCGACGGCGTGACGCTCGAGGCGCATGCGGTCGTCGCTGGCACGATCGGCTACGAGCTCGCGTGCGGGATCCGGGTGCCGCCCGGGCGAGGCGCGAGAGAGGTTGTGCGATGACCGGGCCGGTCGAGCATCGACGCGCTCTCCAGGCGGAGCGCCACGACGACCTCCAGGCGCGGCTGCGGAGGCTGCTCGCTCCGCTCGGAGGCGACGAGCGGGCGCTCGACGTCGGCTGCGGAACGGGCGCGCTCGCCTACGCTCTGGCGCCGCTCGTGGGCGAGGTCGTGGGTGTGGACTCCTCGGAGGAGCTCCTCGCCGCCGCCCGCGAGAACGCACCCGAGGGATGCACGTTCGTGCCGGGCGACGCGACGGCGCTCCCCTTCCCGTACGGCGACTTCGACCTCGTCGGGTGCATGCGCGTGCTCCACCACGTCCACCGGCCCGAGCTCGTCGTCGCCGAGATCGCACGCGTCACACAGCCCGGCGGCCGCATCCTGCTGGTCGACCAGCTCGGCGACGTGGACCCGATGCGAAGCCTCGAGCTCGACCGGTTCGAGCGCGCCCGCGACCCGTCGCACACCCGCCTCCTCCCCGACGCCGACATCCGCGGGTACCTCGAGGCGAACGACCTCGTCGTCACCGCCAACGAGATCGTGCGGGAGCGGAGGGAGATGGGCCGCTACCTCGATCTCGTGGGGCTGGAGGGAGAGGAGCGGGAGCGCGTGGCGAGGATGGCGCCCGACCCGCACGAGGTCGAGGTCGGCTGGTACGTCGCCCGCAAGGCCTGATCCGGCTTGCGCCTGACAGACTACGGATCAGTAGTCAGCATGACACCTTCGCGGTAGTCTGTGGGGCGCATGATCGAAGACGTCAACCCGTTCGTCTACTCGCACCCGGTCTCGCCGGAGGACGTCGTCGACCGTGAGGAGGAAGTCCGCGCGCTCCTGCGGAACGTCGTCGGAGGCCACTACGTCCGGCTCTACGCACCCCGCAAGTACGGGAAGACGAGCCTGCTCAAGCTCGCCCTCCACGAGGGTGAGCGGAACGAGGGGCTGATCCCGGTGCTCGTCGACCTGTACCGGGTGTCGTCGATCGCCGACGTCACGGTGCGCCTCGAGCGTGCATATGCGAAGCAGCTGAAGGGCGAGGTGAGGCGACGCGTCGAGGCATTCCTGCAGCGCACGGGCGTCGGCCTGTCGCTCGGCGCGTTCGGCATCAGCGCGCGGCTCCAGCTCGAGCCGACCCGGGACGTGCTCCCCGCGCTGCACGCGCTGCTCGAGCTGCCGCTCCGGCTCGAGGCAGCGGGCGGCTACCGCGCCTTCGTCGTATTCGACGAGTTCCAGGACATCGGGCGGATCGAGGGCCTGGACGGTCTTCTGCGCAGCCACATCCAGCACCACGGCGAGGTCGCGTCCTACGTCTTCGCCGGCTCCGAGCCCGGGCTCATGCGGCTCCTGTTCGAGACGAAGGACCGGCCGCTGTACGGCTCGGCCGTGCCGATGCGCCTCGGCCGCCTGGCCGACCCCGACATCGCCGCATACGTCGCCGCGCGGTTCGAGGCCACCCGACGGTCCGCGGGCGAGGCCCTCAACCCGTTGCTCGGGGCCGCGCAGGGCCACCCGCAGCGGACGATGCTCCTGGCACATCGCCTGTGGGAGGAGGTGCGACCGGCGGCGGACGCGACGCTCGCGGACTGGGAGGCGGCGGACGCGGCCGCGATGCGGGAGCTCGAGCCCGAGTTCGACGCCCAGTGGCGCGGGCTCGACACGTCGCAGCAGAAGACGCTGCGGGCGATCCTCCTCGGCTCGGGGTCGCCGTACCGCTCGGCGGCGCTGCGGCGGCTCGAGCTGACCAAGGACGTCGTGCGGCGGGCCCTGCCGCGTCTCGCGGCGACGGCCGAGATCGAGGAGCGCGAGGGGGGCGGCCACGCGATCGTCGACCCGCTGTTCGCCCGGTGGATCGAGCGGCTCAACGACCCGCCGGACGAGGCCGACGAGGGCTACACGGAGCCGGACCGGTAGTCGGACATTCCCGCGAAGCGCGCGATCAGGCCCGGCGCGAGAACCTGGACGACGGAGATCGGGCGGTACGGGAACCACGGCACCGTGATCTCCCGCTTGTCCTTCTCGACGGCCCCGACGACCGCTTCCGCGACCCTCGGCGGCTGGATCACGAATCGCCCCAGGAGGCGGCTCTTGAGGACTCCCTTCTGCGGGAACCCCTCGGTCTCGACGAAGCCGGGCATCACCGAGTGGACGCTGATCCCGGTTCCCCGCAGCGCGTACGCGAGCGAGCGCGAGAAGGCGAGCTGCGCGTGCTTGGAGGACGCGTACGCGCCCGACGGCGCGAATGCGACCGTCCCTCCGACGGAGATGATGTTGACGACGTGCGCGCGGCGGTCGCCGGACGCCGCCGCCCACCGGAGCCCGGGGAGGAGCGCCCGGGTGCACCAGACCCCGCCCAGGTAGTTGACGTCCATCACGCGGCGGATCAGCTCCGGGTCGACCGTGAGGAACGTGCCCCGCGCCGGGATCCCCGCGCTGTTGACGAGGAGGTGGATCGCCGGATGGCGCTCGAGGACGCCGGCCGCCATCGCCTCGACGGCCTCCCGGTCGCTCACGTCACAGACCTCGACCTCGCCGCCGAGCTCCTCGGCGAGCGTGCGGAGTCGATCCTCCCGCCGCGCAACGAGGACGCAGTGCCAGCCCTTCTGGCCGAGCAGGCGCGCGATCGCCTCACCGAGCCCGGAGGACGCGCCCGTCACGACGGCGATCCGGCCGCCCGAGGCGGCCGGATCGGTGGCGGGCGTATCGCTCATCTCGGAGCACCCTAAGCGAACACGCGCAAGGTGTTCACGTTGATCTCGACCGTGTCGCGGACGTCATTCGCGTACCCACCGGCGAGCGTCACGCAGATGGGCACGCCGCCGGCCGCGAGCATGTCCCGGACGAGGAGGTCACGCTCGCGCAGACCGGCCTTCGTGAGCGACAGCCGGCCCAGCCGGTCGCCCTCGTACGGGTCAGCCCCTGCGAGCACGAAGCAGAGCTCCGGACGCGCCCGCCGCAGCGCGGCCGGGAGCACCTGCGTGAGCTCCGTGAGGTACCGCTCGTCGCCGGTGCCGTCGGGGAGATCGACCTCGATGTCGCCCGGCACGCGTCGGAACGGGTAGTTGCGCCATCCGTTCACGGAGAGGGTGAACGCATCCGCGTCGGCGGCGAGCAGAGCATGCGTGCCGTCCCCCTGGTGGACGTCGACGTCGACGATCAGCGCGCGCCGCACCAGGCCAGAGGTCCGGAGCTCGCGGAGCGCCGTCACCACGTCGTTGAAGACGCAGAAGCCGCGACCGGCGTGCGCGAACGCGTGGTGCGTCCCGCCGCCGAGGTTCGCCGCGACACCGTCCTCGAGGGCCGCGTGCGCCGCCATGATCGTCGCCCCGGTCGAGCGGCGGGAGCGCTCGACGAGCTCCGGCGACCACGGGAGCCCGAGCGCCAGCTCCTCGCGCCGTGCGAGGAGGCCGTCGCGCACCCGCTCGACCCAGTCCTCGTCGTGCGTGCGGCGCAGCTGATCCCAGCCCGCCGCCTCGGCCTCCTGCACCTCGACGGACGCGAGCTCCTCCGCTGCCTCGCGCACGAGGCGGTACTTGTCGAGCGGGAACCGGTGCCCGGCCGGCAGCGGGTACGTGAACAGGTCATGGGCGAACGCACGCACGACGGGACCGTAACGACGCGCAGTAGGATCGCCGCCATGCCGGGGCGGTTCGAGGGCAAGCAGGCGCTCGTGCTCGGGGTCGCCAACCGGCGCTCGATCGCCTGGGCGATCTCCGAGCGGCTCGCCTCCGAGGGTGCCCAGCTCGCCTTCACGTACCAGGGGGAGCGGATCGAGAAGTCGGTCCGGGACCTGGCCGCCACCGTGGACGCGAAGCTGGTGACGCCGTGCGACGTCCGCTCCGACGACGACCTCGACCGCGTGTTCGACGAGACCGCGGAGGCGTTCGGCGGCGGGCTCGACGTGCTCGTCCACTCCGTGGCGTTCGCCGCGGCGGAGGACCTCGAGGGCCGCTTCACGGACACCCCGCGCGACCGGTTCTGGATGGCGGTCGACATCAGCGCCTACTCGCTCGTCGCCTGCGCCAGGCGGGCCGAGCCCCTGATGGCGGCGCGCGGAGGCGGCTCGATCGTGACGATGACGTACCTCGGCGGCGTCCGCGCGGTGCCCCACTACAACGTGATGGGCGTCGCGAAGGCGACGCTCGACGCGTCGATGCGCTACCTGGCGTGGGACCTCGGCCAGAAGCAGATCCGGATCAACGCGATCTCCGCCGGACCGGTGCGAACGCTCGCCGCCCGCTCGATCGCGGGGTTCACCACGATGGAGGAGCTGTTCGAGCAGCGTGCCCCGCTGCATCGCACCATCGACTCGACGGACTGCGGGGCTGCGGCCGCGTACCTCCTCTCGGAGGACGCACGGAACGTCTCCGGCACGACGCTCTACGTCGACGCGGGGTACCACGCGATGGGCATGTAGGCGTCAAAGCGCACCAGGCTCCCTCGCTCGGATCACCCGGCCCCCCCGCGCGGGCTGAGTCACGATGAGCGAGCCCGCTGCTGCCGACGCGCTATCGAGCGGCGCCACGGTCCGCCAGAGCCGCTCCCTTTGCCGGCGAACCGGCATTCCGCTCCAGAGACGAGGGCCACATCTCGAGAAGGCCCACTCTGCGTGGGCCTTCTCGAAGAAGTACCGGGTCCCGGATGGGAGCCCCCTAGACGGCCGTGATCTCGCAGACTTGGAGGAACACGTCGCCGGCAGCGACGTGGAACGGGCCGAAGCCGATCAGCCCGACCGGCGTGAACACGATCTGGATCGGCCCGGTGAACTCGGTGAGACTTCCGACGCCGACCACCTCGCCCGCTGCCAGCGCCTCGAGCTCGATGTTCGGCAGGCGTGTCACCCAACCTTGAGCCGGACCGTCCCCGATCTGTTCAGGGTTCGACCACTCGTCAGTCACGTCGACAAGCGTCGGCGTGCCACCAGCCGGTCGCGCGACGCCCTGCATCGTTTCTTGCTTGAGTAGGAAGTTCTGCATCAGGCCGTACGTCCCGGTCACGAAGGCGAAGTTCTGCACGCTGATCGGAGCGCCGGCGGGAACCGTCGCCTGACCGTTGTTGCGCGCGCACTCCTGAACGTCGACGACGTACGGGTCGACTGCCCAGGCCGCAGGCGCAACCGTCCCAGCAAACACTCCGAGACTGAGTACGACGAGCGCTGCGACGAGATTCCGACTCCTCATGTGCGCCTCCCTTCCTCTCGACTGGCTCGAGGATCGAACCGCCGGCTACCGAAGCGCTATCGACCGACTACCGTCCGCCCGGTGCTCGAATTCCGCATCCTGGGGCCGCTCGAGGTCGTGGGAGACGACGGCCCCATCTCGCTCGGCGGGCCGAAGCAGCGCGCGACCCTGGCGATCCTGCTCCTAGACGCAAACCGCGTCGTCTCGGTCGACCGAGTCGCGGACGACCTGTACGCGGGAGCGACTCCCGTCACCGCCGTGACGCAGGTGCAGCGGCACATCTCCGAGCTCCGCAAAGCGCTTGGCGCGTCGACTATCGAGACCCGTTCGCCCGGATACGCCATCCGACTCACGCCCGAGCAGCTCGACTTGAAACGTTTCGAGCGCCGTGCCGAGGAGGCAGGCAGAGCTCGCGCACAGGGAGACGCGCGAGCGGCTGCAGGCCTCTTTGCAGAGGCACTCGACCTCTGGCGCGGTGCGCCGCTCGCCGACCTCGCTCACGAGCCGTTCGCACAACTCTCGATCGAGCGGCTCGAGGAGATCCGACTGGCCGCGCTCGAGCAGCGGATCGCAGCCGAGTTGGCGCTCGGAAGCCATTCGCAGCTCATCGGAGAGCTTGAAGAACTGGTCGCCGAACATCCACTCCGTGAGCGCTTCCGTGGACAGCTGATGCTCGCGCTCTATCGGTCGGGCAGACAAGCGGAGGCGCTCAGCGTCTACCGCGAGACACGAGAAGAGCTGGTCGAGGAGTTCGGCATCGAGCCAACGCCGGCGCTTCGCGAGCTCGAGCGAGCGATCCTGACGCAGGATCCGTCCCTCGACCTCGAGCGCACCGTCCCGCAAGTATCCGCAGCAGGGGCGGTTCTCGTCCTTCCCTCGACGCTGGCCGGAGTCGACGCGCTCCTGGCCATCGCCGAGCCGCTTGCGGGCCGTGACGCCCGCGAGGTGATCGTCACCCGCCTTCTGACTGCCGTGGAAGGGCTTAGGGACGAGACGGCGGCGTTGAATGCGCGGCGCGAGTCCATTTCCGTCCCCTCGCGTGTTGCCGCATTCACCACTCGGGACGCAGTTGGCGATCTGGTGCGGCTCGCCGCTACACACCACGTCGAGCTCGTCCTCATGGACGCTCCGCCGGGGATCGAGAAGCAGCCGCTCGCCGATGAGGTGACCGCGATCCTCGACCGCTCTCCGGCGGTGGTTGCGCTGTTAGCGGGCTCTGCGATCGATCTCACGACAGGATCTGGAGTGTTCGTCCCATTCGGGGGCGCCGAGCACGATTGGACTGCGCTCGAGTTGGGAGCCTGGCTCGCCTCGGCTGCCGCCGTGCCGCTCACGCTCGTCGGGACGCACGAAGTTCCGCGCCACGCAAGACGCGACGCCAGCCGTTTGCTAGCGGACGCGTCGCTCGCCGTGCAACGCGTGGTTGGTGTCGAGACGACGCCGCTCCTCGCAGGGGCGAGCAGCGAGTCGCTCGTCGCGGCGGTCGAGACCGCCAGCGCCGTCGTCGTGGGCATCTCACCGCGCTGGCGTCGGGAGGGAGTCGGCGCTGCGCGGCGTGCGCTCCTCGGCCGCTGCAACGTGCCTGTCCTACTCGTCCACCGAGGCCTGCGGCCGGGCGGTCTCGCGCCGCATGAGAGTCGCACGCGGTTCAGTTGGTCGATCGAGGCGAGCTGACTACGGCGTGCACTGAGGCGTCTGGTTGCCCGTGACGAAGCCGGCAAACGGGCGTCCGCCGAAACTCTCATCCGCCCCCGGAGCGCTGCCGTCGAACAGCCCCACGGCCGAGACGTACGTCGCCGGGACAGGCCGTTCGCCCGGTGGCGGAGGTGGCCCGGACGCCGCGAAGAGGAGGTTCTTGCCGACGTCGTACATGAAGTGCTTCCTTCCGATCGTGCCGTAGTAGTCGGGTTGCACTCGGTCGCCGTAGGCTGCTTTCAGTTCCTCGATCGTGGAGCACGGACCGATGCCCTCCGTGGTCGTGTACTCCTCGTTCCAGGTGACGATGATGGTCGCGGTGCCCTCGGGTCCGTCGGGGAAGAAGGCCCAGACCTTGTCCTCGAACGCGAGCGTCGCGTACTCGCTGCTGGGCGCACCCGGAATGTCCGGCGGCTGATTCACAGGAATCGCATGGCCCAGGATCTTCTCGTACTCAGCGCGATGAAGACCGAGCCGTGCCCCTGCGATCGATGTCTGCGTGATCGCGGGTGGCCGCGGCGGCGAAGCGCTCCGCACCAGCAGGGTGCCTCCGACCGCGGCTCCTGCCGCGACGATCCCCGCGACGGCCACCGCCAGTCGCCTCCTGCGGCGCCGCCGGGGTGCCAGCGTCCGTCCCTGCAGCGCGGCGCGCGCGGCCTCGACCAGCTCGGCGCACGTCGAGTACCTCGCGGCGGGCGACTTCGCGAGCGCGTTGGCGAACACGCCGTCGAATGCCGCGGGGAGCTCGGGCGCGAGATCGGAGAGACGTGGCGGCGGCTCGTTCAGGTGCGCGAAGACGACCGAGAGCTCGCTCTCGCGGTCGAACGGCCGACTCCCGGCCAGGCATTCGAAGAGGACGCAGCCGAGCGAGTAGACGTCGGCTCGGCCGTCGATGTCGCCGCCCTCGATCTGCTCCGGTGCGATGTAGTCGATCGTGCCCACGAGACCACGGTCCGTTGTGAGGCTGCTGGCGGCTGAGAGGTGACGAGCGAGCCCGAAGTCGCACACGTATGCGTGCTCTCTGTCGGGCCCGTCCTGGATGAGGATGTTGGCGGGCTTCACGTCCCGGTGCACGAGCCCCGCCGCGTGCGCATCGTCGAGGGCCTCGGCGACCTGCCCCACGAGGTCGATCGCGCGCTCCGGATCCAGTCGGCCTTCCCGCCGGAGACGCTCGCGCAGGTCGACCCCCGCCACGTGGTCCATCGCGAGGTAGAGGACGCCGCCTTCCTCGCCCGCGTCGATGATCCGAACGACGTGGGGGTGATCGAGACTCGCCGCGAGCTTGGACTCCCGCAGGAAGCGCCGTCGAAAGCGCTCGTCCTCTGCGAGATCGACGGCAAGCACCTTCAGGGCGATGCTCCCCCCTCGCCTCGTATCCTCCGCCATGAAGACGCGTCCCATGGCGCCTTCCCCAATCAGTGACTCCACGCGGAAGTCGGCGACGACCGAGCCGGTGGCGACGGGCGGCGACATCCCTTGTGAAAGCTTGGCAAGCGAACACGCGAGTCTCAAGCTCCCCCAAGCCGGCGATAGGCATCTAGCTGCTCGCGCTGTGGTTAAGGTCCACGGGATGCCCGGGCTCGCCCGCCGTCTCGCCGTCGCTCGCGGGGACGAGCCCGCCGACCTCGTCGTGCGCGGCGGCCGTGTCCTGTCGGCCTTCACCCGCGAATGGCTCGACGTCGACATCGCCGTCGTCGACGGCGTGATCGCCGGCCTCGGCTCCTACGAGGGCTGGGAGACCGCCGACGCCGACGGCCGGTACGTCGTCCCCGGCTTCATCGACGCGCACATGCACATCGAGTCGGTGAAGCTCCTCCCGGACGAGTTCGCGCGCCTCGTCCTGCCGCTCGGCACGACCGCGGTGGTCGCGGATCCGCACGAGATCGCGAACGTCCTCGGCTCGGACGGCGTCCACTGGCTGCTCGACGCGACCTCGGGCCTTCAGCTGGAGGTGTTCTTCACGGCGCCATCGTGCGTGCCGGCGTCCTCGTTCGAGTCACCCCGGCGGCCGCTCGCGCTCGGCGACCTCGAGGCGCTGATGCGGCGCCGGCGGGTCATCGGGCTCGCCGAGATGATGAACTTCCCGGGGGTCATCGCCGGAGCCCCGGAGGAGCTCGAGAAGCTCGCGCTGGACGGCGCCGCGCACGTGGACGGCCACGCGCCGGGGGTGCTCGGGAAGGAGCTTCAGGCCTACGTCGCGGCCGGCATCCGCTCGGACCACGAGGCGTTGACGGTGGAGGAGGGTCGCGAGCGGCTGCGCGCGGGGATGTGGCTGCTCGTCAGGGAGGCGTCGATGGCACGCAACCTCGAGGCGCTCCTCCCGCTCGTCGCCGAGTACGGCCCGGGCAGGATCGCGTTCTGCACCGACGACCGCGACCCCGAGGACATCGTCGACCGCGGCCACGTCAACGGGATGGTGCGCGACGCGGTCGCGGCGGGGATCGAGCCCGCGGACGCCGTGCTCATGGCCTCGCTGCACCCCGCGCAATGGCACGGGCTCGCACGGCACGGTGCGATCGCGCCGGGCTACGTCGCCGACCTCCTGGTGCTCCCCGACCTCGAGCGGTTCGTGCCCGACGTGGTCCTGAAGCGCGGGCGGCCGCTCGAGGACGTGCCGCGGAGAGAGGTGCCCGACTGGGTCCGGCAGACGGTCCGCGTGAAGGCGGTCACACCCTTGGACTTCGCGATCCCGTGGGAGGGCGGTGCCGCCCGTACGATCGGGCTCGTCGCGGATCAGGTCCTGACCGAGTCGCTCGAGCGCGAGCCGGCCGTGGTCGACGGGCTGGCGGTCTCCGACCCGGAGCAGGACCTCGTCAAGCTCGCCGTCGTCGAGCGGCATCTGGCGACAGGGCGGATCGGGCTCGGCCTCCTCTCCGGCTCCGGGATCATCCGTGGAGCCCTCGCGTCGACCGTCGCCCACGACGCCCACAACCTCGTGGTCGTCGGCGTGGGTGACGAGGACATGGCGTTCGCGGTGCAGCGGCTCGCCGAGATCGGCGGAGGGATCGTCGCGGTGGACGGTGGCGAGGTCGTCGCCGAGTGCCCGTTGCCGGTGGCAGGGCTCCTGTCCGACCAGCCGCTCGACGTCGTCGTCGCACAGAGCCGTGCCTGCAACGACGCGGCGCACGAGCTCGGCTGGACGGGCCACACGCCGTTCCTCACGCTCGCCTTCCTCGCGCTCTCGGTGATCCCGTCGCTCAAGCTGACCGACCGCGGGCTCGTGGACGTCGACGCCTTCGAGCTCGTGTCACTCGAGGCGGGGGAGCCGAGCGGGCTCCCCCGCCGCTAGACGATCGCGGTTACCTCAGGCTCTTCTGCTTGGCGATCGCGCCGGAGAGCAGGTCGCCCGTCATGAACATGTGGGCATAGGCGGCGCGGTAGGTGTCGGCGGCCTTCGCGTAGTTCCCGCTCGCGTACGCGTCGAGCTGGTTCTTCAGCTCGAGAACGTGACCGAGGAGGTCGTTGCGCACCGCCAGCTTCGGGAGCCCGGTCGCACCGGCGAGGAAGTCACCGTGCCTCACCGTGTACGTCTTGAGGTTCGCGACTGCCCTGTTCTGGCCGGTCGCGTCCTTCTTCGCGAGAGCCACCGTATAGTCGACGAAGAACTTGACGTGAGCCCGCCACTGGAAAGGGCCGTCGAGGAACGTCTTCGCGGCCTTGGCGCCGTAGATCGAGCCGATCGCCTGCGACAGCGCGACCGAGTTCCGGTCGAGCGCCTTGGCTGCGGCCGGGAAGCTCTTCGAGCCGGTGACACCGAGATTGGTCGCGTTCATCGCGAGCACGGCGTGCTCGCCCAGCAGCCGGTTCAGGGTGTTGCGCAGATCGGACGCGGTGAGAGTCGTCGCGGTCGCGGCGCCTGTCGAGTGCGTCCGGTGCGGCGCCTGGGACATCGTCTCGCCTCCCGTCCCGCCGTTCCCCGCGGTGGCGGCGATCACGCCGACCACGGCGGCCGCGGCGGACGTCGCGATGACGAGGGTCGTGCGGCGCATGGGGTCTCCTTCCGTCGAGGTCGCCGCTTGTTCGTCGTGTGTGCCCGGTCGGTTCGGCGTGCAAGGATGAGCTGTGGCCGAGTCGGCGGAGGAGCTCTACGCTCGTGCCCTCGAGGCGGCCGACGACGAGCGCCGCTTACCGGTGCCTCCGCTCTCGGAGTGGGAGACCTTTCCCTTCGAGGGAGAGATCCGCGTCCGGCCGCTACGCCCACCCGGCGACGAGCCGTCGCGACTCGGGGAGGACGCGACCGATTGCTGGCGATGCCGCCAGGGCGAGGAGGACGCGATCTGGAGCGACGAGCGCTGGCTCCTGACGCCGCTCCAGAAGCCGAGCGGGATGCCGGTGATCGTGCTGCTCCAACCGCGTGAGCACTGCGATCTCGGCGACATGCCCTCTCATCTCGCCGCCGAGCTCGGGCCGTTGATGGTCCGGGTCGAGCGCGCCGTCGACCGAGTCGGCGAGATCGGGCGGGTGCATGTCGGCCGCTGGGGCGACGGCAGCGCGCACCTCCACTTCTGGTTCATCGCCCGCCCCGCGCGGATGCCGCAGCTGCGGACGAGCTTCGCCGCGATCTGGGACGACATCCTGCCGCCGCTCCCCGAGGCGCTCTGGCGGGCGAACCTCGCGGTGGTGGCGCGCGCCCTGGCAGAGGGCGGCGGTCGCACGCACTTCCCTATCGGCTGAAGGTCGCTATCGGGCCGTCGCGCGCGAGCAGCCGCCAGCCCTCCTTGCGGAGCCTCGACTCCGCCCGGCCCGCGCAGCCCCGCGCGAAGAAGGCGCTCTGCGCATACAGGCCGCGGTGGACGGTGACGAAGCGCACTCCGATGTCCGGCGGGACCGTCCCTCGCCCGCACGAGAGCCCGCGCAGCCGCCTCGCGAGCCGGTCCGCGGCTGGAGGAGCGAGCGTGGAGTAGCCCTGCGGTCGCTCCCTCGGGCTCTGGCGCGCATAGCCGAGGTACGCGCTCCCGAAGTGGACGTCCGGGCGGAACACCGGGAGCTCGAGCAGGCGACCGTCGCCGCGGATCGCGGCATACGCGGAGCTCGGGGCATCCGCCGCGACGGCGCCGAACACGGGCACGCGCAAGTCGATCGCCAGCACGACGACCGCGATGACCGCTGCGAGCGGCGACACCAGCTCGTGTCGATTCGACACGAGCCCCGAGAGGGCCTCGAAGCCGAACGCCGCGAGAGCGGCGATCGCGAGGCAGGCGATCGGCATCAGGCGCTCGGGGACCCGGGTGGCATCGAGCCCAGGGATGCGGTGCCAGAGCGTCTCGTACCCGGGAAGGTTGACGCCCAGCGCCAGGAGGCACGGGACGAGCGCTGCCACCCCGAGCAGGACCGCCAGCCCTCGCTGCGGTCGGCTGGCCAGGAGCCAGAGCCCGGCCAGTGCGACGATCGGTGTGAGCCAGCCGACGAACACGAGCTCCTCGATTCCGCTTCCCACGCCGCGCGTGACGAGGTCGGCGAGCTCGGCCGAGTAGCGCTCGACCTGCGCGAAGGAACGGCCGGTGCCGATCGAGCCTGCGACCGCCCAGCGCTCGACGGCGATCCCCGCCAGGACAGCTGCCGCAGCTCCGGCACCCGCCTTCCACCAGTCGGCGCGCGGCAGCCGTGCCCAGGCGTAACCCAGTGCGAGCGGGATCGCCCCGAGCGTCAGGTGGAGCTGTCCCGAGAGCGGCAGGGCCGCCAGAGCGACCCCCGCGAGCACGAAGCGGCGCCGTTCGAGTGCGAGGAGCAGAGCGGGAAGGAGGAACGCGACGAGCCCGAGGAGGTGCCCTGTCGACTGGCCGACGCGGTACGGCATCAGGCAGAAGACCGCCCCCCCGACGAGCGCCGCGGGCGCGGATGCACCGAGCGAGCGCAGCCACCAGCACGCGGCCCCGCCCGCCAGCACGAACGTGAGCAGCACGATCAGGTTGTAGGCCCAGACGTCGTCGAGCACGGAGCGAAGCGGCCAGTACGGCAGGCCGAGCAGCCACCCCTGGAGGCTGGGCGGCGCCTCGGCCTCGGGCCGGAACGAGTAGGGGTCCGAGATCGGGGACGCGCCGCGACCGAGCTGGTGCCCGACGAGCCAGAAGGCCCAGCCGAGCTGGAGATGGTCGCCGGCGGCCGCCTGGCCGTGACCGGCCGCGGGACGCGCGAGATAGTGGCCGTCGGCGTGTCGGACCGCGGGCCACGCGGCCAACAGCGCGCACGCGGTGTAGAGGGCGAGCGCTAGGAGGACGAGGCCGAGTCGAGGATGGCGGCGACGTCCGGCAGCTCGCTCCCCAGGCTCCACGACGCGACGACCGTATCGCCCCGGACGAGGAACGCGCTCCGCTCCGCCCGCGGCAGGCCGTTCCACTCGGACAGCACCCCGAACCCGCGCGAGGCCTCGGCGAGTCGGTCTGAGATGAGCGTCACCGTCTCGCCCAGGCCGAGCGCCTCGGCGAAGGCCCGCTGCGACCACGGCCCGTCGAGAGACACGCCGAACGCGCGGATACCCGCAGCGTCCAGGGCGTCGTGTCGATCGTGCAGCAGCCGTAGCTCGCTCGTGCACGTCGGCGACCAGTCGAACGGGTAGAAGCAGAGTAGGGCGTCGCGGTCGCCCGAGATCGCCCGCACGAGGGGCACAGGCCCCTCGCGCGCGTCGGTCCACACCCTCGCGGCGGGGATCGCGTCTCCAGGCCCGAGCATCACCCTGCAGCCTACGGCCGGCTGCTCCGGCGGTCAGCCGGTGGAGGGGCCCGTGTGGGCGGGCAGGGCCTCGGTCGCGTCCGCGATCGCCCGCACGACCTCGACGATGTCCCGGTTCGCGTTGAAGACCCGCAGCTGGCCCGTCGCCGAGTTGCCACGCGCGAGCAGGTCCTCGATTCCCTCCAGCTCCCGCTCGGAGCCGAGCTCGCGCGCGTGCGGCTCGAGCTCGCGCAGCGTCCGCCGGAGGAGCTTGGAGACGGGGACGCGGATCCGCCGGCCGGTGTCGAGGTCCATCACGGGGGCCTCGAGCCCGTACCGCGCCGCGAGCCACTTGTTCTCGCTCGTGAGGATCCGGTGGTGGGTGGGGATCTCCTCGCCCGCGTCGTAGCGCTCGCTCAGCTGCTTCACGAGCGCCTGGCAGTAGGCGGCGATCGCGACCGCGTCCTCGATGCGGGTGACGGCGTCGCAGATCCGCACCTCGATCGTGCCCCACTTGGGGTGGGGGCGGATGTCCCACCAGATGTGCGTGTAGTCCGCGATGCATCCGGTGCGCTCGAGCTGACCGACCACGGACGCGTAGTCGGCGTAGTCACGGAAGCGCGGCGGTGGCCCCGAGCGGGGGAAAGCCGAGAACACGATCTGGCGGCTCGACGCGAGCCCGGTCGGCTCCCCGCGCCAGAAAGGTGAGCTCGCGGAGAGTGCGAGGAGCGGCGCGAGGTGCGGGAGGAGCCCGTTGACGACCTGGATCGCCTTGTCGGGGTCGTCCACCGCGACGTGGATGTGCATCCCGAAGATCAGCTCGCGCCGCGCGACGTACTGCAGCTGGTCGATCAGCGCGTGGTAGCGGTCCTTCGCCGTGATCCGCTGGCGCTCGAAGAGGCTGAACGGGTGTGTCCCGGCGGAGCCGACCCGGAGCCCCTGGTCGCGCGCGACGTCGCGGACGTACCCGCGCAGGGTGGCGAGCTCGTGCATCACGTCGCCGGCGGTCTGGCACACGGGTGTCGCGATCTCGAGCACGGACTGCATGAGCTCCGAGTTGAGCCGGTGCGCCAGCTCGTCCCCCTGGATCGCGTCGAGCACGGTCTCGATGTGCTGCACGAGGTCGAGGCTCGTCGGGTCGAGGAGCATGTACTCCTCCTCGACACCGAGCGTGTACGGATCGCTGGCGCCGAAGTTGTGGTCGAGCACGCTTGCTGCGAGCACACCGGCGAGCCCGGTGATCGACTCGGGGAGGACCTGTTTCACGGGATGACCGCCTCCGCCTCGATCTCGACCTTCCATGCGGGGTCGAGCAGCTGTGCGACGACGCAGGTGGCCGCCGGCCGGACGTCGCCGAACGCCTCGCCGTGGGCGCGCGCGACGCCGGCCCAGTGGGCGGCGTCGGTCACGTAGATGTTCGTCCGCACGACGTGCGCGAGGCCCGAGCCTGCGCGCTGCAGCGCCTCGCCGATGATCTCGAGGCAGAGCGCTGCCTGCTCGTACGCCCCGTCGGGCGGGGACGATCCGTCCGGGGGGATCGGCGCCGTCCCCGCGACGTGGACACGATCGCCCACGACGACCGCGCGCGAGAAGCCTGCGACTCCCTCGAACGGCGAGTGCCCCGTGATCAGCGTCCGTTCCATGGGGGCTTAGTATCGCCCCCCGTGCGTGCCCTGCACCAGATCGACGCCTGGGCGGTCCCGTTCGCGGCGGCAGGAGTGACCCGTGCGGACGGTGTCGTCGCCACCCACGGAGACAGCCGCCGAGCCCTGCGGCTGGCCTCCGTGTCGAAGCCGGTCGCGGCGCTCGCGGCGCTCGTCGCCGCCGAGGAGGGCGTGCTCGACCTCGACGAGGCGGCGGGGCCGCCGGGCTCGACGGTGCGCCACCTGCTCGCCCACGCCTCCGGGCTCCCGTTCGAGGGCGAATCGCCGATCGCGCGTCCCGGGCGGAGGCGGATCTACTCGAACGAGGGCTACCGCGTCCTCGGGGGCCACCTCGCCCGTCGCGCGGAGATGCCGTTCGCCGACTACGTTCGCGCCGCGGTCGTGGAACCGCTCGATCTCGACCTCGACCCGAGCGGCCATCCCGGCGCGGGGATGCACGGCTCCCTGGACGACCTGCTCACGCTCGGGCGCGAGCTGCTCGAGCCGCGGCTCGTCGCGCCGGAGACGCACGCGGAGATGGTGAGCGTCCAGTTCCCGGGGCTCGACGGCGTCCTCCCGGACTTCGGTCGCTTCAGCCCGCTCGACTGGGGCCTCGGCGTGGAGCTCAAGGGCGCGAAGGCGGGGCACTGGTCGGGAACGCTGACCTCCCCGCGGACCTTCGGCCACTTCGGCGGAAGCGGCACGTTCCTCTGGGTCGACCCGGACCGCGCGGTCGCCTGCGCTGCGCTGACCACGAGGCCGTTCGGCGAGTGGGCGAAGGCGGCTTGGCCGAGGCTCTGCGACGCCGTCCTCGAGGAGCTCGGGTGATCTCACGGGCCGGAGCTCCACGCCGTTTCACTCGTCGTGGAAGGTGAGGATTCGCGCGTGAGGCTCTACGACTATGCGGCGTCGGCGAACTGCCTGAAGGTGCGCATCCTCCTGCGCCAGCTGAACGTGCCCTACGAGCGGATCGACGTCGACATCTTCGCCGGCGACACGCTCACGCCGGCGTACGCCGACGTCAACCCACTCCGGACGACGCCCGTGCTCGAGCTGGACGACGGACGCCGGCTCCCCGAGTCGAACGCGATCCTGCTCTACCTCGCCGGGGGGACGCCGTTCTTGCCGGAGGACCGGTACGACGTCTCCCGCGTCGTGGGCTGGCTGCTCTTCGAGCAGACGGACGTGATGATGACGATGGGCGGGCTGAGGTTCCGCCTCGCGACCGGGAGGCTCGCCGCCGACGACCCTGACGCGCTGAGGAGACGCCACGGCGCAGAGGAGGCGCTGCGCTTCCTCGACGACCACCTCCGGTCACGGGAGTTCCTCGTCGGCGAGCAATACACGATCGCGGACATCGCCGTGTACGGGTATGCGCACGTCGCGCACGAGGCCGGCCTGGGCATGGACGGCTACCCGTCGGTGGCGCGATGGCTGGCGCGTGTCGCCGCGCAACCGGGGCACGTGAACGACCTCGCTCCGTACCCGCCGAACGCGCGGCCGGGCGCCGGGGCCTCGATCTACGACTGATCACTCGTCGTCGGCGAACAGCGGGCGCAGCAGCTCGTCGAACGTCTCCCGGTCGCAGCTCGCGACGACCGAGGGGAGCATCGTCGTGATCGTGGCCGTGCGGGGAACGCCCATCGCCAGCGCGACCTCGCCGAAGGTCTCGCCCGGGCGCAGCATCGAGCGGGCACCGCGGCTCACCTGCGTCACGGAGGCGAGCCCCGAGAGGAGCACGTAGAAGCGGTCGCCCTCCGTCCCCTCTTCGACGATCGTGCTTCCGCCGGGGACCTCCTCGCGCGTCATCCTCTCCGCGAGCCGGGCGAGCGTCTCTCCCGGGAGCGACGAGAGCAGGCCGACGCGCGACAGCTCGGTCACGGACGCCGGGACGTGCCGCGGGCTCACGGCGATACCGTAGCCCGTGCATGGCGATCCTCCACGGCTGGCGCACCTGCCCCCGTTGCGCGGGCTCGCTCGTCAATCACGGCGCGCGGGCGGTCTGCACGGCGTGCGGCTCGGTCTACTACGCCAACTCCGCGCCCTGCGTCAGCGCACTCGTCGAGGACGAGGCCGGGCGGGTGCTGCTGTCGCGGCGCGCCGTCGAGCCGTTCCTCGGGCTGTGGGACGCGCCCGGAGGCTTTCTCGAGGAGGGCGAGCACCCCGCCGACGGGTTGCGGCGCGAGCTCCTCGAGGAGACGGGGCTCGCCGGGGAGCCGGACAGCTTCATCGGGATGTGGATGGACGTGTACGGCGATGCGCCGGACGCCGCTGCGACGCTGAACCTCTACTGGACCATGCGCGTCGGCGCAGGAGAGCCGGAGGCGGCAGACGACGTCGCCGAGCTCCGCTGGTTCGGGCCCGACGAGCTGCCCGCGTCAGACGAGCTCGCCTTCACCACGGTGAAGGACGCGCTCGCTGCCTGGCGCTTGGGGACTGGCCCTGCAGGGGCCTGTCCACCGTGACGCTCCCGCCGGCGATCCGGCAGCTCCGGCAAAGCCCTGGCGCACCTCGGTGAAGCGGGGCCGGGTCAGTCCCACCGGGGACAGACCCAGCCCAGGGGTCAGTCCCCTGGCGGGACAGACCCGCGAAGAGCCGGCGTTCACCGGCTCTCCGCGGGGAGGGATCGTGAGGAGAGTCTCTAGACCGCGAGACCGAGCGAGCGCTCGATCGCGCCCTTCGGCTGTGCGCCGATCACGGACGCGGACGGCTCGCCGTCCTTGAACAGGATGAGCGTCGGGATCGAGGCGACCCCGTAGCGCTGCTGGAGCTCTTGCTCCACGTCGATGTTGACCTTCACGAGCTTCAGCTCGGTCTCCCGCTCCGCCGCGATGCGGTCGAGCACGGGGGCGACGGCGTGGCAGGGGCCACACCATTCGGCCCAGAAATCCACGAGGACGGGCTTGTCGCTCTTGATGACCTCCTGCTCGAAGGTCTCGGTCGTCACGTCGAGTGCCATGTTTCCTTCCGTTTCGATGTTGCTCGTATCGCCGTTGTCGAGCAACGGCATACCCCGTTATCTACAACGACATGCCCCGGAAAACCCTTCCCTAGAATCGACCGCATGTTCGCACCCCTCCCGGACAAGCCGGATCATGACACGCTCGAGCAGGGCATCCTCGACCTATGGGAGCGCGAGCAGACCTTCTCACGGCTCCGGGCGCTGAACGCGGACGGCCCCCGCTTCAGCTTCGTCGACGGACCCGTGACCGCGAACAAGACGCTCGCCGTGCACACCGCGTGGGGGCGGACGCTGAAGGACGTCTTCCAGCGTTACAAGGCGATGCGCGGATACCACCAGCGCTACCAGAACGGCTTCGACTGCCAGGGGCTCTGGATCGAGGTCGGCGTGGAGCGCGAGCTCGGCCTGAACTCCAAGCGCGAGATCGAGGAGTTCGGCTTGGCGGAGTTCGCCCGGCGATGCAGGGAGAAGGTGATCTGGTCCGCCACCGAGCTGACCAAGGGGTCGAGGCGGCTCGGCCAGTGGATGGACTGGGGCGCCGACTACTTCACGTTCAGCGACACGAACATCGAGTACATCTGGAAGTTCCTCGAGCTCATGCACGAGCACGGTCGCGTCTTCGTCGGCCATCGCTCGACGGAGTGGTGCCCGCGCTGCGGGACCTCGCTCTCACAGCACGAGCTCTCGCAGTCCGGCGTCTACCAGGAGCGCTCCGACCCGTCGCTCTACGTCAGGCTCCCGCTCCGCGACCGCCGGGGCGAGTCGCTCGTGATCTGGACGACGACGCCCTGGACGCTGCCCGCGAACGTCGCCGCCGCGGTTCACCCCGAGGCCGAGTACGGTCTCCGCCCGAACGGCGAGTGGGTGATGGTCGCCCGCTTCCCCGAGGAGCCCTTCACGAGGACGGTGCCCGGCAGCGAGCTCGTCGGGCTTCGTTACGACGGGCCGTTCGACATGCTGGCCCCGGCGTCCGGTGTCGAGCACCGCGTGATCCCCTGGGACGAGGTGTCCGCCGAGGAGGGAACCGGCGTCGTGCACATCGCACCCGGCTGCGGCGCGGAGGACTTCGAGCTCTCGCGCACGCACGGGCTCCCTGTGCTCACGCCCGTGGACGAGTCCGGCCGCTTCTACGACGAGTACGGCTGGCTACACGGCCTCTCGACCGGTGACGCCGCAGACCAGATCGTCGGCGACCTTGCGGAGCGTGGGCTGCTCGTCCACGCGGGCCTGTACGAGCACCGCTACCCGCATTGCTGGCGCTGCGACACGCCGCTCATCTTCCGCATCTCGGACGACTGGTTCCTCGCCGTCGACGACCTCCGGCAGCCCCTGCTCGACGCGAACGCGACGGTCGAGTGGACCCCTGCCTACATGGGCAAGCGCATGGACGACTGGCTCAGGAACATGGGGGACTGGAACATCTCGCGGCGCCGTTACTACGGCCTGCCGCTCCCGTTCTACCCCTGCGCGTGCGGGCACCTGACGGTGATCGGCTCGAAGGCGGAGCTCGCGGAGCGCGCCACGGGACCGGTCGACGGGCTGGAGGAGCTGAGGCGACCATGGGTCGACGAGATCCGGATCCGCTGCGAGGCCTGCGGTGAGGAGGTCGAGCGGGTCACGGAGGTGGGTGACGTCTGGCTCGACGCGGGGATCGTCCCGTTCTCGACGCTCGGCTGGGAGAGCCCGGTGTACGTCCCGGAGGGATACGCGACCGGCGCCGCGAGGGGGCTGACTCGCGCAGACCTCCCGGACCACGCCTACTGGGAGGAGTGGTTCCCGGCCGACTGGGTCTCGGAGATGCGCGAGCAGATCCGGCTCTGGTTCTACTCGCAGCTCTTCATGTCGGTCGCGCTGACGGGCCGCGCGCCGTTCCGCCGGGTACTCGGCTACGAGAAGATGCTCGACGAGACGGGCCGCGAGATGCACGGCTCGTGGGGGAACATGATCGACGCGCAGGACGCGTTCGCGCGCATGGGCGCGGACGTGATGCGCTGGCAGTACTGCGCCCAGCCGCCAGACCGGAACCTGCTGTTCGGCTTCGGGCCCGCGCACGAGGTCCAGCGGAAGCTGCTGACCCTCTGGAACTCGGTCACGTTCCTCGTGCAGTACGGCAACGTCGAGTCCTTCACGCCTCGCTCCGAGGACCTGGAGGGCCCCGGCGGCGAGCTCGCGCCGCTCGACCGCTGGCTCGTGGAGCGCACGCGGCAGCTCGTCGCAGAGGCGACCGAGGCGTACGAGCGCTGGCTGACCGTCGACGTGATCCGGTCGTTCGAGTCGTTCCTGGACGACCTCTCCAACTGGTACATCCGCTGCTCACGCCGCCGGTTCTGGGAGGGCGACGAGTCCGCGCTGCGCGTGCTCTGGCACGCCTTGGCGCAGTCGCTCCGAGTGATCGGGCCCGTGCTCCCGTTCCTCGCGGAGCACCTCTGGCAGGTGCTCGTCCGGAAGCCCTGCGAGGGCGCTTCCGACTCGGTGTTCCTCACGGGCTGGCCTTCGCCGAGCGAGCCCGACGTGGCCGTGCTCGGGGCGATGGCCGACGCGCGCCGGATCGTCGACCTTGGCCGTGCGGCGCGGTCGGCGTCCGGCGTCAAGCTCCGTCAGCCGCTCCCCCGCCTCGTCGTCGAGGGGGTCGAGCCGCCCGAGGAGCTCGTCGCCGTCGTGCGCGACGAGCTCCGGGTGAGGGCGGTCGAGCTCGGGCACGTCGAGGCCGCGCTCGTGGTCAAGCCGAATCTCCCCGTGCTGGGGCCGAAGCTCGGCAAGGAGCTCGGCGGGGTGCGGGCAGCGCTCGCCGCCGGCGAGTTCGAGGACCTGGGTGACGGCCGCTTCAGGGCGGCCGGCCACGAGCTCTCGCCGGACGAGGTGCTCGTCGAGCGTTCCGGGCGCGACGGATGGGCGATCGCCTCCGCAGACGGAGTGACCGTCGCCCTCGACACGTCGCTCGACGAGGCGCTGCTCCGGGAGGGCCGGGTCTACGAGCTGATCCACCTCGTCAACTCGATGCGCAGGGAATCCGGTCTCGCGCTCACGGACCGGATCTCGCTCACGATCCCCGCGCACGCCGCCGACCTGCTCGAGCACGCCGAGTGGATCAAGGCGGAGACGCTCGCCGTCTCGCTCGAGGTCGAGGGCGACCAGGTGGCCTTTGCCAAGGCGCAGTCTGTCCCCACGGAAACCGTCCCCACGGGGTCTGTCCCCGAAGGGGAGTGACCCCCGCGAGCGTCACGGCGGACAGACCCCTGCGAGCGTCACAGACCCCTGCGGGTCAGTCCCCGGGTTGGGGCTCCGCCAGCGCGAGCTCGCGCCGGAGCTCGACCGGGAGCCTGAACGTCACGTCCTCGTCGACCATCCGGTGCGATTCGATCCGCTCGACGCCGCGGGCCCTGAACCAGTCGCACACGCGCGTCACGAGGTGCTCGGGCGCGGACGCCCCGGACGTGATCCCGACCGTCTCGACCCCGTCGAGCCAGGCCGCGTCGATCTCCGCCTCGTCGTCGATCAGGTGCGAGGGGACATCGGCAGCGCGGGCGACGTCGACCAGCCGGTTCGAGTTCGACGAGTTGCGCGAGCCGATCACGAGCAGGAGGTCGATCTCGCCGAGCATGTCCTTCACGGCCCACTGGCGGTTGGACGTCGCGTAGCAGATGTCCTCCTTCTTGGGGCCGACGATCTCCGGGAAGCGCCGCCGCAGCGTGCCGATGATCTCGGCGGTCTCGTCCACCGAGAGCGTTGTCTGCGTGACGTACGCGACCGGGGTGTCCTCGGCCAGCTCCAGCGTCTCGGCCTCGGCGACGTCCTGGACGAGGATCGTCGCATCGGGTGCCTCGCCCATCGTGCCGACGACCTCCTCGTGGCCCTCGTGGCCGATCAGCAGCACCGTGTAGCCCGCGGCCGCATACCGCTTCGCCTGCACGTGCACCTTCGTCACGAGCGGGCAGGTGGCGTCGATCACGTCGTGCTCGAGCGTCCGCGAGTGCTCGTGCACCGAGGGGGCGACGCCGTGCGCCGAGTACACGACCGTCGCGCCGTGCGGGACGTCGGTCTCCTCCTCCACGAAGATCGCGCCCCGCGCCTCGAGGTCGCGCACGACGTGGATGTTGTGGACGATCTGCTTGCGCACGTACACCGGCGCGCCGTAGTGCTCCAGCGCACGCTCCACCGTTTCGACGGCGCGCTCGACCCCGGCGCAGTAGCCCCGGGGCGAGGCGAGCAGCACGCGCTTCACGCTCATCGACCGACAGGGTACTGCCGTCCGTCAGCGCGAGGTCTGCGCGAGGACGACGCCGAGCAGGACGATGACGCCGCCGGCGAGCTGCGCTGCGGAGAGGGTCTCCCCGAGCCAGGCCCACGCGACGATCGACGCGAGCAGCACCTCGAGCATCGACACCGTCGCGACCCGGGTCGCGGGAAGGTGGTGGAGCGCGCCCAGCGAGAGGGCGAACGGCAGGATCGTGCCGGGGACGACCACCCAGAGACAGAGCGCCCACACGGGTGCGCTCGCCGACTCCAGCGGTCCGTCGAGCGGGACCGTCGCTCCGAGCTCGTCGAAGGGAAAGCTCCACCACGGCTGGAGCACGGCCCAGAAGACGGCCGCCACCCCGAGCGAGAGGCAGGTGAGCGAGAGGGCGTCGCGTCGCGCCGTCTGGTGCTCCCCCGCGAGGTAGTAGGTGGCGAGCGCGCCGGCCGCGAGCAGCCCTGCCACGACGCCGACGGTGTCGAGGCGGAAGTCCTGCCACACCTCCGCCACTCCCACCAGGCCGACGAACGCGAGGGCCAGCGCGGCCCACACCCTCCTGCGCACCGGCTCGTGCCACACGAGCCGGGCCCAGAGCGCCACCAACACGGGGGCCGTGAACTCGAGCAGGAGGCCGATGCCGATCGGCAGCCGCTCGATCGAGACGAGGTAGAGCCACTGCACGAGCGCGAACCCGACGATGCCGTAGAAGACCAGCAGCGCCAGCTCGTCACGGGGGACCCGTAGGCGCCCCGGGGCGGTGACCGCCAGCACCGCGGCGAGCCCGAGGAACGCGCCCGTGGCGCGGAGCTCGGTCAGCCGCACGCTCGTGACGCCGCTCTGGGTGAGGATCACCTTGGACACCGTCCCGTTCACCGCGAACAGGGCGGAGGCGGTGGTGACCATCGCGTACCCGAGCCGCGGGTGCGGTCGCCCGGCCGGTCGCGCGCCGTGGAGGACGATCTCCGTCACGGCGGCAGGCTAGTGACGCCGATGCCCGGTGCGGTGGGGTAACGGCCCCAATGATCGATGATCGATTACGCTCGCCGCAATGACCGTTGCGCTGTTCGTGACCTGCCTGGCGGACACGCTGTATCCGGCGGTCGGCAGTGCGACGGTGAGGCTGCTGGAGCGGCTGGGGGTGGGGCTCGAGTTCCCGCGGGCGCAGACGTGTTGTGGCCAGCTGCACCTGAACGCGGGCTTTCCGGACGTGGCCGCCACGCTGGCACGACGGTTCGTGGACGTGTTCGACCGCTACGAGGCGGTGGTCTCGCCGTCGGGGTCGTGCGCCGCGCACGTGCGCGTCCATGTGCCCGAGCTGGCAGTGGACTCCGGGGGCGTCGCCGCGCGCACGTGGGAGCTGTCGGAGTTCCTCGTCGACCGTCTGGGGGTGAGCGACGTTGGTTCGGCGTTCGTGGGCTCGCTCACGTACCACCCGACCTGTCACTCGCTTCGGCTGCTGGAGGTTGGGGAGCGGCCGGAGACCCTGCTGCGGGCGGTGCCCGGTGTCGAGCTGCGCCCGCTGGCGGAGGCGACGGAGTGCTGCGGCTTCGGCGGGACGTTCGCGATCAAGAACGCGCATGTCTCGTCGGCGATGCTGGTCGACAAGCTGCGACGCGTGGAGGAGACGGGCGCGGACGCGGTGTGCGCGTGCGACGCGTCGTGCCTCTTGCACATCCGCGGCGGGCTCGAGCGGCGGGGAAGCCCCGTGCGTGCGGTGCACCTCGCGGAGGTGCTCGCCTCGTGAGCGCCGCCGCGAGCCGCTCTGCGGTGCCGGTCCCGTTCGAGGAGGCGGCCTCGGCCGCGCTGGAGGACGCGCAGACGCGCGGGAACGTGCTGCGCGCGACGACCTCGATCCGCGCCAGGCGGGCGGTGGTCGTGTCCGAGGTGCCGGACTGGGCGGAGCTGCGCCTGGCGGGGGAGGCGATCCGCGACTCCGCGCTGGCGCGACTCGACGAGCTGCTGGTCGCGCTGGAGGCGGCGGTGGCGAACGCCGGTGGGGAGGTGCACTGGGCAGCCGATGCGCGCGAGGCGAACGAGATCGTCGTGCGTCTCGTATCTGCCACCGGTGCGCGCGAGCTGGTGAAGGTGAAGTCGCTGACGACCGACGAGATCGGGCTCAACGACGCGCTCGCCGCCGCCGGGATCACGCCGCTCGAGACCGACCTGGCCGAGCTGATCGTGCAACTCGCCGGGGAGCGGCCCTCGCACCTGCTCGTGCCGGCGCTGCACCGCAGCCGACGCGAGATCGCGGAGCTGCTGCGCGAGGCGCTCGACCGGCCCGACCTCCCCGCCGACCCGCCCGCGCTGACCGCGGCGGCGCGCGAATACCTCAGGGCCGCGTTCCTGCGCGCGCGGGTCGCGGTCTCGGGTGCCAACTTCGCGGTCGCCGAGACGGGCACCGTCTGCGTGGTCGAGTCGGAGGGCAACGGTCGGATGTGCACCACCCTCCCGGACGTGCTCGTCACGGTGATGGGCATCGAGAAGGTGATCGCCGAGTGGCGCGACCTGGCGGTGTTGCTGCAGCTGCTGCCGCGCTCGGCGACCGGCGAGCGGATGAACCCCTACACGTCGCTGTGGACCGGGGTGCGCCGCGGCGACGGCCCCTCGGCCTTCCATCTCGTGCTGCTCGACGCCGGCCGCACCCGCGCGCTCGCCGACCCGGAAGGCAGGCCCGCGCTGCGCTGCATCCGCTGCTCGGCCTGCGTGAACGTGTGCCCGGTCTACCGCCAGACCGGCGGGCACGCCTATCCCACGGTCTACGCCGGCCCGATCGGGGCGATCCTGCAGCCGCAGCTCGACGGCGAACGCGGAATCAGCGCGTCGCTGCCCTACGCCTCCAGCCTCTGCGGCGCCTGCGCGGACGTCTGCCCCGTCCGCATCGACATCCCCCGGATCCTCGTCCACGAGCGTGCGAAGGTCGTCCGCGGCTCGAAGCCGGGGCTCGAGGGCCGCGCGTTGCGCCTTCTCGCCCGCGCGTTCACCAGCGCCGAGCGCTACGAGCGGGCCCAGGGGGTTGCGCGCGCGCTCCAGCGGCCCGCCCTCCGCGACGGCCGCCTGCGCTGGCTCCCCGGGCCGCTCGCGGGCTGGGGCCGCTCCCGCACCCTGCCCGGGGTCGCGGAGCAGACCTTCCGAGAATGGTGGGAGGCACGTGGACAGCGGACGTGACACCGTCCTCGGGCGGATCCGGGACGCGCTCGCAGACCAGCCCCCGGCCCCCGAGATCCCACGCGGCTACCGCACCACCGGGCACCGCTCGCCGACCGAGGTCGTCGAGCTCTTCGTCGAGCGGGTCGCAGAGACCGGCGCGGTCGTCATGCACGCCGCCGACCCCGCCGCGGCGGCGGCCGGCGCGCTGGCCGAGCGCGGAGCATCGCGCGTGACGGTCGCGCCCGACCTCGACGCCTCGCTCCGGCCCGCCGGCTTGGAGGTCGTCGAGGACCACGACCTCCCACCCGCCGAGCTCGACGCGCTCGACGGCGCCGTGACGACGTGCGCAGCCGCCTGCGCGGAGACCGGCACGATCGCCTTCGACGGCGGAGAGGGCCAGGGCCGCCGGGCGATCACGCTGGTGCCCGACCTGCACGTCTGCATCGTCCGCCCCGCCCAGATCGTGGAGACCGTGCCGGAGCTGTTCGACGGCCTCGCGGCGTCCGCCCGCGAGGGCCGGCCGGTCGTGCTCGTCTCAGGCCCCTCCGCCACCTCCGACATCGAGCTCGAGCGGGTGGAGGGTGTTCACGGGCCGAGGCAGCTCGTCGTCGTCCTGCAGGTGTGATGCGGGCCGCCGGCGGCCGTAGACTTGTCCAGGCACGGGGTGTAGCTCAGCCTGGTAGAGCGCCCGGTTTGGGGCCGGGAGGTTTCGTCGGTTCGAATCCGACCACCCCGACTCGGATGGGTCGTGCTCTCCCCGTGCTGGTGACGGCCGTCGTTGCGGCGCTCGCCACCACCGCGATCGGGTCTGCCGCGTCCGCGCGCGAGCCGTCCTTTCGCGGGACGGTCGCGCCGCTGCCGGCCGCGCTGCGCGCCTCGATGACCGGCGTGTCCTGGCGACCCGGCTGCCCGGTGGGGCTCGACGACCTTCGGCTCGTACGCGCGAGTCACTGGGGCTTCGGGGGTCGGGTGAAGACCGGGCGCATCGTCGTCCACCGTGACGTCTCCCGCGACGTGGTCGCGGTGTTGCAGCGCCTCTACGCCGCCGGGTTCCCGATCCGGCGCATGGTTCCCGTCGACGCGTACGGCGGCAGCGACTTCCGCTCCATCGAGGCGGACAACACCTCCGCCTTCAACTGCCGCTACGTCGACGGCACGACGAGCTGGTCGGAGCATGCCTACGGCCGGGCGATCGACCTCAACCCGATCGAGAACCCGTACGTCACGTCCGGCGGCACGACCTCGCACCGCGCGAGCGCCCGGTTTCTCCGGCGCACCCCCTACCGCGCAGGGATGGCCGTCGAGGGCGGTGTCGTCGTGCGCGCCTTCGCAGCGGTGGGCTGGTCGTGGGGCGGTCGCTGGTCGGGCGCCAGGGACTACCAGCACTTCTCCGCGAGCGGACGGTGATCGGCGCCCTCGCGCTCGGCGCCGGGGCGATGCTCCTGGCGGTCGGAGCCGTGCGCCTGTCGGCCCTGTTGCGGCCGAACGGCACCGCCTCCTTTCTCCTGGGGGCGTATGTCGCGGCCTGGCTGCAGCTCGTCGTCGTCCTGTGGGCGCTGTCCGTCTTCGGCTGGGTGACGAGGTGGGGCCTGCTCGCCGGCCTTGCGCTCGTGTGCGGCGCGCTCCTGCTCGACACACGGGGATGGAGCGACGTCGGCGTCCGTCTGCGGGACGGAGCGGGCGCGCTGCGCGGCGCTCTCGCGGACCCCGCCTGCGCGCTCCTGGGCGTCGCCGTCGTCGCCGGGCTCGGCTACGCGGTCGCGCTCGGCCTCGGCACGCCGCAGAACGACTTCGACACGATCTTCGACCACCTGTGGCGTGCGGGGCTGTGGCGGCAGAACCAGGCGGTCGGGTACCCGGAGTGCGCATGCGCGCCGTACGTCAACGCGTATCCACCCCACGGCGAGATGGGCGTTCTGGCGACGATGGTGCTCGGCGGCTCGGACCGCTACGTGGGCCTCGTCCAGGCGTCCGCGTTCGTCGCGCTCGCGATCGGCGTGATCGGGGCCGGGCGCGCGATCGGGCTGGGCCGCTCCGAGGCGCTTCTCGGCGGGCTCCTCGTGGCGACGCTTCCCGTGATCGCGCTGCAGGCGTCCACGGCGCAGAACGACCTCGTCGCCGCGTCGTTCCTCGTCGCGGCGGTCGTCCTGCTCATCGACCGCGGGCGCGCGATGCCCTGGCTCGCCGGCGCCGCGACGGCGCTCGCCGTGGGGACGAAGGTGACCGCCGTGATCGGGATCCCCGTACTGGTCGTCGTCGCGCTCCTCGCCTCACCCACGCGCCGCGGCCAAAGGCTCGCAGCGGTGCTGGTGGGCGCGGCAGCGGGTGCGTACTGGTACGTCGGCAACTGGTGGCAGGCGGGAAGCTGGGACGCCGGGTTCCCCTACGAGACCGTCGAGCCGGGGGTCGTGGCGGCCGTCGCCCGCGGGCTGCGGTCCGCTGCTCAGCTCGTGGAGCTCCCCGGCGCGGTGGGCCGCGACCGCTGGCTCTACGGCGTCAGCGCCGCGCTGCTGCTCGCCGGCCTCGTGGCGGTCGTGTCGCGTCGGCGCGGCCGTCCCGCGCTCGGGCTCGGTGCGCTCGCGGCGCTGATCGCCGTTCTGCCCGTGCTCACCCCGGACGTGCGCCGCTATGTCGACGAGGCGTACCTCGAGCTCTGGCGGGCCGTCGGGCGGGACGACCTCGCCGTCTCGATCGGGCGGGACATCACCCGCTCCGCCTCGAACGTCACGTGGTACGGCCCCCTCGGCGCGCTCCTGCTCGTGGCGGGGCTCGTCGGCGCGGCGGTCGCGGCCCGGCGCGGCGCGATCCACCCGTTGGGAGTGGTGTTCGCCCTCGCGCCGGTGTACTGGATCGCGGCGCTCGCCGTCGTCCTCTTCTACCAGGACGCGGCGGGCCGGTTCCTGATGGCCCCGGTGGCGCTCGCCGGCGCGACGTGGGGACTGGCGGCGCGTGCGCGGCCCCTCGCGTGGGGGCTCGTCGGTATCGCGGTGACGGCGCTCGTGCTGGCGGTGCTGAACGACACGAAGCGGCCGTCGGGCCTGCCGCTGCTCGAGCGGCCGGCGCCCGCGAGCCACTGGTCGACCCCGCGGTGGCAGGCGCAGGGGAGCGAGGTGCACGTCCCCGACCTGATCCGCTTCGTCGACGAGCGCGTGCCCGAGAACGCGCGCATCGGCTTGGCGATCACGCCGAGCGACCCCGGCTACGTCTTCTTCGGGCCGGCGCTCGACCGGAGGCTCGACCTGCTCCGCGCGGGCGCTCGCGATGCTCCGAGCGCGGCGTGGGCCTTCGTGAGCCCGGCCGGGAGGTCCTCGCTCGCGCCGCGGCTATGCCCGGCATGGCAGCGCGAGGCCGCGCGGCCGTCCGGCTGGGAGGTGTACCGGCGCGCCCCTGGGCGCTCCTGCTGAAGCAGATCGGAGGCGGGACGCCGAGTGGTGAAGCGGGCGACCGGGCTCGAACCGGCGACATTCAGCTTGGAAGGCTGACGCTCTACCAACTGAGCTACACCCGCGTGGAAGTAGCGTAGCGCCGTGCCACCCGACGCATGGTCGTGGAGCGCGGAAGCTCTGGTGCCGGTCGCGCTCGCCGCCGTCTACCTCACCGCGACGCGTCGGTCCCGCCGACCCTGGCGGACAGCGGCGTCCGTCGCCGGTTGCGGCCTGCTCGTGGCGGTGCTCGTCACGCCGCTCGACACGCTGGCGCGCGAGTACCTCGTCTGGGCGCATCTGCTCCAGAACGTGGTGCTCGCGGAATGGGCCCCGCTCCTGCTCGTGCTCGGCATTCCCCCCGACCTCGCCGGGCGGCTCTCTCGCCGTCGTGCCGTCGCGCTCCTGACGCACCCGCTCGTGGCGCTTCCGCTCTGGGTGGCGACCTACGCCGCCTGGCACGTGCCGGCGCTCTACGACGCCGCGCTCCGCCACCAGCACAGCCTCCTGCCCCTCGAGCACGCGACCTACGTCGTCTCCGGAATCCTCTTCTGGTGGTGCGTCTGGCAGGACGCACCGCACAGGCTCTCGTCCCCCGCCCGGGCCGGATACGTCTTCGCGGCGTTCCTCCTCTCGGCGCCCCTGGGGCTGGTGCTCGCGCTCGTCCCCAGCCCTTTGTACGAGTTCTATGCCGATGCAGCCGAGCGTGTCTGGGGGCTCTCGCGCCTCGAGGACCAACAGCTCGGCGGGATGACGATGGCGGGAGAGCAGTCGATCGTCTTCTTCGTCGTCTTCGCGCTGTGGTTCACGCGCTTCCTCTCCGAGCAGGAGCGTCTCGAGGAAGTAGCGTGAGCGGGGTGAGCGTGCATCGCGGTTCGGCTGCCCTCGCAGCCCTCGCACTCGCCGCCGCGGCGGCCGCCGTCGCGACCGCCGCGGCGCCGCCGGGATTCCGCTACGGAGTCGCAGCGGGCGAGATGACGTCGAGGTCGGCACGGCTCTGGACACGCGCTCCGCGAGCGGGAGCCGTTCTCCTCACGGTCGCCGTGGCCGACGGCTCGAGCGCAAGAGCCAGAGCGTTCGTCGTCCGCGCCACCGCGGCGCGCGACCTCACGGTGCAGCGCACCGTCGCTGGGCTGCGCCCCGGGACGGTGTACCGCTACCGCTTCTCCCAGCGTGACCGGGCGAGCCCGATCGGCTTCTTCCGGACTGCTCCCGCACCGGGGGCCTCGGCGACGGTCCGATTCGCGATCACGGGTGACGCGGACGCCACACCCGGCCCGAACGGGAAGCCCGGGTTCAACGGCTTCGAGACGTACCGCGCGATGGCGCGGGCGCACAACGACTTCAACATCAACTTCGGCGACACCATCTACTCCGACTCCGAGATCGGCGGCGCTCCGATCGCGCGCACGGTCGCACGGAAACGCGCCAAGTACCTGCTCGGGCTCGCCCTTGCCCCGCTCCGTCAGCTGCGTGCGTCGGCGGGCCTGTACAGCGGTTGGGACGATCACGAGTTCGTCAACGACTTCTCGCGCGCGGAGCACGGCACCGCGATCTACCGCGCCGGCGCGCGTGCGTTCCTCGAGTACACGCCCGCCTCGTACACGGCCCGAACGGGCCTCTACAGGAGCTTCCGGTGGGGCAGGAACCTCGAGCTCTTCTTTCTCGACGGGCGGAGCTTCCGAAGCGCAAAAGCCACGGCCGTCTGCGGCGGGGACATCGCGCCTACGGCGCCCACGGCCGTTCGCCAGGCGTTCGCGACGCTCGCCCCGACGCTGGCGCGGCCGGTCCCACAGGCGTGCCTCGACTCTCTCGCCTCGCCGCAGCGGACCCTGCTGGGCGCGGCCCAGCTCGACGCGTTCACGAAGGCGCTCCGGGCGTCGACCGCGACGTTCAAGGTGGTCGTCAACCCCGAGCCGCTGATGCAGCTCTACGCGCTCCCGTACGACCGCTGGGAGGGGTATGCGGCCGACCGGGCCCGCGTCCTCGACGCGCTGCAGGCGGTGCGGAACGTCGTCGTCCTGACGACCGACACGCACGCCCACCTGGTCGGGGAGATCAGGCGGGAGACCTTCGGCCCGCAGGGGCCCCAGGGGACGGGGATCTGGGAGGTGGTCACAGGCCCCGTGGCGACGAACACGTACGCGAAGGAGATCGACTCGTTCCTCGGCGCGCCCGGCTTCGGCGCCGTCGTGACGGGCGCGTTCTTCAAGCCGGCACCGCCACGCGGGCTCGGGCTTCTCTGCGCGCAGACGGACCAGTACGGGTACGCGCAGGTCACGGTGACGCGGGCGACGCTCACCGTGCAGCCGAGGACCGCCTCCGGTGGCGTCGTGGTCGACGCGTCCGGGGGCCGCTGCGCCCCGCTCGTCGTCCGCGCGTCGTGAGCACGGGCCCGAGACAGGCGCGGTGAGCGGGAGGAAGCACTTCAGGGAGCTGCTCGGGCTCCCGCACGCGAAGGCGATGGTCGCCTGGTCGCTCCTCGGCCGGCTTCCGCTCGGGATGACGCCGATCGCGCTGCTCTTCCTCGTCCGCGGAGAGGGTCACGGATACGGCGCTGCGGGGATCGTCGTCGCCCTGCACGCCGTCGCGGTGGGGATCGGCGCGCCGATCGCCGGACGACACGTCGACCGGGCCGGCCCGGCCCCGGTACTGCGCATGCGCGCGATCGCCTATCCCGCGCTCATCGGCGCCGTCGTCGTTCTCGCCGTGCTGGACGCGAGCATCGTCGCCGTCGGCGCCGCTGCGGCCCTTGCCGGACTGGCGCTCCCGCCCCTCTCGTCGACGGTACGGATCGTGTGGCCGCGGATCGCACCGGGCGGCCTCCGCTCGAGCGCCTACGCGCTCGAGGCCTCGCTCCAGGAAATCTTCTTCGTCGGCGGTCCGCTGCTCGCCGCCGGCCTGGCAGCGGTCGAGCCTGCGGCGGCCGTCGCGGCGGTGGGCATCGCCAGCTGCGTCGGCACCAGCGCGACCGCGCGTCTCCCGCCCGTCCGGACCACGCCGGCCTCCCGTGCGACCGGCGCGGGCCTGCTCGGCGCTCTCGGGTCGCCCGGGGTCCGGACCGTCGTGCTCTACGCGGCTGCGATCGGCGTCGGGTTCGGCGCGGTCGAGCTCGCGATGCCGGCCTTCGCGGAAGACCGCGGCGCGCGCGAGCTGGGCGGCATCGCGCTCGCGTGCTTCTCGGCGGGAAGCCTCCTGGGCGGCCTCGCGGCGGGGATGCGTCCGCCGCGCAGCGACCTGCGCCGGTTCATCGGGGGTGGGGTCGTGCTCGCCGCTGCGCTGCTCGGGCTGCAGCTCGCAGTCTCGATGCCGACGCTCTACGTCCTCTCGTTCCTGGCCGGGCTGCCGATCGCCCCCACGATCGGAGCCCTCTACGCGCTCATCGACCGCTCCGCGAGGGCGGGGACGGCGGCGGAGGCGTTCGCCTGGTTCGGCACGGCAGTATCGATGGGGATTGCCACGGGCTCGGCGACGGGAGGCGCGCTCGTCGACGAGCGCGGCGTGCGCTGGGCGTTCGGCTTCGGCGCGGCGGCCGCCTTCGCCGGCGCGTTTCTCGCATGGGTCCGGCGCGGCACGCTGCGGGCATCGTCTCCGGTGGGTGCCGAGGAAGCCGAACCGGCATCGACGCTGCTCACCGAGCGCACGTAGAGGGAACCCTGGTTGCCCGGTGCGCTCCGTCCGCCGGCGGCGACGCGCAGCGCGCGTTGTCGGGCGGCCGGGGAATTGAATCGCCCTCCGGCCGCCGGTCTCGCGTGTCCACCGAGGGCCCGAACCAGTGTCTACGCTCCCTCCGAGCGCCCGTAGCTCAGGGGACAGAGCGGCGGACTTCTAATCCGCGGGTCGGAGGTTCGAATCCTCCCGGGCGCATCCGGATCCATCGGACTGGGGAGCCCTTTTCCCGCGCGCATGGCGGCGGCAACCGAGACGCGCAACAAGCGCGTTCGAGCGCTTCCGGACTGCGCCGACATCCCTGGGCGCGAGCTTCGACGACCTGGAGTGCCCGCGTGAGGACGTGACCTGCCTCACCCCCCAAACGGCTCGGCGCCCTGCATCTGCAGCCTTGGGCCGACGGGTGCTCTCCGCGCTTGGAACAACGCTCACGGGGTGATATGCCACGCATCGCGGCGGCGTCCGGCCTCCGTCGGGAATCGGTGATGGCAGACGATCCGTACTACCGGCGTGATCTCGCCCTCGTCCACCACCTCGGTTTCGGGTTCCACGCCGACGCATGTGCGCCCGGCATCCTGGCGTTGCTCGAGCCGGTGCGCACGCGAGGCGGTGTGGTCGTCGAGCTCGGGTGCGGGAGCGGGCTGCTCACGCGCCACCTCGTCGACGCCGGGCATCACGTGATCGCGACCGATGCGTCTCCGGCAATGCTCGCCCTCGCGCGGCAGACCGCCCCCGATGCGCATTCCGTGCTGCAGGTCGTCTTGCCCGACGATCCGATTCCCGACGCTGATGCGATCGTCGGTGTCGGCCACGTGCTCAACTACCTCCCCGACGAAGCATCGGTGGATCGAGCGCTGGTCGACATCGCGGGCGCGTTGCACCCCGGCGGCGTGCTGGCAATCGACCTCTGCGACCTCCACTGGGGTGAGGCGCGGCGCGACGCGGCCGGCGCGGGGAGGATGGGCGACGGCTGGGCGATCGTCACCGAGTTCTCCGTGCCCCGTCGCGACCGGTTCGTGCGGCAGATCGCGACGTTCTTGCGAAACGCCGACGGCTCGTGGCGTCGCGACGACGAACGGCACGACAACGTGTTGATCGACACGGCACGCGTCCCGGGCCTTCTCGCGGAGCATGGCGTCGAGGCGACGGTCGACGCGTCGTTCGGCAGCGAGCGACTCCCCGCCGGTCTCTACGCAATCAAAGGACGCCGTGCGGCTTGAAGGCGGCCGTCGGGTCGGTGAGGTCCGGACGAGTGCAGTTCGCTCGGTTGTCGTGCGACCACCGCTGAAAGGGGGACGGTGGTGATGTCGGGCTGACCTAGGGGATCCTGACCCCCCGAGGTCGAGACGTCTCGGCGTCGGCGAGTTCTACGAGAGGCTGCCGGCGGCGAGATCATCCTCACCCGACCGGTACCCGCCGCCGGACGCGCGGTCGAGTGCCGAAGTACGCTCGTGCCGTGCTCGTCGGCCTGGTCGGATCCGGTGCGATGGGGAGCGCGCTCGGCGCCCGGCTCCGTCAGGGTGGGGCGCGCGCCCTCGTCGCGCTCGACGGAAGGAGCGAACGCTCGAGGCAGCTCGCACGCGACGCCGGGCTGGAGAACGTTGGCACGCTCGTGGCGCTCCTCTCCCGGGCGGACGTCGTGCTCTCCGTCGTGCCGCCGAAGTCGGCCGAGGAGGTCGCCGCCCGCATCGCGGAGGCGACCGGGGATGCGCAGCCGCTCATCGCAGACCTCAACGCGATCGCGCCCGCCGCCGCCCGACGCGTCGCTGCAGTGCTCGCCGAGGGCGGGCTCGACATGGTCGACGGATCGATCTCGGGGCCGCCGCCGCGCGCGTCAGGGACGACGCGGGTCTACCTCTCCGGCCCGCGAGCCGCGGAGATCGCGGCGCTGCCCTTCGACGGGGTGGATCGGGTCGTGGTGAGCGACGTCGTCGGTGCCGCCTCGGCCGTGAAGATGTGCACGGCGTCGGTCTACAAGGGCCATGTCGCCCTCCTCACGCAGGCACTACGAGCCGCCGAGGCGCACGGTGTCGTCGACCACGTGCTGGGCGATCTGGCCGGGACGGGGCTGGCCGATCCGACCCGCACGGGCGCGACGCTCGCCAGGGCGTCGGCGAAGGCATGGCGATACGTCGCCGAGATGGAGGAGATTGCCGACACGCAGGCGGCCGCCGGCCTCACCCCCGAGCTCTTCCGCGCGCTCGCGTCCGTCTACGCCGAGCTGGCGGGGCGAGCCGTCGCGGCCGCGCCGGAGGACGTGCCTGACGACATGCCGCTCGTGGACGTCCTCCGGCGTCTCAGCGAGGAAGCCGAAGGCCCAGCCGGCGCGGCATTCCCGCCACGAGCCGGATGAGAAAGGAGGCGCGGCCCCCGGCATCGTCCGCGCGATCGGAGCGGACGAGGGCGGACCTGATCAGCGAGCCTCCCGCCCAGCGGAACGGCTCGGGCGGCATGAGCTTGCGCTCCGGCTCGACGAGCGCGAGCCGCGTGAGCCCGTCCCGACGGTCGAGCGCGAGCCGCGCGAGGATCTCTCCGCCGAGGTAGGACGGCCCCACGCCGTTCCCGGTGAAGCCGAAGCCGTGGTGTACGCGACCGCGGGTGCCGAAGATCGGCACGTGGGTGGGGGAGACGTCGATCGGGCCGCCCCACGCGTGGGTGACGCGGCGCCCGCGGAGCTGCGGGAAGAACCGGTAGAGGTCGTCGCGCGCCGTCCTGACGGCGTCGGGGTCCATCTCCAGGCGCGACAGGCGGCGACCCCCGAAACCCATCCGCCCGCCGCCCCAGCCGAACGCGATCCGCCCGTCGCGCGTCGTGCGCGTGTAGTGGAGCAGCGTGCGCCCGTCCGCGATCGGCTCGCCGCCCGTCCAGCCGAGCTCGTCGATGACCTCCGGCACGGGCTCCGTCACGACCATGTGACTCGACGCAACGGCGTGCGCGAGCCGGAAGCCCGGGAAGCCGGCGGTCGCGCTGTTCACCGCGAGCACGGCAGTGCCCGCGCGAACCGAGCCGCCGGGGGTCGTGGCGACGGCCTCGGCCGTGAGGCGGCGCGCCGTCGTCCGTTCGAAGAGGCGCACACCGACGTCCAGGGAACGTGCACGGAGCCCGAGCGAGAGACGTGCGGGATGGACGGTGGCGGAGGTCCGCAGGACAGCACCTCCGAGGAAGCCGGCGTCGCAGCGTGCGCGGACCTCTTCGGCCGACGCTGGACGCACCTCGTCCGGGACACCGAGCGCTGCACAGGCCTCGATCGCATCGTCGAACGAGTGGAGCTGCGCCTCGCTCGTCGCGACGTAGATCGTCGGCGCGGCCCGGTACCACGCGTCGACGTCCTCGTTCTCGCACCACTCTCCGATCCCGCGCACGCCGCGCTCGGAGGCTCGCGCGACCTCGAGCGCTCGCGGAGCTCCAACCCGGTCGCGCAGGATCGGCAGGTCGTCCCAGAGCGTCGAGACGAAGCCACCGTTCCGTCCGCTCGGCCCGTGCCCGGCGAGACCTGCCTCGAGCACGACCACGTCGATCCCCGGCTCGAGCGCCTTCAGGTGCCAGGCTGTCCAGAGGCCGAGGTAGCCCGCGCCGACGACGACCACGTCCGCCGTCGTGTCACCCTCGAGCGGCCTGGTCGCCTCGACCGGCCCGGCCTCCTCGAGCCACCAGCCGTAGCGCGTGTGCCGCACCCCTTCCACCACGCGCGAGCGTAGTGCAGGCAGAAGCCCGCCTCGGCATGGAGGCCGGCCGCGGCCGGTGTGCCCCCGGGCAAGCGGCTATCCTGCGTCTCCCGCGCGGTGGCGGTAGCTCAGCTGGTAGAGCCCCGGGTTGTGGTCCCGGTGGTCGCGGGTTCGAGTCCCGTCCGCCACCTCTCCGACGCTCGCGTCTACGATCGAACCCACCGGCCCCGTAGCTCAGCGGATAGAGCGGCAGGCTTCGAACCTGCGTGCGGAGGTTCGACTCCTCCCGGGGCCATTTCGCCCAGTGTCCATCCGCCACCCGCATGGCGCCCAGGGTCATTCGTCCGAGAAGTGCGGAAATCGCGGTTCCGTGCGGCCCCCGGTGCGGCCCTCGGAACGAGCCACCCGAGCGGCCTGGCTCCCGGAGCTGCCTGACCCTTCGGGACATCTCGACAAGGCGACGATCCGGTGCGAGCGTTTAGCTCGGGCCGGGCGTCCCGCGAAGCGTCGGCGCGTGACGGCGTTCGGATCGTCCGCCCGGCCCGCGCAGCTCCCGCGCCGCCAGTATGACCCGTAGTCGGACGCTCCATCGGGCGTTTGCACGTTCGGCAACCTCGAGACCGACCATGTAGACATGGCGATTGACTGGGCCAAGATCCAGCCCAGCTCGATGGCCACCGCCGCCGCGCCCCTGTTCCGGCTGAGCTAGAGCAGGGCGTCCATCTGGCCGACGGCCTGGCGCAGGCCCTCCTCCATGCCCATCTTCAGCATCTCCTCCATCTGCTCGAGGGAGGGGAACTGGTCGAACAGCTCCATGCGCGTGCCGCCCTCGTGCTCGAACAGACGCATCCGCAACTGCCCGGTCTTGTCGGTGAGCGGCTTCCCGTCGGCGTCGCCGAAGCCGTCCTCGATCGTCAACCCGCGCGGGGCGTCGACCGTGCCGATGCGCCACCAGCCATGGTGCTTGTCCCCCTCGGGGCTGGTCATGTAGTACGTGACCAGCGCTCCCGGGGTGAGATCGTGCTCGACGAACGTCGCCGGGTACCCCGGCGGGCCCCACCAGCGCTCGAGCTTGCGCGGGTCCGCCCACAGCTCCCAGACCGCCTCGACCGGCGCGGCGAAGTCGGCAGTGAGGGTGAGGGTGAGCGCCTCGGTGTCCTTTTCGATGGTGGTGACGGTCATCGGGGATCTCCTTGGGTGTTCGGGGTGTCCAACAGGTCGGCCATGCGGTCGGCACGCTCGCGCCAGGTGGCCTCGAGCGCGTCCAACGCCCGCCGGGCGCGAGCGACGGCGACGGGATCGGTGCGGACGAGCTGCTCGCGGCCGTTGCGCGCCTTCGTCACGAGACCGGCGCGTTCGAGCACCGCCACGTGCTTCTGCACGGCGGCGAAGCTCATGTCGTAGCCGTCGGCCAGGCGCGAGACCGACAGCTGGCCATCGGCCGCGCGGCGCAGCAGGTCGCGGCGCGTGGCGTCGGCCAGGGCGTGGAACACGCGGTCGATCTCAGCCTCGATCAGCTCATCTACAACCATCTGGTTGTACGTTAGCACGCCGAGCTAGATTCGTCCACGCCATGTGTGGGATCGCCGCCATCGTGCGAGCCTACGTTGCCAAAGTAGAATCCAGAGTGAAGCCATGCCGTACACACGCAGGAGGCGGTCGCCCGAGCCAGCACCGCGTGTCCCGGCGACGACGGCGATGCTGACCGCCGAGGCGTTCGAGACATGCGTTCGTCGGTTGGGCCAGTGAACGTCTCCAGGCACGCAGCCCGAGGTCGCACCGTGGCCGTCGCGGCCCTGAGGCCCGTTCGAGATCGCTGAGCGATGAGTACGACACGAACGTCAAGTCCAACAGTTCACGTAGCCGAGCGACACAGACCAAAGGAGACTCGAACATGCCGCGCTACCTGATCTCGTTCGACGACGGATCGATGGACCACATCCCCGAGGAGGACTGGCCGATGGTCGGTGAGGCGTCGCACGCAGTGGTCCGGGAGATCAAGCAGGCGGGGGCGTGGATCTTCGGCGCCCGGAGGCAGCCGGTGGGTCGCCGGGAGTCGTGCCGGATGTCGCACGCAGCCTCGCGCGGAGGCGCGACGCGTGTCTCTACTCGGCCAGCGCTTCCATCAGCGGCGACGGGTCGTAGTACACGTCGATCGCAGTTATGGAGCCGTCGGCGCCGATCCGCCAGCTGTCGATGCCGTCACAGCTCGCCGTGTTGCCTGCGTGTGTTTCGGCAGTGAAGGTCCATCGAGCCCCGACGCCGTGGTCGGTCTCGAACACCTCGCGTGTCGTGAACTCCATGCTCTTGAGCGCAGAGAAGACCTGGGAGAGAGAGGCGCGGAAGGTGTCGGGCGACATCGGCGGCTGCCCTGGGTAGTGGACGACGGCGTCGGGCGAGAGGCGCGACAACGCACGCTCGGCATCGAGACTCCTGAGGCCCTCCAGATACGTGGCGACCGCGTCCTGCGTCGTGGACCGTTGGATCGTCTGGGACATGCCCGTCTCCTTTCTGGCTGTCAGCCGTATGGAGCGTGGCACGGAAGGGAGGTTGTGTCATGAGGAGAATCACCCATTTGCGCGCAGAAGTTCCGGGGGCCAGGCCTGACCCACGCCTGGCTGGGTCGGATCCACGTCAGTGCCGCCGCGCGAAACGCCGCTTACCGGGAAGCCGATGACCCTGCTCAGTCGGGCGACCGCATCAGAGCCGCGAGGTAGGCGATCGCCGCCGCGACTGCGAGCGACACCTGGAGGGTCCGCCAGCCGGTGCTCGCGGGCGCGAGGAAGCCGGTCGCGGCCGAGGCGACGACGAGCGCCACCGCGACGCGGCCGAGCACGCCCAGGCGACGGCGGTACCAGGGCACCCGCTCGCGCATGCCCCGCAGCCTGCCAGGACAGCCGAACGAGGTCATCGGGCGTGATGTCCGTCCGGACCGGGTCCTACGCTCCGGCCATGACCGTGGGAATCGTCGTCTTCGGGCTCGTGTTCCTCGCCGGGCTCGCGATCGGGACGAGGACACGCCGCCCTCTGGCCGTCGCCTGCGTCGTGGTCGGCGCGTTCTGTGCGCTGCTCGTGATCCAGTCGAACGAGCCGTTCGTCGCCTTCGCGTCGTTCGCGCTCATCGTGCTCTCGGGGCTGGTCGTCGACTCGGTTCGCGAGACGGTGGGGCTCTTGCTCGGCCGCTAGCCGCGTCAGCGCTGGGGTCGATTCAGGCCGCGGAAGGGGCCGCCTCGGTGGTCTGCCCGCCGGAGGCTGATCTGCCGTGATCGCGATCTGCCCATGCGGACCCGCTTCCGCGGAGGGACAGTGCGGGCGAGAGGGATCGAACCTCCAAGGGCCGAAGCCCACCGGGACCTAAACCCGGCGCGTCTGCCAATTCCGCCACGCCCGCGCGCTCGGAGCGTAGCGCCGCATGGGGATGGGGTTGCGGCGGCTCGCCGCTGCCTGCAGGGGGTGGCCCCGCCGGGAGGCGGGGGATCCGCCTTGCTGAGAGTGGAGCACCGAACCTCACCGGCAAACCCGGAGCGTCTGCCGTGCCGCCACGCCCGCGCCGACCGAGCGTAGCGCTACGACGGGTGCGCATCCCGGCGGCGTCCCGCACGTCAACTGCTTGAATCAGGACATGGCCCAGGTGGAGGAGCTCGGCGGCAACCGCGTCCGCCTCACGGTCGACGTCTCGCCGCACGAGCTCGAGCACGCCGTCGAGCACGCCGCCTCCGACCTCGCCGGCTCGGTCAAGATCCCCGGCTTCCGCAAGGGAAAGGTGCCGCGGCAGGTGCTGCTCGCCAACGTCGGCCGCGACCGCCTCTGGGTCGAGGCCGTCGAGTCGCACATCGGCGGCTGGTTCTGGAACGCCGCCGCGCAGTCGCGCCTGCGGCCGGTCGCGACGCCCGAGTACGACTTCGAGCTTCCCGCGAACGAGAAGGAGCCGTGGAAGTTCAGCGCGACGGTCGAGGTGCAACCGACGCCGGAGATCGTCGACTGGACGACCCTCGAGGTGCCCCGGGCGGAGGCCGTCGTGCCCGAGGAGCTCGTCCAGGCGGAGCTGGATGCGCTGAGAAGCTCCATCGCGGAGCTCGTGCCCGCCGACCACCGTCCCGCCAGTGAGGGCGACACGGTCGTGGTCGACCTGGCCGGCGCCGACGGCGAGGGCCAGTCGGACACCGTCGTCGAGCTCGGCACCGGCCGGCTCGTCCCGGAGATCGAGTCCGCGATCGTCGGCGCGAGCATCGGTGACAAGCGAACGGTGCGCTACGAGCTCCAGGACGGGTCCGAGACGACCGTCGACGTGACCGTCAAGCACGTCAACGAGAAGGTGCTCCCGGAGGCCGACGACGAACTGGCCCGATCGGCCAGCGAGTTCGACACGCTCGCCGACCTGCGAGCCGATATCGAGGGGCGGGTGCGGGCCGCCGTCGAGGAGCAGATCGACAGCGCGTTCCGAGCCGCGGCGGTGGACGAGCTGGTGCGCGCCTCCAACGTCCAGGGCGCAGGCCCGCTCGTCGAGGCGCGAGCCCGCGAGCTCCTGAACGGCTTCGTTCGCTCGCTTGCGAACAGGGGCGTCTCCCCCGAGGCGTACTTCGAGGCCACGGGTCAGTCGCCCGAGCTGCTCACGGCGCAGATCCGCGCCGAGGCGTCGCAGTCCGTAGCGCGGGAGCTGGCGCTCGAGGCGGTCGCGCAGAAGGCGGGCATCGTGGTCTCCGACGACGAGGTCAAGGACCTGATTCGCGAGCAGGCCGCGGCCTCCGGGGACGACCCGGAGGACGTGATCGAGGACATCTGGGCGCACGGGCACCAGGAATCGCTCCGTGAGGACCTCCGGCTGCGCGCCGCGCTCGACCGGCTCGCCTCCGAGGTGAAGCCGATCGCGCCGGAGGCCCATGCCGCGCGCGAGGCGATCTGGACGCCGGACAAGGAGAAGCCCGCCGGCGAGACGAAGTTGTGGACCCCCGGCGATCCCGTTCCGCAGGATCGCTGACGAAGGAGACCGAGAAAGGACGCGATGGTCGCGACGGAACGATTGAGCTCCTCCAGCCGGTGCCCGACCGGAGGGCGGGAAACGGCATGAGCCCCCTGATCCCGATGGTGATCGAGCAGACGTCCCGCGGAGAGCGGTCGTTCGACATCTACTCACGCCTGCTCAACGAGCGGATCATCTTCCTCGGCACACAGGTGGACGACCAGATCGCGAACCTCATCATCGCCCAGCTCCTGCATCTCGAGTCCGAGGACCCGGACAAGGACATCAACATCTACATCAACTCCCCCGGAGGGTCGGTCTACTCGGGGCTCGCGATCTACGACACGATCCAGTTCATCAAGCCCGACGTCGCGACGACGTGCGTCGGGATCGCGATGAGCATGGGCGCGCTGCTTCTCGCGGGCGGCGCCGAAGGGAAGCGGACGGCGCTGCCGAACTCGAAGATCCTCATCCACCAGGTGTGGGGCGGCTACCAGGGCCAGGCAAGCGACATCGAGATCCATGCAAGGGAGACAATCGCTCTCAAGCGCAAGCTGGAGGAGATCATGGCCCACCACACGGGCCAGGACGTCGACAAGGTGCGCACGGACATGGACCGCGACTACTTCATGACCGCCGAGGAAGCGACCGAGTACGGGATCATCGACCGCGTGATCGTCCACCGCTGAGCCCGGCAGCGTCCGACCGGGTAGCCGAACTCGCAAAATCGGAGTAAAAGAGGAGACCAGTGGCCCGAGCGAGCGAGGGGAACGAGCAGCTGCTCTGCAGCTTCTGCGGGAAGAGCCAGCGTCAGGTGAAGAAGCTGATCGCGGGTCCCGGCGTCTACATCTGCGACGAGTGCATCGATCTCTGCAACGAGATCATCGACGAGGAGCTCACCACTCCCGCGACGCTCGACCTCGACAACCTTCCGCGGCCCCGGGACATCTACTCGGTGCTCAACGACTACGTCGTCTCCCAGGAGGAGGCCAAGCGGACGCTCGCGGTGGCGGTCTACAACCACTACAAGCGCGTCCGCATGGGCCAGACCGACGAGGCCGACGTCGAGCTGCAGAAGTCGAACATCCTGCTCCTCGGGCCGACCGGCTGCGGCAAGACGCTGCTTGCGCAGACGCTCGCGCGGATCCTCAATGTCCCCTTCGCGATCGCGGACGCGACCGCGCTCACCGAGGCCGGCTACGTCGGCGAGGACGTCGAGAACATCCTCCTCAAGCTGATCCAGGCCGCCGATTTCGACATCAAGAAGGCCGAGACGGGGATCATCTACATCGACGAGGTCGACAAGATCGCGCGCAAGGCGGACAACCCGTCGATCACGCGCGACGTGTCGGGCGAGGGCGTCCAGCAGGCCCTCCTGAAGATCCTCGAGGGGACGGTCGCGTCGGTGCCGCCCCAGGGCGGGCGCAAGCACCCGCACCAGGAGTTCCTCACGATCGACACGACGAACGTCCTCTTCATCTGCGGAGGCGCGTTCGCCGGGCTCGACAAGATCATCGCCCGGAGGATCGGGAAGAACGCCGTCGGCTTCGGCGCCGAGGTGCGCTCGAAGCATGCGGAGGAGTCGGCCGAGATGCTGTCGCAGGTGATGCCGGAGGACCTGATGAACTTCGGCCTGATCCCGGAGTTCATCGGCCGACTGCCCGTCGTGTCGGCCGTCCACCAGCTTCGGCGCGACGACCTCGTCCGGATCCTCACCGAGCCGAAGAACGCGCTCGTGCGCCAGTACCAGCGGTTCTTCGGCTACGACACGATCGAGCTCGTGTTCACCGACGACGCGCTGTGGGAGATCGCCGACCGCGCGCTCGAGCGCGAGACCGGCGCGCGCGGGCTTCGCTCGATCATCGAGGGCGCGCTGCTCGACGTGATGTTCGAGCTCCCGTCCCGGCGCGACGTGTCGAAGTGCGTGATCACGCGCGAGACGATCTCGCGGGGCCTCAACCCGACGCTCGTGACGCACGGTGTCCCCGACGAGCTCGGGGCAGTCGCCGACGGAACCGCCTGAGCTCCACTCCGTGACGGAGTCGCGGTCTCGCACCTTCACGTGGTCCGATCCGGGCGAGGCGCTGGCCATGGCGGCCGGGCTCCCGGGGCTCGAGTTCCTGCGGCGCATGCTCTCCGGCGAGATTCCGTATCCGCCGATCGCCGAGCTGATGGGGATGCGGCTCGTCGAGGTCGAGAAGAGCCGTGTGGTCTGGGAGGCGGTGCCGGGCGAGGAGCATTACAACCCGATCGGGACCGTGCACGCGGGCTTTGCGACCACCCTGCTGGACTCCGCGATGGGGACGGCGTTCGTGTCGCTGTCCGAGGCCGGCAAGCGCTGGACGACGCTCGAGCTGAAGGCGAACTTCACGCGGTCGATCACCGCCGAGACCGGGCCCGTGCGCTGCACTGCCACGGTCGTGCACGGCGGTCGGACCGTGGTGACCACCGAGGCCCGCCTCGAGGACCGCCAGGGGAGGCTGCTCGCCCATGCCACGAGCACGATCCTCGTCCTCTAGCGGTGGGGGACATGTTTCGCCCACCAGCCCCCTTCTTCAGCGAAGTTCACTGGCGATCCGAGCGTGGCCTCTCGGCCGGCAAAGCCGGCCTTCGGCCGCAACAGCTTGCGCATGCGTGGACCCTCCAAACCCCGGTGTCGGACTTCAGTCCGACAGCTGCTTCGTTGGCTAGCCTGAGGCGATGACCGCGGCGCCGAGGAGACCCCGCTCGTTCCCCGTAGCCGGGCGGCGCACGCGCGGGCGCTAGCCGAGCCCGAAGCGCCGCGTCGAGCCTCCTTACACTCCGCCGCGATGGACTCGCTCTACAACCCCACGGCCGTCGAGAGCCGCTGGCAGGAGACCTGGGAGGCGGAGGGCCTCTACGCGGCCGGCGCGGGCCGCCGGCGAGACGACTCGTTCGTGATCTGCGTGCCGCCCCCGAACGTCACGGGCGAGCTCCACATGGGGCACGCGCTGAACGGCTCGATCCAGGACGTGCTGATCCGCTGGCACCGCATGCGTGGCTTCGACACGCTGTGGCAGCCCGGGTACGACCATGCCGGCATCTCCACGCAGAACGTGATCGAGAAGCAGCTCGTGGCCGAGGGCACCTCGCGCCGGGAGATCGGCCGCGAGGCGTTCCTCGAGCGAACGTGGCGCTGGCTCGACGAGACGGGCAAGACGATCATGGGGCAGTACCGCCGTCTCGGCGCTTCGCTCGACTATGCGCGCGAGCGCTTCACGATGGACGACGGGTACGTCGAGGCGGTCATGACGTTCTTCGTCCGCCTCTGGGACGCGGGCTGGATCTACCGCGAGAACCGGATCGTCAACTGGTGCCCGCACCACCAGACGGCGATCTCGGATCTCGAGGTCGAGCACGTGGAGATGGACGACACGCTCGTGACCGTCCGCTACCCGTTCGCCGAGGGGGAGGGCGGGATCTCGGTCGCGACCGTGCGCCCGGCGACGATCCTCGCCGACGTCGCGGTTGCGGTCCACCCCGACGACCCTCGCTACCGGGATGCGGTCGGGCGCGAGGTCGTCGTGCCGGTGGTCGAGCGCCGCGTGCCCGTGATCGCGGACGCGCGCGTCGATCCGGAGTTCGGCACGGGTGCGCTCAAGATCACGCCCGGCCACGACCCCACGGACTTCGAGATCGGCCGCGACCACGGGCTGGAGGTGCTCACGGTGATCGGCCCGGACGGGCTCATGACCGCCCCCGGCTTCGAGGGCCTCGATCAGCGCGCCGCGGACGCCCGGGTCGTCGAGTGGCTCGAGGAACGCGCGCAGCTCGAGGGGCACGAGCCGTACCGCCATTCCGTGGGGACCTGCGAGCGTTGCCACTCCCGCATCGAGCCGCTCGTCTCGCCGCAGTGGTGGTGCCGGATGGACGAGCTGGGCCGGCCTGCGATCGAGGCGCTCCGCGAGCGCAAGGTTCGCTTCCACCCGGAGAGCCAGCACCGCTTCGCGATCGAGTCGCTCGAGCAGGCGCCGGACTGGTGTGTCTCCCGCCAGCTCTGGTGGGGCCACCAGATCCCGATCTGGACGTGCCCGGACGGCCACCGCACCTGCACGTGGCCGCCCCCCGACGCATGCTCGGAGTGCGGGTCCGGCCGCCTCGAGCGCGACCCCGACGTGCTGGACACCTGGTTCAGCTCCGCGCTCTGGCCGTTCGCGACGCTCGGCTGGCCGGGGCCGACCGACGAGCTGGAGCGGTACTACCCGGGTGACGTCAACGTCACCGCCCGCGAGATCATCCGGCTCTGGGAGAACCGGATGATCTTCTCGGGCCTGTTCCTCCTGGGTGAGATCCCGTTCACCGACGTGATCATCACCTCGACCGTTCTCGCTGCCGACGGGCGCCGGATGTCCAAGAGCCTGGGCACCGGGGTCGACCCGATGGAGCCCATCGAGGGTCACGGCGCGGACGCCACCCGCTACGGCCTGCTCAAGATCTCCTCCACCCAGGACGTGCGCTACTCGCTCGGTGCCATCGAGGAAGGGCGCAAGCTCGCCAACAAGCTGTGGAACGTCGCGCGCCTGATCCTCCAGCAGACGGAGGGCTCGACCCCGGAGGCCCGGCCGAGGACGCTCGAGGAGCGATGGATCCTCGCGCGGCTCGACGCGGCCCGGGCCGAGGTGGAGGACGACTGGGCGCGCTTCGACTTCTCGGCCGCGACGGGCGTCCTCTATCACCTCACCTTCGACGACTTCTGCGACTGGTACGCCGAGGCGGTCAAGCCACCCCTCTACGACGGTGACGCCGACTGCCGGGCGACGGCGCTCCGGGCGCTCGAGCTCCTCCTCGCTCTCCTCCATCCGCTGCTGCCCCACGTGACGGAGGAGATCTGGTCGCACCTGCCGGCCCGCGAGGGCCGCCTGATCGTCTCCGCCTGGCCGGAGCCCGACCCGACCGAGGCGGAGGCCCTGGACGCGCTCGACCGCGTGCAGGAGGCGGCCCAGGTCTTCCGCCGGAGTGGTGTGCAGGTCGAGCTCGAAAGCGACGAGGAGCGGCGCATCTTCGCCGCCGTCGTCCGCCCCGAGCGCGCCCGGGCCGCCGGCGACGTCGAGTCGGAGCTCGCGCGGCTCCGGAAGGAGATCGAGCGAGCCGAGCGGATGCTCGCGAACGAGCGGTTCGTCGCGAACGCCCCGCCCGAGGTCGTCGACGGTGAGCGGGCGAAGCTCGAGCGCTACCGACGCGAGCTGGAGCTCCTGGGCGCCTAGTGCGTCCTCCGGCCGCACTCGGCGCCTAGAACGGCGGCCCATGACGAACGTCGACTGGCTCGAGAGCCTTTCGCCCTGGCCCCGGGAAGGATTCGGCACCGACCGTATGCGCGCGCTCCTCGCGCAGCTCCGCGATCCCCAGGCGGGCCTCCCGGCCGTGCACGTCGTCGGCACGAACGGCAAGTCGACGACGACGCGGATGGTCGAGGAGCTGCTCACGGCCGGCGGCGTGCGAGCGGGGGCATACCTGTCGCCGCACGTCCGCTCGTGGGCGGAGCGCGTCCGGGTGGCCGGTGCCGAGGCCGACCTCGAGGCTGCCCTCCACGTCGTCCGCCCGCCCGCCGAGCGGCTCGAGGCGACGCAGTTCGAGGTGCTCACCGCTGCCGCGTTCGTCGCGTTCCGGGACGCCGCTGTCGAGGCGGCGGCGGTCGAAGCCGGTCTCGGGGGCCGACACGACGCGACGAACGTCCTCGACGCGACGCGGGTCGTGGTGCTCACGAACGTCTCGCTCGAGCACACGGACGTGCTGGGCGCGACGCGGGAGGCGATCGCCGCCGAGAAGCTCGCGGTCGTCCGCCCAGGGTGCACGGTCGTCGTCGGCGAGCCCGAATGGGAGGGTCCCGCGCGGGCGGCAGGCGCCGGAGAGGTGATCGTCGAGCCCGGCGGCTCACCCGCGCTCGCGGTCGCCGCCGCGCGCGCGTTCCTGGGGAGGGAGCCCGATGCGTCCGCGCTCGAGGGCGTGTCGCTGGCGGGACGGCTGGAGCGGCGATCGGGCGAGATCCGTGACGGGGCGCACAACCCCGAAGGCGTCCGGTGGCTCGTGGAGCATCTGCCCCGCGACGACTATACGGTCATGGCGTCGATCCTCGCCGACAAGGACGTGGACGGGATGCTCGAGGGGCTCGCAGGCGTGGGGAGGCGGTTCGTTGCGTGCCGTTCATCGAGCCCGCGCGCGCTGCCGCCGTCCGAGCTCGGCGATCGCGCCCGCCCGCTGTTCGACGTGGTCGAGGTGCGGGACGACCCCCACGACGCGCTGGCCGTCGCGCATGCGCTCGGCGAGCCCGTGCTGGTCACGGGGTCGCTCTACCTGCTCACCGACCTCGAGGCCGGCTCCGGCGCGGGGGGGCGACCGTGACCAGGGCCGGCGAGCGGTTGACGGTGCTCGCCTTCGCCGCCGTCGTCCTGCTCCTGATCGTGGGAACCGCGTTTGCCGTCGGGTATATCCTCGGAAAGCTCCTCCTCTGACGTAGGGGTTGCCGTGTTCTTCGCCGCAGACAGCTTCTTCGACTCGGACGCGTGGAACGTCGCGCAGAACCTCGGGTTGTTCCTCGGCCTCGTGTTCTGGGCCGCGACGGTCTACTGGGTCTACAAGGACGCCCGCCGCCGCATCGAGGATCCGTGGCTGGTGGCGATCGCGACCCTGCTCGGCGCGATCCCGCCGTTCCTCGGCCCGTTGATCTACATGCTGTTCCGGCCGCCCGAGTACCTCGAGGACGTCCGTGAGCGCGAGCTCGAGATCCTCGCGATCGAGGAGCAGCTGGCGGAGCGGGATCTCCGCTGCCCCGTCTGCCGCGGCACGGTCGATCCCTCGTTCCTCGTCTGCCCCGTCTGCACGACGCGCCTCAAGCAGGCGTGCGAGGCGTGCGGCTCGCCCCTCGAGCCGATCTGGCAGGTCTGCCCGTACTGCGCCACGCCGGTACCGCCCGGCATCGTGACGGGCGAGGAGGTCCTCCAGCCGCTGCGCCTCCGCCGCTCCCGCCGCGCCGACTGAGCGGCGCCGTCTACGCTTCCCCGCCATGGCGGTCGAGACCACGCTCGTGCTCGTGAAGCCGGACGGCGTCCGGCGGGGCCTGTGCGGCGAGATCGTCGCGCGCTTCGAGCGACGCGGCTACGAGCTGCGGGCGGCCCGCCTCCTCAGGGTCTCGAAGCCCCTTGCGCGCGAGCACTACGCGGAGCACCGCGGCAAGCCCTTCTTCGCCGACCTCGTCGACTTCATCACCTCGGGGGCCGTCCTCGCGCTCGCCGTGCGCGGGGAGGACGCGATCGCCGGTGTCCGCGGGCTGATGGGCGCCACGAACCCCGCCGACTCTGCCCCGGGGACGATCCGCGGGGATCTCGCGACGCTCCTCTCGGAGAACGTCGTGCACGGCTCCGACTCGCGGAAGAGCGCGCGTCGCGAGCTCCAGCTGTTCTTCCCCGACGGGCTCGTCTGACGCCGGAGCGTGCGCGACGCGTCGGGCGGAGCCCGGCCTCGACGCGCGCTCGGACGCCGGCCGCCGATTCCCGCTCACTACGATCTCGATGTGAGCGGCCTCTCGGACGACGCCCTGCGCAACCGCGACGGCTGGACGAAGGCGAACGTGGACTACACCGACGCCCAGGCGAGCGAGGCGTGGTCGCGGGTGGAGATCACGTGGGGCGTCTTCGGCGTGCCGGAGGCCTCCCTCGCGAGCCTGGGTGAGGTGGACGGCCTCGACGTCGTGGAGCTCGGCTGTGGGACCGCCTACGTCTCCGCCTGGCTCGCGCGCCGGGGCGCAAGACCGGTCGGCGTGGACGTCACACCCGCGCAGCTCGAGACGGCCCGTCGGTGCCAGGCGGAGCACGGTCTTGCCTTCCCACTCGTGGAGGCGAGCGCGGAGGACGTGCCCCTTCCGTCGGAGAGCTTCGATCTCGCGGTCTCCGAGTACGGCGCGAGCATCTGGTGCGACCCACACCGATGGTTGCCGGAGGCGCATCGGCTGCTCCGTCCCGGCGGTCGCCTGTGGTTCCTCCGGAACAGCACGCTCTCGATCCTCTGCATGCCCGACGATGGGCCGCCGGGCGAGAAGCTGCTTCGCCCGCAGCGCGGGCTCGGGCGCCTGGCGTGGCCGGGCGACGAAGGCGTCGAATGGCAACTTCCCCACGGGGAGCTCTTCCGGCTCCTCCGCAGAACCGGCTTCGACGTGGTCGACCTCGTGGAGCTCTACCCGCCCGACGACGCCGTGGCCCACGAGTACTACGACGCGTTCTCGCTCGAGTGGTCGCGACGGTGGCCGTCGGAGGAGATCTGGGTCGCGACGAAGAGCCGGTGAGGCCGACGCTGGTCCTCGCCTCGACGTCGCCGCAGCGGCGGACGATCCTCGAGCAGCTCCGGATCCCCTTCGTCGTCGAGGCGCCGGTCTACGAGGAGCACGACCCGCCGGACGCGGACCCGGTCGACCTCGTGCGGGCGCACGCCGTCGGTAAGGCCCGCTCCGTGCACCAGATGGGCAACATGACACTCGGAATCGACACGACCGTGCACTCCGGGGGCCGCGTCTACGGCAAGGCGGCCGATGCCGAGCAAGCGGGCGCGATGCTGCGTGAGCTCTCGGGCCGCACGCACACCGTCCTCTCCGGCATCTGCCTGATCACACCGGAGGACGAGGCGGTGGAGCACGCCGAGACGCTCGTCACGTTCCGGTCGCTGGACGAGGCTCTTGTCGCCGGGTACCTCACCGGCGGCGAGTGGCGGGGCCGCGCCGGTGCGTACGCGATCCAGGGCCTCGGCGGCCGCTTCGTGGAGCGGATCGAGGGCGACTACCTGAACGTCGTCGGCCTCCCGGGCGCCCTCCTCGTCGCGATGCTCGAACGGTTGGCACCGACGCTTCTTCGCAACACGTAGCACCGGCCTCGCCCGACCTCGTCGTCGGAAAGGTGAGCCGTCGCGGCGAACGGCGATCGGTCGGCCTGCAGGCCAGGATCGCTGCGACGTTAAACCGAAGGAGGAACTCGCGGGAGACCAGGGGTTCCCGCACGCCGAAGCTACACTCAGCCGACCGATGGGCGTCTTTCGTTCGATGACGGGCTTCGGCGGCCGAGACATGGCCGTGGACCTGGGCACGGCCAACACGCTGGTGTACGTCCGCGGCCGCGGGATCGTGCTCTCCGAGCCGTCGGTCGTCGCGATCGACCAGCGGACCGGCGACGTGCACGCGGTGGGCGTCGAGGCGAAGCGGATGCTGGGCCGGACACCCGGCTCGATCTCCGCGATCCGCCCCCTGAAGGACGGCGTCATCGCGGACTTCGACGTCACGGAGCAGATGCTGCGCCACTTCATCCAGAAGGTGCACCAGCACCGGTTCGCGCACCCGCGGGTCGTCGTCTGCGTCCCCTCCGGCGTCACCGGTGTCGAGAAGCGCGCGGTCGAGGAGGCGACGCTCTCCGCCGGCGCGCGCCAGGCCTACCTGATCGAGGAGCCGATGGCCGCCGCGATCGGAGCCGGCCTCCCGGTCGCGGAGCCCACCGGGAACATGATCGTGGACATCGGCGGCGGCACGACCGAGGTGGCCGTCATCTCGCTCGGAGGGATCGTCGTCTCGCAGTCGCTGAGGGTGGGCGGGGACGAGATGGACGAGGCGATCGTCAACCACATCAAGAAGGACTACAAGCTGCTCGTCGGCCAGCAGACCGCCGAGGAGATCAAGCTCGAGATCGGCTCGGCGCACCCGATGGCCGAGGAGATCCAGGCCGAGGTGAGAGGGCGCGACATGCTGACCGGTCTCCCGAAGACCGTGATCATCACCTCGGAGGAGATCCGGCGCGCGCTCGACGAGCCCGTCTCGCAGATCGTCGACGCGATCAAGTCGACGCTCGACAAGACACCGCCCGAGCTCGCGGCCGACATCATGGACCGCGGCATCGTGCTCGCCGGCGGCGGGGCGTTGCTGCAAGGCCTCGACCAGCGGCTCCGACACGAGACGCAGATGCCCGTGCACCTCGCCGAGAGCCCGCTCACGTGCGTCGCGGTCGGCTCGGGCAGGAGCCTCGAGGAGTTCGAGGCGATCCACCGCTTGAACCGCAGTCGCGCCAGGCGCAACGGCAGCAGACGGTAGCGGCTTCGCTCGCGCCGTCGCGGCGACCGCGGCCGGTCGGCCCCGGGCCGCCGAAGGCGGGATGAGGCGGAGGCCCTCCCAACCGGCGGGTACCATCCGCGGGTGCCCCGGAACCGCACCGCACGGACGGCGGTGCTGGGCGTGAGCGTCCGGCGCCCCGCGGAAGGCAAGCCCTCGACACGAACCACCGCCGCCCTCCGGCGCAGGCTCGTCGTGGGGGGCCTCGTGCTGCTGTCGCTCGTGCTCGTCACCGTCTCCTTCCGCGAGGACGGCGACGGCCCCGTGGCGAGCGTGCAGGAGGGCGCGGCCGCCGTGCTGCGGCCGTTGCAGGTCGCGGCCGACCGGGTCGCCGAGCCCTTCCGCGACGCGTACGGATGGGTCGACAGCCTCTTCGGCGCACGCTCCGAGGCCGCGCGCCTCGAGAAGGAGAACGAGCTGCTGCGCCAGGAGATCGCCGAGCGTCGGCTTGCCGTCCGCGAGAACGCGCGCCTGCGCCGGCTGCTCGCCTACCGCAACGGGCCGCGCTTCCCCGAGGGCTACAGCGGGCTCGCGACGGCGGTGATCAACCGGCCGGCGGGGGCGTACGCGCAGGCCATCACCGTGGCGGCCGGCCGCAGCGACGGGGTCAGGGTCGACGACCCGGTCGTGACACAGGACGGTCTCGTGGGCAAGGTCAGCCGGGTCAGCTCGCGCACCGCGCGCGTGACCCTTCTCACCGACGAGCAGAGCGCGGCGTCGGCCCTAGACATCGAGACCGACGCCTCCGGCATCGTCCGGCCCGGGCAAGGACCGCGCGCTCCGCTTCGCCTCGATCGTGTTCCCAAGGAGGCCGTCGTCCGCGTGGGCGACACGATCGTCAGCTCGGGCTGGAGCTCCCCGCGCCTCTCGTCCCTCTACCCGAGAGGGATTCGCATCGGCAGGGTCACGAGCGTGGGCCGCACGGACACCGACCTCTACACCCAGGTGCAGGTGACGCCCTTCGCCGACCTCGGCGCGCTCGAGGCCGTGCTCGTCCTGATCCCGGAGGACCGCGCCCGGTGAGCGTCGCCCTGCGCGCCGCCCCGCTCGTGCTCGTCGCGGCCGTCGTCCAGGTGACGACTATCAGCGGCACCCGGTTGCTCGGCGCGGAGCCGGATCTGCTCCTCGTGACGATCGTCTGCCTCGCGCTCGTGTCCGGCTCGATCCCCGGCGCGGTCGCGGGGTTCGCGGGCGGGCTGCTCGTCGACGTCATGACCCTCGGCACGCTCGGCACGTCCTCCATCCTCCTCACGCTGGCGGGCTACTGGGCGGGCCGGTACGGCGAGACGACCGGTCGCGGCCGCGCCTACGCGCCGGCGCTCGCGGCGTTCGCCATCTCGCTCGCGGCCACGATCGGTGGGGTGACGCTGCACTTCCTGCTCGGCCAGCCCGTCTCGGCCCGCGACGCCCTCATCACCGCGTTGCCGAGCGCGCTCCTGGCCGCCGTGCTCGCCCTCGGCGTGATTCGCATCTGTCGTGCCGTGCTCGCCGAGCCGCCGGGGTTCGAGCGCTCGCGTCAGGTGGAGCTGGTGTGAGCTCGCACGCGCCGTACGGAGAGCCGCGCGCATCCTCCACGCGCTTCCTCCCGCCGGACCCCGGTGTCGAGGCGCCCTACCGGCTGACGCCCGGGCTCGCGTTTCGCGTGGGGATCCTCGGGATCGTCGCGCTGGCGGTGTTCGCGGTGCTCTTCTTCCGGCTCTGGTCGCTGCAGGTCCTCTCCGGGGACACGTACCTCGCCGCCGCCCAGGGCAACCAGCTGCGGACGATCCGAATCGAGGCGCCGCGAGGCACGATCCTCGACCGCCGCGGCCGGGTGATCGTCGACAACATCGCCGGGACGGCCGTGAAGCTCTGGGTCGGCGACCTGCCGGCCAACGGCCGCTACGACGTGATCAAGCGCCTCGCTGCGGTCCTGAACGTCCCGACCGCGCGGCTCGCCAAGGAGGTCGACGCCCGCATCGCCGATCCTCTGAACCCGATCACGGTGAAGACCGCGGTCGGCGAGGACCAGGTCGCGTACCTCTACGAGCACCAGTCGGAGTTCCCGGGCGTCCAGATCCAGCAGACGTACCTGCGCCACTACCCGTACCAGTCGCTCGGGGCGCAGATGCTGGGGTACGTCGGAGAGGTGTCGCAGGGGGAGCTCGACCGGCGGCCCAAGCTCTACCGCCCGGGGGACAAGGTGGGCAAGGCCGGCGTCGAGGCGAGGCTCGACGAGTACCTCCGCGGCGAGGCCGGCCAGGCCCAGATCAGGGTCGACTCCATGGGGCGCCCGCAGGGGCCGCTCGAACCGCGCCGCGAGGCCCGGCCGGGGAACGCGGTGCGCCTGACGATCGACATCGGGCTCCAGCGGGCCGCGGAGCGGGCCTTGCGCCACGGGATCCAGACGGCGCGAGCGAACGAGTCGTACTACGCGAACGGCGGCGCCCTCGTCGCCCTCGACCCGCGCGACGGCGCCGTGCTCGCGATGGCCTCGACGCCCACCTACAAGCCGTCCGTGTACGTCGGGCGCGTCGATCCCAAGAAGATCCAGCCGCTCCTGGATGCCGAGGCCGCGAAGGACGCGAACTACCCCGGCATCAACCGCGTCACGAGCGGCGAGTACCCGCCCGGCTCGACGTGGAAGCCCGTCACCGCGCTCGCGGCGATGCAGGAGCACATGCTCGAGCCCTACCAGTCGCTCCAGTGCACGCCGACCGCGACCTACGGGCTCGACGAGCAGGAGTTCCGCAACTGGGACCCCTACGTGAACCACCCGATGATGCTCCCCGAGGCGCTCGCGCGGTCCTGCGACACCTACTTCTACCAGGTCGGCTACCAGTTCTACCTCGGGGGAGACAGCGGCCGGACACGGATGCAGCAGTGGGCGCGCCGCTTCGGCTTCGGCGCTCCTGCGGGCATCGACGTCGGGTCGGAGGAGGCCGGTCTGCTCCCCACGCCGGCGTGGCGGAAGCAGACGTTCAAGAGCGACTGGGATCGCGCGTGGAACCCGGGTGACTCGATCCAGCTCGCGATCGGCCAGAAGGACGTCTCGGTGACCCCGCTCCAGATGGCCCGCTTCTACGCCATGATCGCGAACGGCGGCAACCTCGTCACGCCGTACGTCGTCTCGCAGGTCGAGACCGCGGCTCCGAACGGCCAGGCCCCGGTCGTCCTCCGCCGCTGGGCCCCGGACCCGCCGGAGCCGGTCGGGGTCGATCCGGCGGCGCTGCAGGTGATCAGGGACGGGCTCTACTCGGCGACCCATTCGTCCTTCGGCACGTCGTCCGGCGTGTTCTCGAGCTTCCCCATCCCCGTCGCCGGCAAGACCGGCACCGCGGAGAAGGTCGTCCCGATCCCGGGCTACCCGCCGGGGCATCTGGAGGACCAGTCGTGGTGGTGCGGCTTCGGGCCTGCCCAGACCGAGGTCGCGCGCATCGTCGTCTGCGCGGTGATCGAGAACGGCGGCCACGGCTCCACCGCCGCCGCGCCCGCCGCGCTGCGCGTGTTCGAGAAGTTCTTCGGGGTGAAGGGCGGCTACCAGACCCTGGTGGAGACGGACTAGTGCCCATTCGGGCAACGCACTCGATGGGGCGCAGATGATCGTCGAGGCGGGACGCCAGAGGATCCCGGTCCGGCGTCGGGAGGCCGTCGATCTCGCCGCGGTCGTGCGCCGGCTCGATCTCGTGCTGCTGCTCGCGGTGGCCGCGCTCGTGGGCTACGGCCTCTGGGCCGTCGCGGGGATCACCCGCTTCGACGTCCCGGGCGACCCCGACTACTACGTCGTGCGGCAGGCGATGGCCGCGGCGCTCGGAGGTGTCGGGCTCGTCGTCGCGACGATCGTCCCTCCGTCCCTCTACCGGCGCCACTGGCGTACCGTCTACGTCGTCGCGATCGCCGGCATGGTCTTCGTCTTCGCCTTCGCGGAGGCGATCCGCGGCTCGAAGCGCTGGATCGAGCTCGGGCCGATCCAGTTCCAGCCGTCGGAGTTCGGCAAGGGGCTGTTCGTGCTCGCGGTCGCCGGCTTCCTCGTCGAGCGCCAGCACGACCTCGGCCGGCTGCGAACCGTCGCGACCGCGATCGCGCTCGGCACGGCCCCCATGCTCCTGGTCTTCCTGCAGCCCGACCTCGGCACCGCCCTCGTCTATGCGGCCGCGCTCGCGGCAGTCCTCTTCGTGGCGGGTGTCCGCTGGCTCCACCTCGCGCTCCTCGGCGGGCTGGCGGCCACCCTGGTGCTCGGGATCCTCTGGTTCCTGCCCTCGGCGGGCATCGAGGTGCTCAAGCCGTACCAGACCGCTCGGCTCACGGGCTTCGCGAATCCCGACGCCGATCCGAGCGGGCTGACGTACAACGTCACGCAGTCGATCACCGCGGTCGGCTCCGGCGGGATCGACGGCCGCGGGGTGGTGGAGGCGAGCCAGACGCGCTTCGACTACCTCCCCGAGCATGCGACCGACTTCGTCTTCGCCTCCTTCGCCGAGCAACGAGGGTTCTTCGGCGCCGCGATCCTGCTGCTTCTCTACCTGCTGGTGGTGTGGCGGGGCCTCCGGGTGATCACCGTGGCCGGAGACCTCTACGGCGCCGTCGTGGCGGGTGGGATCGTGTTCGCGTTCCTCTTCCAGGTGTTCGTCAACGTCGGCATGACGATGGGCGTCGCGCCGGTGACGGGGATCCCGCTCCCGTTCGTGACCGTCGGCGGATCCTCCATGGTCGCGAACCTCTTCGCCGTCGGGATCCTGCAGGCGATCCACGCCCGCGGGCGGACCGGGGACATGCTCCGGTGACGCCGCTCGGCTTCCGGGCAGGCGATGTCCTCAAGCTCGCGCGAGAGGCGCAGAGCTCCTCGCCGCGGGGCCCGCTGCTCGTGACCGGAGTCCTCGCCGAGCGGCTCGCGCGGGAGCTCTCGGTCGGCGGAGATCCGGCGCTCGTGCGCACGGAGGGGGATCCGGCGGAGGCTTCCGCACTCGTCCGCGTCGTCGCGGGGGCGGCGACGGCCGAGGACGAGCGCGCCCTGCGCGCCGCGACGCGGGCGCTGGTCCCGGTCGTCGCGGTTCAGCTCGGCGACCCCGACGTGAGGCTGCCGTACGTGCTCGCCACCGACGTCGTCGTGTGCGAGGCGGGCAAGGGCTTTCCCGTGGGCGAGATCACGCGCGTGCTGGCGGGTGCGCTCGGGCGGGACGGAGCCGCCCTCGCGTCCTCGCTCCCGGTCCTCCGCGACGCGGTGCAGGAGCGACGCGTCGCGGACGGCGCGCTGACGGCGGGAGCCCTCGCGATGACCGGAGGCGACGCTCCCCGCCTGCCCGCGCTGGCGCTCGCCCAGTCGCGCACGCTCTCCGATCTCGCCGTCGCCGGCGGCGCGGCCGCTCCGGGCGAACCGCGTGCGGCCGCACAGGCAGTGGCGCCTGCGCTGGGCGTGGCCGTCGCCACCGGGCTTGCCGCCCGGGCGCTCGTCCGCCGTCTTCCGATCCGGAACCGGCTGCTCGAAGGTGCCGTCGCGGCGGGGGCCACGTACGTGCTCGCGATGGTCTTCCGCCGCATCCCCCGCGGGTAGCTCGGCGCCGCTCCGTCCGGCCCGGGTCCTAGGATCGCAGCCGATCACGGTCCCAACGCGGAGGTCGACGGTGCCTGACACCGAGCTCGCAGAGGAACTGCTTCAGATCGAAGAGGCGGACGCCTGGTTCGAGTATCTCGAGTCGACCCGGGGGCAGGGGGAGGGGCGTTACCGGGAGCTCGAGCCCTGGGCATGGGCCCGGCTCACCCAGCGGCTGCGGGCAGTTCGCGCGCGCCGGGCGCGTCTGCGCCCCGCTGCCGCCTAGACTGTCGCCCCGCGAGACGACAGCGCCCGTGCCGTGGCCGGGCGCGCTGCTAGCCTTGCAGCAGGCCGATGGCCGCTGATTTTCACACCCGACGCTGCGCGAGGCGCTCCGCACGAGCGGTCGTGCGCCCGCGCGCGCTTACACGAGGAGACTTGAGGATTGCCCTGGTTTCGGTTTCGACGACGCAAGGACGAGGAACAGGCGGCCGAGGCCGCCGCAGCCCTGGAGGAAGCGCCCGCTCCGGCTGAGGAGCCGGCCGCCGACGAGCCGGAGGAGGACACTCCGGCGACCGATGCGGCCGCCGCGCGAAAGCGCCGCCGCCGCGGAAGCCGCGGTGGCCGCGGCCGCCGCAAGCCCGGCGCGGGCGCGGAGACGCCCGAGAAGCCCGACGAGCCGACAACGGTGCGGGAGGCGGCGCCCGCGGCGAAGCAGAGGGGGCCGGAGCGCAGCTCGCGCAAGACCACCACGCAGCGCTCGGGCGGCCGTGAGCGGCGACGCCAGCCGGCACGGCGGGCACCCCTCCCCGAGGCGAAGCGCGAGCTCTTGATCTCGGTCGACGTCGGCGAGCAACGCGTCGCGCTGCTCGAGGACGACCGCGTCACGGAGGTGTACCTCGAGCGGCCCGAGCGCCGCTCGATCGCCGGGAACATCTACCTCGGCACCGTCGACAACGTGCTCCCGGGGATGGAGGCCGCGTTCGTCGAGATCGGGCTCGAGAAGAACGGCTTCCTGTTCGTGGACGAGATCGTCGTCCCCGAGCTCGAGGGGAAGCGGCACGGGAAGAAGATCACCGACCTCATCCAGCGGGGCCAGCAGGTGCTGGTGCAGGCCGTGAAGGACCCGATGAAGACCAAGGGCGCGCGGCTCACGACGGAGATCTCGTTGCCCGGGCGGTTCCTCGTGTACGTGCCGAACGGCGAGGGCCTCGGCGTCTCCCGCCGGATCGAGGATGCGGAGCGGACGAGGCTGAAGGAGATCCTCAAGGGGATCGCCCCCGCCACCGGCGGCGTGATCGTCCGCACCGCCGCGGACGGAGCATCCGCAGAGGACATCGAGCGCGACCTCGTCTTCCTCCAGCGCCTCTGGAAGACGATCCAGGCGCGAGCGAAGGTCGCGTCGCCCCCCGAGCTCGTCTACGAGGAGGCGGAGCTCCCCCTCCGCATCGTCCGTGACCTCTTCGCCGGCGACTTCGTCGCCGCGCACGTCGACTCCGACCGCGCCTACAAGCGCATCGTCGGATACCTGAAGAAGACGTCGCCGCACATGGTCGAGCGCGTGCACCGAACGAAGGAGAAGGAGCCGCTGTTCGAGCGATTCGGCGTCGAGCAGGAGATCGCGTCGACGCTCAACCGACGTGTCGACCTGCCCTCCGGCGGTTACCTCATCTTCGACTACGCCGAGGCGTTCACGGTCATCGACGTGAACACCGGCAGCTTCGTCGGCTCCCGGTCGAAGAGCTCGACCCAGCGACTCGAGGACACGATCGTCAAGAACAACCTCGAGGCGGTGAAGGAGGTCGTCCGCCAGCTCCGACTGCGGGACATCGGAGGGATCATCGTCATCGACTTCATCGACATGGCGAACCCCAAGAACCGGCAGGCGGTCGAGGAGGCGCTCCGGACCGAGCTCGAGCGCGACCGGACGAAGACGTTCGTCGTCGAGATCTCGCCGCTCGGGCTCGTCGAGATGACCCGGCAGAAGGTCACCGACGGCCCTCGCGAGGTGATGACCCGGAAGTGCCCCACGTGCGCAGGTGACGGCATCGTCGTCTCCGACGCGACGGTCGCCATCCAGGTCGAGCGACGGCTGCGCTCGCTCGCGGCGGCCGGTGCCGGCTCACGCGTACAGGCATACCGCATCGAGCTCCACCCCAGGACGGTCTCGCTCCTCGCCGGCCCGGGCGGCGCCAGGCTCGCGGCCCTCGAGGAGGCGACGAGGCGGCGTTTCTACCTCGTCCCCGCCGAGGGCCACGTCCACAACGACCACTTCGAGGTCCTCGCCGAGGGCCGCAGGGACGATCTCGCGCCCGCGGCGTCTCTCGAGCAGGGGGCCGAGGTCGAGCTGAAGCTCGTGGAGATCGACCTCCACGACGCCACCTCGGCCGTCGGCAAGCTCGACGGCCACGACGTCGTGGTCGCCGACGCGGCAAGGCTGGTGGGCAAGAAGGCGACCGTGCGGATCGGTCTCGTGCTCGACGGGCGGGCGTTCGCGACGCTCGTGGCCGCCGCGCCGGTCAGCGCGCCGATCACGTTCGAGAGCGAGGCGGAGAAGCCGACCCGCGCGCCGGCCCGCCGCAAGGCCGACGAGCCCGCGATCGAGCAGGCCGACGACGAGGCCCCGGAGCGGGACGATGCGGCGGCGGAGGGCGACGCCGCCGAGGAGGATGCCGTCGAGGTCGAGGCGGACGCGGAAGCGCCCGAGGAAGGCGCGGCCGAGGCACCCAAGAAGAGGTCTCGCCGAGGATCGCGTGGCGGCAAGCGGCGCAGGAAGCCCGCCGGCGCCTCAGCCGAGGCGGCGGCGGAGGACGCGGAGCACGACCTGGCCGAGCCCGAGGCTGCTGCGCCGACCGACGAGCCCGAGCCCGAGGCGCCTGCCGCTCCGCCCGCGCGGCCGCGCCGGCGGAAGCCGAGGATCCACGTTCCCGACGACGGTACCGGGGTGACGGCATCGGCGACAGCCGAGGCCACGGAGCCCGCCGCCGTCGACGGAGCCGTCTCGGAGCCGCAGCCGGAGGAGGAGGCCCTCGACGCCGGGGCCGACACGGAGCAGCAGGCGGGTGGCGACGGCGCCGTGCCACGCAAGCGGACACGGCGGGGCTCGCGCGGCGGGCGGAACCGCAAGAAGAAGCCTGCGGCCGTGAACGGCGACGGCGCGGCTCCGGAGACGGGCGCGGACGGGCCCGAGGGCGAGCCGGCCGAGGCTGTCGTCGCCGTGCCGGCACCCGAGGCCCCCGAGGCCGACGGCGACGCGGGCTACGTGCCGATGTCCGAGTGGATCGAGGACTTCGACCGCCGGAAATGACCGTGCCCGAGGCCTCGTCGTTCGCTACAATCCGCCGGCTCGCGGGCGCTGCCCGCGTTTTCCACGTCAGGTGGCCCTGAGCATGAGCTACGCGATCATCTCCGTCGGCGGTAAGCAGTACCGCGTCCGCGAAGGCGAGCGCCTGCTCGTCGATCGTCTCGCGCTCGAGGACGGCGCGTCGTTCACGCCGACCGTCCTTCTGGCCGGAGGCGACGGGGAGCCCAAGCTCGCGCCGGCCGACGTGGTCGTCACCGCGAAGGTCGTCGCGCAGGCGAAGGGGCCAAAGATCAGGATCGGCAAGTACAAACAGCGCACGGGCTACAAGCGCCATACGGGTTTTCGCGCGTCTCTGACGCAGATCCAGATCGAGTCGATCGGCGGTGGCAAGAAGGAGAAGCAGGAGCGTGCGAGCCGGCCGGAGGCCGTCGAGGACAGCGCTCCCGCAGGCCTGCCCGATGGATACGGCGATCTCACGATCGCCGAGCTGAAGGACGCGGCGCCGAGCTGGGACGCCGCAGCACTGTCCGCGGCGCTCGAGTACGAGCGTGGGCACGCCAAGCGCAAGGGGGCGATCGCCGCCCTCGAGTCTGCGATCACGGAGGCCGGTAGCTGATGGCACACAAGAAGGGGCTCGGCTCCTCGAAGAACGGACGCGACTCCGAGAGCAAGCGCCTCGGGGTCAAGATCTTCGCCGGCCAGGAGGTCAAGGCGGGGATGATCATCGTGCGCCAGCGCGGGACGCGCTTCCGCCCGGGGCCCGGTGTCGGGATCGGCCGCGACGACACGCTCTTCGCGCTGCGCGAGGGCGTCGTCGAGTTCCATCGGAGCGGCGAGCGGCGCTCGGTCTCCGTCGCGGCTCCCGCCCAGACGGCGTAGCGGCGCCGCGCCGCGCAGCCGGGCGCTTCGGGCCTCGCCGTGTTCCACGATCGCGCTCGCATCCTCGTCCGGTCGGGCCGCGGTGGCGACGGCGCCCTGAGCTTCAGACGCGAGAAGTACGTCCCCAGGGGGGGTCCGGACGGCGGCGACGGAGGACGTGGCGGAGACGTGGTTCTCTTCGCCGACCCGTCGCTGCGCGACCTCTCGTCCCTGCGTGGGCGGCGGGTCTTCGCCGCGGAGCGCGGCGGGCACGGTCGGGGCGCCAGGAAGCACGGCGCCGACGGCGCGTCCGTCGAGCTCGCGGTGCCCGTCGGCACCCAGGTCACCACCGAGGATGGCCGCCTCGTCGCCGACCTCGCGCGGCCCGGCGAGCGGATCGTCGTCGCCGGTGGCGGCGCCGGAGGACGTGGGAACGCCCGCTTCGCGACACCGACACGGCAGGCGCCGCGCTTCGCCGAGACCGGGCTTCCGGGCGTCGAGCACGCGCTCGAGCTCCGTCTCAAGCTGGTCGCCGACGCGGCTCTCGCGGGCCTCCCGAACGCGGGCAAGTCGTCGCTCCTGCGCCGCATCTCGAACGCGACGCCGAAGGTCGCGGACTACCCGTTCACGACCCTCCAGCCGGTGCTCGGGACCGTCGAGTCACCGGACGGCGCCCAGCTGACCGTCGCGGACGTGCCGGGGCTGATCGAGGGTGCGAGCGAAGGCGTCGGGCTGGGTCACGAGTTCCTCGCGCATCTCGAGCGCGCCCGGCTGCTCGTCCACGTGATCGACGGCTCCGAGGGGGACGCGGACGAGCGCTTCGAGACGATCGACCGCGAGCTCGCGCTCTACGGCGCCGGGCTCGACCAGCGGCCCCAGATCGTCGTCCTCAACAAGTCCGACCTGACGCCCGAGCCGGCGCCGTTCGCCGTCGACGACCCCCGGGTTCTCGCCGTTCACCGCGTCTCGTGCGCGACGGGCGCCGGGATCGCAGAGCTGAAGCGGGTCCTCTTCGCGCTCTGTCCCGCCGCACCGGCCCCGGAGGAGGGCGACGTGGCCATCCCGGAGTTCCTCGACTATCGCCCGGCGCCGCCGCCCCGCCGCGCGTTCAGGGTGCTCCGCACCGATCGAGGGTTCCGCGTCGTCGGGGAGGCGCCGGAGGCCGAGGAGCTCGAGGAGGCTCTGCGGGGGGCAGGAGTGCGTCCCGGCGCCCTCGTCGAGATCGGGGACGAGGAGCTCGAGTGGCAGCCGTGAGCGTCGGCGTGCTCGGGGGAGCATTCGATCCTCCTCACAACGGTCACGTCGCGCTCGCCCGCGGGGGAATCGCGACGTTCGAGCTCGGCAGGCTGCTCGTGCGGGTCGTCCGGGATCCCGGGCACAAGGACGTCGGCACGCCGCCCGGGCTGCGCCTGCTCCTGGCGCAGCTGGCCTTCGATCCGGTCGCCGTGGCCGAGGTCACTCTCGACCCCTTCGCGCGGACGGTGGACTCGCTGGAAGCGCTCGAACTGGACGACCCGGTCTTCCTCGTGGGCGCGGACGAGTTCGCCGACTTCCTCTCCTGGAAGGAGCCGGAGCGCGTCCTGGAGCTCGCACGCCTCGGCGTCGCGACCCGGCCGGGAGTCGACCGCGCCCGCGTCGACGCCGTCCTCGCCCGTCTCGAGCGCCCCGACCGGGTCGCGCTCTTCGAGATCGAGCCGCTGCCCGTGTCCTCGACGGAGATCCGGGCCTGCGTAGCGGCAGGGGCGCCGATCGCCGGCCTCGTGCCTCCGGCTGTGGAGGCGGAGATCGCCCGGCTCGGGCTGTACGCCCATGTGGGAAAACCGGGTGGCGGGGGTATGCTTGGAGAGGATCCGAGCGAAGGGACGACACCGACCTGACATCTCTCGAGCACGCACGCCGCATCGCCGCCCTCTGCGAAGAGAAGCTGGCGACGGACGTGGCGATCCTCGACATGCGCTCGGTGTGCGACTACACCGACTTCTTCGTGATCGCGACGGGGAAGAATTCCCGCCAGACGAAGGCGATCCACGACGAGGTCAACGCGGCACTGAAGCGCGACGCCAAGCTCACGCCGCGCTCGTCGAGCGGCCTCCCCGAGGCGACCTGGATCGTGGACGACTACCTCGACGTCGTCCTGCACGTCTTCACGCCGGAGACCCGTGGCTACTACCGCCTCGAGGAGTTGTGGGACGACGTCCCCAAGCTCGAGGCAGCGACCGCCTAACGCCTCCTGCACCATGCCGTTCTCCGATCGGGCGACAGATGTCCTCCGAGTCGTTCTCTATCCTGAGAACATGGAGCTGGAGCTGTCGACCGACCAGAAGGGGGCGATCGCCGAGTCGGCGATCGTCCTCGCAGCGGCCAAGCTGGGAATCGGCGTCTACCTGCCGTTCTCGGACGGCGAGCGCTACGACCTGATCTTCGATCTGGGACGGAGCCTCGTTCGGGTTCAGTGCAAGTGGGCGCCTCTGCAAGGAGATGTGGTTCTCGTTCGGGCGTACTCGTCCCGCCGCACCGCCGACGGCCTGCGCCGGCGCGGCTACGAGGCAGATGAGATCGATGCCATCGCTGCGTACTGCCCCGAGCTCGACCGATGCTACTACCTGCCGGGGGCACGCGTCGTCGGCCGAATCCAGCTTCAGCTTCGAGTCGCGCCGAGCCGCAACAACCAGGCAAGAGGCGTGAACTGGGCCGAGGATTTCGCGTTCGAGCGGCTACGATTCGGGCTCCCTGGGGCCGTAGCTCAGCTGGGAGAGCGTCCGGATGGCATCCGGAAGGTCAGGGGTTCGATCCCCCTCGGCTCCACTCCTTCGCCGGAGCGTCTTGGCCCACCCTGCGCTCTGAGCTCCCTCGCGAGAACCGGAAGGCGGCGACGCCCGTCGGCAGACCTGTCCGAGTCGGAGAGGGGCGGGCCCCTGAAGGGCCCGCCCCGTAGTCCAGCCGGCGGCGCCTAGGCGCCGACGACGGTGATCGTGCGCGTGATCTCGGCCGTCGTCAGGGTGTTGGCAGCCACCGTGACGCGGTAGGACTTCTTCTTCGCGACCGTGAGGCCGGTGACCCGGAGCGGCACCGTGCAGTCCATGCCGAGCTTGCCCGCGCCCTGGTTGACCTCGACGAGCTTGCCGGCGAGGAAGGCGCGGACGGTGTAGCCGACTGTCGTGCCCACCGGGTTGTTCGCGCAGTACTCGCGGAGGTACACGGTGATCTTCGGGTTCTTCGTGCCTCCGCGCACGGTCACCTTGCCGTTCACCGGGTTCACCGGTCCCGCGGAGCGCGCGAAGCGCGGCTGTGCTCGCTTCGGCGACGCGTCGCCGCGGTAGATGCCGCTCTGCCAGAGGCTTCCCTGCGAGTCCTGCATCACGAACCAGATGAACATCTGGACGCGCCTGTCCTTCCGCGCCATCGCAATCGCCTGCGGGAGGTACGCGGCCTGCTGTGCCTCGGTGACGCCCTTCGGCTCGCCCGGCTTGGTCTCGTTGCCGTATTCCGTGATCCAGATCGGGATGTTCTTGCGACCGAACCACTTGTCGAGGTCCTGCTCGAACCGCTTCATCGTGCTGAAAGCGACGTTCGGGTAGCGCACCTTCTGCGCCGGGCCCTGGTTCACCGGCACGGGATACGGGTGCTGCGCCCACGCGTCGAAGCGGAGCTTCTTGTTCGCCTGCGCCAGGAGCTTCGCGAACGTGCCTGGCGTGGTGGAGTCGGTCGCACCCTGCTTGGGCTTGTCCTTGCCGTTCGAGGACGTCTCCCCGATCGCGACCAGCGCCTTCGGGCTGCCCGCCTTGAGCCCTGCGTAGCCGGCCGAGGCCAGTTTCGCGTAGGCGGCCGGGCTGACGATCTTGCCGTTCTTGTCGAACTGCGGAGCGAGGAAGTTGCCGAGGTTCGACTCGTTCCAGATTCCGTAGAAGCGGACGAACGGATAGCCGGCGCGGCGGCCGTTGTAGCGCGTCGCGAGCGCGCGCGCGAAGTTCCGGAAGTCGGCCATCTTGGTCGGCAGGTACGCGGGGCCCTTGCCGCCGTTCGCCCACTTCGGCGTGCCCCAGATCGTCATCAGCACTTCCATCCCGCGCTGCTGCGCGTTGCGGACGAACTCGTCCAGGTCGGCGAAGCGGTAGGCGGGGTCGAACGAGTTCGTGGCGCTCCGCGGCCTGGTCGGTGCGACGCTGCGCCACTCGACGAGCGTCCGCACGATCGTCGCGTTCGCCGCCCGAACCGCGTCGAGCTCGGCCTGCCGGTCGTCG
>NZ_DASTCS010000047.1:0-38230 GCF_035710885.1 Gaiella sp. | reverse complement strand
TCGCAAGCGCCCGAGGTTCCGGACAGCAGGCCGCTCGAACGCGATGAGATCGAGGCCCTCGTCGAGGCGCTGATCGAAGAGGCGCGACGAGAGACGCGCCGTCGCCATCGCAGATACTGGGCGCTCGCCGCGCTCGCGGCTATCGTCGGCGCGGTCATCCTCATCCTCCTCGACGGTGGTGCGGCATCGCAGCCCACGTCGAGCGCGCTCGCCGCACGGTCGAGCCTTGCGACCGCGGCGTCGAGCTCCAAGATCGCCTTCATCAGCGAACCTCGGGGCGGCTACTGCGGCACGGTCTGGACCATGAACCCCGACGGAAGCGATCAGCGCAGGCTGACCAACGGCGGTGTCCCTGGGTGCGGGCAGGAGTGGTCCCCTGCCTGGTCGCCCAACGGGCGGGAGATCGCCTTCCAAAGTGACACTCCTCCAGGGACACCATGGTGGGTATCCCCGCTCGCCAGGATCTACGTCATGAACGCCGACGGGAGCGGCGAGCGAATGCTGACGAGCACCCCTGGCATGGAAGGCTCCCCCTCCTGGTCGCCCGACGGGCGGAAGATCGCCTTCACGAGGCACCGTCAGCGCCGCGACCGGGAGATCTACGTCGTGAACGCCGACGGCAGCGGGGAGCGGCAGCTGACGCGCAACGCGGGTGCGGCTATCTTCGCTCCGGCCTGGTCGCCCAACGGGCGCCGGATCGCCTTCGTCGGTGGGGCCGACCGCGGGCCCAGGCGGCACAACTTGGAGATCTACGTGATGAGCGCTGACGGGAGCGAGCAGCGGAGGCTGACGGCCAACACGACGGAAGACGGCAATCCGGTCTGGTCGCCAAACGGCCGGAGGATCGTGTTCGAACGGAACTGGCAAGTCTGGGTCATGAACGCCGACGGCACCGGACAGCGACTGCTGACGCAAAGCGGGGCGCGCCATTTCGCACCCGCGTGGTCTCCCGATGGCCGGAGGATCGCGTTTGAGCGCCGACTTGGAACGCCCTGCCACACCCACTGCACCCGTATCCAGCTTTGGGTCATGAACGCCGATGGGAGCGGACAGCGGATGCTGGCGGGAGACGCGGCGCAACCGTCCTGGTCGCCCGATGGCCGGAGGATTGCGTTCTCGAGCCTGCCCGGCGAAGTAGCGTCCGACATCTACGTCATGAACCCCGACGGCACTGGGCAGCGCAACCTGACGCGAACGCCGGGCGCGGGTCGTCGCGAAAGCCTGCCTGTCTGGTCGCCCGCGCAGAGGTAGGCGTAGTTCAGCCCGCCCGCCTCTAGCTCCCGCTCCTCGATCTAATCAAAGCTTCGCTCACGACTTTACGGACTCGCTGCGCAGGAGCATCCGCCGACGAAGCTCTTGTTGATCGAACCCGCTCTCTCTCCTCGATCCAATCAAAGCTTCGCTCGCGACCCTGCCCGCGGCGGTACCTCATCCGCCTTCATCCGAAGGTGGGCGACCACCGGGATCTCCGGGCGATCTCACGTTGGCTCCGGGAACGGCGACCACTCGTAGACGTTCACCGCGCATACCTCCCGGAAGCCCAGCCGCTCGTACATCGGTCGCCCCATCGGTGACGATCTGAGCACGCCGACGTCGAAGCCGAGCTCGAGTGTGCCTGCGAGCGCCTCGCGGCTGATCGCCGCGCCGATCCCGTGGCGGCGGGCGTCCGGTACGGTGCAGACGAAATAAAGGCCCGCCACGCCCGCCGCGAGGAACACTGAGGCGCACGCCACCGGGTCGCCGCCCGCTAGGCCGACGTAATGCCGCCAAGGCACCTCGTCACCAACGCCGATGCGTGCATGCATCTCGCGTACCGACGCCGCCTCCGGAGGTCCCTCACCGAAGCCGAGCGAGAGCACCTGCTCGTACGCGTCGAGACCGGCGTCGGTCACGACACGCGAGATCCGGACGTCCGTCGGCGCCCCGACGTCCGGGAGCGCCCGGAGGTCCGCCGCCATGCCGGGCTCCGGGCCGCCCTCGAAGCCGTGCGCTTCGAGGCGGGTTCCGAGGTCGGTTGGACGCATCGACGGCCCGACGTGCCACGAGCCCGCGACGCCGCTCCTGCGCATCAGATTCTGCGACTCGGTTATCGCGGCGTCGGCGTGCTCGGGCTCGAGATCGGCTCGCACGACGCAATTGTGGTAGGCGATCGGCGACCCGCCGATTACCCACCTGATCTCCGCGTCGTCCCGCTCCCGACCTCCTCCCGCGCGTCCGAGCGCGAGCAGGAACTCCGCCTCGTTGTCCTCGACCGCGCGTGCGACCCAGGCGGCGGACACGTCCGTCATGCCTCGCATGCTACGAGCCGCGACGACGAGGCAGCCGTCTCCGGCTCCCTCGGGGTCGAGCTGTATGTCGCCGGGGTCAGGCGGCGAGCGCCACGACGGGGATCGGAGCGAACAGCAGGTCAACGGCGGAGGCAAACTTGCCGAACCCGGAACGCCTGAGCCGGCGGGTCGAGCCCCTACGGCGCGGCCGCTCCGACCGCCCTGGCTCCGCCCTCCTCGTCAGGCGTGGACGCGAGCCTGAGCGCGACCCAGATCGGGATGATCGAGATGAGGATCACGAACAGGGCGACGACGTTGACGATGGGCAGCTCGGCGGGGCGGGCGAGGCTTGCGAAGATCCAGATCGGGAGCGTCTGCTGCGCGCCCGAGGTGAACGTCGTCACCACGATCTCGTCGAACGAGAGCCCGAACGCCAGCAGGGCCCCCGCGAGGAGAGCCGAGCGCAGCGCGGGGAACGTCACGTACCGAAACGTCTGCCAGGAGTCGGCTCCGAGATCGGCGGAGGCTTCCTCGAACGAGCCCGCCAGGCGGCGAAGCCGTGCGATCGCGTTGTTGTAGACGACGACGATGCAGAACGTGGCGTGACCGACGATGATCGTCAGCAGGCCGAAGCTGATCCCGACGTTCTGGTAGGTCGCCTGCAGTGCGAGCCCGGTGATGATCCCCGGGAGCGCGATCGGCAGGATCACGAGGAACGAGATCGTCTCGCGCCCGAAGAACGTGTAGCGGGCGACCGCGAGCGACGCGGCGGTGCCGAGCAGCACCGCGAGCACCGTCGCGCCGAGAGCCGCCTGCACCGAGAGCCAGAGCGCCTCGCGGACGTCCTCGTCCTCGAAGGCCACGCTGAACCACTTCGTGCTGAAGCTCTCGATCGGCCACCCCTGGGTCACGCTCTCGTTGAAGGCGTAGAGCACGATCACCCCGAGCGGGACGTAGATGAAGGCGAGCGTCGCCGCCGCGCCGAGGCGGAGCAGCACGCGCGTCAGGCGGGACTCGACCACGAGTCCTACAACGCCTCGAAGGCTCGCAGCCGGCGCGCGATCAGCAGGTACACGAGCATGATCGTGATCGGCACGAAGGTGAAGGCCGCGGCGGCCGGCAGCGCCTGGCCGCGGATCGAGTAGATCACGGTGCCGATGTACTGCTCGCTCGTGATCAGCCCGGGCGCGATGTAGTCGCCGAGCGTCAGCGAGAACGTGAAGATCGAGCCCGCGACGACCGCCGGGAACACGAGCGGCAGCGTCACCCGGAGGAACGTGCGGAAGGACTTCGCGCCGAGATCGGCGGAGGCCTCGAGCAGCGACGACGGCAGCCGCTCGAGCCCGGCGTACACCGGCAGGATCATGAACGGGAGCCAGAGGTACGTGAACACGAGCCAGAGGCCGACGGACGAGAACCCCGGGAAGTCGATGCCGAACGGGCCGAGCGCCCAGTCCAGCACCCCGCCGTTCGCGAGCATCGTCCGCCACGCGTACGCCTTGACGAGGTAGCTCGCCCAGAGCGGCATCAGCACGGCAACCACGAGGATGTTCCGCGTCCGGCGCGATGCGACGCGGGCCATGTAGTACGCGATCGGGAACGCGAGCACCGCGTCGGCGAGCGTGACCAGGCCCGCCATCTTCACCGTCCGCCAGGTGACGTTGCGGAAGACGTCCCGCTCGAAGAGGTTGCGGAAGTTGTCCAGCGTCCACTCGTGGACGACCTCTGCGGTGAACGGGTTCGTCCGCCAGAGCGAGGACAGCAGGAGGATGAACAGCGAGCCGAGGTACGCGATGACCAACCACCCCACCGGCCCCGCGAGCAGCCCGGCGAGCCGCAGCCGCGGGTGCCGATGGAGGAAGGTCGAGAACCGCCGCGCGAGGCCTGCTTCCACGGGCGACGCCAGCTCTGGATCGACGGTCGACATCGTCTAAGGGCATCGGGGCGGCCATTGGCCGCCCCTATGCTGGTCTCCGCTGCTCGCGCGAAGCGGGAGCACCTACCCCCGGATCTCCGTCCAGGCGGCCTTCCAGTCCTCCTGCGTCACGCAGGTGCCGTCGTCCTCCGTGCCGCCGCAGTCACCGGTCGGCGTCGTCCAGTAGTAGACGTCGTTCCACCACGCCTCGTCCTCGGCGTGATAGTCGGAGCAGTGGCTCGAGTTCTCCGTCAGCTCGCACGCCTTCGTGTTGACCGGCGCCTCGCCGAAGAACTCCGCCACCTTGGCCTGTGCCTCCGGCGAGATGATGTAGTTCATCCAGAGGTACATGCAGTTCGGGTTGGCTGCCTCGGAGTAGATCATCCAGGTGTCCGACCAGCCCGTCGTGCCCTCCTTCGGCTTGACCGCCTTGACCGGCACCTTGTCGGCGGTGAGCAGGTTCACCTGGTACGGCCACGTCGTGCCGACCACGCTGTCGCCGCTCTTGAACGACTGGACCTGCTTGGCCACGTCGCCCGGCCAGTACTCGCCGACGTTCGGCGCCTGCTCCTTGAGCAGGGCCACCGAGGCGTCGAACTGCTCCTGGGTCAGCTGGTACGGGTCCTCGATCCCGAGGTCGGGCTGGGTCGCCTTCAGGTAGACCGCCGCGTCCGCGATGAAGATCGAGTCGTCGTAGATCGAGAGCTTGCCGTTGTAGGGGCCCGACGCGTCCCAGATCACGTTCCAGCTGTTCGTCTCCTCGGGCACGACGTCGGTGCGGAAGACGAGCAGGTTCGGCCCGCGGCCGTGTGGCACGCCGTACGGCTCTCCGTCCCTCGAGTTGTAGAACTGGTTCTTGATGCCCTCCTGGACGTCCGCGTAGTTCGGGATCAGCTCGGTGTCCACCGGAGCGACGTCACCGCGCTCCATCAGGCGCACGCTCGCGTTGCCGGACGCCGAGACGCCGTCGTACTCGCCGGTCGCGAGCAGGTCGATCATGTCGTCCGAGCTGGCGCCGTTCTTCGTGTTGACCGTGCAGCCCGTCTGCTGCGTGAACGTGTCGGCCCACGACTTGTCGGCGTACCCCGACCAGATCACGAGGTTGACCTGGCCCTCGTCGCGGGCCATCTCCTGGATCTCCTCGATCGAGCCTCCGAGGCCCTCGATCGCACCCGACCCTTCCCCGTCGTCGCCGCCGCAGCCCGCGGCCACGACGGCGAGGGCCGCCACCAGCCCGAGCAGTCCGGCCCGCAGGCCGATCCGCCGCCTCTGCTCTCTCATTCGTTGCCTCCCGTATCGACGATTTCCGACTCGTGCTCCGGACGCCACTGCAGGCGCAGGCGGCGTCCCTTGGACGCGAGCACGTCGCTCGAGGACTCCTCCAGGTTCTGGGTCAGCACCTGGAGCTCGCTTCCCCTGTCGAGCGTGACGTGGTACCGCGTCACCGGGCCGACGTACGAGACGTCGCGCACCGTTCCCTCCTCCACGTGCGCTCCCGGGAACGGCGCCTCGCCGTCGTCGAGGACGTGGATCTTCTCGGGCCGCACGGTCGACCGGCGGCCGTCCCGCTCGATCACGTTCGAGACGCCGACAAACCCTGCGATGAACTCGCTGCGGGGGTGCTCGTACACCTCCGCGGGCGGCCCGACCTGATCGATCCGGCCGCGGTTGAAGACCGCGATCCGGTCGCTCATCGTGAGCGCCTCCTCCTGGTCGTGCGTCACGTAGACGAACGTGATCCCGACCTCCTGCTGGATCTGCTTCAGCTCGATCTGCATCTCCTGACGGAGCTTCAGGTCCAGCGCGCCGAGCGGCTCGTCGAGGAGCAGCACCCGTGGACGGTTGACGATCGCGCGGGCGAGCGCCACGCGCTGTCGCTGGCCGCCGGAGAGCTGGGACGGCTTCCGGACGCCGAAGCCCTCGAGCCGGACCATGGACAGCGCCTCGGCGGCCCGCGTCCGACGCTCGGCCTTCCCCACGCGTTTCACCATCAGCCCGTACTCGACGTTCTGCTGGACGGTCATGTGCGGGAACAGCGCGTAGTCCTGGAACACGGTGTTGACCGGCCGGTCGTACGGCGGCAGCGCGGAGACGTCACGACCACCGAGCTCGATGCCCCCCTCGTCCGGCTGCTCGAACCCCGCGATCATCCGCAGCGTGGTGGTCTTGCCGGAGCCGGACGGGCCGAGCATCGTGAAGAACTCGCCGCGGGCGATCTCCAGATCGATCCCGTCGACGGCGGCGACGTCGCCGTAGCTCTTCCGCAGGCCGCGGAGCCGGATGTCGGGCATCTCCGTCACCGATCAGCGCGCTGCGGTGAGTGCGTCCGAGAGCAGCCCCAGGCCGTCTTCGAGCTCGTCGTCGGAGATGGTCAGCGCAGGCAGCAGGCGGACGACGTTTCCGTACAGGCCGCACGCGAGCAGCAGCAGGCCACGCTCGAATGCCGCGTCGACGATCGCCTTCGCACGGTCCGGGGTGCGCTCGGCCAGCTCGAACGCGATCATCGGCCCGAGACCTCGGACCTCGCCGATCCCGGTGTGCCGCGCGGCGAGCTCCTCGAGGCGCGTACGGAGCCGTTCGCCGAGGCGCGCCGCGGCCTCGAGGAACTCGGGCTCGCGCACGGCTTCCAGCACCGCGACGGCGGCGGCGCAGGACAGCGGATTGCCGCCGAACGTCCCGCCGAGGCCGCCGGGCTCGACCGCGTCCATCAGCTCGGCCCGTCCAGTGACGGCTGCGAGCGGCAGGCCCCCGCCGATCGACTTGCCCGAGACGAGGAGGTCGGGCTCCACGCCGTTGTAGTGCTCGATCGCCCACATCTTCCCGGTGCGCCCGACGCCGGACTGCACCTCGTCGTCGACGTAGAGGATTCCGTGCTCGCGGCAGAGCTCGGCGAGCCGCGCAGGGAAGTCGGGGGGCATGGGGACGAACCCGCCCTCGCCCTGCACCGGCTCGAGCAGCACACAGGCAACGGTCTGCGGGTCGACCTCGGACTTGAACACCTTCTTCATCCCCTCGATCGCGTCGTCGCTCGAGACGCCGCGGTACGGGTACGGCGCCGGCGCGCGGTACACCTCGGGCGCGAACGGGCCGAAGCCGGCCTTGTAGGGATGCACCTTGCTCGTCATCGTCATCGTCAGCAGGGTGCGGCCGTGGAACGCGTTGTCGAACACGATCACGGCGGGGCGGCCGGTCGCGGCGCGGGCGATCTTGACGGCGTTCTCGTTGGCCTCCGCCCCGGAGTTGACGAGGATCGACTTCTGGTCCGTGCCGGCACAGGGCGACAGCTCGGCGAGCAGGCGGCACGTCTCGACGTACGGCTCGTAGACGCCGACCATGAAGCACTGGTGGAGGTAGAGGTCCGCCTGGTGATGGATGGCATCGACCACCGGGGCGAACCTGTGGCCCGTGTTCTGGCAGCCGATCCCGCCCGCGAAGTCGATGAACTCCCGTCCGTCGACGTCGGTCACGCGTGCGCCGTCGGCGCTGGCGACCACGAGCCTCGGGGTCGAGACACCGCCGCTGACGAAGCGCTTCCGGTCGTCCAGGACCTGCTCGTGGGAGCGCTGCTCGGTCGTCTGCATGCGCGCGAGTATGCACCATCGCCACCCGGGCGTCATCCGCGCAACGCGCGGCTCGAGGGACAGAACGCCTCGCAATGCGCAGCGAGGCGACGCCGACTCCCCGCACGCAGTCGACAGCGCGGTCAGTGAGCTCGCGCGGTGGGTGCGGTTTGCCACACCACGCCTCCGTTTGCCTTCTGCGACGATGGGCCCATGGAGACCCTCACGACGATCCTCATCGTCGACGACCACCCGAGCTTTCGCCGGTGCGCGCGAGCGCTTCTGGAAGCGGACGGTTTCACGGTGATCGGCGAGGCAGAGGACGGCGAGGGGGCGCTCTCCGCGATCGACTCCCTCCATCCCGAGGTCGTGCTTCTCGACGTCCAGCTCCCGGACATGGACGGCTTCGCGGTCCTCGATCAGCTCGGCGCGGACGCACCGCAGGTCGTCCTCGTGTCGAGCCGTGACGCCTCCGACTACAACGGCCTGATCCGCTCGAGCGGCGCTCGTGGATTCATCTCCAAGGCCGAGCTCTCGGGGGCAGCCGTTCGCTACCTGCTCCGGTGACACGCCGGCGGCTCGCCGCAGCCGTCGTCCTGGGCGCGGCGCTGTACGCCGGAGCCCTCTACCTGGTCTTCACGGCGGACCTCGGCGAGCCGCGCGCGCTGATCGCCATGGTCACCGTCGCGGGCCTCATCTTCACCGTCACGGGCACGGTCGCGGCCGTCCGTCGCCCCGACAACCGGACCGGCGTCCAGATGCTCACCGTCGGCCTTCTCTGGTCGATCGGCGCGCTGCAGATGGCGAACGCGTCCCTGCCGTTCACCCTCGGCTACGTCTTCGGGGGTGTCGCGTTCGTCGCGTTCGCGCACCTCATCCTCTCGTACCCGACCGGGCGGCTCCGGCACGGCGACGAGTGGATCGTGTGGGCGGTGCTGGCGCTGGTGACGGTCGGCCCGCTCGCCGTCTCGCTCGTCGATCCGAGCCCCATCCCGGGGTGCGACGACTGCCCGGAGAGCGCGTTTCTCATCGCCGATCGTCCCCGGCTCGCGCAGGCGGCAGGTGTCGCGCTGGCGCTCACCGCGGCCGCGTTGTCGGCGTTCGTGTTCGTCCGGCTCGTACGGCGGTACCGGGCGGCGACGCCGCCCCTCCGCCGCGTGATCGGCCCGGTCTACCTGTTCACCCTCGCGGCGCTCGTCGGGCTCGTGGCGAGCAGCCTCGTCGCGACGGTCGATGCGGAGGCCGGGTACGTGCTCGAGTTCGCGTCGCTCGCGTTCCTCGCGTTGATGCCGGTGGCGTTCCTCGCGGGCATCCTTCGCACCCGACTCGCGCGCGCAGGCATCGCCGATCTCGTGATCGCACTGGGCGACGGCAGCCCGCTCCGGGACGCGGTCGCCGACGCGCTCGGCGACCCTTCGCTCGACCTCGCCTACTGGTCCGACCAGCGTCAGGCGTGGGTCGACGAGGAGGGGCAGACGCTGCGCGAGCCGATCGCCCGGGGCGCGAACACTGCCACCTTCGTCGAGCACGGAGGCAAGCGCGTGGCCGCGCTGCTGCACGATCGCAGCCTCACCGACCAGCGCGAGCTCGTCGACGCGGTCGCCGCGACCGCGTCGCTCGCCTTCGAGAAGGAACGCCTCCAGGCAGAGCTGCGCGCCCAGTACCTCTTCCTCCAGACGATCATCAACACCGCGCCGAGCCTGCTCTCGGTCGTCGACACGGAGGGTCGGATCAGGAACTTCAACCGGGCGGTCGAGGTGGCGAGCGGCATCGACGACCGGAACCGGATCGAGGGCAGGTACTTCTGGGAGATCTTCATCGACCCGGACGAGCGGGAGGAGATGATCCAGCGGTTCCGCGACGCGGCGCCCGACTATCCGCCGAGCGAGTACGAGAACGTCTTCACGGACGCGCGCGGGAACGAGCGGGTGATCGCCTGGAAGACGGCGCCGCTCGTCGACCAGAACGGCGACGTCGTCCGGATCATCGCCGGTGGGATCGACATCACCGACCGCAAGCGCCGCGAGGTCGAGCTGCAGCGCCAGTGGAACTTCGCGAGCACCGTCGCCGACACGATCCCCAGCTTCATCGTCGTCACCGATCACGAGGCGGTCGTCGTCCAACACGGAGCCAACCGGGCGTTCTGCGACGCGTTCGGCCGCACGCTCGAGGAGCTCGAGGGCTCCTCGTTCCTCGAGCTGGTGGCCCGCGACGACGAGTTCGCGGCCCTCATGGCGATCGCCGGTGCGGCGAACGGCGTGCCCCAGGCCGAACGGGAGTCACGCTGGCTGACGCGCGACGGACGCGAGCGCACCGTCGCCTGGACGGCGACGCCGATCCTCGACCAGTGGGGCGTCCCGCGGGTGCTCCTCTCGGGCGCGGACGTCACCGAGAGGAAGCGTCAGGAAGCGGAGATCCGTGCCTCCCGCAGCCGGATCGTCGCCGCGACCGACGCCGCCAGGCGACGGCTCGAGCGGAATCTCCACGACGGCGCCCAGCAACGCCTGGCCGCACTGTCGCTCTCGCTGCGGCTCGCCGAGGCGAAGCTGCTCGTCGACGCCGAGCAGGCCGGCGAGATCCTCGTCGCAGCCCGAACCGAGCTCGCCGAGGCACTCGAGGAGCTGCGCGAGCTGGCGAGGGGGCTCCACCCCAACGTCCTCACGGACCGCGGGCTCGGGCCGGCGCTCGAGGCGCTCGTGCTGCGCTCGCCGATCCCGGTCGAGGTGGACGTCCCGGACGAGCGCTTCCCGCCTGCGATCGAGGCGGCCGCGTACTACGTCGCAGCGGAGGCGCTCGCCAACGTCGCGAAGTACGCCGACGCAACCTTCGCGCAGGTGCACGTTGTGGAGGACGAGGAGGAGGCCGCGATCGTCGTGGAGGTCGTGGACGACGGCATCGGGGGCGCCGACCCGGGGAGAGGATCGGGGCTCGAGGGCCTGGAGGACCGCGTCGAGACCCTGGACGGCACCTTCACCGTGGAGAGCCCGCCGGGCGGCGGCACCCGCGTGCGCGCGACGATCCCGACCGGCCCGCGGCCGCTCCCCCTCGGCGCAGGTTCGGAAGACCGCACCGGCGAAGGCCGGTAGACCCCAGCGCCGCACGCCCGTGCGGGCGCCATGCTGGGCGCATGGACAAACACGCACGTCGATGACGTTTCCCCGCGTCGAGCCGGGGACGGCGACCGGCCTCTCATGACCGGCGCCGGCGTCGGGAGCAAGGCTTCCGCGCCGTTCGTGCCGTCGCCACCGCCGCCCCGGCTCCGTGCACCCGATACGCGTTCCGCGCCTCGCTCGTAGACTCACCCGAGTGAGCGCTCTGCCGACCGGGACGGTCACCTTCCTGTTTGCCGACGTGGAGGGATCGACGAAGCTCGTCCAGAGCTTCGGCGCCGTGTACTCCGGCGTGATCGCCGACGTCCGACGCATGCTCCGAGAGGAGATCGGCGCGAACGGCGGGGTCGAGGTCGACGCGACCGGCGACGAGCTCTCCGCGGTCTTCGAGGAGGTCGATCCCGCCCTCGCCGCAGCCCTCGCAGGCCAGGCGCGGATCCGTGACCACACCTGGCCGGAGGGCATGACGGTGAAGGTGCGGATGGGGCTCCACACGGGCGTCCCCCAGCTCGGCGAGGAGGGATACACCGGGCTCGACGTGATCCGGGCCTCGCGCATCGCCGCAGCAGGCCACGGCGGGCAGATCCTGCTCTCGTCGACAGCAGAGCCGTTCGCCTCGGGGATGGAGACGCGTGATCTCGGTACCCACCGCCTGCAGGGTCTCCCCGATCCGGAGCGGATCCACCAGGTGATCGCCGACGGGCTCCCGCGCGACTTCCCGCCCCTCCGCGGCACGGTCTCACAGCTCGGTGACGCCAGGCGCGTCGTCCTCGCGGACGACTCGGTCCTGCTCAGGGAGGGGGTCGCGCGCCTGCTGGAGGAGGCCGGCTTCGAGGTGGTCGCCCAGTCGGGCACGGCCGAGGACCTGCTCCGCCACGTCGCGATGCACAAGCCCGACGTCGCCGTGATCGACATCCGGATGCCGCCCACCCACACGGACGAGGGGCTGCGCGCGGCGCGGGAGATCCGCGAGCGCCACCCTGGTGTCGGCGTCCTGCTCCTCTCGCAGTACGTCGAGCCGGGCTACGCGATGGCGCTGCTCGAGACGAGCGCCGAGGGAGTCGGCTACCTGCTCAAGGACCGCGTCTCCGACCTCGAGCAGTTCGGAACGGCCGTGCGCCGCGTCGCAGACGGCGGCTCCGCGCTCGACCCTGCCGTGGTCAGCGAACTCGTCGGCCGCAAGCGGCGGGACGACCCGCTCGAGCAGCTCACCGCGCGGGAGCGGGAGGTCCTCGAGCTGATGGCCGAGGGCCGCTCGAACCAGGCGATTGCCGAGCGGCTGTTCGTCACGCTCCGAGCGGTCGAGAAGCACGTGACGAGCATCTTCACGAAGCTCGGCCTGCCGGCCTCGACGGACGACCACCGCCGCGTGCTCGCCGTGCTGGCGTTCCTGCGCGCGTAGCACTTCCGCTGTCGAGAACCGCCCCTATCCAGGCAAGACGGCCGCGTGCACGACGGCACAGCACCGGGCACCGTCCCGACAGAGTGCGGTTGTCCGCACCGCTGCTGGCGGGGTCTCCGCATGGTTCGGAGGCGTGTCGAGGGGCAAGGTGGAGCCATGGTTCGCAGCTGGCTCTCACGCTCTCACTCCGGCGCCCGCGAGATCGCCGGTCTCGCCGCGCTCTACGGCCTCTACGAGGTCGTGCGCGGCGCAGGCGGCGAGAACGTCCGGGTCGCGATGCAGAACACGGCGGACATCGTCGCGTTCGAGCGCGCAGTCGGGCTCTACGTCGAGCAGGGTGTCCAGAGAGCCTTCGAGGCGGTCCCCTATGCGCCTGCGCTGCTCGGGCTGCTCTACGTGCTGCTCCACTTCGCAGGGACCGCGATCGCGCTCGTGTGGATCCACCGGCGCCACCCCGACCGGTTCCCGATCGTCCGCACGACGTTCGTCGGGGCGACGGCGCTGGCACTCGTCGGCTACGTCTTCTATCCCGCCGCGCCGCCGCGCCTCGCCGAGCTCGGGTTCTCGGACACGGTCACGAGCTCGACCGGCCTCGACCTGAGCTCCGACCTGCTGGGAGCGCTGTACAACCCGTTCGCCGCCGTCCCGAGCCTGCACTTCGGCTACGCGCTGATCGTCGGTGTCGCGCTCGCGGCAATCGCTTCCCGGCGCTGGGTGCGGATCGTCGGCGCGCTCTACCCGGCCGCGATGCTCCTGATCATCGTCGCCACCGGCAACCACTTCTTCGTGGACGCCGCCCTCGGCGGGCTCGTGGTGGTCGTCGGCTGGCTCGTGGCTCGCGTGCTCGTCGCCGCGCCCGCGCCCCGCGCTCCCGCGCCGCGCGTCGCCACCAGCAGGGCCTGACGGCAGCCGTACTCCCGCGGTGTGGGAGGCCACACCGCGGGACACCAGCCGTCCCTACCGCGCTTCGCTCGACGTGGTGACAGCCTCGGCACACCAACCCAACCGCACCTGGAGATCCCCATGTCACCTCTGAAGCGCAGCAACAACATCGCGGCCCGCATGGGTCGCTGGAGCGCTCGCCACCGCAAGACGGCGATCTTCGGCTGGCTCGCGTTCGTCGTCGCAGCCGTCGTGATCGGCGGGGCGATCGGCACCGAGCAGCTCGGCGACAACGACACGCTGCCGGGCGAGTCCGGGAAGGCAGCCCGCATCCTCGAAGACGGGTTCGAGCAGCCCGCCGGCGAGACCGTGCTCGTCCAGAGCGAGTCGCTCACGGCGAGCAGCCCCGCGTTCCGGGCGGCCGTCGAGGACGTCCTGCGCAGGGTGTCCGCCCTGGGCGTCGTCGCCAACGTCGAGAGCCCGTACGCCGCCGGCAACGGCGCCCAGATCTCGGCCGACGGCCACTCCGCGATCGTCAACTTCGATATCCGCGGCGACTCGGAGAAGGCCGTCGACAAGATCGATCCGGTGATCGACGCCGTCCAGGCGGCGGCCGCCGGGCATCCCGCGCTCTCGATCGACGAGTTCGGGGTCAGCGCCGAGAAGCAGCTCGACGAGAAGTTCGCCAATGACCTCGAACGGGCCGGAATGCTCTCGCTGCCGGTCACGATCGTGATCCTCGTGATCGCGTTCGGCGCGCTCGTCGCCGCGGGAATCCCGCTGCTGCTCGCGCTCTCGGCGGTGATGGCGACGATGGGCCTGCTCGCGATCCCGAGCCAGCTCTGGCCCGTCGACGAGAACATCAGCGCGATCGTGCTCCTGATCGGGCTCGCCGTCGGGGTCGACTATTCGATGTTCTACTTGAAGCGCGAGCGCGAGGAGCGCGCGGCAGGGAAGAGCGAGAGCGCTGCTCTCGAGTCCGCGGCCGCCACCTCGGGTCGTGCCGTCCTGATCTCCGGCCTGACGGTGATGACGGCGATGGCCGGGATGTTCCTCACCGGCGACGAGACGTTCGGCTCGTTCGCGATGGCGACGATCCTCGTCGTCGCGATCGCGGTGCTGGGCTCGCTGACGGTGCTCCCGGCACTCCTCTCGTGGCTCGGAGACCGCGTCAACAAGGCCCGCGTGCCCTTCCTCCACAGCCGCCAGCGGCCCGAGGGCGGGCGGATGTGGGGCTGGATCCTCGACCGCGTGCTGGCCAGGCCGCTCGTCTCGGCGATCGCCGCGACCGCGGTCCTCGTCGCTTTGGCGCTGCCGGCGCTGGGGATGAAGACGGTCGTGCCGGGTGCGGAGGCGCTGCCGCAGGACCTGCCGGCCGTGCAGACGTACAACCGGCTCCAGCAGGCGTTTCCCGGCGAGCAGGCTCCAGCGATCGTGGTCGTCGAGACGGCCTCGACCGACGCGCCCGACGTCCGGTCGGCGGTCGCGGAGCTGCAGAAGCAGGCGCTCGCGACGGGACGCTTCCACGAGCCCGTGACGGTCGACGTGAACGCAGATCGCACGGTCGCGGAGATCGACCTGCCGATCGACGGCACCGGCACCGACGCGGCCTCGAACGCCGCCCTCGCGTCGCTCCGAGAGGACATCGTCCCGGCCACGGTCGGTGCGCTCGACGGCGCCGAGGTTGGCGTCACCGGGACGACGGCGATCTCGAAGGACTTCGACACCTCGATGCGCTCGACCGCGCCCCTCGTGTTCGCCTTCGTGCTCGCATTCGCGTTCGTGCTCCTGCTGGTCTCGTTCCGCTCGATCGTGCTCGCGGCGAAGGCGATCGTGCTCAACCTGCTGTCGGTCGCGGCCGCGTACGGCGTCCTGGTGCTCGTCTTCCAGGGGAGCTGGGCGAAGGGCATCCTCGACTTCGACTACTCCGGAGGCGTGATGGCGTTCATGCCCGTGTTCCTGTTCGTCATCCTCTTCGGCCTCTCGATGGACTACCACGTGTTCATCCTGAGCCGGATCAGGGAGGCGTACGACCGCGGGATGAAGACGGAGGACGCGGTCGCGCACGGCATCAAGACGACGGCAGGCGTGGTCACGAGCGCGGCGATCGTCATGGTCTTCGTGTTCGGGATCTTCGCGACGCTCTCGATCGTGATGCTGAAGCAGTTCGGCGTCGGCCTCGCGACGGCGGTCCTGATCGACGCGACGATCGTGCGGGCCGTCCTGCTCCCGGCGGCCATGACGCTGCTCGGCGACTGGAACTGGTACCTGCCGCGCTGGCTCGAGTGGCTGCCGCGCCTCGAGCACGAGCGTGGCGAGGAGGTTCCGGCCGCGGCGGAGGCCGCGCCCGCGAGGCTCGCCGCCTGAGGGCCGACAGAGCTGGGGGTCGGGCGCCGCAACCCCGACCCCCAGACCAGATCGTGCTTCGGAGCCCATCGGCTGCCGGGCCGTCTACCATCGACAGAGCGCGCCGGAGTAGCTCAGCTGGTCAGAGCACCGCTCTTGTAAAGCGGGGGCCAAGGGTTCGAATCCCTTCTCCGGCTCTTGGAGCTCGCCGACATCCTCGGGCGGCGCCGGATGACACGCAGCTACCTGCCCGATCCGATCCCGCGTGAGGTGATCGAGCGGATCGTCTCGACGGTGCGCCGGGCGCCGAGCGGCGGCTTCAGCCAGGGGCACCGGCTCGTCGTGGTCACCGAGGCCGACACCCGCAGGGAGCTGGCCCGCCTGGCGGGCGAGGAGGAGTACGTCGCCGCCGGCGGGCAGGCCTGGATCTCGACGGCGCCCGTCCACGTCTTCGTGGGCACGCGCGAGGAGAGCTACCACGAGCGCTACCGCCGGCCCGACAAGCTGCGTGACGGAGAGGAGATCGGCTGGCCGGCTCCGTACTGGTACGTCGACGCGGGCGCCGCCTTCATGCTCCTGCAGCTCGCCGCGATCGACGCGGGCCTGGCCACGGGTGTCTACGGCGTCCTGCCGGAGCAGGTTCCGGAGGTCGAGACGCTCCTCGGCGTGCCCGACGACGTCCACTTCGTCTGCCTCGTCACGATCGGGCACCCCGCACCGGATCCACGCGAGACCGCCGTCGTCTCGCGGCTCACGCAGAGACGCCTACCGGTGGCAGAGCTCGTGCGCTGGGAGCGGTGGGACGAGCCGGGCCAGCCCACGAGCCAGGCACAGCGCTGACCGGGCGGTCAGGCTGCGGCGAGCAGGAAGTGCCACTCGTTCTCGAGCACGTAGCCGCCGTCCTCCCGCCGGAACGGCGCGAGCGTCTCGAGCAGGGCGTCGCGCACCTCGTCCTCCCGGTCCCCGGCGGCATCGCCGACACCGGCCGCGGAGAGCAGAGAGCGCGTGAGCTCGTCGTCGTCGCGGTAGACGTACGCCCAGGAGATGTCGAAGGTGGTCTTCGGCTCCAGCCCGGCCGCGCCCGCGATCCGCTCGAGCACACCGGGCTCGGCGAGCGAGGGCGGCGGAGGCGCATCGGGATCGGCGCCCGGGAAATACGGCCTCACGATCGGCTTGATCGCGTCGAGATCGCAGGCTTCGTGCCTGCCCCACACCTGGATCAGGACCGAGCCGGTGGGCACGGCGACGCGACGCGCTTCGCGCAGTGCGGCGACCATGTCGTCGGCGAAGAAGAACGAGTTGAAGCCCGCGACCACGTCGAAGGTGTCGTCCGCGAACGGCAGGAACTGCATGTCGCCGACGCGGAGGTCGGCCTCCGGGACGCGCGCGCGGGCGCGGTCGACCAGCGTCTCGGACGCATCGAGGCCCGTCACGTGAGCGCCGCGGTCGGCGGCCGCGCGCAGGAAGACGCCGGACCCGCACCCGACCTCGAGCACGCGTTGACCCGACCCGATCCCGAGGCGGCGGATCGCCTCCTCGTAGGTGGGGAGCTGCTGTTCCTCGGTCGCCGACCATTCGTCGGGCCGCGTGCCCCAACGCGGGCCCCAGCGCTCGGCGCTGCCGGTGGGCGTGGTCATGGAAGCCATTGTTCTCCACCTCCTGAGCTAAACTATGTTCCGTAGGTATAAACTATGAAGCGTAGTTATGTCAAGAGATGAGCTGAGCCTGTTCTCGTACGAGATCCTCGGTCTCGTCGGGCGCACGGGCGCGGGCGCCCACGACCTGCTGCGCTGGGCCCGTCGCGGGCGGATGCTCGACTGGGCGGGCGAGAGCCAGTACTACGCCGAGCCGAAGCGCCTGGCCAGGCTCGGGTACCTCGACGCGCGCAAGGAGCCCGGCAGGACCCGCGAGCGCACCGTTTACACGCTCACGGACAGAGGGCGCGAGGCCCTTCGCGAATGGGCTCGTACACCGGTGCGCTTCACGCCGCTCAAGAGCGAGGCCCTGCTCCGGGTCATGATCACGGACCTCGTCGGGGCCGAGATCACACGGGACACGATCGGCACGCTCCGCGACGACGTCGCGGAGCTCTCGGCGCAGCTCGACGATGCAGAGCTCCGGGCGGAGGCGCTCCCCCACCGACGTGAGAACCTGCTCCTCGTGATCCGCTTCCTGCGCCGGCTCCTCGACCTTCACCTCGAGCTCGTCCAGGAAGTCGAGGACGAGCTCGCACCACCGGCCGCTCGCCGGGAGCAGGAAGCCGCACGCTGACACAGCCGGCCCGCCGGGGCGGGCCGCGATCTCAGGCGGGCACGGCGCGCGTAGCCTGGTGGGCGAGGATCTTCCGCTTCACGCGTTGGAGGGCGTTGTCGATCGTCTTGCAGTCGCACGCCAGCTCGTCGGCCATCGACTCGTAGGAGTGGCCGTCGAGGTAGAGGCGAAGAGCCTCCGACTCGAGCCCCGAGAGGCTCGTGCCCAGGCAGCCGACGAGCGCCTGCAGCTCCTCGGTCGAGACCACCCTGACGGAGGGATCGTCGATGGACGGGCCCGGCAGCGCGTCGCCGAGTGTGCACTCGCCGTCCGAGTCCTGCCCGGCGGGCGTGTGGCTGAACGAGATGTACGTGTTGAGGGGGGCATGCTTGTATCGCGTCGCGGACTTGATCGCCGTGATGATCTGACGGGTGACGCACAGCTCGGCGAACGAGCGGAACGACGTCTCCTTGTCGTGCCGGAAGTCGCGGATCGCCTTGAAGAGCCCGATCATCCCCTCCTGGATCAGATCCTCTGCGTCCCCGCCTGCCAGGAAGTAGGAGCTGGCCTTGAGCCGGACGAACCCGTGGTAGCGGCGCATCAGCTCGTCGCGCGCGGCGTCGCTACCGTTGCGGGCCCTGAGGACGAGCTGGAGATCCTCGAGCTCCCGCTGCAGCTTCTGCGGCGTCTTGGGTGCTACGGCGGTCCGGACGGCCATCTCGCTCTCCCCTCTCGTGGTGTCTCGCCTGGTCTTCACAGATCCGGCCAGAGGAAGCCTCACCCTCAGGTCGAGGGGGAAGCTAGCACCATTGCGCGAGCGTTACAACCCTTTTGCGCAAGTTCCATTGTAATAGGAACGTGTGTTCGACAGCAGCGGTGGCGCCGATTCGAGCGCACGGGTGAAGGTCGTGACGTGCTTTCGGGGGTTCAGTCGGGCTGGCCGCGCCGGAGCCGCTCGAGGCGCGCCCTGGTCTCCGGGTCGACCCGCTCGCCGAGCCGGCTGGCGACGTCCTCGCGATGGGAGAGTGCCGACAGCTCGGCCAGGAACTCGATGGACCCACGCTTTCTCACCTGCTGGCCGCTCGTCCCCTGCACCGCTGCATCGGACGTGACGAGCAGGACCACCTCGCGATCACGCCGATCTGCGGCGAGCCGTTCGAGCACCGTATCGGCATGAGGGGCGAAGCGCACGCTCAACGCCCCGACCTCCCGTTCGGGCCCCGTGCCGTCGAAGACCACGACGCCACGTGCCCCGCGGACGGCCACGAAGCTCGCCAGCTCGTCGACCAACTCGTCCCGGTCTCCGTACCGGCCCGCGTGAAACAGGTTGGAGCCGTCGAACAGGTAGAGGGTCGCCTCGGGCATCTCTCAACCTCCAGCTGAGGTCGATGTGAGGCGCTGCCGGCGGGCCTCGAAGAGCAGGACAGCCGCGGCGACGCTCACGTTCAGCGACTCGACCCCCGGAGCGAGCGGTATCGAGACGGTCGCGTCGCAGCTGCGGCGCACGAGCGGGCGCACGCCTCTGCCCTCTGCGCCGAGCACGAAAGCGGTCCCGTCGGTGAGATCCAGGTTCCAGACCGGAGACTCGCCGTCGGCCGCAGCGGCATAGGTCCAGAGCCGGTCGCCCTTGATCTCCGCCAGGTAGCGGGCCAGGTTGGGGACGACGGCGACCGGCAGGTGCTCGACGGCGCCTGCGGACGCGCGGCAGACGGCCGCGGTCACGGCCGCGGCGCCGTGCGCCGGGAGGACGACCCCCGTCGTTCCCGCTCCAGCGGCGCTGCGCACGACGGCACCGAGGTTGCGCGGGTCGGTGACCTGGTCGAGACAGCAGAGCAGCGGGCGCTGCGCCGAGGCGAGCTCCCAGGCGTCCGCGTACGGATACGGCTCGCACCACGCGACGACTCCCTGGTGGTCGGGCGAGCCGGCGGCCTCGGTCAGCTCACGCTCGCGGCGAACGTGAGGACGAGGCGCCTCTGCGAGCCAGTCGAGGGTCGCGAGGGCACGCTCGCTCGCCCAGACCTCGAGCACGGCCCGTCGCCCGCGCAGTGCCTCGCGAACGGCGTTTCGGCCGTAGACGAGGTCCCTGGTCACGTGCGCGGAACGAGCTCGTACCCCTCGCCCACGTCACGTACCTCCCAGCCGGCGCCCGCGATCTCGTCGCGCAGCCGGTCGGCCTCGGCGAAGTCGCGGGAAGCGCGGGCCCGGACCCGCGCATCCGCGAGCGCGACCACGTCGACAGGCGCCTCGCGACGCTCGCCGAGCGTGCCGAGCCCGAAGACGTCGAGCCCCCTTCGCAGCTCGCCCAGGGCGCCCGAGCGCGCCCACTCGTGGAGGATCGCGAGCGCGGCAGGGGTATTGAAGTCGTCCTCGAGGGCGGCTTCGAACGCCGACCACTCGCCCGTGGCCCGAGTCTCGCCGCGCAAGGCGTTCCTCAGCGTCTCCGCCTGCGAGCGGGCCGCCGCCATCGTCTCCTCCGAGAAGTCGATCGGCTTGCGCCAGTGCGCCGTGAGGAAGAACACGAGCGCCGTCTGCGCCCCCCACTCGTCCAGCACGTCCCGGATCGTCTCGACGTTCCCGAGCGACTTGGACATCTTCTCGCCGGTGAAGCGGAGCATGCCGTTGTGCATCCAGATCCGCGCGAACGGGTGACCGACGGACAGCGACTGCGCGCGCTCGTTCTCGTGGTGCGGGAAGACGAGATCGAGGCCGCCACCGTGGATCCAGAACTCCGGCCCGAGCTCTTTGGCCGCCATGGCCGAGCACTCGATGTGCCAGCCGGGGCGCCCGACGCCCCACGGAGCCTCCCAGGACGTGTCCTCGCCCTCCTTCGTCGCCTTCCAGAGGGCGAAGTCGCGCGGGTCCTCCTTCGCGGCATTCGGCTCCTGCTCCTCGACCTGGTCGGGGCGCTGGCCGGACAGCGCGCCGTAGCTCTCGAAGCTCGCAACCCGGAAGTAGACGTCGCCGTCCGCCACGTAGGCGTGACCGGAGTCGAGCAGCTCCCGGATCAGGGCGATGATCTCCGGCATGGTCTCGGTCGCGAGCGGTTGCGCGTCGGGCATCTCGAGCCCGAATCCCGCCGTGTCCTCCAGGTACCAGCGCGTTGCGTCGCGTGCACGCTCGGCACTGTGACCCGGTGCAGCCTCGTAGATCTTGTCGTTCACGTCCGTGATGTTGTGGACGAGGCGGACGTCGTGCCCACGCGCGCGGAGCCAACGTGCGAGCCAGGTGAACACGACGAACGGCCGGGCGTTGCCGATGTGCGCCCGCTGGTAGACGGTCGGCCCGCAGACGTAGATCCCGATCGGCTCCGGCGGGGGCGGGAGCTCGACGAGCGAGCCGCTCAGCGTGTCCTGCAGGCGCATCGGCCGATCGTAGACGGCGGCCGTGGAGCAGACAGCGGGCGACCCGGGCCGGAGACCCCGGGCTCTAACGGTGGGACAGGGAGTCGGCTGCCCGTCGGACGCGCTCGAGCGCCTCGGCCGCCGGCAGCGCGGCCACGACGGTCCAGAGCTCGGGGCCACGCGGCTCCCCCGTGAGCGCGAGGCGGACGGCCCGTAGGTCGCCGCCGACCGCCTTGAGCTCGCGGACGATCGCGCGCGCGTCATCCTCCGCGAGCCGATCCGGCGCGCCCATGCGGAGCTCGGCGAAGCGCTCCAGCGTCGGCAGGGCATCGGTGGGTAGGGCTGCGGCCGCGGGCGTGCCGATCTGACGGGCAATCGCCCGGGCCTCGACCAGCGTACGTGCGCCTCGCAGCGCCCGCGCGAGCTCCACCGGCGCGTCTGCGGCCGCGGCGAGCTCGTCGTCCGACATCCCGGCGATCGCCTCGATCGCAAGCCGGCCGATGCGGGCTCGGTCCAGATGGACGTCGTGAGAGGGCAGCCCGAGCTCCTCGAGATACGCGCGGAGCGCGGCCGCGGGGATGCCGTCCTCGCGGAAGTCCGCGACCGACGCATGCCCGTGTCGCTTCGAGAGCTTCTTCCCGTCCTCGCCCAGCAGGAGGCCGTGGTGCATCACCTCGGGAAGCTCGCCCCCGAGCGCGCGCGCGATGCGGCGCTGCGGTTCCTCGTTGGGCCGGTGATCCGAGCCGCGGATGACGTGGGTGATGCCGAGGTCCAGGTCGTCGGCCACGGTCGCGAGCTGGTAGGTGGCGCTGCCGTCGGCTCGCAGCAGTGTCAGACCGTCGAGTCGGAGCGACCCGTCGACGTCGCGCTGCGCCGCACCGTCTCGCTCCGCCGCCCTGGCCATGCCGGAGTAGAGGCCGGCGCGCTCGCTCTGGCGGACGGGCCCCTCGTCCCAGGCGATGCCGAGCCATTCGAGATCGGCCAGGATCGCCTGCTCCCCGCCCTCGATCGTCCGGATCGGATCGGTGTCGTCGATCCGCAGGACGAGCGCGCCGCCACGCTCGTCGGCGAAACGCCGATTGGCGACCGCGGTGAGGGCGTTTCCCAGGTGGAGCGACCCGGTCGGGCTGGGCGCGAACCGGACACGGACGCTCATGCGTCGATCGGCACGTGCCCGCGCTCGGAGGCGATCCTCTCCAGCCACGCGCCGATGGCGGGATACGGCCGCATGTCGAATCCGCCCTCGTCGGCGACGTGGGTGTACGCGTAGAGCGCGATGTCGGCCAGGCTCAACCGCTCGCCGACCAGGTACCCGTCCGCGGACGCAAGGTGATCCTCCATGGCGACCAGGGCGCGGTAGCCGTCCGCCGTCTTTCGCTCGATCAGCTCCGCATGCTTCGCGGGCTCACCGGAGTAGGCGACGAGGAACCGCACGACCGCGATCGCCGGCTCGTGACTGTACTGCTCGAAGAACATCCACTGGAGAACCTTCGCCCGGTCGTAGCTGTCCTCGGGCACGAAGCGCGTGCCCTCGCCGAAGTACCAGAGGATCGCTCCCGATTCGGCGATCGGACGCCCGTCGTCGAGGACCAGCGTCGGAACGCGGAGGTCGGGGTTGAGCCCGGCGAGGACCGCGCCACGGTTCGAGCGGTCGACGACGTCCAGGTCACGCCGCTCGTAGGGGATCCCGAGATGCGCGAGGAGGAGCCGCACCTTGTAGCAGTTGCCGGAGACCGGCGAGTTGTAGAGCAGCATCGCGATGACGTTACCGGGGCGATGCGCCGTCAGCCGCTCGTAGGGGCCGCGGACGGCGGCGGGCCACCCGGACGGCCAGGCATGCTTCCCCGATGCAGCCGTGGAGGATTCTCTGAGGCGCACCGCGCTCGTCGCCGCCGCCCTCCTGCCGGTACTCGCGCTGACCGCGTTCGGGGCCGTCGAGCTCGCGACCGACGAGCCGGCCGAGACGGCAGCCAGAGCCGCGAAGGCGTCCATCCTCAACCCGCACCCCGCAGCAGGTCCCTTCACGGCGGACGACACCGAGCTGGACGACTGCGTCGAAGAAGCGACCGACCAGCGGCTCTGCCTCGAGCAGGCCTTCGGGAACGTCGCCTACCGGACGAGCGGGAAGGAGGCGCTCGCGCTGATGGCGAGCCGCGAGGCCGCCCAACCGGAGGTCGCCGCCGGCTGTCACCGTATCGCCCATGCGATCGGCGCGGCCGTCCTGGCGCGCGAGGACGGGGACGCCGCGTCCGCGCTCGCCGAAGGCGACTCCACGTGCTGGAGCGGCTTCTACCACGGCCTGCTCGAGCGGGCGCTCGCCCCGGCTCGCTCGACGGACGAGCTCGGGCGCCTGATCGCGACGCTGTGCGAGCCGGATGGCAAGGACTGGCCCCTCTTCACGCGCTATCAGTGCCTGCACGGCCTCGGGCACGGGCTGATGCTGCGGACGGGGAATGCGGTCGAGCCCTCGCTGGAGATGTGCACCCGGCTCGGCGACCAGTGGTCACGCCAGTCCTGCCACGGCGGGGTGTTCATGGAGAGCTTCAGCCCTTCGCTCGACCTGAAGCCGCCGCCGTTCGACCCTGCCGCTCCGCTCGAGCCGTGCCCGTCCGTCGCCGAGGGCTACAAGCTCTACTGCTACCTGCAGGTCGCGGACAACCTCGTGCGCGGCCTCGAGTACGACTGGCCGGCCGTGGCCAGCGCCTGCGAGACGGAGCGCGCCGCCGAGTGGCGCGAGATCTGCTTCCAGAGCTACGGGCGCCAGGCGTCAGGCTCGAACTACGGCAAGCCCGCCGCCGTCGCCGAGCTCTGCTCGATCGCAGGTGACGCCGGAGAGAGCGGCTGCGTGTACGGCGCAGCGCGCGACATGGCGAGCAATGCCGCCAGTGGCAAGCCGGCCGCGACGTTCTGCAAGCTCGTATCGCCGACGCTCGAGTCACGCTGCTTCGAGGGGGTGGGGACGATCGTGGCGACGCTCTACACGGACAGCGCGGTCGTGCGTCGCCAGTGCGCCGAGCTGACACGCGAGCACGCCACCTCGTGCGCGCGGGGCGCCGGCCTCCCGGCCCCGTAGCCGAGTCTCCCTCTCTCGGACCCCTTGCGCCCCCCACCAGGACGCCGTCTCCCAGACCGCGCGAGGCGATCGGCCAGGTGTCCGCGAGCCGGTTCGGCGGCTAGGGTCGGGTGGTCGTGCTAGCCGAGGTCGAGGCGATGGACGCCGCGCTCCTTGCTTGGTTCCAGGATTCGGGGCGCGACCTCCCCTGGCGGAGGACACGCGACCCCTACGCGATCCTCGTCTCCGAGGTGATGCTCCAGCAGACGCAGGTCGAGCGCGTTATGCCCCGCTACTCGCGCTGGCTGCAGCGATGGCCGACCGTCGACGCTCTCGCGGCCGCCTCGCCGGCGGAGGTGATCGTCGAGTGGCAGGGTCTCGGCTACAACCGCCGTGCCCTCGCCCTCCACCGAGCGGCGGCGAAGGTCGCCGAGCACGGCTGGCCCGCCGACCTCACGGTGCTGCCCGGGGTCGGCCCGTACACGGCGGCGGCGATCCGCAACTTCGCGTTCGAAGAGGACGTTCTCCCGCGGGACGTCAACGTCGAGCGAGTCGAGCGGCGCACGCGTCACTCGTTCGCTGCGGCGTCAGCCCAGGCGTTGATGGACCTGGGAGCGACGATCTGCCTCGCCCGAGTCCCCCGGTGCGCGACGTGTCCGCTCCACGCCGCGTGCCCCTCGTACGGCACGCGCGAAGAGCCCGTGCGCAAGCAGTCTCGATTCGAGGGCTCGTTCCGGCAGCGGCGAGCCGCGGTGCTGCGCCTCGTCGTCGGCGGTCCCCGCGTCTCGGCCGAGCTCGACGAGGACGCCGTGTGCTCGCTGGCGCGCGACGGCCTGGTCGTGATCGACGACGGGCTCGTGCGGCTGCCGGCGTGACCTAGCGGCCCTCGTCGTACCCAGGTCGCGCTTCGGGATAGCGAGGCAGGCCGTCGTCCGGGATCTCCTCCCACGCCGCCGCGTATGCCACGAAGGACCGTGACTGAGGGCGGATCCCCGGATCGCCGTCGAGGGCGCCGAGCCTGACTCCGGTGAAGTCGCCCGACCTCGGCTCGCAGCTGAAGAGGGCCGAGCCACAGCGCACGCAGAAGACCTTCTCTCGTCCACCCTCCGGCGTCCAGCCGCGCAGGTTCTCCTCCCCCTCGACGATCCGGACCGAGCCCGGCCTGGCCCGGGCGTTCGCCGACGCCGCTGTCCCCGTGCGCCGCTGGCACCGTGTGCAGTGGCAGTACCCGGCCGACAGGAACGGCTCGTCGATCTCGAAGCGAACCGCGCCGCACCCGCAGCCCCCGGTGATCGGCTCGTCCATCCCGTGACGTTACGTGAGGCGTGCGTGCGCCGCAGCTGCACGCCTCACGCAACCGGTCAGAGAACGGGGCAGTTGACCACGACGGGAGCCGCCTTCACAGTCGCCTGACCTCCGCGGACCGCCCTGTCGACGGCGCCCTTCGAGCGGAGCACCCGGGGGGTGACCCCGTCCTTCCAGGTCACCATCCGCACCGCCCAGAGCGGCGTGTAGTCACTCCGGCCGGGGACGGTGTCGACGATGTTCCGCTGGGCCTCGACGCCGTTCGTCACGACCCAGATCGGGGCGACGGCGTTGCCCCGCGCCAGTTTGACGGGCCCGAAGTCCAGGTACGAGATCACCTGGCCGCGGTAGAAGCCGAGCGTCACGGTCTGGGGGTACTGCTTGACCGGGCCGTCAGCGGCGAGCGCCGGTACAGCTCCGAGCAGAGCTGCACCGATCGAAGCCAGCACTGCGATCCTTCTCATGGACGACCTCCTCGTCGGACTGAAGCTCGTGGACGACGGTAGGCCGCGACCCTTGCCTCTCGATGACGCTTTCGTGAACGCTTGGCGAACAGCCATGAGTTCATCCGCGCGTAATGAGGACGCAGGCACGATCGCTCCGGTGGCGACGGTTCTCGTAGTCGACGACGAACCCATCGTGCGGGAGGTCGTCGTCCGCTACCTCGAGCGCGAGGGGTATGCGACGCTGGAGGCGGACGACGGTGACCACGCGCGCACCCTGCTCGAGCGGGAAGCGCTGGATCTCGTCGTGCTCGACGTCATGCTTCCCGGGACGGACGGGCTCGACCTCTGCCGCTGGATCCGCTCGCGCTCCGAGCTGCCGGTGATCATGCTCACCGCGCGCGGCGAGGAGGCAGATCGGATCGTCGGCCTCGAGCTCGGGGCCGACGACTATGTGACGAAGCCCTTCTCGCCCCGGGAGCTCGCCGCGCGCGTGCGCACGGTGCTGCGACGGGCGCGGGCGGGGGAGCTCCCCCGCGAGCGGATCGCGTTCGGCGACGTCGAGCTCGACGCCCAGACGCGTGACGTGCGGAAGGGCGGCGCGGACGTACGGCTCACAGCGAAGGAGTTCGACCTGCTGTGGTTCCTCGCCAGCCATCCGCGCAGGGTGTTCGGGCGCGACCAGCTGATGAGCCGCGTCTGGGGCTACGAGGCAGCCCTCGACACCGGGACGGTCACGGTCCACGTCCGCCGGCTGCGCGAGAAGATCGAGGACGACCCCTCGGCGCCGCGCCACCTCCAGACGGTCTGGGGCGTCGGCTACCGGGTCGTCCCGTGATGCCCGTCTCGATGATCGGCACGGCGATCACCGTCGGGCTCCTGACACTGGCGGTCGGCCTCGTCGCGGTACTCGTGCTGCGGCTCCTGCCGAGCCTCCGCCTGCAGCTCGCCGGGCTCGCCGCGCTCTCCGTCTCCCTGCCGCTCGCCTCCGTCCTGCTCTCGGGCTGGGTCGCGTTCCACATGGGAGACGACGTGAAGATCCTCGCCGTCTCGGCTGCCTCCGCGACGGTCGCCGTCGTCGCCGGCCTCGTTCTCGCACGATCGATCGTGGGCTCCGTCGAGCGTGTCCGCGACGCGTCGGCGCGGCTCGCGGGCGGCGACCTCACGGTGCGCGCGCCCGAGTCGGGCCCTGCCGAGGTCGCCGACCTCGCCTCCTCGTTCAACGAGATGGCTGCAAGCCTCGAGCAGCTTTTCGATGCGCGCCGGGAGCTGGTCGCGTGGGCGAGCCATGACCTGCGAACGCCGCTCGCCAACATGCAGGCGATGCTCGAGGCCCTGGAGGACGGCCTCGTGGAGCCGGAGACGACGCTGCCCGTGCTCCGTGAGCAGGTCACGCTGCTCACGTCGCTGGTCGACGACCTGTTCGAGCTCGCCCGGATCGACTCGGGCGCGCTGACGCTCGAGCTCCGGGCGGCGCCGCTCGAGCCGATGGTCGAGTCCTGCCTGCGCGGCGTGGAGGCAGACGCACGGCGGCGCGGTATCGGCCTCGCCGCCAGCGTCCCGGGCGACCTGAGCGCCCGTTGCGAGCCGGAGAAGGTGGAGCGCGTGCTGTTCAACCTGCTCACGAACGCGCTACGGCACACACCCTCGGACGGCTCGGTCGCTGTCCGCGTCGAGCAGCGCGACGGGCAGGTTCAGGTGAGCGTCGAGGACACCGGCGAGGGGCTCGGCGAGGAGGCCCGGATCCGGATGTTCGACCGTTTCTGGCGCGGCGACCCGGCCCGCTCGGCGCGCGGCTCGGGCCTCGGCCTCGCGATCGCGCGGGGCCTCGTGGAGGCGCAGGGCGGGCGCATCTGGGCCGAGGACCGCCCCGGCGGTGGCGCGCGGGTGTCCTTCACCTTGCCCGCTGCGCTCTAGGCAGCCGCTGCGAGCTCGCGCTCGAGGTTGGTGGCTGTGCGGCGCAGGGCCTGCTCGATGCCGCGCCGGACGATGACCCGGTCGTAGAGCCCGCGGAGCCCCGGTCTCGGCTCGTACTCGACGACGAGCCTGTACCGGAACCCGCTGCCGGCGGCGTCGAAATGACGCTCGTGCCGCGCGTCGGGCAGCCCGTCCTGGCTGCTCTCGTACTCGACTACCCGATTCCGCTCGAACCTGCGCAAGCGCATCCGGAGCTCCACCTCGCGGCCGAGGAGGCGAACGCGAAGGCGAGTCTTGTCACCCGGGGCGCCCCAACGAGAGCCGGGCTCGACGCGCACGAGGCCGGGCCAGTACGCGGGCCAGTTGGCCGGGTCGGTGATGTACGCGAACCCGGTCTGGAGCGGAACGTCGTAGTGATGCTCGTGCTCGACCCGCACGTGCCTCCCTGGCGTCACCCACACGAGAGAGTGCCCTCCCGGGTGCGTCGCTACGGCCCGTCGGCGCACCCGGGAGGGCGAAGAGCCTCGGGACGCGCGCCGTGCGCCGCGTCGCCGGAGGGCTCCGGTATGTGATGCGGCCGCGAACGGACCCCGCGGCCTGCGCACGTGCCGCTAGAGCGGGACGTGCGCGGTCTGGTCAGTCCGGTGGACTCTGCTCCAACGTCAACCCTTCCTGTTCGAAGGGACGTTCTCCTCTGACCATAGCGCGTCCGAAGGGTTCGGGCGAGCGTCGCCCGGGACGCGTATCCCGCTCATTGCGCAGATCGGAGCAGCGCGACCGCCTGCGCGGCGAGGCCTTCGCCCCTCCCGGTGAACCCGAGGCGATCCGTGGTGGTCGCCCGCACGTTCACGAGCTCCCTTCCGACCCCGAGCGCGCCCGCCAGCCGATCGCGCATGGCCTCGCGGTGAGGGGTGATCCGCGGCTCTTCGCCGATCACGACGCAGTCGGCGTTGACCACCGCGAAGCCCACCTCCCGGACCTGCCGATATGCCTCGGCCAGCAGCACGAGCGAGTCGGCGCCGCGGTAGCGGTCGTCGTCGGAGGGGAACAGCGCCCCGATGTCGGCGAGGCCGGCCGCGCCGAGCAGCGCATCCGTCAGCGCGTGAGCGACGACGTCTCCGTCCGAGTGCCCGACGAGCCCGCGCGGATGGTCGACGGTCACGCCCCCGAGGACGAGCGGGACGCCGTCGCCGAACGCGTGCGCATCCACACCGAGACCGACCCGCAGGTCGCTCACGGCCCGACCCGGTCGAGCTCTGCGGCGATACGCCGGGCCTGGGCACGTGCGAGCCCGATCGTCCGACTCCGCAAGACCCCCGCGGCGCGCACGCCCGCGAAGACGCGCCCCTGGCGCCAGATCACCACCGTGTACGAGTCGGGTCGACGGAGGCAGCCGACCCGCACGCCACGGGGACGACGGCGAGGAAGGCGATGATGCAGGTGGCCCGCACCGTCTCAGCATGCCCCAATGGACGTGGATGGGCGAGCCGCCCGCGGGCGAGGCGACGACGGGGCAGGGATTCGCGCGGTCGACCCGTCATCGCTGATCGAGCCCGAGCGCCGCGGGGACCTCGGCGAGCGACTCGATCGCGACGGCGCCGCCGGGGGTCTCCTGGAGCCGGCCCCACGGGCCGCGTCGCAGGTGGATCGCGACGAGACCCGCCCGGAGAGCCGGCCGCGCGTCGTTGTCGGCGCGGTCGCCCACGTAGGCGACCTCGCTCGCGGCGCACCCGGCCAGACGAACGAGCCCTTCGAAGAACGCCGGATCCGGCTTGCGGACGCCAAGGCTCGCCGAGCCCGTGACGATGTCGACCGGGAGGTTCTCGGCACGCGCCCACTCCTCCAGAGCGGCGCTCTGGTTGCCGGCGATCCCGACCACCAGGCCGCTACCTCGCAACCATTCGAGGCACTCGAGGGCGTCCGGGTACAGGTCGTCGCTGGAGTACTGGACGCTGTCCCAGGCTTCGGTGGGACGCTCGACGCCCAGGTGCCGCCAGAGGCCCCAGTGCTCCTCCCCGCGCTCGATCGTCTTGCCGAGAGCGGCCCACACCACGTGCGGGCCGATCCCGGCGGCGTCCGCGACGACGCGCCACCAACGCTCCTCGTCCACCAGCGTCTCGCCAACGTCGAAGAACACGGCTCGGACGGCCATCTCAGCCGGCGGCGAGGAGACTGGAGACGAGCTCGAGGTCTTCCGACGCCGTCACCTTGACGAGTCGGGGGTCTCCCGCCACGACGGCGACTCGGCCTCCCATGCGCTCGACCAGCGAGGCGCAATCCGTCGCACCGTGGAGATCGCCTGCGTACGCGGCCCGCAGGCGCTCGGCAAGGAAGGCCTGCGGCGTCTGCACGGCCACGATCGCGCCTCTGTCGATCGTCTCCGCCACGAGCCCACCCTCGATCCGCTTGACGGTGTCCGCCAACGGCAGGCCGGGCACGACGCCGTCGACTCCCTCCGCAAGCCGGCTCAGCACGCGCTCGATCACCGCGTCGTCGACGAGCGGGCGCGCGGCGTCGTGGACGAGCACCACGAGCGCGTCGCCGGGCACCTCCGCGAGCGCGTTCCGGACGGACTCTGCACGTGTCGCGCCGCCCGTCACCACCGAGGCGACCTTCGATGCGACGAGCTCCTCGGCAAGGAGGATCGTGGGCTCCTCCCAGTCCGCGGGGGCCGCGACGACGATCGCCTCGATCCAGTCCGAGGTGTCGAGCCGCTCGAGGCTCTCCGCGAGGAGCGGACGGCCGGCGAGCGCCGCGAACGCCTTCGGGCGATCGCCCCCGAGCCGCGAGCCCCGTCCGGCGGCGACGAGGATCGCCCACGTCGCAGTTCCGGCCCCGCCGGATCCACCAAGCTCACTCCCCACGTCGGCCCCTGTCCCGGCCCTTCTCGCCGAAGGCGGGAAGTGCGCTTGCGCTCGCTACGCGGTGGCCGTCGCTGCGGTCTTCGGCTTCGCCTTCGCCCGCTTGCCCTTGGCCGGGTTGGCGAGCACCTCCTCGAGCCACTCGTGCGCCTGGTCCTCGGTCATGTCCTTTGCGTACATGAGCTCGGAGGCGAGGATCTTCTTCGCCTTGACGTACATCTGCTTCTCGCCGGTCGAGAGGCCTTTCTCGTGGTCGCGCAGCGCCAGGTTCCGCACCACCTCGGCGAGCTCGAGGATGTCACCGGTCTTCATCTTGTCGCGGTTGTGCTTGAACCGGCGGTTCCAGTTCTTCGGCATCTCGGTCGAGCCGCCGAGCAGGACCTTGACGACGACCTCGACCATCTCGAGATCGATGACTCCACGCAGCCCCACCTTGTCGCAGTTGTCGACGGGAACGTTGACCGTCATCTCGTTGTGGAGGATCTTGATCGTCAGGTACTCGCGCTCCTCCCCGAGCACGAGCTTGACGTCCTTGGAGACAACCGTCCCCGCGCCGTGATGGGGGTACACGACCTTGTCGCCGACATCGAACACGCCTAGAGCCCTCCCGTCGTCCGGTCTTGTATGCGCCTGACTCACGAAAAAGCGCCGGCCCTGGATCCGCCGACGTGTGGGCTCATTCTACCGGAAGAAACGGCACTGCTACGCCGCCTGGAGCGTCTCTCGGCTCGTCTTGGGCGCGCGTCGATCACGCCTCCTCGGGTGCGGATCCGGCCGGCTCGAGAGCGGCGCGGAGGGCGTGCCGGAGCGTCGTGGCACCGACGACGCGAGGAGCCCCGTTGGCTCCCTTCGTGCCCTCCGGGGCGACCACGACGGAGATCCCCAGCTTGGCGCATTCCTCCAGTCGCCGCTCGCCCTGCGCGGACGTGCGGAGCCGGCCGGTGAGGCCGATCTCGCCGAACACCGCGACGCTCTCGCGCAAGGGCACGCCCCGGGCGGCGGAGGCGATCGCGAGGGCGACCGCGAGGTCGGCTCCCGGCTCGTCGATGCGGACACCGCCCGCGACGTTGACGAAGACGTCCGCCGCGCCGAGCGGCACACCTGCGTGCCGCGCGAGCACCGCGACGATCATCGCGAGGCGCTTGGGGTCGACACCGGTGCCCACGCGCCTCGGCATCGCCAGGTCGGTGCGCGAGACGAGGGCCTGTATCTCGAGCAGCATGGGGCGCGTTCCCTCCAACGCGACGGCGACGGCCGCACCCACCTCCCCGGCCTCGCTGCGGCCGAAGAGCGTCGAGGGATCGGGGACGCCGACGAGCCCTGCCGCCGTCATCTCGAACACCCCGAGCTCGTTCGTCGACCCGAACCGGTTCTTCGCCGCGCGGAGGATTCGGTGCGCGTGGTAACGGTCGCCCTCGAACTGGAGCACGCAGTCGACGAGGTGCTCGAGCACGCGAGGGCCGGCGACCGCACCGTCCTTCGTCACGTGACCGACGAGCACGGTGGCCACCCCGCTTCGCTTCGCGACCCGAAGGAGGCGAGCGGCGGCCTCCCGCACCTGGGCGACCGACCCGGGCGCGGATCCGAGCTCGCTCGCGTACAGCGTCTGCACCGAGTCGATCACGCAGACGGCCGGAGCCTCGCGCTCGAGCGTGGCGCAGACGGCCTCCAGCTCCGTCTCGGCCAGGATCGCAACGTCGTCGACGCCGCCGAGACGCTCCGCGCGAAGGCGCACCTGCGCGACCGACTCCTCGCCCGTGACGAGCAGCGCCTGCCGTCCGCTGCGCGCGACCGCACCGAGCGCGCTCAGCAGCAACGTGGACTTACCGACGCCCGGCTCCCCACCGAGCAGGACGAGCGACGCAGGAACGAGCCCTCCACCGAGCACACGGTCGAGCTCGGGCACTCCCGTCGAGATGCGCGACGCTTCCTCGACCCTGACGTCGCCGAGGCGCGCGGGGGCACGGGCGGAGCCGGCGGACGGTTGGCCGTCCCTCCCGTGGAGCTCCTCGACGAGGGTTCCGAACGCGCCGCACCCGGGACAGCGCCCGAGCCAACGGCCGGTGGTCGCACCGCACTCGCTACAGCTGAACTGGACGATGACCCTGGCCATGAGCGCAGGGTAGTCGAAGCCTCGGACGGATGTCGTCACAAGTGACAACGGTACGTGCCACGGTGACATGAATCCGGGCGCCTATGCTCCGTTCGTGACCACCGACGCCCACGCTCACGGGGGGCGCCACGACCACGCCCACGACCACCGCAGCGCGTCGCGCCGTGCGCTCGGGACAGTGCTCGCGCTCACCGTCGGAGTCACGGCCGTCGAGGTCGTCGGCGGTTTTCTCACCGGGAGCCTGGCGCTGCTCGCGGACGCCGGCCACATGCTCTCCGACACGTTCGCGATCGGTCTGGCGCTCGTCGCGCTGACCCTCGCGGAACGACCGTCGACGCCGCGCAGGAGCTTCGGCTTCCAGCGGGCCGAGATCCTGGCCGCCTTCGTGAACGGGCTGACGCTCGTGCTCGTCAGCGGGTGGATCGCCTGGGAGGCAGTGCAGCGGTTCCGCGACCCGCCCGAGATCCTGGGCGCCTGGATGCTGGCAGTCGCCGCAGTCGGCCTCGCGGTCAACGTCGTCTCGGCTGGGATCCTGATGCGCTCGGCCAGGGAGAGCCTCAACGTCGAGGCGGCGCTCCGCCACGTCGTCGCCGACGTCCTCGGCTCGGTCGGCGTCCTCGCGGCGGCGCTCGTGATCCTGCTGACCGGCTGGACGACGATCGACCCGATCGTCTCGCTCGCGATCGCGGTCCTGATCGTCGCGAGTGCGTGGAGCGTGCTCCGCGACTCGACGGCGATCCTGATGGAGCAGACACCGTCCGGGATCGATGCGGATCAGGTCGCGCGCGCGATCGTCGAGGTCCCCGGCGTGACGAGCGTGCACGACCTGCATGTCTGGCGAATCACCTCGGGCTTCGATGCGCTCTCCGCGCACGTGTTGGTCGGCCGGGGCGAGGACTGCCACGGTCTCCGGCAAGACATCGAGCGCGCGCTCGCGGACCGGTTCGACATCACGCATACGACGCTCCAGGTCGACCACGACGCCTCGGATGCCCTGATCGAGCTGCGCCGCAACTGACAGCGCCCTACTCGGCGCCCGCGGCGGGGCCGTCCCTGGTGGGCGGCTCGGCGGGATCGGTCTCCTCCGGTCCCGGCTCGGGCGCATCCTCCGGCGTCGGCTTCGGCCTTGCCTTCGGCTTCGCCTTCGGCGGGCCCATCTCGACGATCGCGTTCTGCGGGTCGTACCGCACCGTGTAGTGCTCGTTCGCAAGGAGCTTCGGGCCCTTGAACACCTTCCGCGTGTACTGCACGGTGAATCCCGAGGCGCCGGCGGACTGCAACGTGCTCGTCGTGCCCGGCGGCAACGACGGGTTCGAGCTGGTGATCGTCCTCGGCGCGACCGGGGAATACGGCTCGCCCGTCGTCGTCTCGACGCGCCTGCCGAGCTTGCGCGAGTAGAAGCGCACGGTGATCGCCGAGTCGCTGGCGGTCACCTTCATCAGGATCGCCGCCGGCCAGTTGTTCCGGAAGACGAGCTCGGGGCCTCCCCACGAGACCGTGGCCTCGCGCCCCATCGGGTACCGAGAGATGTAGAACTGGTGCGCCTGGTGGGCGACGAGCTTGACGCCCGCGAAGAACGCGGCGTTGTAGAGCGTCGTCGCGACCTGGCTGATCCCACCTCCGACCGCGTCCTCGAGTCGCCCGTCGAAGATCTGGGGCGCGGCGACGAAGCCCTTCTCGACGGTGCGCTTGCCGAGCGCCTCGTTGAGGGAGAACGCCTCGCCCGGGCGGATGATCGTCCCGTCCAGCAGCTGGGCGGCGCGCTGGATGTTCGTCACCCGCGGCTGGCAGCACGAGTAGTACGTCGTGAACTCCGACACGAGCTCCTGGATGTCCAGCTTCTCGGCGTCCTCGGTCGTGAACGCGGGCGGGGTCTTGGTGAAGCGCCCCAGGTGGACGGTGGACTCCAGGTTGGAGACGAGCGAGCGCCCGATCCGCTCGACGTCGAGGGCACGGCCGGGCCTGGAGGGCACGACGCGGACGGCCGCCGGGCCGACGGCGAACGTCGCCTCGCGGGGCGCGACCTCGTAGTCCCCCAGCCGCAGCCGGAGCGACGCCCCGAGCCCCTTCGGATCGAGCAATACCCCGAGCGTGCCGTCCTGGCGCTCGGTGCGCACGAGCGCACGCAGCCGCTTCGGCGTGAGAGTCGACTCGCGGATGCCGAAGCGGACGCGACGCGGCCCGTCGAGCAGCCGCTCGATGCGCGCCACTGCCGCCTCGGCTTCCGCCGTCGAGACGACGGGGAGCGCGGGCACGAATGAGAGCTCGACCCTGGAGGGAAGGGTGCGAAGAGCCCGGCGGAGCGCCCCCCGGTCGACTCCCGTCCCGGAACGCGCCGTGACGACGCGCAGATCGTCCGCGACCACGACCCCCGCATCCCGCCAGGGCTTGCCGAACCGGCGATCGAGTCGGTCCGCCAGCTTCGCGACGGGGACCGGTGCGAGCCGATACGCGAGGTCGACGTCGGGACCCGGCCTGATGCCCACGCGGGCGAGAACGCGTCCGACCGTCCCCCGCTCGAGGGCCGCGTCGAGTGCCTCGTCGACGAGCGGCTCCGCACTCAGCTGGTTGCCCCTCGTCGAGGCGATACGCCCGCCGGGCGCCACGAGGCGGATCGGCCGCGTGACCTCGGTCGCTGCCGCACGCACGACGGCGGCGCGCGCCTCGTCCTCGGTCATCCCCCCGACCTCGACACCGGCGATGGTCGTCCCACGCGGGAGCGAGCTCCGCTCGACGAGTGCCAGCACACCGAACGCAACGGCGAGCAGCAGCGCGAGCGCGGCCACCAGCGCAACGCCGACGAGCGTCTTCCGGGTTCGCCGCCGCGGGCGGCTCACGGTCGAGAGGAACGGGCTCGACATCGAGCAGTTGACGGTAGCGGACGCCTGTCGGCCCACCGGCGCGCGGGACGGCGCCGGACGCGAGTCGGCGGGCATGCACGCCCGCAGCCCAGAAACGTCCCTACGCCAGGCGCTTGACGAACAGCACCCGGTCCTCGCCGGGGCCGTCGTAGTCGCGCGCGATCCTCTCCACGTCGAAGCCGAGTGCCCGATGAAAGGCGACGGACGCCTCGTTGTGGGGCGAGGTCACGCAACGCACGGTCGTCCGCCCGTGCGCGACCGCGTCCGCGAAGAAGCGCTCGTACAGCCGACGGCCGAGACCCTCGCCGCGGCGCTCCGGCCCGACGCCGACGAAGTGCACGTACGCCTCGTGGGGATCGGTCTGCGAGAGAAAGCCGATCAGAAATGCCGCGAGCTGCCCGTCCTCGTCGTCGACGACGTAGCTCGTGCCCTCGAAGTGGACGAAGAAGAGCCGCGGCAGCATCGGCGCCATGTCGCGCCCCGCCCACCAGGTGTTCACCCGGCCGATGACCCTTCCGTAGTCCGCCGGCTCGGCGTGCCGGATCTCCATGCCGAGAGACTAGATGGCCCAATGCCACAATCTCGCGCGTCCTGTGGCACCGACGATCTCGTGGCATCGGCCATCAGAGGCAGGTGCCTGGCCCCACCCCGGGCACCTGCCTCGCCGCGCACCGGCCGAAGCCGGGCACTCCTACAGGCCGATCCAGGCGCGGCTCATCGCATCGACGTGACGATGATCCGTCCCGCAGCAGCCCCCGAGGACGGTCAGCCACGGGAGCCGCTCCCGCAGCGCGACGTACTCGTGCGCGAGCTCCTCCGGATCGCCCTCGTCCAGCTCCTCGGCCGCGTCGAGCTCGGCGTGGCTCAGCCGTGACGCGTTCGCGCGGAGCCCGCGGATCCGGTCGGTCCAGGCCGAGCCCGGCTCGAGCACGTCGTAGAAGTGGGACGGGTGGGCGCAGTTGACCATGAAGTAGGCTGCCGCGTCGCCCGTGCGGCCGTCGACCTCCTCGATCGCCTCCCGGAGCGGCTGGCCGCTCGGCAGGCGCCCGTCCGTCTCCACCGTGAAGGAGATCACCACCGGCATCCCGGCGTCGCCGGCGGCCCGCACGACCCCGACGGCCTCGTCTGCGTACGTCATCGTGATCGCGGTGACGAGATCGGCGGCGGTGTCGGCGAACGTCCCGATCTGGGGTGCGTGATAGGCGGCCGCCTCGTCCGCGCTCATCGTCTCGCCGACGAGGTAGCCGTCGCCCCGCGGCCCGACGCAGCCCGAGACGACGATCGGGGTCAGGTCCGTCTCCAGCTCGTCGCGCAGGCTCTCGAGCAGCGCCACTGCGCTGCGGTTGAGCTCCGCGAGCTCCTCGGGCGAGTGGCCGATGCGATCGGCCCAGTCGGGGTTCGCCCGCCAGGTGGGCGTCTCGAGCACGATCCCGACGCGGCGGTCGAGCGCGATGCGGACGTAGGGCTCGAAGTACCGACGGAGGGCGTCCTCGCCCCCATCACGGGTGAGGAGGTCGTAGGCCGCAAAATGGGGCAGCTCATGGCCGTCGTGGAAGATGAGAGTCGTCTCGATCCCGCCGTCCGCCAGGAACGGGACGCGACCGAGCTGTGGGAGCGCGTCGCGGTAACGCGGCCGCGCCGTGGATGGGGCGCTCATCGGAAGGGCTCCTCCTCGTCGTCCGTGCCGCCAGCGGCGGCCTCGGAGGAGGGTACGACCCGCATCGCCCGCCGTGCGTACGGCTTACCGCACCTGAGTGGTGCGGTGGACTACTCCCCGGGCTCCTCCTGCGCGTCCGTCGGCTCTTCCGGCGGCACGGTGACGGGCTCGGGCTGCACTTCGCCCTCGATCACCCGCATCTCGACCTTCGGATCGTCGGGGCCGGCGTCCTCGCGACGGTCGACGACGATCGTGGATCCTTCGGCCAGCTCGCGTCCGAGCACGAAGTCCGCGAGCGGGTCCTCGATCAGGCGCTGGATCGCGCGCCGGAGCGGCCGGGCGCCCATCGCCGGGTCGTAGCCCTCCTCCACGAGCAGCTCCTTTGCGGCCTGCGTGAGCTCGACCATCGCGCCGTGCACCGACATCTGGTCGCGGAGGCGCTTCATCATCAGGTCGACGATCTGCAGGATCTCGCTCTTCTCGAGCTTGTGGAAGACGATGATCTCGTCGATCCGGTTCAGGAGCTCGGGCCGGAAGACCTTCTTCAGCTCGCCCATCACGCGCGACTTCATGTCCTCGTACGTGAGGCCCTGCTCGTCGCCGATCGCGAAGCCGAGCGACTGGTTCTTGGAGATCTGGGCGGCCCCGATGTTCGAGGTCATGATCACGATCGTGTTCCGGAAGTCGACCTTCCGTCCCTGGGCGTCGGTCAGCTTCCCGTCCTCGAGGATCTGGAGGAGGATGTTGAACACGTCAGGGTGCGCCTTCTCGATCTCGTCGAGGAGCAGCACCGAATAGGGCTTGCGGCGGACGGCCTCGGTGAGCTGGCCGCCCTCGTCGTAGCCGACGTAGCCGGGAGGCGAGCCGACGAGCCGGGACACGGAGTGCTTCTCCATGTACTCCGACATGTCGACCTGGATCATCGCGTCCTCGTCGCCGAACAGGAAC
>NZ_DASTCS010000046.1:0-192917 GCF_035710885.1 Gaiella sp. | reverse complement strand
CTCACCGCGATGGCACGAAAGAACATGGTCGCGGGCGAGGTGCCCTTCTTCCTCGGTTGCGGCGCCTACAAGCATCATATCCCCGCCAGCGTCGATCATTTGATCCAGCGCGGCGAGTTCCTGACCGCCTACACGCCCTACCAGCCGGAGATCGCGCAGGGCACGCTCCAGGTGCTGTTCGAATTCCAGACACAGGTTGCGCGGCTGCTCGGCTGTGAGGTGGCCAACGCCTCCATGTACGACGGCTCGACCGGGTGCGCCGAGGCGGTGCTGATGGCTCACCGCATCACGCGCCGCAAGAAGGCCGTGCTGTCCGGCGGCTTGCATCCGCATTACCGCGCGGTGGTCGAAACGCTGAGCCATTGGGGTGGCGACAGTGTCGAGGCGCTGGAGCCGGATCCTGCCGGCACCGAGGACATCATCTCGCGCATCGACGGCGAAACCTCGTGCGTCGTCGTCCAGTACCCGAGCGTCTACGGCACGGCTCGCGACCTGACGGCGATTGCGGATGCGGCTCACGCCAAGGGCGCGCTGCTGATCGTAGCGGTTGCCGAGGTGGTGGCGCTGGGCCTTCTGAAGTCACCGGGCGAGATGGGCGCCGACATCGTTGCCGCGGAAGGCCAGTCCATCGGTAACGGACTGAATTTCGGCGGACCCTACGTCGGCCTGTTCGCGACGCGCGAGAAGTTCGTCCGCCAGATGCCGGGCCGGATCGCCGGCGAGACCGTCGACGCGGAGGGCCGCCGTGGGTATGTGCTGACGCTGTCGACGCGCGAGCAGCACATCCGCCGCGAGAAGGCGACGTCCAACATCACGACGAACCAGACGCTCCTTGCGCTCGGAGGCCTGATCACGCTCTGCTGGCTCGGGCCGGACGGCCTTCGGGAACTGGGGGAGACGTGCACCGCTCTCACGGCGTACGCGAAGGAGCGTGTCGGGCTCCCGCTCGCATTCGATCGACCGACGTTCAAGGAGGCCGCGTTCCGCACGCCGATCCCCGCCCGGGAGGTCGTCACCCGCGCGAGAGGGCACGGGGTCCACCCCGGCTACGCGCTCGGCCGCGACTACCCGGGCCTCGACGACGTGCTGCTCGTGGCCCTCACCGAGAAGCGCAGGCCGGTGGACGTCGATCGCCTGGCGGACGTGCTGGCCGAGGTGTGCCGATGACCGCTGTCGGCCATGTCCTCGCGAGCGGTGTCTTCGTGCCTGGTACCTCGACATGTCCCCATTGGACGACCCGCGCCGCTCGCGAGGGGGTGTCGCGTCGATGGAGCTGATCTTCGAGAAGTCGAAGCCGGGGCGGCGCGCGGGCCGCGTGCCCTCGTACGGCCTGCCGGTGCCCGAGATCCCGCCGGAGCTCCGGCGGGAGCGGCCGCCGAGGCTGCCGGAGGTCCCGGAGAACGAGCTCGTGCGGCACTTCACCGCGCTCGCCGACCGGAACTTCGGCATCGACACGGGCTTCTATCCCCTCGGCTCGTGCACGATGAAGCACAACCCGCGCGTGAACGAGCGGGTCGTCTCGCTGCCGGGCTTCCGCGACCTCCACCCGCTCCAGGAGGACGAGGGCGCCCAGGGCGCGCTGGAGCTGATGTGGGAGCTGCAGCAGATCCTCGCCGAGGTCGCGGGGCTCCCCGCGGTGACGCTCCAGCCGGCGGCCGGCTCGCAGGGCGAGCTGACGGGCCTGATGCTGATGCGCGCCTGGTTCGCCGAGCGCGGCGAGCCCGAGCGAACCGTGATCATCACGCCGGACACGGCGCACGGGACGAACCCCGCGAGCGTGACGATGTCGGGGTTCGAGCTGGAGAAGGTCACGACCACAGAGCGGGGCAACCTCGATCTCGACGACCTCCGCTCGAAGGTCGGCGAGCGCACCGCGGGGCTGATGCTGACGAACCCGTCGACCCTCGGCCTGTTCGACGAGGGCATCGAGGAGGTCGCGGAGATCTTCCACTCGCGCGGCGCGCTCCTCTACTACGACGGGGCGAACCTCAACGCCGTGGTCGGCCTCTCGCGTCCCGGCGACATGGGCTTCGACATCGTCCACTACAACCTTCACAAGACGTTCTCGCAGCCCCACGGCGGGGGCGGCCCCGGTGGCGGCCCCGTCGCTGTGCGGGCCGAGCTCGAGCCGTTCCTGCCGTCGCCGATGGTCGTTCGCGACGGCGATTCCGTTCGTCTCGACCACGATCGGCCGAAGTCGATCGGGCGCGTCCGCGGCTTCGCCGGCCCGTTCGGTGTGTTCGTCCGGGCGTACGCGTTCATGCGCGCGTACGGACCTGCGCTGAGAGACATGTCCGAGGCGGCCGTTCTGAACGCGAACTACCTGCTGGCGCGGCTCAAGGACGTCTACGACCTGCCCTACGACCGGCATTGCATGCACGAGTTCGTCCTCTCGGCGCGGACGTTCAAGCGCGAGCACGGGGTGACGGCGCTCGACGTGGCGAAGCGGCTGATGGACCACGGCATCCATCCGCCGACGATCTACTTCCCGCTCGTCGTCCCCGAGGCGCTGATGATCGAGCCCACCGAGACGGAGACGAAGGAGCGCCTCGACGAGTTCGTCGACGCGATGCGCTCGATCGCCGCCGAGGCCGCGTCCGAGCCGGCGAAGTTGAAGGAGGCGCCGCACAGTCGTCCCGTCCGCAGGCTGGACGAGGTGAAGGCGGCGAAGCAACCGGTCCTGCGGTACGCCTTCGACGAGGCGGGGGCGCCAGATAGGATCAAGACCGGATGACGACGACCGCGGTCGCCACCGAGCTCGTCGAGCTCGCCCACGATCTCGCCCGCGCGGTCTCCGAGCACGACGTCGAAAGGCTGGAGGAGCTGCTGGCCGACGAGTTCACCCTGCAGGGTGCGGCCGGCCAGCTCGACCGTGAGGCATTCCTCGAGGCCGCGGCCGGCCCCTACGAGATCGACGAGTTCACCTACGAGCAGATCGACCCGGAGATCTACGGGAACACCGCGGTGCTCGTGTCGCGGTACACGCAGGCCGCCCGCCTGGACGGGCGGGACCTGAGCCACCGGATGAACGTCACGGACATCTGGACGCGGCGCGACGCACGCTGGCAGATCGTCCGCCGACACGCGACCATCGCCGACTGAATGACGACGTACGTGACACCGAGCGAGCTCGAAGCGGGCCTGGAGGCGATCCGCGCAGCGCCGCGTGGCCAGGGCGTGGTGGAGCTGATCGTGCGTCGTCCGGCCGTGGGCGAGCGCGAGGTGGTCACGGAGGCCGAGCTCGACCTCGAGGAGGGGCTCGTCGGCGACAACTGGTCTTCACGCGGCCGCTCGGGAGGCCGGCCGGCGAACACGAGTGCGCAGGTCACGATGATGAACGCGCGCGCGACGGCGCTCGCCGCGCGTGACCGCGACCGCTGGGCGCTCGCCGGCGACCAGCTGTACGTCGACCTCGACCTCTCCGGCGACCACCTGCCGCCCGGAACGCGACTCGCCCTCGGGTCCGCGGTGATCGAGGTGACGGCCGAGCCGCACACGGGCTGCAAGAAGTTCCGCGAGCGCTTCGGGCTGGAGACGCTCGAGTTCTTCAACTCGCCCGAGGGTCGCTCGCTCAACCTCCGCGGCATCAACACGCGCGTCGTCCAGCAGGGTGTCGTCCGCGTCGGCGACGCCGTCCGGAAGCTCGCCTAGAACCGAACCCGGCGCGCCCCGCAAGGACGCGCCGGTGTCGTTCGGCTCCTAGCCCGCCGTCAGGTTCGCGACGCGGATCGCGACGATCCGGATCGAGGCGACCGTCTGCGCTCCCCCTGTCGAGCAGCGGAAGTCGACTGTCCCCGCTGCTGCGAACTCGTGAGTCAGCGAGTTCGAGAGCGTCATCTGGATTCCGTTGCCGAGCGAGTCGTCCTGGTCCGTCCCCGCGACGATGCGGCAGAGGGCGCTCGCGGCCGCTGCGCCGGAGATGATCGCCTTCGAGCTGATCACGTACTTCCCGGCCTGAGGGATCGTGAGGTTCACGATCGTCGTGGCGATCCCGGGAATCGCAATCGGTCCTGCGAGGAAGCGGGAGTAGGCGTCGCTGGGGCCGGCAGGACCAGCCGGGCCGGCCGGGCCGGCCTCGCCCGCAGGGCCTGCAGGTCCGGCGGGAATCTGGTTCCGCTTGAAGTCCGCGCGGAGCAGCGAGCCGTTCCTCACCTTCGCGGTGGTGACGGCGTTGTTCCGGAGCTGCGGCGTGCCCACGCTGTTGGGTGCGAGTGCGACCGAGGCCGCGACGGCCGATCCGGAGAGTGCGATCGCGAGCGCGAGGCACGCGACGACCAGGGACGGCGAGGGACGACGAATTCGACGCATCGGGCGAACCTCCGTGGCAGGGAGCGGGCTGCCTCTCTTTCGCCGCCTGCGATGCGGTTCATTCCCTGCCGCTGGGCCTCGGCCTCAGTCGACGCGGTGGCGCATCCAGACGTTCGGCTCGACGTAGACGCCACGCCCGCCGGCGAAGCGAACCGGCACGAGACCGCCCGGGACGACGTAGTCGCCCTCGTCGGGGAAGGCGAGGCCGGTCCATGCCTCCCAGTCCTCGGCGGATCCCTCGATCCGCATCGACTCGGGGCACACCTCGAGCTGCTCGGCGCCGAGGCGAGCGTGCACGCGGAGCCACGGGTCGAACGGAAGGCCGTCGTCGCGCCTCCAGAACGCGTAGCGCTCCATCGGGATCAGCGGGTAGCGCTCCTTCCACGTCGGACGGACGGGTGCGATGAGCGCGGGGAACCCGTGGCGTCGCGCGAGGTCGCGCATCGCGTCGATCAGGAGCGACGAGAGCCCCTCGCCCTGGCGCTTCCGGTCGACGACCGCCACGGCCGCCGACAGGACGTCGGGCTCCGGCCGGTCGCCGTCGCCGAACCACGTCTCGAGCATGTCGTCCACACCGGCGGGCAGCCCGTCTGTGGCGTGCGCGGGAATCGTGCGGCCGTGGCCGACGACGACGTCGCGCTCCTCGTCCCACAGCACGAGCTGCAGCTCCGGCAGCTCCGGGCGCAGGCGATGCCAGTACCGCACCGCCACCTCGCCGTGGCCCATGAACGGGGCCATCGTGTCCTCGATCTCGCCCGTGCGCCCGGCGAGGTCGGGGCGCTCGGCGTAGGTGAACACACGCAAGGCGGCCACTCTAGACCGTGGCCGAGGACGATCTCAGGCGCGGACGCGAGGGCGCGGGTCGGATGCGAGCTGGCCGCAGGCGGCGGCGATGTCCCGGCCCCTCGTCAGTCGTACCGTGGCCGGGATGCGCGCGCGGTCGAGCTCGGTCTTGAACGCCTCGATCGCGCCTCTCGACGAGCCGTCGAACATCCCCGTCGGGTTGTAGGGGATGAGGTTGACCTTGAACGCGTCGCGGCCGAGCGCGTCGGCCAGGAGCCTCGCCTGTGCCGGCGAGTCGTTGACGCCGGCGAGCATCACGTACTCGACGAAGACCCGCCGCTTCGTCCGCTCCCAGTGCTGCCTGCAGGCGGCGAGCACGTCGAGGAGCGGGTAGCGCTCGTTGACCGGCATCAACTCCGTCCGGAGCTCGTGATCGGCGGCGTGCAGCGAGAGGGCGAGACGGATCGGCTCGGCGACCTCCTCCACGAATCGTGAGAGGCCGGGCATCCAGCCCACCGTCGAGATCGTCGTCCGGCGGTGGGTGATGCCGAGGTCGGGGAGGCGGCGGGCGGCGTCGAGCACCGCGTCGACGTTCATGAAGGGCTCGCCCATACCCATGAACACCGCATGGTTCACCGCGGCCGAGCGGCGAAAGTGGAGAACCTGGTCGAGGATCTCCCAGGCGGTGAGGTTCCGCCCGAAGGCCATGCGGCCCGTCGCGCAGAAGGTGCACGTCAGCGGGCAGCCCGACTGGGAGGAGACGCAGACCGACCGCCTCCCGTCCCGGTAGCGCATCAGCACGGCCTCGACCGGGTGCCCGTCGTGCGTGCGGAACAGCGTCTTCACGGTCCCGTCGCGTGCGCGCTGCTCGTCCTCGGCGGACAGTGTCGAGAAGGGCGCGCCCGAGTCGAGCGACTCCCGGAGCGAGCGCGGGATGTTCGTCATCTCTCCGTAGGAGCCCGCGCCGCGCGCCGCCCATTCCCACACCTGACGCGTGCGGTAGGAAGGCTCCCCGAGCTCGGTCAGGACGCGCTCGACGTGTTTGAGATCCACGTCGCAAAGGTACCCCGGGCGCGGGGGTACACTCCCCGCGACAGCCGCAGAGGAGGTCGAACTTGTTCGCACGTGTGACCACGTACGAGCTGGAGGAAGGTCGCGCTTCCGAGTCGATCGACGTGTTCGAGCCGGCGATCGGCCGCATCCGAGACCTCGACGGGTTCGTGGATGCGTATTTCCTCGTGGAGCGTGACGGTCGTCACGCCGTGACGATGACGCTCTGGGAGACGCTGGACACAATGGAGCGCAGCAGGGTCAGCGCGTCGTCCGCGCGGACAGAGGCCGCGCGCGACGCGGGCGCGGAGGTGACGAGCACCTACGAGCTCGAGGTCGGGATCCACTCCGGTGCGTCGGATGCCGGAAGGGCGATGCTGGGAGGCCGCAGCCGCATGTAGCGCGGGCTGCAGCGGCGGCGCGCTCGTCTAGGGTTCCGCCGTGATCGACCTGCGCTCGGACACGGCGACCCGGCCGACCGACGGCATGCGCGCCGCGATCGCGGCCGCCGCCGTGGGGGACGAGCAACGGCGCGAGGACCCGACCGTCAACCTGCTGCAGGAGCGAGCGGCGGCGCTCCTGGGGCAGGAGCAGGCGGTCTTCCTCCCGACCGCGACCCTCGCCAACCAGATCGCACTGAAGCTGCACTCGCGACCGGGCGACGCGCTCGTCGCGGAGCGCCACGCCCACGTCGTGATCTACGAGTACGGCGGCCCTGCCGCGCACGCGGGCCTGATGATCGAGCCGATCGAGGGCCGGGCGGGACGCTTCGGCGTCGCGGAGCTCGAGGCGGCTACCGAGCCGAGCACGAAGACCGCCGACCAGCGGGCGACCGTGCTTGCGATCGAGAACACGCACAACTCCTCGGGCGGGCGGTGCTGGCCGCTCGAGGAGCTCGAGGACGTGACGGGAGCGGCGCGCGAGCGCGGGCTCGCGACGCACCTCGACGGCGCCCGGGTGCTCAACGCCGCGGTCGCGACCGGAGTCGACCCTGACCGGGTCGGGCGGCTCTTCGACACCGTGACGCTCTGCCTCTCGAAGGGGCTCGGCTGTCCACTGGGCGCGCTGCTGGCCGGCTCGGTCGCGACGATCGAGCGCGCCTGGCGGGAGAAGCACCTGTTCGGCGGGGCGATGCGCCAGGCGGGAATTGTCGCGGCGGCCGGCGTCTACGCGCTCGACAACCACGTCGACCGCCTCGCGGACGATCACGCCCGGGCGCACCGGCTCGCGGAGGGGTGGCACGCGGCCGGGCTGCCGGTCGACCTCGACCAGGTCGAGACGAACTTCGTGCAGCTCGACGTCGGTGCGCTCGGCCTCGGCCGCGACGAGGCGCTCGCGCGGATGCGTGAGGGAGGCGTCGGGCTCTCGTCGACCATTCATCCGACGATCGTCCGCGCCGTGACGCATCTCGACGTCACCGACGACGACATCGACCGCGCGATCGAGCTCGTGCCCGAGGCCCTGGGCGTACGTGCGGCCGCCTGACGCGCTCGGGGAGCGGCTCGACCGGCTCGTCGCGACTGCGCAGTCCGAACAGCGGGCGCCTTCGGTCAGCGCCGCCGTCTTCCGCGACGGGGAGGTGCTCTGGCGGCGGGCGCTCGGCTCGGCCGACGTCGGCCGCGAGGAGCCCGCGACCCCCGAGCACGCGTACCGCATCGGCTCGATCACGAAGACCTTCACGGCGGTGTGCATCCTCCAACTGCGCGACGCGGGTGTGCTCGACCTCGACGACCCGCTGCGCAGCCACGTTCCGGAGGCGCCTCCCGGCCCGACCGTGGCCGACGCGCTCGCGCACCTGAGCGGGCTGCAGCGCGAGCCGCCCGGCGAGATCTGGGAGACCCTCGAGCCCCCGTCCCGTGAAGAGCTGCTGGCCGGGCTCGAGGACGCCGAGCGCGTCCTGCGCCCGGCCGAGGCCTGGCACTACTCGAACCTGGCGTTCGGGCTGCTCGGCGAGATCGTCACACGGCGGAACGACGCAGCGTACGAGGTGACGTTGCGCGACCGAGTGCTCGAGCCGCTGGGGCTGGCCAGGACGGGGTTCCACCCGCCCGGGCCGCGCGCGACCGGGTACTACGTCGACCCGTACAGCGACGGGGTCACGGTCGAGGTCGAGCTCCCCGTGGAGGGGCCGACCGCTGCGATGGGGTGGCTCTGGTCGACCGTCGACGATCTCGCGCGCTGGGCGGATTTCCTGTCGACGGGGACGGACGGCGTGCTCGCGCGCGAGACCCTCGACGAGATGGCGCGCGTCCGGACGATGGTCGACGACGCAGCGTGGTCGCTCGGGTGGGGGCTCGGGCTCGCGCTCTACCGCGGCGGCGAGCGCGTCTTCGTGGGCCACGGCGGCGCCATGCCCGGGTTCCTCGCGGCGCTGTGCGTCCACCGGCCGGAGCGCACGGGTGCCGTTGCCCTCTTCAACACGGGAGCGGGCGCACGCCCGGAGACCCTTGCGCTCGAGCTGGCGGGGGCGGCGCTCGACGCGCTGCCTCGCACTCCTGAGCTCTGGCGGCCGGACGAAGGCGCGCCGGACGACGTCGCGCCGCTGCTGGGCCGCTGGTGGTCGGAAGGGGAGGAGCTCGTGCTCTCCTGGCGGCAGGGTCGGCTCCGGCTCGAGGTCGTGGACGGCCCGCCGGGACGAAGCGTGTCGTGGCTGGTGCCGGAGGAAGACGATCGCTGGCGAATCGTCGAGGGACGCGAGCGGGGTGAGCTGCTGCGCGTCACCCGCGACGGCAGCGGCGCGCCGGTCAAGCTCTACGTCGCTACCTACCCGCTCACGAGGCGCGCGACCGCGTTCGGCGGCGACGCCTCGGAGTGATCGCGGTCGCCGGCAGCCCAGAACGCTGCCGCGCACACGAGATACGCGACGAGTAGAACGACTCCTCGCGCCTTCGAGGCGCGACCGTTCCAGAGCGTAAGGGCGGTGACGACGAGACCGCCGGCCAGCGCCGCGATCTCCACCTCCCGGAAACCGAGCGCGAGCGGATCGATCAGCCACGAGAGCAGCACGACTGCGGGGATGAGGAACACTGCGACCTGCGCCGCCGACGCGAGCGCGATCTCGGCCGCGAGCATCACCTTCCCCCTGTACGCCACGACCACGGCACCGCCGTGCTCGGCGGCGTTCCCGACGATCGCGACGATCACGGCGGCGACGAAGAACTCGCTCAGGCCCGCCTCGTCGGCGAACGTCTCGAGCGAGCCGACGAGGATCTCGGCGACGAGCGCGGTGACGACCGTCGCGCCTCCGAGGACCGCAAGTGAGAAGCGCAGCGTCCAGGCCTCGATCTCCGCGTCGCTCGCGACGTGAAGCGCGCTGTGCCGCCGCAGCGAGATCACCGTCACGATGCCGTAGACCACGAGGAGCACGATCGAGACGGGGACGGAGAGCTTGACGATCAGGTCGCGGTCGGGGTCGCCGTCCCAGGCCGGGATGGCCGGGATGAGGAACAGGACGACCGCGACGGCGATCGCCCCGAACGACATGAAGCTCGACCAGCGGTCGAGCTGGCCGCGTGGCCCGGCGACGAGCGAGAAGCCGAGCACGAGCAACAGGTTCCCGACGACCGACCCGGTGAGCGACCCGCGCACGACCTCGGTCAGTCCTTCGTTCACGGCGATGAGGGCGATGATCAGCTCCGGCGCGTTTCCGAACGTTGCGTTGAGGAAGCCTCCGATCCCCGGGCCTGTGTGCTCCGCGGCGTGCTCCGTCGCCTCCCCGATCAGCCACGCCAGCGGGATCAGCGATGCCGCGGCGAGGACGAACTCGACTGTCTCGTCGAGGTCGGCCAGGTAGTGGACGGCAATCGTCAGGGGCCCGAGGATCAGGCCGAGGAAGAGGGCGCGGCGGACCACGAGCGCGAACCCTAGTCTGTCCGCGAAGCACGAATCCGCAGAAGCGGATTCGTGCCGCGGGATCCCCGCCCTGCGGGCGGGGCACGTCCCTGAAGGCGTCCGGCTTCGCCGGCCGCAACTGCTCGGCGCTGCCGATTCCGTCGACTGCGAGCGGGTCGGCGGGTCGGCTGCACCGGGCTGGTTCGTCCGCGAAGCACGAATCCGGAGGGCCGCCCGTCCACGAGCATCGCGTTCGCGCGCGCCTACCCGTTCCTGACGTCCGCGTCAAGTCTTGCGCCGGGAGGGCAGACCTTGCCACCATCCGGGCATGACCGACGTCGGTCCGGCCATCGCGGCGCCTCCGGAGATCCCACTCCGGCCACAGGACGAGCTCGAGTGCCGCCGCTGTGAGGTGCATTGCGACCGCGTCGTGTACCCGGGCGCCTGCATCGGGCGCGGGTGCCCGTTCGTGTACGCGTACGAGGCCTGGGGCCACACGTACATGGGCTGTATGCAGAAGGTGTTCGACGTCGAGATCGACGTCGACGTGCTCGGCGAGCTCGAAGGGCGGCGTGAGGGATTCGGTGCCGTCAAGGCTCGCCGGTCGCCGCTGCCGATGTGCCATTCCGAGATCTCGCCCTGCTACGAGCACCGCGTCGACGAGCTGGGCTGCCGCAACCCCGAGTTCTTCGAGCTCCCGCTCGAGCGCCCGAGCTTCCGCGTCTTCGCGACCGTCGACTGAGCTCTCCGGCCCGTCGTGGGTTCTCAGCGCGCTCGTCGCCTGGCTTGCCGTCGGCGCCCCTTGCGATGGAGCTCGCGCAACAGCCGCAGCTCGCCGACGTATGTCCCGTCGGGCCCCGGCGTCTCGAGGATCGCCGGGAGGCCCTGGAAGGCGGGGTGGGCGAGGAACGTCACGAGCCCGTCCCCGATCGTGCCGAGCCCGAGCGAGGCGTGGCGGTCGCGGTTCGATCCGAGGCCCACTTCGGAGTCGTTGACGTGCAGGCAACGCAGGCGGTCGAGCCCGATCCGGTCGTCGAGGTCGACGAGCGCCGCGTCGAGCACCGCAGGATCGGTGACGTCGACGCCCGAGACCCACCAGTGGCAGGAGTCGAGGCAGACCCCGAGGCGCGGATGACCGTCGAGGCGGTCGAAGATCGCGGCGAGCTCGTCGGTGGAGCGGCCGATCGTCCCCCCGGCTCCGGCCGCGTTCTCCAGCACGAGCCACAGGCGGTCGTCGGTCAGCTCCAAGAGCTCACGGAGCGCGGGGACGACGAGCCCGAGCCCCTCCTCGAGGCCCGCGCCGAGGTGAGAGCCGACGTGGAACACGACGGCCTCCGCCCCGATCCCCGCCGCCGTCTCGAGTGTCGCCCGCATTGCCGAGACCGACTTTGCGTGGAGCTCGGAATCCGGGCCCGCGAGATTGACGAGGTAGAGGGCGTGGCAGACGACCGCCTCGATGCCGGCCTCGTCGCGTCGCGCACGGAAGCGCTCCACCTCCTCGGGGCTGTGCGCCGTCGGCCTCCACATCCGAGGGCTCTGCGTGAAGACCTGCACGGCGTTGCAGCCGAGCTCCTCGGCCCGGTCGATCGCGTTCGAGATACCGCCGGCCGAGGAGACGTGAGCGCCGTAGAGCACCCGCGCAGGCTACGCGTCCCCTCGCGAGGCACGTACGCTCCCTCGTCATGCCGATGACGCTCGGCGAGCGCCTGGGCGCACTCCAGGAGCGCGACTTCCGGCTGCTCTTCACGGCGACGACGATCACCACCGTCGGCGACCGCTTCGCCGGGATCGCTCTCGCCTTCGCGGTGCTCGACATCTCCTCGGCGACGGCGCTCGGGATCGTGTTCGCGGCACGCCAGGGGATGGAAGCGCTCGTCGCGGTGGGCGGCGGCGTCCTCTCCGACCGGCTCCCTCGCAACCTCGTCCTCGTCGGAGCGGCGCTCGTGCAGGGGACCGCGCAGGCGGCGACGGCCGCCTGCGTCCTCGCCGACGTCGGCGGCGTCCCGGCGATTGCTGCCCTTCAGGCGGTCTACGGGCTGGGGCTGGGGCTCGTCATCCCGGCGGAGGTCGGGCTCGTCCCCCAGACCGTGAGCGCGGAGCGGCTCCAGCAGGCCAACGCGCTACAGGGACTGACCCGGAACATGGTCGCCGTGCTAGGGCCCGCGGTCGGCGGCGCGGTCGTCGTCGCCGGCAGCCCCGGGATCGCGCTCGCGATCGACGCCGTGAGCTTCTTCGTCTGCGCGGACATCCTCCGCCGGATCCGCGTCCCGGCCCGCGACGCGGCCGGCACGCCCGGCTTCCTCGCCGAGCTGCGCGAAGGCTGGCAGGAGTTCACCTCTCGCACCTGGCTCTGGGCGTCGGTCGCGCTCTTCGGAGTCGGGAACCTGATGTTCGCGGGTTGGATCGTGCTCGGGCCGGCGATCGCCAAGGAGCGCCTCGGCGGTGCCGGCCCATGGGCCGTGATCCTCACAGCGGGAGGTGTGGGCGCGGTGCTTGGCAGCCTGGTCGCGATGCGGGTTCGGCCACGGCGCCCGCTCGTCGCCTGCGTCCTTGCAGCGACGTTGATCTCCCTGCAGACGCTTGCGCTCGCGCTCGAGGCGCCGACGTGGCTGATCGCCGTCGCGTCGTTCACGGGCGGTGTCGGGATCGCCGTGCACTTGACGCTCTGGTTCACCGTCTTCCAGCAGCAGGTCCCGGAGCGGGCACAGTCCCGTGTGGCGTCGTACGACACGCTCGGATCCTTCGTCCTCATCCCGCTCGGCACGGCGCTCGTGGGGCCGGTGTCCGATGCGATCGGGGTCACCGAGACGCTCTGGATCGCGCTGCTCGTGATGTGGGCTTCGTGGGCCGCGATCCTCGCGCTCCCCTCTGTCTGGGCGATCCGCCGGCCGGGCTCCGTCAGCGCGGCGCGCGCGGCCTGAGTGACATCCAGCCTCTACGATCCCCGCCGATGAGCGTTCGCGTCCGCATGGCCCCTTCGCCCACGGGGCTCCTCCACGTCGGCGGCGTCCGCACGTTTCTCTTCAACTGGCTGTTCGCGCGCGGCCGCGGCGGCGAGTGCCTGCTCCGGATCGAGAACACGGACACGTCGCGCGAGGTGGCGGAGGCGACGGCGCAGATCGAGCGGTCGCTCCGGTGGCTCGGGATCGAGTGGGACGGAGAGACACGGTTCCAGCTCGACGGCGCGGAGCGCTGCCGCACCGAGGCCGAGCGGCTCGTCGCCGAGGGCGACGCCTACGAGGACGAGGGCGCCATCCGGATCCGCATGCCCGACGAGGGGATCGTCGCGTGGGAGGACGCCGTGAAGGGCCGCATCGAGTTTCCCGCCGAGCAGCTCGAGGACATGGTCATCGTCCGCTCCGACGGCCGTCCGACCTACAACTTCGCGAACCCGGTCGACGACTGGGTGGACGGGATCACGCACGTGATCCGTGGCGACGATCACGTCTCCAACACGCCCAAGCAGCTCGTCGTGATGCGCGCGCTGGGCGCTGAGCCGCCCACCTATGCGCACGTCCCCAACGTGTTCGGGGAGGACGGCCGGAAGCTTTCCAAGCGCCACGGCGCGGTCTCGATCGACGAGTTCCGCGAAGCGGGTTACCTCGCGGCGGCCCTGATGAACTTCCTTGCGCTGCTCGGGTGGGCACCGGACGGCGAGACGACGATCATGAGCCGCGAAGAGCTGATCGAGCGGTTCACGCTCGACCGCGTCGGCGTCAGCCCCGCGACGTTCGACTACGCCAAGCTCGAGTGGATGAACGGGGTCTACCTGAGGGCGCTCGACGAGGGGGCTTTCGCGGACGAGGTTGTCCGCTATCTGGGGGACCGAGGGACCGAGTGGCCGGAGGACGGCGTACGTGCGATGGCGCCGCTCGTCCAGGAGAAGGTGTCCAGGCTCGGCGAGATCCCCGCCTTCGTGGGGTTCCTGTTCGGGGACGTGGAGCCCGACCCGGAGCTTCTCGACGAGCGCATTCTGCGCGGGGCGGAGAACGCGCTGGCCGCCGTCGACGATTGGTCGGCGCCCGAGATCGAGTCGGCTCTCAAGCGCCTCTGCGAGGAGCTCGGCGAGAAGCCCCGCACGGTGTTCGGCCCGATCCGCGTCGCGGTGACCGGCTCGAAGGTCTCCCCGGGCCTCTACGAGTCGCTCGAGCTGCTGGGACGCGATGCTTCGCTCGAGCGGGTGCGGCGCGGTGCCAGGGTGGCCGCATGAGGGTGCGCGACGTCGACGGCTTCGAGCAGCGGCTCCAGGCGTACGCGATCGAGCGGTCGGAGGAGGCCCGCGCGGTCCGCGTCGGTGAGAAGGAGACCTCGGAGCAGGCGGCGATCGTCGCCCGCTACGCCGACCTGTTCACGCGCGAGCAGCTGATCGCGCTCGAGGCGGCGGAGACGGAGTCGAAGGAGCCGGAGCGCGAAGCGGTCGCGCGGCTGCGTCTCACGTGCCAGGAGGGCATCGTCACGGCGGCGCTCGCGGAGCGCGAGGACGCGCTCGAGAATGCGCTGCTCGCGGCTCGCGTCGCCTGGGACGGGGAGGAGCTTCCGATCCGCTCGGCCCAGGCCCGGCTGGCCGTCGAGCCGGACTACGCGCGACGCGCCGCGCTCGGCGAGGCCGTGCTCGCGGTGTCGGCAGGCTTCAACGACGAGCGACGGTCGCTGCTCGCAGACCGCCACGAGCTCGAGTCGGACGTCACGGGGATCTCCGAGCCGGTCGCGCGCAACGAGGCGGAGAAGGGCGTGCTCCTCCGCCCGATCCTCGGCGCGGTCGACCGCGCAAGAGTCGAGAGCACGCCTGCCTTCGCGCCCCAGCGCGAGCGCTGGCTCGACCGGCTGCTCGGGCCCGAGCGCGACGAGACCCCGACCAGTGCGCACATGGCCTGGATCCGGCGGCTCTCCCCGCTCGAAGCCACGTACACGAAGGACCGAAGCGTGGCCGTCTGCCTCGCGACCCTGCGGGCGCTCGGCCTCGATCTCGAAGCCGAGAAGGGCATTCACACGGATCTCGAAGACCGACCGCAGAAGTCGCCCCGTGCCTGCGTGATCGCCTCCGACCCGCCGCGCGTCGTGCACCTGATCACGCGGCCGCAGGGCGGGCTGCACGACTACGAGGCCTTTCTCCACGAGGCAGGCCATGCCCTCCACTACGCGGGCTGCGAGGCGTCGCTGCCCCTTTCGTTCCGGCGCCTCTCGCGCGACCACGCACTGACGGAGATCTACTCGTTCCTGCTCGACTCCATCTCGTGCGAGCCGGGCTGGCACGCCGAGCACTTCGGCCTGTCGGACGGCGAGGCACTGGACAACGCCGACGCGGCGCGGTTCAGCGACACCCTCCTCTTTCGCCGCTACTCGGCCAAACTCGGCTACGAGCTCGACTTCTGGACGCGGTTCCCCACCGACGGCGGCACACCCGACGGCTACGAGGAGCGGCTGACCGCGGCGACCGGGATCCGCTACCCGGCCGCCAACCACCTTGCCGACATGGACGCCGGCTTCTACTCGGCCGACTACCTGCGGGCGTGGATCCGCTCCGCCCAGCTCCGCACGCATCTGCGCCGCGAGGTCGGGGAAGACTGGTGGCGGCGCCCGGAAACCGGGGCGCTGCTCCGCGACCTGTTCCGCGAGGGCACGCGGCCGACGACGGAGGAGATCGCCGGGCGGATCGGCTTCGACCCGCTCGACACGACACCGCTCGTCGCCGAGCTGACCGCCGTGGCCGCGTAGCTCCCTACACGCCTGAGAAGAGCCGCCCGCCGTTGACGTACAGCGTCTGCCCCGTGACGAACTCCGAGCCCGGGCCGACGAGGTAGCGGAGCGTCCCGACGAGGTCGTCGGGGACCATGTCCCGCTGGAAGCATCGCTGCCGGGCGAGAGCGGCCGCCATCTCGGGCTGCTGCGATGTGTACGCCTCGTCGTGCGGGACGTAGTCGGGCGCGATCGCGTTGACGGCGATGCCGAACTCTCCGAGCTCGCGGGCGAGCGCGCGCGTGAAACCGACGATCGCGGCCTTCGACGCGACGTAGTGGAGGAAGAGCGGGATGCCGCCCGGGACGGTCATCGACGAGACGTTGACGATCCGACCGCTGCGGGCGGCCTTCATCGACGGCGCCACGGCCCTGCAGCAGAGCCACGTCCCGCGCACGTTGACCTCGAACATCCGGTCCCACTCGGCGACCGTCAGCTCGTCCCACGGCTTCTTCTCGATGCTCGTGAAGATCGCGGCGTTGTTGACGAGTGCGTCGATCCGGCCGAACCGCTCGAGCGTCGTCGCGGCGAGCTTCGCGGTCGAGCCTTCGTCGGAGACGTCGACCACGACGGGCAGCGCCGTACCACCCTCCGCCTCGATCTCGACGGCGACCGACGCCGGGTCGAGGACGTCCGCGACGACCACCGACCAGCCGTCCACGGCCAGCGCCATCGCGTACGCGCGGCCGAGCCCCTTTGCCCCTCCCGTGACTATCACGACCCCCGACATCGACGGACTATCATCGACAAACCTCCGTGTCCCGTCCAGCCAGGTGTCGAGAAGCGGCGCGAGCATCCCGGTCGGCCCGTCCGGTCCGGAGATGACCGCGATCGACTTCGACCCGCTCTCACCCGCGCAGCGCGAGAGCCCATACGACCTGTACGCGGAGGCGCGCGCGCACGCCCCCGTCTTCTACGCCGAGCGCTACGGCTTCTGGGTCGTCACGCGGCACTCGGACGTCCTCCGAGTCCTCAAGGACGGTGAGACGTTCAGCTCGCGCGACGCGCTCACCTCGTCGCACGTCGACCTCCCGCCCGAGGTGCAGGCGGTCCTCGACGAGGGCTGGCCCGAGATGCCCGTCATCATCGACACGGACGCCCCGCTGCACACCGCGATCCGGGGGCTCGTGACGAAGGCCTTCACGCCACGGCGGATCGCGGAGATGGCGCCGCGGATCGAGGAGCTGGCGTCCGAGCTGATCGGCGAGCTCCGGCCCGACGGAGAGGCGGACATCGTCAGGCGCTTCGCCTGGCCGCTCCCGCTCACGGTGGTGGGGGAGATGCTCGGCGTCCCGCGGGCGGATCTCCCACGTCTGCACGAGTGGAGCGTCCACTGGCTGCGGCTCAAGCAGCCGGGCGCGACACTCGAGCAGCAGCTCGAGTGGGCGAAGAGCACGGTCGAGCTGCAGCGGTACTTCATGGCGCTCCTCGACGAGCGCGAGCGGAGCCCGGGGGACGATCTCACCTCGGCTCTGCTGGCCGCCGCCGCCCAGATCGAGCCTCCGCTCGTCCGCGAGGCGGTGATGGGCGTGCCGCTCGATCTCGTCGTCGCGGGCCACGTCACCGTGACGCGCGCGATCGGGAACGCGCTGGTCGTGCTGCTCCGGGAGCACGGGCGGGCGGAGGAGCTCTATACCGATCCGTCGCTGATCCCCGCGGCCGTCGAGGAGATCCTCCGGCTCGAGTCGCCCGCGCAGGGCCTCTACCGCACGACGACGAGGGAGGTCACGATCGGCGACACGACGCTCCCTGCCGGAGCGCGGGTCATGGTCCACTACGGCTCCGCGAACCGCGACGAGCGGGTATTCGCCTGCCCTGCCGACTACGAGCCTCGGCGCGACGGGCTCAACCGGCACCTCGCTTTCGGCAAGGGCGTCCATTTCTGTATCGGCGCCCCGCTCGCACGCCTCGAGCTCGAGATCGCTCTCAGGCTCCTGCTGGAGCGGCTCCCCGGCCTGCGACTGGTCGGCGGCCCACTCGCCTGGGAGCCGATCTTCTTCGCCCGCGGCCTGGAACGCCTCGACGTCAGCTGGGATCCGTCGTAACGCTCCTGTGAGGACCGGCGGGGCCGTCCGCCTGCCCCGCGGTCTCGCGCGCGAAGAGCAGCTCGTGGAGCTCGGCGCTGACGCGATCGAGCTCGTTGCTGTGCGCCGTGATTCCGAGCGACCGGGGACGCGACGCGGTCACGTCGAGCAAGCGCGCGATGCGTCCAGGTCTGGGGCTCATGACGGCGATGCGGTCGGCGAGCAGGGCCGCCTCCTGGATGGAGTGCGTCACGAACACGATGGTCTTGCGGTCCTCGCTCCAGATCCGCTGCAGCTCGAGGCTCAGCTCCTCGCGCGTCAGGGCGTCCAGCGCGGCGAACGGCTCGTCCATGAGGAGCACCGAGGGGTTGTGCACGAGCGCCCGGCAGAGCGAGACGCGTTGCTGCATGCCCCCGGAGAGCTCGTCCGGACGGCGATCCTCGAAACCCTCGAGCCCCGTGAGCGCGAGCAGCTCCTCCGCACGTCGACGGTGCGTCCTCCGGTCGAGCTTGAGGATCTCGACGGGGAGCATCACGTTCTGGAGCACGGTGCGCCACGGCAGCAGGGCCGAGCGCTGGAACATGAAGGCGACGTCGCGGCGCGGGCCGGTCACGGGCCGTCCGCTCACACGAACGTCGCCGACCGTCGGGCGCAACAGCCCGGCGATGATGCGCAACAGCGTCGACTTGCCGCAGCCGGACCTGCCCACGAGCGTGACGAACTCGTTCTCGCGGACCGCGAGGTCGATGCCGTCGAGCGCGTGCAGACGCGCCTTCCTCGACTCGAAGACGTGTGAGATGCCACTGAGCTGGATGGCGGTCGCGGCTAGTCCTCCGACCAAGGGACGACGAGCCGCTCGAGGAGGACGAGCGCGTAGAACAGCACGATGCTCATCACCGAGAGCAGCACGATCGCTGCGAACGCCAGCGTCGTGTTCGCGTTCTGGCCGGAGGCGATGATCACGTACCCCAGCCCCTCGGTGGCACCGACGAACTCCCCGACGACCGCGCCGATCACCGCGAGCGCGATCGCGACCTTGAGGCCCACGAACACGTAGGGGAGCGCTGCGGGGAAGCGGAACTTCACGAACTCCTGGACGCTCGACGCGGAGAGCGAGCGCGCCAGGTCGACGAGCTCGGCGGGTGTGGACTTCAGCCCGGTGGCGGTGCTGATCACGATCGGGAAGAAGCAGATCAGGACGACCATTGCGATCTTCGGGCCGATCCCGAACCCCATCCAGATGACGAGCAGTGGGGCGATGGCGATCTTCGGAATCGCGTTGAGCGCGACGAGGGCGGGGTAGATCGTCAGCTCCAGGAGGCGCGAATACGCGATGACGACCGCGAACGGGACTGCGATCGCGATCGCGAGGCCGAAACCGAGGAGGCTCTCGAAGAGGGTCGTCTTGAAGTCACTCGCGAGCAGGCTGCGCTGGTCGACCATCTCGTTCCAGACGTCTCCGGGCGTCGGCACGAGGTATGCAGGCCAGTCGAACACGACCGTGGCCAGCCACCAGAGCGCGATCAGGACGATGATCGTCACGGCGGGCAGAAGCACGCGGAGCGCGACCGCTCCGACCCTGCTTCGCGTCTGGGCCCCCCCGATCGCGGTTCCCAGCTGCGTCTCGGCCGTCGTCATGTGACGGTGCCGGCCTCGGCCGCGGCCACGGGACCGATCGCGGCGATCTCGGCGCTGAGGGCGCGTGCCTCGCCCAGGAGCTCCGCGACGAGCTTCTCCTGCCCTTCCTCGAGGCGTGGACTGGGGCCGGTCACGACGATCGACGCGAGCAGCCTTCCGGACGGATCGGTGACGGGTGCGGCGAACCCGGACACGTCTTCGATGATCTCGCCGTGCTGGCTTGCCCAGCCGGCGCGCCGCACCTGCGCCAGCTCGGCGAGGAGGACGTCCATCTCCGTGATGGTGCCGGCGGTGACCCGTTGGCGATCGAGGTCGCCGAGCAGCTCGCGAACCTCGTCGTCGGTGAACTGCGCGAGGTAGAGCTTGCCTCCGCCGGTCGCGTGGAGGGGCCAGCCCCGCCCCACGCGAACCGCGTACTTGAGAGCGCGCGCGCCCTCTACGAAATCGACGGCCACGCTCTCGGCGCCCTCGTACCCGATGAGTATCGCCGTCTCGCCGAGCGTCGTCGCGAGCCGGTCCAGACGACGTCGAGCGCGTGTCCGGACGAGCTCCATGACGGGCGCCGCCGCCACCCGCCCGACGAGCTGCAGGCTGATCGCGTACGTCCGGCTCGACGGGTCCCAGGTCAGGTAGCCGTGCCGACGCATCGCGTGGAGGATCCCGTGCGCCGTGCTCTTGGGGATGCCGAGCAGCTCGCTGACCCCCGTCAACGTGTGACAGGGCCGGCCGTCGAGGAACAGGTCGAGGATGTCGAGGACGCGCGCGGCCGAGCGGTTCGCGGGCTCGGGCTCGCGCCGCGCTCTAGACGTTGAGGTCGAAGAGCCGCTCCGCGTTCCCATGGCAGATCATCCTCCGGTCGTCCTCGCTGATCGGTGCGGCCTCGATGAAGTCGGCGCCGTCCTCGATTTGCTCCCACGGATAGTCGCTCGCGAACATGAGTCGCTCGACGCCGACCTCGTGGATCGTCGCGAGCAGTGCGGAGTCGAGCCAGTTGCCGCTGCACGTGTACCAGAAGTTCGACCGGAGATAGTCGCTCGGCTTCCGCTCGATCTGGGAGCGATGGGATTTCGCCATCCACGGCTTGTTGAAGTCGAAGTCCACCCGGTAGAGCCAGTGCATCAGCCCCTCGCCCAGATGGCCGAGGATGATCTGGAGGTCGGGGAGCTTGTCGAACGCGGCGGAGTAGATGATCCGCATCGCGTGCACCGCGGTCTCGTGACCGAAGCCGAGGCCGGGCCCGGGCATCGCCCAGCCGTAGCCGAGGTATGGCTGGAGCATGTTCCCGTGCGGAAGGGTCGGGTGGAGGTTGATCGGCACCCCGAGCGTCGCGGCCCGTTCGAGGATCGGGAAGTAGCGGGCGTCGTCGAGGTAGGTGTCTCCGATGTGCGAGTGGATGTTCCCGCCCTTGAACCCCAGCTCCCGAACGCAGCGCTCGAGCTCGTCGGCCGCCGTCTGTGGCGCCGACACCGGCAGGCTCGCGAGCCCGACGAACCGTCTCGGATGGTCGGCGATGAACGCCGCCAGGGCATCGTTCGCCTTGCCCGCGTGCTCCACCTGGACGTCGGGCTCGAACTGCTCGAACCCGGGGCTGGAGACGCTGAGGAACTGGATCGCGATCCCCACCCGGTCCATCGCTTCGATGCGTGCGGCGCTGAGGTCGAGCAGCGTGTCGCGCAGCGGGTGACTGTGCGTGAGCATCACGTCCGGCAGCGACGGCTCCAGCCAGACGCGAACGTTCTCGTCGGTGACCTCGAAGCGGGGCGGCCTCGTGCGGCTCTCGAGCAGTGCCATGTACTCGGGGGTGAAGAAGTGCGACTCGAGGTCGATCTTCGGGATGCGGCTCATCGCCGTCGGAGCCTCCTTGCTTCGTTCGGTATCTCGAACTAGGATTCCGCGCACGCGAGCATAACGCCTTCCCGTCCCGTTCGATGCGAGGGAGTCACGACATGCGCTTGAGCAGCAGAGGCATCGCCCTTCTTGCACTGATCGTCGTCCTCGCCGGGGTCCTCACGGCGGCTACCGCCACCGCGACGCCGAGCCGCCAGCTGGAGACCGTCCGCTATGCGACGTCGTTCGGGTCGTTCGGTCGGGACGGGTTCGTGTACGTGGCGATCGAGAAGGGGTACTTCCGGGACGTCGGCCTGGACGTCGAGGTCGTTCCCGGGCTGGGCACCGACAACGCCCGACTGCTCGCCTCCGGCCAGATCGACTACGCAGGCTCGGAGATCACCGGCACGATGGTCGGCCGCGTCCTGGGCGGCTTCCCCGTCAAGTTCGTGGCCGTGACGAGCCAGGCGACCCAGGCCGCCATCGCATCGCTCGTGGAAGAGGGGATCGCGAGCCCGAAGAGCCTCGAGGGCAAGACCCTTGCCGACCTGCCGGCGTCCATCGTGATCCGGCTCTTCCCGTACTACGCGAAGAAGGCGGGGATCGACAGGTCCAGGGTCGAGATCGTCCCAGGCACGCCCCAGACGCTCCCCTCGCTCCTCGCCACCGGCAGGGTCGACGCGATCGGGCAGTTCACGGTCGGTGTGCCGACCCTGCAGCGCGCCGCGGGTGGGCGCAAGGTGCGGACGCTGAAGTACTCCCAGTATCTGAAGGGCCTGCTCGGAAACGGCGTCGTCACGACCGACTCGCGCATCCAGAACAACCCGGAGCAGGTACGACGCTTTACGCGCGCGCTGCTCCGGGGCCTCCGCTACGCGATGCAGAACCCCGGCGAATCCGGACACATCATGCAGAAACACGTTCCGATCGTCGATCCGGTGACGGCGGGCAACGAGCTCCGCATCCTCAAGTACTTCGTCCAGAACACGTGCACGCGCACGCACGGTGTCGGCTACATCGACGTGCAGAAGGTCAAGTCGACGGCGAGCATCGTCCGCAACGCGTTCGCGACGAAGCCGTTCACGTACACCGACCTCTACTCGCCGGCGTTCGTCAAGACGACGACCTGCAAGAGCTGACCTCGGCGGTTCGCCACGAGCGGTGTCGACCCGCTCCTCGCTCTCGACCGCGCGGAGCGGGCCGGCGACGTGTGGACGGCGATCTCGGCCGCTGCCCGCGGCGGGTACCGGATACACATGGGCGGCGGGCGCCGTACGCTGGGGCCCGGCGTGAACAGGGATGCGGCCTCGGCCGTGTCCCCTTCGACGAGGGAGAGCTCGACCGAGATGACCCAGCTGACGGACTTGATCGGAAAGGAGCTCGGGCCGACGGAGTGGCTCGAGATCGACCAGGCGAGGATCGACGGGTTTGCCGCGGCGACCGACGATCCGCAGTGGATCCACACCGACCCCGTCAGGGCCGCCGAGGGCCCGTTCGGGACGACGATCGCGCACGGCTTTCTGACGCTCTCGCTGTGTGTGCCGCTGATGACCCAGGCGCTCGGCCTCACCGGCTACCGGCTCGGCGTCAACTACGGCGTCAACAAGGTGCGCTTCCCGGCGCCCGTCCCGTCCGGCTCGCGCATCCGGGCGCGCTTCGCGGTGCAGTCCGTGGAGGAGGTCTCCGGCGGGGAGCAGGGCGTGGTGCTCGCGACGGTCGAGCGGGAGGCCGGCGAGAAGCCCGTGTGCGTCGCGGAGCTCGTCCTGCGGATGCTCCGATGAGGCGCTTCGAGGGCCGGACGGCGCTCGTCACCGGAGGCGCCAGGGGGATCGGCGCCGCGACCGCGACGCGACTCGCCGAGGAGGGCGCGCACGTCGTGGTCGCCGACTTCGACGAGGCGGCGGCGACCGAGACGGCGGAGCGGATCGGCGGGCGCGCCGTGCGCTGCGACGTCACCTCGCGCGCCGACGTCGAGGCGGCCGTCGCCGCCGCAGCCGAGACCGGCCGCCTGGACGCTCTCGTCACGTGCGCGGGGATCATCCGCGACAACCTCGTCCACAAGATGACGGACGACGACTGGGAGGCTGTCATCGCGACGCACCTGCGCGGCACCTTCCTCGCCGCGCAGGCCGCGCAGGCGCACATGACGGAGCAGCAGAGCGGCTCGATCGTGCTGATCTCCTCGACCTCTGCACTCGGCAACCGCGGCCAGGCGAACTACTCCGCCGCGAAGGCGGGGATCCAGGGCCTCGCAAAGACGCTCGCGATCGAGCTCGGCCGCTTCGACGTGCGCGTGAACTGCGTCGCGCCGGGATTCATCGCCACGGCGATGACCCGGCAGACGGCCGACCGGATCGGGGTCTCCTTCGAGGACTTCCAGACCGCGGTCGCCGAGCAGACACCGCTCCGCAGAGTCGGCCGGCCGGAGGACGTCTCCGGGGTGATCGCGTTTCTCTGCTCGGATGACGCGGCGTACGTCACCGGGCAGGTGATCTACGTCCGCGGCGGCCCATGAGCGAGGTTGCGCTCGTCACCGGCGCGGCCGGCGGGATCGGGCGGGCGATCGCAGGGCGGCTCGTCGGCGACGGCTGGCGGGTGCTGGCCGTCGACCTCGCTCCCGACGCGGACGGGCCGGGAGACCCCTTCGGTGCCGACCTGACGACGCGCGAGGGGAACCGCTCGGCCGTCGACGCGGCCGTCGAGCGCTTCGGCCGGCTCGACGCCGTGATCCCGAACGCGGGCTTCCAGCACGTCTCCTCCGTCGAGGAGTTCGACGAGGACCGTTGGGATGCGCTCGTCGCGCTGCTCCTGACGAGCCCGTTCCTGCTCTCCCGCTACGCGTGGCCCGTGCTGCGTGCGTCGGGCAACGGTCGGATCGTCGTTCTCGCGTCGGTGCACGGGCTCGTCGCCTCGCCGTTCAAGGCGGGCTACGTGTCAGCGAAACACGGCGTGCTCGGCCTGGTGAAGACGCTCGCGCTCGAGGGAGCATCGCAGGGGATCCGCGCGAGCGCCGTCTGCCCTGGGTACGTCCGGACGCCGCTCGTCGAGGCGCAGGTCGCGGACCAGGCGCGCGTCCACGGAATCCCCGAGGACCGCGTGTTCGAGGAGGTGCTCCTCGCCCCACAGGCGCTCAAGCGCATGCTCGACCCGTCCGAGGTCGCCGACGCCGTCGCCTTTCTCCTCGGCCCCTCGGGCTCCGCGTTCACCGGTGCGCCGCTCGTGATGGACGGCGGCTGGACCGCCCGCTGACGCCGACGCCGCGCGCCCGTCGCGTGGGGAGCTCAGTCCTGACAGAGGTCGGCGGTCTGCGCGGCCGTGATCCGAAGGAGGTCCGCGGTCCGGACGCGAACCGAGTCGTCGTGCGAGCCGGCCTCGAAGACGAGCCACTCGCGCCTGGCGAGCTTCCGGTCGACGATCACCGGCTCGCGACGGGCTCCGCCGACCGGCGGGACGGCGCCGAGCGCGAACTCCGGGTAGTCGTGCGCCATCTCCGTCTCCGTGGCGAGCTGCACGTCGTCCTTCGAGCCCCCTACGACCTCGCGCAGCTTTCGCATGTCCAGTCGCTCGGATGCGGGGACGAGCGCGCGGAACCGACCGGCGGGAGTTCGGGCGATCAGGGTCTTCGCCACCTCCGAGGCGTCGAGCCCCAGCACCTCGGCCTCGGCGACGGCCCGCTCGGTGTGCCCGTGGTGGAGGAGCTCGTACTCGGCTCCGGCGTCGTCCAGCACCTTCGTCAAGTCGGCAACGCCCATCTCATCGCCTCCTTCGTCGTCTCGGCGTGATGATGGCAGACGAGGGCGGGTCTTCGGCGCCGCTCGGCGTGGGAGCGCCGGCCACGGCGGTACGCCGGCCCCACCCTCCGTGCCGTCGGTCGAGGTAGGACCGGCCGGACAAGCCTGTCCCACCTCGCGCCCGTGCGCAAGCGCACGAACTGCCCGCGCCCGCCCGGGTTTGCGCCTGCGGCTGCGAGGGCACATGACCTCATGTCGTTCGAATCTCCGCTACCGCCGTCGCCGAAGCCGCCGATCCCCGGCCCCGAGCCGCTTCCGACCCCTGACCCGGAGCCACCGGACGAGCCGGACCCGGTCCCACCGCCGGTCATCTGAGCGGGGCTCGTCATGAGGCGGGCGTGGCGAAACCCCGGCAGGCGGGCAGGCGCTTGCCGAGTACGCCGTCGTCGTGGCCGCGATCGCGGTCGGGCCGCCTGTTCGCGCTCCTGATCCTCCGCTCCGGCATCGAGGCCGTGTCCGGATCGACGGCAAGACCGACCCAGCCCACTCCGCCCCGCCGCGTCGGAGCACGACGCCGGTCCTCACGTTCCCGACGACGATCGCGAGTGCGAGACGGAGGTTGGGCGGACGTTCCGGATTTCGAGGGCGAGGCGGAGTGCAAGGAATACGTGGAGCGGCTGCTCCACGACGCGCTCGCCAGGGGGTACGACGCGACCCTGGTCAGCGACGCCCACACGACGGAGCACCAGACGGCGTGGGGGGCGCCGCCGCCGGACCAGGTCATCGCGCACTCGAACCTGTACTGGACTTACCAGACCGCGCCCGGCCGGACGGACGGGACGGTCGCCACCGGGGAGGTCGACTTCGGCGGTCCGGCCTGAGGGCCTCGTTGACCCGCCCGGCAGAAACGGCGTGTGGGAGACGTTGCACTGACCGTGAACGAGCTCGCGCGCCGCATCGAACGCACGTACCTCGTGCTCATGCTGGGCAACACGCTGGCCGCGTCGTTCATCTGGGGCATCAACACGCTCTTCCTGCTCGACGCAGGGCTCAGCAACCTGGAGGCGTTCGCGGCCAACGCGTTCTTTACGGCCGGGATGGTCGTCTTCGAGATCCCGACCGGTGTCGTCGCCGACACGTGGGGAAGACGGACGTCGTACCTCCTCGGCACGCTCACGCTGTCGGGGTCGACCTTCCTCTACTGGGTGCTGTGGGTGACGAGCGCGCCGTTCTGGGCGTGGGCCGTCGTCTCGATGTTGCTGGGCCTGGGCTTCACGTTCTTCTCGGGCGCGGTCGAGGCGTGGCTCGTCGACGCGCTTCACCATGCCGGGCACGACGGTGGGCTGGAGGCGGTCCTGGGTCGCGGGCAGATGGTCGGGGGTGTGGCGATGCTGGGCGGCTCGGTGGCCGGCGGCGTGATCGCCCAGGCGTCCTCGCTGGGTGTCCCGTTCCTGCTCCGCGTGGCCGTGTTGCTGGCGATGTTCGCGGTCGCATACAGGCTCATGCACGACCTCGGCTTCACGCCGGCGCGCAGAGAGGCTCCCTTGCAGGCGACGCGCCAGGTGCTCGAGGCATCGCTCGAGCACGGGCTCGGGAACCCGCCGGTGCGCTGGGTGATGCTCGCCGCCCCGTTCGCCTCGGGTGTCGGCTTCTACACGTTCTATGCGCTGCAGCCGTTCCTGCTCGAGCTCTACGGCGACCCCGACGCATACGCCGTCGCCGGGCTCGCGGCCGCGATCGTCGCCGGATCGCAGATCCTCGGCGGCTGGGCCGCGCCGAGGATCCGTCGTCTGTTTGCGAAGCGGACAACGGCTCTGATCCTCGGCGGTACGGTGAGCGCGCTGATCCTCGCCCTGCTCGGCGTCGTCGGCTCGTTCTGGCTGGCCCTCTTCCTACTCGTCCTGTGGGGCCTGATCTTCGCGGCCGACATGCCGATCAGACAGGCGTACCTGAACGACATGATCCCGTCGCAACAGCGGGCGACCGTCCTCTCCTTCGACTCGTTGATGGGCTCCAGTGGCGGCGTCGTGATCCAGCCCGTGCTCGGGAAGACGGCAGATGCCTACAGCTACGCCACGTCGTTCCTCGTCGGCTCCGTCTTTCAGCTGCTCGCGGTCCCCTTCCTCGTGCGGAGTCGCCGAGAGGGAGCCCCGGCCGACACCGCGGTCGGTTCGAGCGACGCCGAGCCGACGGCTCACCCGAAGGACGAGCCGCCGTTGGCCGCGTAGGGGCGGGTCGAGCTCGCCAGCGCGGAACTGCGCACATGCGAACACGAAAACCCGGGGCTCACGAGGGGCGACCAGAAGGTCGCCCCTCGTGGCTTGCGCTACGGAATGACCAGGCCCCAGATCTGCTGGTCGAGGCCGCCTGCATTGGGGCAGCCGTCAGCCGACCAGGCACCAGTGGCGGGATTTTGAGTGCGGCACTGATGCACGTCGAAGCCGTCCGTGCCGTCCCCGTTGGTGTAGCGGGGATCGGTTCCGGCGAGCGTGTCACGGCCGTCCGTCCAGTTCAGCAGGACGGTCGTGCCGACGGCCGAGATGTAGTTGTAGTCGCCGAAGAACGGGACATCCCGGTTGCCGAACTGCTCCCACTGAAGCGGGTAGGCGACCGACGAGGCGGGCGTCGACGTCCAGGAGGCCCCGTCATCGGCCGACGTGGCGTAGAACGACTGCACAGCCGCGCCCGAGGATGTGCTCCCGGGCGGGTTCGCAGCGACGTGCCGGTTCTGGAACGGCACGCTGATGAAGCTGCCGTCGGAACCCGTTGCCGTGTCGGCCCGGGTGTCCTGCCAGACGACGTGGAGGCGACCCCCGTTGGCGTCGACGTCAGGGTAGAACTGGTTCCCCGCCGCCTGCGGATCGATTGGCGTCAGTGGCGTCCACGTCGTTCCACCGTCGGTCGTCTTCGTGAAGTAGATCGCGCTCTGGCTCGCCGTCCCGGAGACGATCGTTCCGTAGGAGGGACGCGCCGCCGGCCGCTGCGTGCCGGGAACGGTGGCTTCGATGACGACGTAGAGTGCGTCCGGGTCGCCCGTCGCAGACGGGTCGGCTGCGTTGCGAGGCGCCGAGTTGACCCGGCCGAAGACATAGCCCGACTGGCATGCGAGTGGGCCGTCACCGCAGTCGCGGGCGTCGTTCTTCACCGTTGGCCCTTCGCAGCTGCCGAGGGTTCCGTCGGCCGCCAAGCACGACTCGTAGCGGGCCTGCGCCATTGCCGCCGGCGAGCCTGCGTGGTCGGTCATGTCCCAGTGGATGAATTCCTGGGCGATCGCCGGCTTCGTGAACGTGGCCCCTCCATCGAGCGACTTGACCCAGGCGATGGCGTCCGCCTGCGCCTGCCCCTGGTCGGCCTTGAACTCGTACTGGCGCCAGGTCACGAAGACAGTTCCCGTCCTTGTGACGGCGATGTCGCACTCCTGGTTGCCGTGGATCGACTCGGAGATCTTCTGGGTCCGCCACGTCCGACCGCCGTCGGTCGAGCGGGCGAGCTCGATGAAGTTGTTCGCCCCAGAGCCGGTGAAGCGCGCCCAGCAGACGTAGACGTTGCCGGCATGCGGGCTGGTGACGCCATCGTCGGCCTCGAGCTCGACCTTGTCCTCGAAGTGTCCGAGGAAGATCGGGCTCGGCGTCCCGCGTGAGACGATGCTCGTGAACTCGTAGTCAGGAGCAGCGAACGGCGGCGACCAGTTGTAGCGCGCAACCCAAATCGAGCCGTTCGCGGGCCTGCTCCGGTTGAAAGCGATTCCACCGTAGTAGAGGTGATTCGCACGATCCCAGTCCTGTACGGGATCGCCCGCCGACGTCACAAAGTTGTGTAGCGGAGACGCCTGCCCCTCCGCCGAGGTGTCGGTCGGGTAGCCAGGCAGAAGGCTGTTCGTCCACGTGGCGCCCCTGTTCGACGAGTAGTAAAAGCCGGCCCACGCGTCCGTGGTAGTCGACACCGGGCAGTAGTCGTTCGCCCCGGCCGTCATCTTCGTCGGATCGAGCGGATTGACCGCTGCCGTCGGCTCGTTCTGCTGCCGCTCGCCGCCCCCCTCGTCAGCCGGAGGCGTGGGCGTCGGTGCGTCGAGAGCGGAATCGCTGAAGTCGCTGCTGCACGACTCGATCGTGATGTCGGTCCCGCCGTCGTGACGGACGTAGGACTGATCGGTGATCCGTACGTCGGCGCCCGCCGAACCGGCACCAGTGAGAACTGCCAGCAGCGCTACCGCCGCGACAGAGAGGTTCCTTCCCATCTCTCCCCCTTCCTTGGAGCTGGGTTGAGGAAAGAACCTTCCTCGCATACCCGTACGTCGGGCAGGCAAAACCCGCTCAACAAGTCGAACCGACCACGGTTCGCAAGGTGGCGGCGCCGTGAGTGTCGAGAGCACCGTGCTTGCGCAACGTGAGAGATTCGCGGTCGCGTCCCACGAGTCATCCCTGCTCGTGCCCTCCAGGCATTGATCGATCAGTCGCGGATCGACCACGACGGAGATCTACCTCCGTGCGTTCAACCGAACGCGAGCTGTCGAGCTTGTCGTCGGAGCTCCATGTTCGATAGGTCCATCGCGGTTCAGACGCCCCTGTTCATGGGCCACTCGCATATCGAGAAACCCGGAAAAGGCCCATACGGGATTCAAACCTCGCTGTAAACAGGCCACTTCTTCAGGGCGATGGGGGAACCGGTGGGGGACAGAGCGTTGCCTCCGTCCCCTTCCGTCAGGCGAGGACGGTCTCGCCAGGAGCCCCAAGCCGCTCGGCGATGATGCTCCCGTAGTCGAGCTCGCGCTCGTCCATGAGGACGTGCGTGTACGTGTCGGCGAGGAGCTTCGCGGAGCGGTTACCCACGAGCTCGGCGATCTCGGCCCACGACTTGCCCTGAGCGTGTAGCAGCGAGATGCGCCGGTGCTTGAGGTCGTGAGGTGACCAGAGTGGCGTCCCCGTCGCCCTGCAGGCCTTGGCGATTGCCGTTCGCAGCGCATCCGACTTCACGCCGGGGAACAGGGGGGCGGCGAGGTCACGGTCGTCGCGTGGCAGGAGCGTCCTGTCGATGGCCTCGGCGAGCTCGGGCGGGATCTCTCGCCAGTGCGCCAGTCGCGTCTTCGTCGTCGCGGCCCTGGCCCGGACGCGGCCCCGAGCGGCGTCCCAGTCGCCCACCGTCACCTTGTCCACACCGGCCGTCACCCGATGGGCTGACCAGTCGAGCCAGAGCACCGGCAGCACGTACTTCGATGGCACGAGCCGGAGTGGCGCTTCGATGTGATCGGCCGTCGGCGGGTCGATCTGGTCGGGCTCCTCGTAGGGGAGCTTCACCCTCTTGTCCTTCGCTGGGTTCGGAACGACCTCGGCGAAGTCGAGGACCTGGGCGAGCGTTGACTTTGTCTTGCGGATCGACTCGCGGTCGAGGTGATCCTCCTCGTGCAGCTTGTTGACGAGGGGCTGCACGTCTTCCCACGCAAGCTCATCCACGGCTGTCGTCCCAAGCACTGGTCGGATGCGGTTCAGGTTTGTCGTGTACGTCTTGACCGTCCCCTCGGCCACGTCGATGCGGCTCGCTCGCCACCGCTGGGCGACCTCGGTGAGCGTGTTCGCCGAGACGCGGTCCGGCTCGATCAGTCGCAGGTCGGGGACGCGCATCGCAGCGAGCTCGCTCCTGATCCACGCGGCTCGGGCGTTCGCGTCGGCCTTGCGTGGGAACGTACCGGCGTAGCGGGGACGAGCTCCTCGTCCTCCCAGCGTCCACCTCACCTTGTGGCGGATCTTCCCCTTCGGTGTCTTGTACGTCTCAACCCAGGCGCTCACCGGCGGGCCGTCCTGGGCCGTCGTAGGGTTCTCATGCGGTCAGGCCTCCTAGCAGGTCTGCTCCGAAGTCCGAGCTGGGGTCGTTGACGCGGCCCCGCTCGGGCGCTCGATCTGAGCGCACACGAAGTATGACTCAAGGCCTCCGCGTCCCCCCACGCGTGGGCTGCACCTTGTCGCCGCATCGGTCGCAGTACGTGTTCCCAGCGATGAGGGCGAGGTAAGCCTCGACCGGGACGAGTGGGCGGTTGAAGCCGGGCAGGTAGACGACGGAGACGGCCCGCCACACGGCCTGAGTCGCCCGCTCCGAAAGCCCGAGCTCACGGAAGTGCCCGGAGTCGAGGAGCGTGCCCTGGGCGAGAAGCTCTGCCGCTGTCGGGCGGGGGTTCATGACCGTGGCTTGCCCTGAGCGTCGCGGGCGAGCTCGGCGAGCCGTTCAATCTCGTCCTCGTCCACCGCGTTGCTCTGGTTGTTGGCGGCGGGGGATGAGCTCGGCCGGTCACGTTGAGCAACTTGCTCACTTGCTTCCCCCGAAGGGGGAGCAAGTTGCTCAACCCGGAGCTCGGCGTTGTAGAACGACGGAACTTGCTCAACTCGCTCGAAGCTCTGAGCAGGTTCCGGGCCGGGAAGTGCAGCCTTCATCGCAACCGTCCCCCACAGCTTCGCCCTCGGTGATCGCCCGACCAGCTTCGCCACCTCGCCCGTGATCGACGCGAAGCGATCAGGGGCGCCGCTGAGTGCGGCTCCTGCTTCGTCACGGTTGACGCTGATCCCGGCCTTCTTCCCCGCGAGCTCCGTCTCGGTGCGCCACTCGCCATCGACGAACAGCGCCTCAAGCTCGGCGGCAAGGTCACGGCCCTCGGCGGCGCTCGCGTCGATCTCAACGGTGGCCGTGTCGGTGAACGTGAACCCGCCGTGCTCCCCCGTGCCCGTGCCGACGATGACGACGCCAAGCGCGTCAGGGGCGGCGAAGTCGCGGGCCTCGACTTCCACCCGAAGCCGTCGTGCGCCACTCTCGGAGCGAGTGATGAGGAAGCCGACATCGAGGGCCCCGTGCATCGCGCCAGTCCCTGCCATGCGCTCGCCCGGTGACCTCTCTTTCTGCGTCTCGGTGAGCTTTCCGAAGTGATGAAGGAGCTCGACGGTGCGGCCGTCGGCGAGCAGCGGCTCTAGCCCGTCACGGACGCGAGCGAACTCCTCGGCCACGTTCTCTTTGATGCGTGCCGCCGCTCGGAGCACGTCAACGATCTCCAGCGCTGCCTCGACGCGCTCTGCCTCATCGCTGAGCCAGCCCGCCGTCTCAGGGTCAGCGAGGTCGAAGGGACGGGGTCGGTAGAGCGTGTGCAGTAGATCGAGCCCGTCACCGTCAGGATCGACCCCGAGGCCACGGGCGAGCGCACCGATCCTCGCCCGGAGTCCTGGCCGCGACCCTTCGAGGGCGATATAGAGCACGGGCCTTGCCTCCTCGACCGCGTACTCACCGAATAGGGGCTTGCCCGTGACAAGCGCCAGCGCCTGCGTCAGTCCGATCCAGGTCTTGCCCTTCTTGGGTGGACCCGCGACGAACGCGAGCATCCCCGCCGGAAGCAGCCCGTTGATGAGCCAGCGGTGCTCCTCCGGGCTTGCGTCGCGGAACCTGGACCACGGCGTCGACTCCCACGGCGAGATGCCCGCATGTGGGGCCGGGTCCGGCTCGACGAGTGGGAGCTCGGGCACCGTGGCCTTGGCCGCGAGTTCATAGAGGCGAGCCTTCGCCTGGGCCGGATCTAGCCCATGCAAGTAGTCGGTGATGTCGTAGCCGCTCACCAGGCGGGCCTCGCGCCCGTACGCGGCCCTCGTGGCGGCTCGGGTTCGTCAGGTTCTCGGCCGGGGGAGCGGTTCCGCGAACTCCGCGATGCCGTCGAGCGACGGCGGCGGCCACGGGGGCGAACTCGTGGCACTGCGGCGACGGCCGTCCTCGGGGGCCGGACACGACGAAGGTGCAGCGCACTCGACACCGCGGCCCCAAACGAGACGGCGATGGGGATAGGCGGGTCCGGTGGCCTTGACGCAGCCACGCGCTCACGACGTGCCAGGGCATCGGCGTAGCGGCGGGAGTCCTCGACGTATGACGCCTGCCGCAGACGGCGGAGCGTGATCCGCTGGTCGAGCGTGAGCTCACGGCCGCCCGCGTAGGCGAGTGCCTTCCCCGCGAGCCAGCGGAGCTCGTAGAGCTTCCGGCGGTTCAGGGTTCGCGGATCGCGGAGCCGGTCGAGCTCAAACGTCTCGCTCAGAGAGAGGCCGGGAAGCGGCCGGTCGGTCACTCGATGAGGAGCGTCGCGGTCATCGACTAGGAACCCGAGACCGTAACGGGCGGGTCGGACGGACATGCGAAAGGCGGCCCGCGACAGACCGGCCCCCCGCGTACTCCTAGTCGAGGATCAGGCTACACAGTCACCCGGACGTTGTTCGGGTCGGCCACGGGGCGGCGTCGGGGTCACCTTCACCTGGCCGACTTCGTGGAGCTCGAGCTCGCCGTCCTCCACGAGGTCGCCGTCGTAGACCGTGGCTTCGCCGCTCGATGTGAACCCCGCAACGACGACGGGCTTGCCGAGCGCCTGCGAACGCCGAAGGGCGAGCTCCGCCATCTCGGCGACTGTCTGATCGGAGTTGCGGCTCATGCCCCCGAGGGTAGTGGGGCGGCCGGGTGACCTCGACCCTGTCGCCCCGGGAGGGGTGTCGCTTGCGCGACTACAGGTCGCGCGAGATCTCGCGTGCGAGCGCGAGCGAGTCGCGCCGGGTCTCGAAGAGGTCGCCGCGCACGGTCTCTCGGAACCCGATCACGTACAGCCTGTGCGCCAGCCGGGCTGGTGCGCCGCCTGCAGGCGCTTGCGCAGGCTCCCCATCGAGGTCGACGAGGTCGGCGAGGGCGTTCCTGAATCCCGTGGCCGCGACCACTGCGTCGAACGGCTCGCTGCGACCGTCGGCGAAGACGACCTCGCGCTCGGTCAGGCGCTCGACGGCGGGCAGGATCTCGACGCGCCCCGCGCGGAGCTGGCGCAGGAAGCCAACATCGATGACCGGCGGGTGCCGTACGGTGAACGTCCCCCATTCGGCCGGTCCGAGGCCGTAGCGGGTGAGGTCGCCGATCGCGACCCGCTGAAGCGTTGACGCGATCCAGTCTGCGGCTCGGGGCGGCATCACGGAGGCTGTCATCCCGAGCAGCTGGATGGGGATGCCGACGATGTCCCGGCGTGTGATCGGGGGCGACGCTCGGACGGAAACGGCTACCCGCTCGGCACCCGATTCCACGAGGTCGGCCGCGATCTCGGCCCCGGTGTTCCCGAAGCCGGCGACCAGCACGTCCTGGCCCACGTAGGCGGAGCCGGAGCGGTATGCGCTCGAGTGGACGAGCGAGCCGCGAAAGGTCTCACGGCCGGGCCACTCAGGGACGACCGGGGCGTCGTACTTCCCAGTAGCAACGACGACGACAGGGGCACGGAACGCGGCAGCTGGCGCCTCCACGATCCAGCCGTCCGCGTCGCGGCGGATGCGCGTCACGTCCGTGTCGAGACGGACGTCGAGCCCGAAACGCAGCGCGTAGTCGCGCAGGTAGCGTGCGAACTCGTCCTTCGTGACGTAGCGCGAGAGCTCACGCGGGAGTGGCTGATGCGCGAGACCGGAGAAGCGCTTGATCGTGTGGAGCCGCAGTCGGTCATACCGCTCGGCCCAGCGGGCGCCGACCTCGCCGTCGCGCTCGAGCACGGTCGCGCGGACGCCGAGTCGCGCGAGAGCGCCGGCAGCCGAGAGCCCCGAAGGCCCGGCGCCGACGACAATGACCGGCGCGTCAGCGGGCATTCTCGGACCAAGTTAAGCACCGCGCGGGTTGTGGTTCTGTCACCACCCACTGGATCGACCTACGCCTTCGACCTCCCGGCGTGAGCGGTCGCCCCGCTCGTCCAGTCAGCGAACTCGAATCCGACGATGGGCGAACCGCTCGGCCCGACGGGCTGGGCGACCGCACAGGCGACTCGCAGGTGGACGCGCAGGAGCGTCATGTCGTCCTGGAACGCCGACACCTGGATCACGCCGCCCGGATCAACGAGAACGCCGTCGGTCGAGAGCTCGTAGGTGATGTCCTCGCGGATGCCGATGATGAGCTGCGAGGCGAAGTCGCCGACGACGGCATCGCCCTTCGTCGCGTCCCAGTTGACCGTCGTCTCGACCGGAAGACCGAAGAGACGTGACTCGACCTCGCCGGTCACTGGCCCGAGCCCGGCCGCGATCTGGGCCTTGCGGATCGCCGACAGGATCGAGAGCCCGGAGGCGATGCCGCTCGGGCGAACGCCCTGAGCCTCGACCGCGCTGAGGGCCGCGTCGATGGCCTCGCCTGCGGTCGCGCCCGTCTGGGCGGCCCCGGCGAGTCCGGCGATACCACCGGCCGGGAACTCGGCCGGAGCGTTCGTTCCGAACAGCACCGCCTGGTCGAGCACCTTGGCAATCGACTTGGCGAGCTCCGAGCGAACGGACTCCCACACGGGGAAGCCAGCGTCGTCAATGAAGGCATCGGGGATCGCAAGCGTGGCCGCGATCTCGACGGGGTCGAGCCGCTCGGCACTCCACTCGACCTGCGTGATCGGCTTACGGCCGCCAAAGGCGGGGCTGACGAAGCCCACGCTCGGCGCGACGGAGACGACCGGGATCGACTCGACCCCGGCTCCCATCCGAATGACGTTGCCCAGCGCGAGCACCACGGACTCCTGCTCGGCGGCGGCGATTGCCTGATCTGCGATCCCGCTTGGGATCAGTGTCTCGTAGTCGGTTGCCATCTTCGGTCCTCCTCAAGGCAGATAAAAACGGAGCGCCCTTCCTGAGAACCGGCCCGCCACGGGCTGCGACCGGCTGGCCTACGGGGCCTGCCGACCGCTCCAGGACGACCGAAGCGGCGACCTGCGGGGACATTCCTCGCTCCGCTACTGGCTGCAAACGAGGCCCGCATCAGGAACTCTAGCTCGCGTCGTGACCGGGCACGACCCCCGTGGCACATGAAGGGCCGGGCCAAGTTTCGCGGAGTGTTTCTCGCGGCCACAGTCCCCGCCGGGGTTCGGCGCTCGGCGTCGAGGGGGTCACCCCCGGGTCAGGCGACGGATCGCACGAACCCGCGAACGAGCGCGTTGAACTGATCGGGGAACTCGAGGTAGCACTCGTGCCCGAGCGCCTACGTCGTTTGCCGGCAGCGTTGGGCGGGAACCGCCGACACATGCCGCCTCGCCTTGCCGCCGCTTGCGGCCTTCTCACACCGCTGACGTATGGCGCAGCGCTTCTCTTCGGCGGCTTGGCACAACCTGACGACTTCAGCAGCGCCGACGACGCGACCAGCGATCTCGGCGCCACGACGGCCTCGAGCCCGTGGATCTACAACCAGGTCGGCATGAACCTCACAGGAATCCTCATCGTGGTCTTCGCGCTCGGCTTGTGGCGAGCGCTATCGCCCGACCTCCTCGGGCGGGTGGGTGTCGTGGGCCTTGTGGGTGTGGGCGTCACACTCTTTCTCGAAGGGTTCCTCCGCCTCGATTGCCAAGGCATCGACGCAGGGTGCGATAACACGAGCTGGTACTCAGATGGGCACCGTTTCACGACCGCTCTCTCGGGGATTTTCATCTTTGGCTCGCCGCTCGTGCTCGCGTTCGCGTTCCGTCGTCTCCCCAGTTGGCGTAACGCCTGGTTGCCGACACTGGCCGCCATTCCCGCGTTCTTCCTGGCGAGCATCCTCTTCTCGCTGATCGGCGACGGTGCGTCGAACCGGGCGGGAGCCCTCACGTGGTTCGTGTGGCTTGCCTTCGTCGCTTTCCAGCTTCTGAAGAAGACAGAAGAGCAAGAACCCGAGCCGCTCGCGGCGCGATGACGAGATCCCTGCGCTGCAGCGCTGGGCGGAACCGAGACGGCGTTCGAGGTTTAGCGGGCTAGTCGCTCGTGTATTGCCCGACCAGGCGACGAAGGGAACCAGATGAATGACGACCAGAGGCATGGCCGGATCTTCGGAGTGCTGTTCATCGCCACGTTCGTCACGTCGATTACGGCGCTCATCCTCTTCCAGTCCGTCCTGGACGATCCCGCGGGGTACATCGCCGGCGGCGGTAAGGACAGCCAGATCTACCTGGGGGCCTTTCTCGAGTTTCTCCTCGTCCTCGCCAACGTCGGCACGGCCGTTGTGCTCTACCCGATCGCGAGGCGGCAGAACGAGGCTCTCGCCATCGGCTACGTCGGTGCTCGGATCATCGAAAGCGTCTTCATCGCGACCGGGATCATCTTCGTGCTCGGGGTCGTGACCATGCGTCAGGACTCTCCCGACGCGGCCGACCTCGCGGTCTCGCTCGCCGCGCTCAAGGACTGGACGTTCCTGCTCGGCCCCGGAATGGTCGTGCCCTTCGGAAACGGGCTGATACTCGGCTACCTCATGTACAAGTCCGGGCTTGTCCCGCGGCGCATGGCCTGGCTCGGGATGATCGGGGGGCCGCTGCTCCTGTTCGGGAACTTCGGCGTGCTCTTCGACTGGTGGGATCAGACCGGCCTGGTGAGCCTCCTGGTCATCCCGGAGTTCATCTGGGAGGCGTTCCTTGGCATCTACTGCGCGATCTGGGGATTCAGGAAGGACTCGCCAATCGTCCGACCGAACTGGCGCGGTGACGCCGTTGCCTGACGCTCTAACTCCGTCGTGGCTGCGGCTCTTGGCCCTGTCCGGTGTCGTGTTCGCCGTCCTCTTTCTGGTCGGGTGGTTCGCCAGCGGGGGCGACGCGCCCGACTACAGCGCGACGGACGGCGACCTCGGCGAGCTCGGCTACTCCTCGTCGGCGAAGTAATCGCCGTCCACGCGCTTTACGGCATAGGTCTCGCGGTCGGTCACTCCTACGTTGTGGTCGATCATCAGCTCGGAGAGTCGCTCTCCGTCTACCAGGATCACGCGCGGTGACACGCCGGCCGCATACGTCACTGCGTCGGAGGAGAAGCTCGACGCCGTGAAGATGATGCCCTTCGTGGCCCTCGCCCCTTGAAGTGCGCCGACGAAGCCCTGCACCACCGGACGACCGACTGTCGCTCCCACCGCTTCGCCTGCACGTACACAACGTCTAGGCCGAGCCTGTCCTCTCTGATAACACCGTCGATACCGGCATCGCCACTCCCTCCGACGCGAAGCCGCGAGTGCTCGGTGCCATCGCCGTACCCCATCGCGTGGAGCACGTCGAGCACGAGGTCCTCGAACGCCGAGGGTGGCATCGCGGCGATCCTGTCCCGGACCTCCGCGATCAGCGCCTCGCGTAGTTCGTGGTAAGCCGCTTCGATGCGCTCCTCGGGCGTCGCCGTGTCCGTGACTGCGATCGGCACGGATGCGGCTCTTGCCCTCCGAGGCGACGAGCTCCCCTTCCTGAACTCCGCGAGTTCGGGGAACTGAGAGAGGACGGTGAGGTCCACTCGCTCCGGGTTGGCCGCGAGTACCTCGCGGCCCCGGTCGGTGATCGCGTACACCGAGCGGCGTGGCCGCACGAGGAGGCCGACGCGGTAGAGGTACGTCGCGGCCCAACCTACGCGGTTGTCGAACGTCTTCGCCAAGCCGCTCGGCAGGCGTTCCGCGAGTTCCTCGGGGGTCAGAGCGAACTTCGTCGCGAGTACGCTCCGCACCTCGGCGATCGGCTTCTCCTCGCCGTCCGCGTACTCCTCGAGCAGGGGACGCATGAGGGTCTGGAAGTCTGGGACGGACATCTTGCCGCCGTACTCTACGACGGCTCCTTCGCGTCAGCCCGAGGGCTATCGCGAGCTCGACCCTGCGGGCGAGGACCGGGACGCAGCGCGGGTCGGGCGGGGTCCAGAGCACGGTCTCGACGCGGTAGGTCGCGTCGGCACTCGCCACGAGGTCGCCCGGCTCGACCGGGCCCGGGGCAGTCACGTCGGCGAGGTCGTCCAGCGTCTCAACGTCGCGCATGTGAACGCGTACTCCGAGCTCGGGCTCCACTAGGGGAAGCGTGACGACCGGGTATGCGGCTGTCGAGATGGCCGCTCGGGACGATGCCGTCAGCAGAGGTCGCCCGGCGGGACGAGGTTCTTGTCGTAACCAGGAACGCCGAGCCGTCCTAGCGGCCAGTAGGTGAGAACGACACGCCCGAAGATCGCATCGCGTGGCACCGGACCGAAGGCACGGCTGTCCTGCGAGAAGATTCGGTTGTCGCCGAGGACGAAGTATTCGTCGGGACCGAGACGGGTGACAGGGAAGGGGTCGGTGGCGATGTCGTCCGCCTTCGCTCCGTTGACGAACACGCGGCCTTCGCGGCCAACGACCCTGTCGCCCGGAACCCCGATCACGCGCTTCCCCAGGTTGAGGTCACGCGCTGCCGGATCAGGTACGACAGGACCCCCGATCTGACCACGAGCGTGAATGACGACGATCTCGCCTCGGTGCGGGTCGCGGAAGCGATAGGTGACGTTCTCCGCGAGCCAGCGGCCGTTGCAGGCTGGAATGGTGGGGGACATGCTCGAACCGCCCGCCGCTCGTCCGAGCACGATCACGCCGGTCCCCACGAGCACCACGCCCAGCACGACGACCACGACGATCGTCACGACCGGAATCACCACGCGCTTGCGTCGCCAGCGAGCGGCTTGAGCCATCTCGGGCATCTTGATCCGCCGTGGTGCCTCCCGCCACCGATGGGGGAACCGGTGGGGGAACGCCCTGCCGATTCTGCGGGTTCCCGTCGCTCCTGTTCCGCTTACCTAAGCGGAATCCGTTTGCCCAGGAATCTCGAAAAGGCCCATACGGGATTCGAACCCGTGCCGCCGCCGTGAGAGGGCGGTGTCCTAGGCCACTAGACGAATGGGCCGTGGCGAGCACGAGTTTAGCGTAGGTCCCTCCCGTGCCCATCCGCATCTGTCCCCCCCGGGCGATGAGTCCGACGCCTCCTTTCGGTCGAAACGTGTAGACCGAGGTCAGCGAGGCCAACAGGAGGAAGCCGCCATGAGGAAGCTCGTCGAATCGACGTTCGTGACGCTCGACGGAGCGATCGACCAACCGCAGGTCTGGGGCTCGCGGTACTGGGACGAGGAGCACACGGGGTACGCGCGCAGGCTGCTGTACGACGCCGATGCCCTGCTCCTCGGACGGGCGACCTACGAGGTGTTCGCCGAGGCATGGCCGGTGCGGAGCGGAGACGACTACACGGACCGGATCAACGCGCTTCCGAAGCACGTGGCCTCACGCACGCTCGATGACGCTGCGTGGAACGCGGTGGTCATCAAGGGGGACGTCGCCGAGGAGGTCGCGAGGCTGAAGGCGGAGCCCGGGCGGAGCATCCTCAAGTTCGGCACCGGTGAGCTCGATCGGACACTGCTGCAGCACGGTCTGCTCGATGAGCTCCACCTGTGGATCTTCCCCGTACTCGGAGTCGGCGGTCAGCGTCTGATCGATGGGATCGAGACCACCCATCTGAGGCTCGTCGAGACCACGCCGTTCGCCAGCGGCATCGTCGTCAACACGTACGCGCCGACGAAGTGACCGGGACTCAGGCGGTCGCGGACGGCGTGGGGGCGAGCGGCTCGGGGTCGCGCGCGTCGATGCGCTCCTCGAAGCGCCGCCGGATCTCCTCGCCCGTGGCGAGGAGGTCGTAGCGGGCGCGGCGCGGCGGGAGCTTGACGACGCGGACCGATTCGTCGCGGTCGCCGTGGCAGCGCGCATATGCGGCTGCCTCGTCGAGAGGCCTCAGGCGGTCGGGCTTCCGCCAGAAGGGCACAGTCGCTCTACTACCAGCGAACGTGCGTCGTGTGAACCCGGCGGCATGACCCGGTTCCGCACTTTGCGCACGAATCGTGGCTGGACGTCAGTACCACGGCTTGCACGACCAGGGACTCCAATCTCGGCCTGCCCGCACAAAGTACCGGTAGGCGGCCCTCGCCTGCTCGAGCGCGGTGGGGCCGTGGCCGAACAGCCGGCGTTCGCTGGAGCCCATCTGGAACAGCCCGAGGTACTGCCCGTTCTGCGCCGACACCCGGTAGCCCGACTCACAGCGCGCCACCTGCAGCGCCTCCTGGCAGTGGGCGCCGAAGACATGGCAGATCGCTTTCTCCGGCGAGCGTGCGAGCTCGACGAGAAGGCGCTCGCGGCGCTCCTGGGCCTCTCGACGCGCGACCTCCGCCCGTGCGCGGGCTGCTTTCGCCCTGGTCGACGCGAGCGTGCGCTGCGCAAGACCGAGGCGGACGGCCGCCTCCTTGGCGAATCGAGGGTCTTTAAGGAGCCAGCGGTGCCTTTCGAAGAAGCGGATCACCGAGCTCGACCTCTGCATGGTCGCCAGGTGCTTCGCGAGCCGGGGGCCGAGGTCGACCGAGGTGCCTGCTTGCGCGGCGGCCGGAGTCGCACAGAGAACGAGGGCGCACAGGCCCGTGACCAGGGCTTTCAGGAGACAACCTCCGCGTCGGAGACAGGGTCACGGCGCGCGCCGCAGTCGGGCCTACGCGGAGTAGCCCGGCGCCGCCGTTGTCGTCTGGCAGATCAGGCGAGCGTACCCTGGAGCACAAAGTCGTCGGGAAACGCTTACGAAAGCTTCACAGCGGGTGTTACAAGCGTTTTCTGTCCGCAAAACGCGAAACGCCCCAAAAGGGGCGTTTCGAGGCTGCGGGACAGGGACTCGAACCCCAACTTCCGGAGCCAGAATCCGGCGTCCTACCATTAGACGATCCCGCAGGGCGTGGCCCGGATTGTACCCGGCCGCCGGGCGGCGGTCAGATGTCGAGGCGGTACTCGGGGACGAGACGCTTCTCGTCGGCCGTGTCGATGTGCGCGATCACCTCGACGTGTGGCTCTAGCCCGGAGCCACGGAGCTTCGCCTTGAGCAGACCGTCGACCTGGTACAGCCCGGACGAGTTGTTCATCACGATCTCGATCCGCACCGGCTTCACCTCGCCGTCGCCGATCATGACCTCCTCGACCGCCGCCGCCGAGAGGGAGTGCATCGACACCTGTCCCTTCTCGAACGGGATCCGCGAGCGGCCCTTCGCCATGTCCAGCGCGTCGCCGACGCGAAGGATCCCGGCCTCGAGTGAGAGCGGCTCGCCGTCGGCGCGGTGGCTGGTGATCGCCTGCAGCACCTCCGACACGATCACGGTGCGGTCGGGCTCGTCGTAGATCCCGTCGAGCAGCTCGCGGAGCTTGGGCTCGGCGAGGAATAGGCTCCAGTCCTCGTGACCCCTTCGGTGCACCGACATTCCGACGCAGTGGGTGAGCGCCGCGAGGACGACGACGACTTCGGCGTCCTCGTTCTCCATCCCGTAGTCGCGCACGAGAGACGGCTCGACGCCGTGCTTCGTGAGCTGGCGGAGGAGCTTGAGGGCGATGTTGGCGACGATCTGGATGTGCACCCACGAGTGGTCGTTGATCTCGAGGCGGACGACTGCGTTGACGTTGGAGACATGCCACCAGCCCTTCAGCTCCCGGTCGGCGTTGGCGCGCTCGATCACGCGCCGGAGCTTCCGGTTCCCGCGGTCGGGAACCCGGATCCGCATGTGCTCGACGGCCTCGGCGGGCGTCAGTCGGGCCTCCCGGACGGCGTCCGCGGAGGCCGGCTCCTCGATGCGCGCCTCGGTCTCCGGATCGAGGGTCACGCCTCGGCGACCGGCTCGGCTGCAGCCGCTCCGCCGTGCGCCTCTCTGAGCCGGAAGTACGTGATCGCCAGCGCGATCGCGCCGAAGGGCGCGACGACCGCCTGGGCGATCGTGCTGCCGACCAGGATCTCGAGGAAGCGCGGCAGGAAGGAGAAGGCTGCCTGGAGCAGGCTGCTGGCGATGCCGGAGAGGAGGCCGGTGATCAGGACGATCCCGAACACCGTCCAGCCGTGGCCGCGCACGAGCTCGCGGGAACGGCCGAACGACTCGAGCGCGGAGCGTTTCTCCACGACGATCACGGGCGCGATCACCGCCCAGATCGTCAGGAGGAACAGGCCGGGCACGATCAGGAGCAGCAGGCCGAAGGCGATCCCCAGGCCGGCCAGCAGCCCGGCCACGAGCAGTGGGACGATCGAGGACGAGACGCGGGAGAAGACCTCGCCGAGCGAGGCGTCGAACACGCCGTCGCGGGCGTCCTGCACCGCGTAGACGAACGCGCCCTGGAGCCACGTCGAGCCGACGACGGCGGTCGCGAAGCCGACGATCGCGAGCGCGACCGCAGCACCGTTCTCGTCGTTCGAGATCGCGCTCACGACGAGCGCGTAGAACAGGTTGATCACCGCGAAGACGACGAGTGCGATCGCGAAGAATCGGAGAAAGAACCGCGTGAAGAGTGTCCAGGCCTCGTCGAGGACGGCGCCGATGCTCACGGGGCGATCCTACGTCACGCCGCCGCGAGCGAGCTCGCGGCGGACGTGGGTCAACGCCTTCCCTAGGCGGGCGCGGTTCGTCGCGTCGTTCAGCCAGCCGCTCGCACCCGACGGATGAGGAAGGGGGACCGCCACGGCGTCGTCGAGCAGGAAGCTCTTCCCGACCGCGTCGGTGAGCCGCGGCACACGGAGCAGCTGCTGCGCAGCGGCCAGGCCGACGGTGACGACGAGCGCGGGGCGGAGCAGCCGGAGCTCGGCCTCCCGCCACGGCGCGCAGAGCGCCTCCTCCGTGGGGGTCGCCCGACGGTCGCCGCGACCGCCGGGGCTCGGCCCGGGGAAGCAGCGGGTCACGGATGCGCAGTAGAAGCGCGCGAAGAAGGTCTCCTCGTCGAGTTGCAGCCAGCGCCGGAGCGTCCGCCCGGCCCGTCCCTGCCACGGCCGGCCCGTGTCGGCCTCGACGCGGCCGGGGGCCAGCCCGAAGAGATAGGCGCGCTGGCCCGCGTGCCCCTCGAACACCGGTGGCGGCACGATGGGGAAGCCGGCCTCGAGGCAGCGGCGGCAGCGGGCGTTGTCACGCTGGAGCGCGGCGAGCGGGCTGACGCGGCTCACCGTGGCGAGCGCACGACGACGAACCACTCGCCGGCGAGGAGGACGTCGCCACCGCCGAGCTCCTCCAGGAGCCCCTCGGGTGTGAACCAGCGCTTGTAGACCTCCCAGCTCGACCCGTCACGGAGGGCCCGGCTCGACCATTCCTCGGTGACCTCCGAACGGCCGAGCGATGCGTCCACGACCACCAGCTCGGGCGCGACGCGCCGCACCTCGCGGAGAAACACCGGGCGCTGGTCCGCTCCGAGATGCCCGAAGAAGTGGCCGCTGACGACGCGGTCGAAAGCATCGTCCGGGAAGGGGAGAGCCAGGCCATCTCCCTCGACCAGCGTCGCGTGGGGGAGGCGCTCGGCGGCGATAGCGAGCATCCGGGAGCTCCGGTCGAGGCCCGTGATCGTGCCGCGGAGGTGGCGCGTGAGGAAACCGGTCCCGCAGGCGACGTCGAGGGTGCGGGCTGGGGGGAGGCCCGCGAGGGTCTCCTTGACGCGCGCGAGCTCCTCGTCGAACCCGTCGCGCGCCCTGCCGGCGTAGAGGCCCTCCCCGAGGTACCAGTCGTCGTACTCCGGCGCGCGCCGGTCGTAGTACGCGGGGGCAGTCGGCTCGTGCATCGGTCGTAGGGTAGGCACGATGCTGCGCCTCGAGTCCGTGCCCAACGTGTCGGAAGGGCGCGACACGCGGCTCGTCACGGCGATCGCCGCGGCGTTCGCGAGCGCCGGCGCGCGAGTCCTCGACACACACGTCGACCCTCACCATCACCGCGCGGTCATCACGCTCGTCGGAGACGACCGGGAGCTGGAGGACGGCCTGGTCGCGGGGATCGACGAGGCCTGCCGACGGATCGACCTGCGCCGCCACGACGGCGTCCATCCGCGCGTGGGGGCGGCCGACGTGGTCCCGGTCGTCCCTCTCACGCCGGATGCGCTTCCCGGGGCGGAGGCCGTCGGACGCGAGGTCGGACGACGGGTTGCGGAAGAGCTCGGATTGCCGGTCTTCTTCTACGGCTCCCTCGGAGACGGACGGCGCCCGGCGTACTTCCGGCGCGGCGGGCCCGAGGAGTTGCAGCGGCGGATCGACGCGGGGGAGCTCGCGCCCGCGTGCGGGCCGACGCGGCTCGACCCGCGGTCGGGCGCGGTGCTCGTCGGCGTGCGGCCGCCGCTCATCGCCTTCAACCTCGAGCTGGCCGGGCCGCTCGAGGTCGCGCAGGAGGTCGCCGCCGCCGTGCGAGAGTCGTCCGGGGGGCTGCCCGGGGTGCAGGCGCTCGGCCTCCAGCTCGCACAGGGGGTCGTCCAGGTCTCGACGAACGTGATCGATCTCTCGGCGACGCCGCTTCACGTGGTGGTCGAGCGCATCGCCCGGGAGGCAGCCGCGCGCGGCACACGTGTGGGCGGAGGGGAGCTCGTCGGGCTCGTCCCCGCGGCGAGCGTGGCCCAGGCAGCAGCGGGTGTGCCCGATCCGCTCGATGAGCGCGGCGTCCCGACCGCGACCGCGCTCGACGCGGCCGCGCGTGCGCTTCGCCTGGAGCGCCTCGGGCGGGAGCGTGTGCTCGAGTGGCACCTGGCCGGCTGAGAAGTGGTGCCGTCTTCGCGGCGAGGTTGACCCGGGCGCCGATCGGCGTCGCGGGCGGGGTGCGCGTCGGGAAGCTTGTCGTCTCGCGACGGGAGGCCGAGCAGAGAGCCGGGTCGGTGCACGTGCGCGTGTCGAAGTCGGCGCGAAGTCGGCACAGACCCATGACACTTGCTGCGATACCGTGAATCCAGGGAGCCTCGCTCCCCCGTGGGGGGAGCCCCACGCGAGGCTCGCGGACGTGCTGCCCCGACCTCGGCAGCTTCATTTTTCACGGGGATGCGCGGCGGGCACCAGCGGACGGCCGACGGTGTCCGGCCCGCTTCGAGGGCGACGCCGTCCCCCAAGGTGCACGTACCGCCCGACGGGAGCCCATGTCGCGTCGACGGGGGCCACGTGCCGGCTCCCTCTACACTCGCGCCGTGCCGGCCGCTGTCGAGCTGACGGGGGAGCATCTGGCGATCGACGATGTCTGGGACGTCGCCGTCGGCCGTCGGCCCGTCGTGCTCGGTGCGCGGGGCCGCGAGCGCGCAGCAGCGGCGCGGGAGTTCCTCGAATCCGAGGTGGGCGACCACACCTACGGGGTGAACACGGGCTTCGGACGGTTCGTCTCCGAGTCGATCCCGCCGGAGCAGGCGGCCGAGCTCCAGCTGCGACTGCTGCGGAGCCACGCGTGCGGCGTCGGCGAGCCCTACCCCGAGGACGTCGTCCGCGCGGCCATGCTCCTGCGCGCGAACACCCTCGCCAAGGGGTACTCGGGCGCACGCGTCGAGACGATCGAGCTGCTCGTCCGCGTCCTCGGGGCCGGGATCGTCCCGCGCGTCCCGTCTCGCGGCTCGGTCGGGGCGAGCGGCGACCTCGCTCCCCTGGCCCATCTCGCCCTTCCACTTGTCGGCGAGGGCGAGGCAACCGTCGACGGAAAGCTCGTGACCGGCGCCGAGGCGCTCGACGCTGCCGGCTTGACCCCGATCACGCTTGCGCCGAAGGAGGGCCTCTCGCTCATCAACGGGACGCAGTTCATGACCGCGATGGCGTCGCTCGCGCTCGTCCGCGCGCGACGCCTCGCACGCGTGGCGGACATCGCGTGCGCGATGTCGGTCGAGGCGCTCCAGGGAACCCCGATGAGCTTCCACCCGGCCATCCACGCCGCCCGGCCGCTACCGGGTCAAACGCGAAGCGCCGCTGCGCTTCGCGCCCTGCTCGCGGGCTCGGCGATCGTGGAGGCCCACCGGTGGTGCGACAAGGTGCAGGACGCCTACTCGCTTCGCTGCGCGCCACAGGTGCACGGCGCCAGCCGGGACCTGCTCGATCACGTCGAGAGCAGCGTCGCGGTCGAGCTGAACGCCGCCACCGACAACCCGCTCGTCCTGCTCGAGGAGGAGATGATCGTCTCCAACGGGAATTTCCACGGCCAGCCGATCGCGATCGGGCTCGACTGTCTCGCGATCGCATGCGCCGAGCTCGCGAGCATCAGCGAGCGGCGCACGGAGCGGATGGTGAACCCGAGCCTTTCGGACGGACTGCCGCCGTTTCTGGTCGCACGCGAGGAGGGGCTCAACTCCGGCTTCATGATCCTCCAATACGTGGCGGCGGCCCTCGTCTCGGAGAACAAGGCGCTGAGCCACCCGGGATCCGTCGATTCGATCCCCACCAGCGCCGGACAGGAAGATCACGTGTCGATGGGAAACGGCGCCGGCCTGAAGGCGCTGCAGGTGGTGTCCAACGTCGAACGGGTGCTGGCGATCGAGTTGCTGGCAGGAGCGCAAGCCGTCGAGTTCCTCGCGCCGCTGGAGCCGGGCATCGGTGTTCGCGCAGCCCGCAGCTTCGTGCGCACGTTGTCGGAGCGCGTTCGCGAGGACCGGTCGCTCTCTGCGGACATCGAGCGGGTCGCGGACGCGATCCGGGACGGCAGCCTGCTCGCGGCGGTCGAGCGCGAGCTGCCGGAGGCCCTTCCGTGAGCGATCTGCCCGCGCCTCGGCAGCCCTATCGCGCCGCCGTCGTCTTCCACGCCATCCTCGCAGGGGTGATCCTGCTCGTGGCGGCGATCTCCGGCGGGGATCTCGTCAAGACGCTCGGCGTGGCGCTCGCGTACTTCGTCGCCGCGACGGGTTGGAGCTGGTTCCGATTCCGGCAGCGGGAGACACGGGCGGCCGCAGGGCGTTCGAGCGGTGGAGACGGGGGCGAGAAGTCGTGAGCGCGCTCGTCGAGGACCTCGTCGGCGACCTCTCGGGGATCAAGGCGCCGCGTGGCTCGGCGCTGCACGCACGCTCGTGGCAGACCGAGGCCCCGCTCCGGATGCTCCTCAACAACCTCGACGCCGAGGTCGCCGAGCACCCCGAGTCCCTCGTCGTGTACGGCGGCTCGGGCCGCGCAGCGCGGTCGCACCAGGCGCTTCGGGACATCGTTCGGACCCTGCTGCGGCTGGGGGACGACGAGACGCTGCTGATCCAGTCGGGGAAGCCCGTCGGTGTCTTCGGGACGCACCCGGGTGCGCCCCGTGTGCTGATCGCGAACTCGCTGCTCGTCCCCGCATGGGCGAGCTGGGACGAGTTCCGGCGCCTCGAGACGGCCGGCCTGACGATGTTCGGCCAGATGACCGCGGGGTCGTGGATCTACATCGGCACCCAGGGGATCCTGCAGGGGACGTACCAGACGTTCTGCGCTGCAGGGGAGGCTCATTTCGGCTCTCCGGATCTCTCCGGCCGGACGGTGCTGACGTCCGGTCTCGGGGGAATGGGTGGCGCGCAGCCGCTGGCCGCGACGATGGCGGGCGCCGCCATCCTCTGCATCGAAGTCGATCAGCGCTCGATCGATCGCCGGCTGGAGATGCGGTACCTCGACGCGCAGGCCGAGTCGCTGGACGACGCGCTGAACCGCGTGCGTGGGGCAGCCGCCGCGGGTCGCCCGCTTTCCGTCGGGCTCCGCGCGAACGCTGCAGACGTCCTGCCCGAGCTCGTCGCCCGCGGCGAGACGTTCGACCTCGTCACCGACCAGACAGCGGCCCACGATCCCTTGACGGGCTATGTCCCGGCAGAGGTCCCGTTCGAGGAGGTCGTCGCGCTCCGTGACCGCGCCCCGCAGGAATACCTCCGGCTCGCCTCGGAGTCGATCGTGACGCACGTCCGGGCGATGGTCGATTTCGTCCGGATGGGATGCTACGTTTTCGACTATGGCAACAATCTGCGAGGTGAGGCCTATCGAGCCGGTCTGAGCGAGGCCTTCACATACCCGGGCTTCGTCCCGGCCTATATCCGGCCGCTGTTCTGCAAGGGGATCGGGCCGTTCCGCTGGGCGGCGCTGTCCGGTGACCCCGCCGACATCGCGACGATCGACCGAGAGCTGAAGAGGCTGTTCCCGGACGACGGGCTTCTCCAGCGCTGGCTCGAGCTCGCACCCGAGCGGGTCGCGTTCCAGGGGCTGCCGGCGCGGATCTGCTGGCTCGGCTACGGCGACCGGGCGCGGGCGGGTCTCGCGATCAACGCGCTCGTGCGCTCGGGGGAGGTCTCCGCGCCCGTGGTGATCGGGAGGGATCACCTCGATGCCGGCTCCGTCGCCTCCCCCTACCGCGAGACGGAGTCGATGCGCGACGGCTCGGACGCGATCGCCGACTGGCCGATCCTCAACGCTCTCCTGAACACCGCCGCGGGCGCGACCTGGGTCAGCGTCCACCACGGTGGCGGCGTCGGGATCGGCAACTCGATCCACGCGGGCATGGTGGTCGTCGCGGACGGGTCGGCGGATGCCGACGAGCGGCTCGAGCGGGTGCTCACCGCGGATCCCGGCACGGGCGTCATGCGTCACGCTGACGCCGGGTACGAGGATGCGCGAGCAGCCGCGCGCGCGGGGGGCCTCGACCTTCCGGGCGTGACGTCGTGAGGCGGTCGAGCGGCGGCCGCGCGGCCCGTGGCTGACCCGCCGGAAGGGCCCGTGCGGCGCCTGCTCGTCCGCGACCTCGCCCAGCTCGCGACGCCTGCAGGGACGGGCGCGCCTCTCCGGGGCGGTGCGCTGGCCGAGGTCGAGGTCGTCGAGGACGCCTACGTTCTCGTCGGCGGCGAGACGATCGAACGCGTCGGGCGGATGCGCGACCTGGCCCCGATCGCGGGTGACGTCGAGGAGGTCGACGGACGCGGGCTCTCGGCCATCCCGGGCCTCGTCGACTGCCACACGCACCCGGCGTTCGCGGGAGACCGGGCGAACGAGTTCGCGCTCCGCGCAGCGGGAGCGACGTACGAGGAGCTCCTCGCCGCCGGCGGCGGGATCCTCTCGACGACCCGTGCGACCCGTGCCGCCGGAGCCGAGGTGCTCACGGCGATCGTCGCGCGGCATCGCGACGCGATGCTGGAGCATGGGACGACGACATTCGAGGGGAAGAGCGGGTACGGGCTCGATCGCGACACGGAGCTGGCTCAGCTCGAGGCCGTTCGCTCGGCGGGCGGGATCCCGACCTGGCTCGGCGCCCACGCCGTGCCTTCCGAGCACGCCGATGCGGACGCGTACGTCGACTGGGCGGTCGACGAGGTCCTGCCCCACGCGGCGAAGGTCGCCGTCGCGGCGGACGTTTTCGTCGAGCGCGGGACCTTCGACGCCGAGCAGGCGCGCCGGTACCTCCTCGCCTGCCGCGCCGCAGGCCTCGCCCTCAGGCTCCACGGCGATCAGCTCTCGGAGATCGGCGCGGTGCCGCTCGCAGTCGAGCTCGGTGCCAGGTCGGTCGACCACCTCGAGGCGACGGGTCGCGGCGGTATCGCGGCGCTCGCCGCGAGCAACGTCGTCGGCGTCCTGCTCCCGATCGCCGCGCTCTACCTCGCCCGCCCCATGCCCCCTGCGCGCGAGCTCGTCGACGCGGGCGCCGCGATCGCGCTCGCGACCGACTTCAACCCTGGGAGCGCCTTCTGCGAGAGCCTGCCGGTCGTCTGCACGCTCGCGTGCACGCAGCTCGGCCTGTCCCCCGAAGCAGCGCTCATCGCCTGTACGGTCAACGCCGCGCACGTGGTGGGCTTCGACGACCGTGGGAGGCTCGCCCGTGGGCAGCGCGCCGATCTCGTCCTGCTCGCAGCTCCGGACTGGCGCCACCTTGCCTACCATCTCGCCGGGGACGTCGTCCACACCGTGATCCAGGCAGGCCGGGTCGTGGTGTCGCGGGCATAATCCGGGTCGATGGCGACGCAGAAGCAGCGGCGAAAGCGCGCGAAGGAGAAGCGCCACGCGTACGACCTCGTCGAGATCGACGCCGAGGGCAACGAGACGCTGCTGACCGCGTCCGAGCTGAAGGCAGAGGCGCCGGCGAAGGCACCGGCGCAGAAGGACGGACGCGGGAACGGGCGAGCGAAGTCCCCCCGGGGCGCGCCCCAGCCCCCGACGTGGCGGAGGGTCCTGAAGCGGGCGGCGATCTTCGCGCCGATCTTCCTCGCGACGGTGATGCTCCTCGGCGGCGACGGCATCACCTTCACGGGTGCCGTCGTGCAGACGTTCTTCCTGCTCGCGATCTTCGTGCCGTTCAGCTACTTCATGGACCGCCTCGTCTGGCGATCGCACGAGAAGCGCCTCGCCAAGGCAAAGACCGGCGGACGCTGACGAGCGGCCACGTGCGGCCCGAGCCGGGCAGGCACCGTCAGGCCATCTCGGGGTCGGCGCCCAGAGCTCGATCAGGCCCGCAGGCCGCTAGCCTCTCCCCGTGAGGCAGATCTGGACGGGGCGGGCGACACGCGTTGCCGTGCGGTACGGCGAGCACGCGCCGATGGCGGCGGTCTGCTGCAACGCCTGCCGAGCCTGCGCCACGACGAACGTCGCCGCCGTGGCGGCGGGAGCCGGGCTCGGGCTCGTCTACGCAGTCGGACGACTCACGAGGCGCGTTGCGCCGATCCGCCGTGGTCAGCCGGGGCGTACCTCGCCGTCGAGATAGTGGCCCTCCCCTGGCCACGGCGCCAGGATGAGGAGTAGACGGGCGCCCTCGGCGCTCGAGAGCGCGTGCCGCTCGCCGGGGTCGAACGTGACGAGGGTGCCGACGCGGCCCCGCACCGCGTCGCTCCCGCAGCGGATCTCCGCCTCGCCTTCGACGATGACCACCCAGGCGCGCTCTCGCACCTGGTGGTCGCGGAGCTCCTGCCCTGCCTCGAGGCGGATCGAGATCGCCCGTGCGCCGTCGTCGGTCGTCAGGACCGTCGGGTCGACAGTGCCGCCGGGAGCCTCGATCTCGGTCAGGTCCCACGACTTCACGGCGCAACCGTATCGCGGGTCGAGATGGAGCGGCGGCGCAGGGCGTCCGTAGACTCGCGTCGTGCTCCCGGTCGTCGACCAGCTCCCGCTCGGCCCGCTCGGCACGAACTGCTACCTCGTGCGCGCCGGCCGTGGCGTACCCGAGGCCGTCGTCGTCGACCCGAGCGGCCCCGCGGCCGAGATCCGGGTCGCGCTCGCCTCTCTCGGCGCGCGCTGCGCCGCGATCCTCGTCACGCACGGTCACTTCGATCACATCCTCGGCCTCGCCGACCTCGCGGAGGGAACGGGAGCCCCGGTCCACGCCGCGGCGGGGGAGCGTGCGCTGCTCGAGGCTCCGGCGGCGTTCACGCCGCCCGGGGTCGCGGTCCGTCCCTGGACGCCCGACGTGCTGCTCGGGGGCGGGGAGGCGCTCGAGCTCGCCGGGATCCGCTTCGATGTCCTCGCGGTCCCCGGTCACTCGCCGGCACACCTGGCCTACGCGATCGACGGCGCGCTGCTCTCCGGTGACCTCCTCTTCGCAGGTTCTGTCGGACGGACCGATCTGCCCGGTGCGGACTGGACGACCCTGCTCGCATCGCTCCGGTCGCTCTTCGACCGCTACCCACCGGGGACGGCCGTCCATCCGGGGCACGGCCCCTCGACGACGCTCGGCGCGGAGCTCGCGGGCAACCCGTTCCTGGCCGAGCTCCGGCTCGAGCAGCACGAGGCGGCCGGATGAGCGGCGCGGCCCCGATCGAGCGGCCGCGCGGAACCCACGACGTCGTCCCCGCCGAGATGCCGTCGTGGCGGCGCGTCACCGACGAGATCGAGCGTCTCTGCGCCTTGTACGGCTACCGCAAGATCCTGACGCCCGTGTTCGAGGACACGGCGCTCTTTGCCCGCACGTCCGGCGCCGGCTCGGACGTGGTCCAAAAGGAGATGTACACCTTCGCCGACCGGGCCGACCGCTCACTGACGCTGCGCCCCGAGGGCACGGCCCCGATCTGTCGCGCGTACGTCGAGCACGGCATGCACCGCGAGCCCCAGCCCGTGAAGCTCTTCACGATCGCCACGATGTACCGCTACTCCGCGCCCGGCAGGGGGCGCTACCGCGAGCACTGGCAGGCCTCCGTGGAGGCCCTCGGCACGGACGACCCGGCGATCGACGCGGAGCTGATCCAGCTGTACGACGCGCTGCTCGCGCGGCTCGGAGTGACGCGCTACCACCTCGAGCTGAACTCGATCGGATGCCGGCAGTGCCGTCCCGCCTACCTCGAGACCCTCCGCGCGTGGCTCGCCGACAACGCCGGTCGCCTCGACGACGAGACCCGCGGGAAGGCGGACGCAAGCCCGCTGCGCGTCTTCGACAACTACCTTGCCAAGCCGCCTGCCGTCCGCGAGGCCCTCGACGACGCGCCGAAGATCGGCGAGTCGCTGTGTGCCGCCTGCGTCCAGCACTTCGCCGCCGTCCGGGCCGGGCTCGACGCGACGGGCGTGAGCTACACGCTCGTGCCGACGCTCGTCCGCGGCCTCGACTACTACTCGCGCACGACGTTCGAGTTCATCGGCCCGCTGGAGAGCCAGAACTCGACCATCACAGGCGGCGGGCGCTACGACTATCTCGTGGAGGAGATCGGCGGGCCGCCCACGCCCGGGATCGGCTTCGGAGCCGGCCTCGAGCGATTGTTGATCGCGATGGAGGAGGAGGGGATCGAGAGTCCGCAGGAGCCCGGGATGGACGTCTTCTTCGCAGTGGAGGACGGTGTTCCCCGGAACCACGTCGCCCGCTGGCTCGCCGAGCTGCGGCGAGCAGGGGTCGCGGCCGAGACGGACTACGCGCACCGCTCGCTCAAGGGACAGCTGACCCAGGCACGGCGCCTGGGCTCCATCCACACGGTCGTGGTCGGTCCCGAAGGCGCGACGCTCCGCACGCCCGGGGCCGCGGACGAGCCGCTGGCGCACGACGACATCGTCTCGAGGCTCACGCCGTGAGCTGGCGTGACCTGATGTGCGGCGAGCCGCGGGCCGACCACGTGGGGAGCAGGCTGACGCTCGCGGGCTGGGCGTCGCGGCGCCGCGACCACGGCGGCCTCGTGTTCGTCGACCTGCGCGACCGGACCGGCATCACGCAGCTCGTGATCAACCCGGAGCGATCCCCGCAGGCCGCCGGGCTCGCGGGCGAGATCCGGAACGAGTTCGTGCTGCAGGCACGCGGGGAGCTCGTCGCCCGCGCCCCGGAGACCGTCAACCCGAGGATGCCGACCGGCGAGGTCGAGCTGGCAGTCGACGAGCTCCGGATCGTCTCACGCTCGACGCCGCTCCCGTTCCAGCTCGACGAGGAGAACGTCGACGAGACGCTCCGCCTACGCTACCGCTGGCTCGACCTGAGGCGCGAGAAGCTGCAGCGGAACCTGCGGCTGCGGGCGCAGATGGTCGGGATCATCCGCCGCCACATGGAGGAGGCCGGCTTCCTCGACATCCAGACGCCGATCCTCTACAAGTCGACGCCGGAGGGCGCGCGCGACTTCGTCGTCCCGAGCCGGCTCCACAAGGGACGCTTCTTCGCGCTGCCGCAGAGCCCGCAGATCCTCAAGCAGCTCACGATGATCGCCGGGTTCGACCGCTACTACCAGATCGCGATCTGCTTCCGGGACGAGGACCTCCGCGCCGACCGCGTCCAAGAGCTGACCCAGCTGGACGTCGAGATGAGCTTCCCCGACCGGGAGGTTCTCTTCCTCCTGATGGAGGAGATGTTCGCGACCATCTGGCGGGATTGCCTCGGGGTCGGAATCGAGACGCCGTGGCCGCGCATGACCTACGACGAGGCCGACCGGCGGTTCGGCACCGACAAGCCGGACACCCGCTTCGGGCTCGAGCTCGAGGACGCCACCGAGCTCACCCGAGGCTCCGGGTTCGGCGTCTTCGCCGGCGCGGAGGCGGTGCGGTACCTGCGCGTGCCGAGGGTGCTCTCGCGGGCCCAGCTCGGCGCGCTCGAGGAGATCGCGAAGGAACGAGGCGCAAAAGGGCTCGCGTACCTCGTCCGGGACGACGGGGGAGAGCTCCGCTCGCCGATCGCGAAGTTCCTCTCGGAGGACGAGCTGTCGACGCTCGCCCCCGCCGCGGGGGAAACCCTGCTCTTCGCGGCGGACGAGTGGGAGCTGACATCGCGGGTGCTCGGCCACCTCCGGCTGCACGTCGGACGCGAGCTCGGCCTGATCGACGACGCCTCGTTCACGTTCCTGTGGGTGACCGACTTCCCGATGTTCGAGTGGGACGTCGAGGAAGAGCGCTGGGCGGCGAAGCACCATCCGTTCACACGCCCCACCGACGACTGGCGCGAGCGCTTCCACGAGGATCCGCGCAGAGCGCTCGCGAACGCGTACGACATCATCGTCAACGGGAACGAGCTGGGCGGTGGCTCCTTCAGGATCCACGAGCCCGACCTCCAGGCGCGGGTCTTCGACCTGCTCGCCCTCAGCGAGGCGCAGCAGCGATCGCAGTTCGGGTTCCTGCTCGACGCGCTCGCGATGGGGGCCCCGCCCCACGGAGGGATCGCCCTGGGGATCGATCGGATGACGATGGTGCTCGCGGGCGAGCCGAATCTGCGTGACGTGATCGCCTTCCCGAAGAACCAGGCGGGGGTCGACCCGATGTCGGGTGCGCCGACCGCGATCACGCAGGATCAGCTCGACGAGCTCGGGCTCGCCGTCGTCGTCGAGGAGCCGCCGAGCTGAGCGCGCGCGTCGTCCAGCGGCTGCTCGCGCTCGCCGCCGTCGCGCTGCTCGCGGGGCTCGTCGCCGTCGCCGTCGTCGAGCAGCGCGCGGATGAGCCGGTCTCCGCTCCGACGGGGGCCGTCGCAGCCGGAGGGGGCTGGTACGAGGCGCTCGCCGCGCCGCGGCCGCCCGGCGAGGACGCCGAGCGCACGACCTGCGGCCTCGTTCTCACGGCTCGCTCGCTCGGCGTCACGCACCCGGTGCTGCCGTGCGGGGCGAAGCTGCTCGTCCGCTATGGAGGCGAGACCGTCCTGACCGAGGTGATCGACAACGAGCTGGTGGCCACGGGCCGTCAGTTCGAGCTCACGTCCGCGCTCGCCGGCCTCGTCGGGCTGGACGGCACGCAGGAGGTCGAGTGGCGCTACGCGAGCCGCCGGTGACCACGGGTCGGCGCGCGCGACTACACTGACAGAAGCGCGACGTTGCGCGTGACCTCGGGCTCTCAACGTGAACCAACGATCACACGAAGGGAGCCCGGGTCCGGAGGACGGTTTCACCGGAGTCCGGCAGGGCACCCACCTGGAGAAGCGGGTTCGCTTTTCCGGCCCGGGGTCACGCGGAGCGTCGCGTCGCCCACGATGACCGGCGCGGTCATCGGCCTCGATCACGTCCAGGTCGCCGCTCCGCCCGGCTGCGAGGAGGACGCACGGCGGTTCTACGGCGAGCTCCTCGGGCTCGAGGAGCTCGACAAGCCGCCGACGCTCGCCGTTCGCGGAGGGGTCTGGTTTCGCGTCGGCGAGCACCAGCTGCACGTCGGCGTCGCCGACGGCTTCACGCCTGCCGCGAAGGCGCATCCTGCGCTTCGCGTGGCATCCCCTGCCGAGCTGGAACGGCTCGCCGACCGGCTCGGAGAGCACGGAGTCCACGTCCGCTGGGCCGATCCGGGCGAGATCCCGGGCGTGTCGAGGCTCTTCCTCGCCGACCCGTGGGGGAACCGGGTCGAGCTCGTCGCCTGACGGCCCCGCCGCGGGCTTCTTCATCGCCTCCATACAGCCGTCGGGGAGAATCCCCGGGCCGTCAACGACCCAGGAGGCAGGTGATGTCCAACTCTCGTGTCGTGAAGCGTGTCTCGACGCGGCGTGCAGCGGCCGCCGTCCTCGTCGCCGGCGCGGCGGTACTGGCCGTGCTGGTGCCGGCAGGCTCGGCCCGTCAGCAGGCCGTCCCCGCGAACACCGTCCCACCGACGGTCACCGGCATCCCCTCGTTGGGGCAGACCCTCACGGTGACACCCGGAACCTGGACGGGGGACCCCGCGCCGACGTTCGAGTTCCAGTGGGTCCGCTGCCCGCCGTCCGGCGGAGCGCCGGACGGATCCGACTGCTCTACCATCGGCGGCGCCACGACGACCGGGTACGTCGTGACCTCGGGCGACGTCGGCTCGCGCATGCGAGTGCGTGTCACGGGGCGAAACAACGAGGGCGCAGCGACGGTCGCCACGAACGCGACCGAGGTCGTCGGCGGCCAGGCGGGCCCGCCGAACACCGCGCCGCCGACGATCGTGGGCCCGGCGGTCGTCGGCCAGACGCTCACCGCGAGCCCCGGGACCTGGACCGGGACGGGAATCACGTTCGCGTACGCGTGGCAGAGGTGCGACGCGGCCGGGGGTGCGTGCGCGGCGATCGCCGGCGCGACCCAGAGCACGTATCGGCTCGTCGCGGCCGATTCCGGCCGGACGATCCGCGTGAACGTCACGGCGACGAACACGACCGGCTCCAATTCCGTCCAGTCGGCCCAGACCCCGGTCGTCACCACGGGCACCGGGACCACCGGCTGTCCGGCCGGAACGGGGACGATCGACGTCGATCGCCTCACGCCTCCGGTCCGCCTGCAGTTCGGCCGGCAGCGCATCACACCGAGCCCGGTGCGACGGGACACCCGCACGATCCGCGTGAGCTTCCAGGTCACCGCGTGCAACGGGCGTCCGGTCGAGGGGGCGCTGGTCTACGCGACCCCGACGCCGTACCAGCAGTTCTCGGCGACGGAGCAACCCACCGGCTCGGACGGCGTGGCCATCTTGACGATGAGTCGGCTGCGCTTCTTCCCCGCGAGCAACCAGCAGCAGCTGCTGGTCGTGTTCGCCCGTGCGCGGAAGGCCGGCGAAGACCTGCTCGGCGGCATCTCGACGCGCAGGCTCGTGTCGTTCCCGGTCAACCTCCGCGGCTGACAGCGGCCCGGGGAGCCGGCGGTGACGCCGGCTCCCCGCCGCGTATGATCGACGGTGCCTCCCCGAGGCACCGTCGGACGTGTCCCGTTGCATCGCCGCCTACTGACAGTCACGCTCGCCGTGGCGGTCGCCCTCGCCGCCTCCAGCACCGCGGCGGCCGGTGAGCCGCCGAATCAGAACGACCCGTGCTCGTCGGGCGGCCGCAACACCTGTGGCACGCTCGGGGTCGGCTCCTACGAGACCTACCGGTACGGCGTGCGGTGGTTCGGGGACTACCGGGGCGCGGTGCCCGGCGTCGCCCACACGTACTGCCTTGACCTGCGGTACTGGTACCCCTCGGCGAGATACCGGTTCCGAGAGGACGGGTCGGGCACGCTCCGCAACCGCGACGGCGAGGTCGTCTCGCTCGAGCGGCAGCGGCGCATGGCTTACGCGATCTGGAACGCCGGCCGCACGACGGACCGGACACAGGCCGCGGCGGTGATGCTCTACGTGCACGGGTTGATGGGCGATGCCGCTCCCGGCGAGGCTGCTCCCGACGCGATCGGGGCAACGGTCGCGGCCGCCCACGCGCGCGTGGCCCGGGACGCCGAGCGCTACCACGGCCCGTACCGGATCGAGGCGCGATTGCCGGATCGTCTCCGGGCGGGCGTCAAGGCCAGCGGGACGATCCGCGTGCTCTCGGCGGGCGGGAACCCCCTCCCCGGGGTCGACCTACGGCTCGACGCGAGCGGCGCGAGCGGGATGCCGACCAACGTCACCACGGACGCGAACGGCGTCGCCGCGCTCGAGCTGACGCCGACGTCGGCCGAGGGGCTCCGGCTCCGCGTACGTACGGAAGCGCTCGCCTCGACGCGACCGAGGGTCTTTCGTCCGACGACCGCGCCCGCGGCACGGAACGGCCAGCGCCTTGCCGTGCCCGACTCGCAGGTGGTGACCGAGACGCTGGAGCGAGCGGTCGGGAAGGTGCAGGTGACCGTCAGCACGACCGCCGACCCGAACCGCGTCCTGCTCGGCCAACCGAGCCGTGATCGGGTCGTGATCGGCGGGGCTCTCGCCGGCTGGTCCGCGACCGTCGCGGTTCGCGTCTACGGGCCGTTTCGGACGGCGGCGGAGATCCGCTGCGACGGCACGCCGGCCTTCGAGGGATCGTTCTCGACGAACGGCCCGGGTACCTACACCACCCCGCCGGCGACGCTGCGGGCAGTGGGGTGGTACACCTACCGGCTCGAGGTGCCGGGGGACGAGACGCACGTCGGGGTGACGACACCGTGCGCCGTCCCGGTCGAGAGCTTCCGGGTCGAGGTGCAGCCGCGCGTGACGACGGTCGTCAGCTCGGCGCGGGTCGAGCCCGGTACGACGATCACCGACCGGATCGACGTCGAGGGGCTCGGCACCGAGAGCGCCACCGTCCGCGCCTTCCTCTACGGCCCGTTCTCCACGCGTGAGGCGATCGCGTGCACAGGGACGCCGTTCTGGAGCGGGACCGTGCAGGTGGAGGGCGACGGCCAGGTCACGACCGAGCCCGTGCAGCTCGACGTGCCCGGCTACTACACGTACCGCGAGACGATCGCCGCGGCGGGGTTCGTGCGGGCTGCCGAGACGGCGTGCGGGGAGGTGGCCGAGACGACGGTCGCGGTGGGGGCGCCGACGCTGACGACGCGGGTGAGCGCGCAGCGAACCCGGCCCGGGGCGACGATCACCGACAGCGTCGTGGTCTCGGGCCTCGGCGTCCTGCGGGTGCCGGTCTCGGCCGAGCTCTTCGGCCCGTTCCCGACGATGGAAGCGATCCGCTGCGACGGGACACCCTTCTGGCGGGGCACGTTCGTCGCGTCCGGAAACGGCACGTACACGACAGCGCCCGTCCGTCTCGACCGTGCCGGCTACTACACGTACCGGGAGTCGATCGTCGAGGGCCCCGCGAACCCCGCCGTCACGACCGACTGCGGCGACGTCGCGGAGACGACGCTCGCGCGCGCGGAGCCGCAGGTCACGACGCTGGCCTCGGCGGAGGTGGTCGTTCCGGGGACGCTGCTGCACGACCGCGTTCGGGTGAGCGGGCTCGGCCGGACGAGCGCGGCGATCGAGCTCGAGCTCTACGGGCCTTTCGCCTCGCGCGCAGCGATCCGATGCACGGGGGCGCCGTACTGGAAGGGGCGCTTCACGGTCGAGGGTGACGGCGTCCATCGTTCGCCCTCCGTTCGCCTCGCGAAGGCGGGTTTCTACACGTACCGGGAGCAGCTCGTCGGCTCCGCGCTGATCGAGGGGACGCGGGGCGAGTGCGGGGCCACGGCGGAGACGTCGCTCTCGCGTCCGCTGATCGTCACCGGCGGGCGGGCGGCGACGCGGGGCAGGCGCTCGGACGCGGACGTCGGCGGCCGGACGCCGGTGCGGGTTCGAATCTCGACGCTCCGGATAGACGCGCCGCTGACGCCCTCGGACGTGAGCGTCTCGGCGGGTGTGCTCGACGTCCCCGCGGACATCAGGAGACCCGGCTGGTGGAGCGACGGCGCCGCGCCCGGCGACCAGGCCGGAGCGATCCTCATCGGGGGTCACGTCGACAGCGCCAGGCTCGGGCCGGGTGCGTTCTTCAGCCTGCGGTCCGCGCGCGCGGGAACTCGCGTCGAGCTCCAGTTGCGCGACGGGCGCACGAGGTCGTATCGCGTCGTGTCGGTGCGCTCGATGCGCAAGGAGGCGCTGCCCGCCGACGTGTACTCGCTTCGGGGACGCGCGCGTCTCGTGCTGGTGACGTGCGGCGGCCCGTTCAACCGTACGACGGGGCACTATCGCGACAACGTCGTCGTGACCGCGGTTCCCGTCTGAGGGCTCGCCCGTCCGCTGCGGGCCGTTGCGATCCGGCCCGACGATCGGGCGACACGCGAGCCATCCGCCTGGCACACAGTCGACACGAAGCCGCGGCACTTCCGTGTTCGTTCTGCCGATAGCGTGACTACAGGGACACGGGAGTGCCCCTGGGGGCGGTTGGGGTACCGGGCCAGTGGCGGAACGGGGCCGTCGTGGCAGTCGCAGGGCGGCCGACCGGGCTCCCGGAAGCCGGCCGGCGGCGGCCGGCGGGCGTGCGACGAGGAGGGCGGGCGCTAGCCTGGGTCGATGGCCGTCGAGGTGATCGGCGATTCCGCGCGGGGCGACACGTTCGCCGTCGCCCGTCTCGTCGTGGACGGCGAGCGCGTCGTGGAGGCGGACGCGCCGGGGATGGAGCGGCCCCTCGCAGGCCTCACGCTGCTCGAGGCGGCTGCCGTGCCGGGCGAGACGCTCGCCGCCGACGCTGTCGCAGACGCTCTGGCCACAGTGTTCCGCGCCTCGCCGCGACCCGGCCGGATCGCGGTGGCCATGAGCGGCGGGGTCGACAGCGCCGTCGCGCTGCATCGTGCGGGAGCCGACGCCGTCGGCGTCACTCTGCGCCTCTGGCTCGACCCCTCCGGGCCCAGCGCGGAGCGCGCATGCTGCTCGCCCGACGCGGTGATCAGCGCGCGCGAGGCGTGTCATGCGCTCGGTCGCCCGCACGTGACGCTCGATCTGCGCGAGTCCTTCCGCGAGACGGTGGTGCAGGCGTTCGTCGAGGGATACGCCGCGGGCCTCACACCGAACCCGTGCATGCGCTGCAACGGCGCCTTCCGGTTTGCGGCGCTCGTCGCCTTCGCTGAGCGCGCGGGAGCCGACGTGCTCTGGACGGGGCACTACGCCCGGCTCGTCGAGCGGGACGGCGTCCGCCTCGTCGCGCGCGCCGTCGACCCGGCGAAGGACCAGTCGTACATGCTCGCGACGGTCGACCCGGCCCTGTTCCAGCGGGTCGGGTTTCCTCTCGGTGAGAAGACCAAGCCGGAGGTGCGTGCCGAGGCGGCCGCTGCGGGCCTCGCGGCCGCGCTCCGGGCGGAAAGCCAGGAAGCGTGCTTCCTCGCGGGGGGTGACTACCGGGGGTTCCTCGAGCGGAGCGGCCTCGCGGCGGCAAGCGGCGAGATCGTCGACGAGTCGGGCGCCGTCCTGGGCGCTCACGAGGGCATCTGGCGGTTCACCCCGGGCCAGCGCCGTGGGCTCGGGCTCGCATCGGCCGAGCCGCTCCACGTCGTCCGCTCCGACCCCGGCAGCAACACCCTGGTCGTCGGCCCCCGGAGCGCTCTCCGCTCGCGGCGGGTGTCCGTCCGCGGACGGACGTACGTGCCGGTCGAGCGCGCCGACGCGAAGCTCCGCTATCGCTCCGCCCCGGTCGGCGCGAGGGTCCAGCCGGTCGACCAGGGATTCGTCCTGGAGCTCGACGAGCCCGTGGAGGCGGTGGCGCCCGGTCAGGTGGCCGTGCTCTACGAGGACGACGTGGTCGTCGGCGCCGGCATGATCCAGAGCGCGACGGGGTAGGATCCTGCGCGATGACGCTCGCGTTCTCGGCCGGCGACGCCGCCTACTGGGGTCTGGCGATCTTCCTCGTCCTCGTGGGCGTGGGGTCGCTGTTCGCCCTGTTCAAGCTCGGCCAGCTGTTCGACAGGGTGTCGTCCTTCGTGACCGGCAGCGAGCGCGACGTGCTCCCCGTGGTCGTCAAGACCGGGGGCACGGTCGATCGCGTCAACTACCAGCTCGACAAGCTCGACACCGTGACCGACAGCGCGGTCTCGATGGCCGACAGCGCCGACACGGCGGTGCGGGCGGTCTCGACAGCGATCGCCAAGCCTGTCGAGAAGGTCTCGGGTGTCAGCGCCGCGATCGCGCACGGCTTCGCGTCGCTGCGCCGGACGAAGAACGTGTCGGAGGCGATGGACGCCGCGAAGGAGGCGGCACGAAGACGCGAGCAGGATCTCGCCGAGGACCTTCGCGGCGCAGGGCCGACCCCACCCTCGACCGAGCGGCCGACGCCCACGCCGACTCCGACCCCGACGCCGAAGCCCGATCCCTGGCCGCAGCCGACGCCGACGCCGAAACCGGACCCGGCGCCCGTTCCACCCGACGAGCTTCCCTGAGCCTGCGCCGAGGTCGGCCGCGGGCGGCGACCGTCGCCGGGGGGCGGGAGCGCTCCCAGACCCCCGCTACGATCGGCGGATGCGCACGACCGCCGAGCTTCGCGAGGGGTTCCTCTCGTTCTTCGAGTCGAAGGATCACCTGCGGTTCCCTTCGTTCCCGCTCGTGCCACCGCCCGAGGACCCCTCGACGCTCTTCGTCTCGGCGGGGATGCAGCCGCTCAAGCCGTTCTTCTCGGGGGCGAAGGAGCCGCCCGCGCCGCGCTTCACGACCGTCCAGAAGTGCCTCCGGGCGGGAGGCAAGGACACCGACCTCGACGAGGTCGGCCTGACCGCCCGGCACGCCTCGATGTTCGAGATGCTCGGCAACTTCTCGTTCGGCGACTACTTCAAGGACGGCGCGGTCGACTACGCCTGGGAGCTCGTCACCGAGCACCTCCGCCTCGACCCGGCGCGGCTGTGGGCCACGGTGTTCGCCGGCGATCCGGGCCTCGGCCTGGGCGAGGACGAGGTCGCCGTCGCAGCCTGGCTGCGGAAGGGCGTCCCGCGCGAGCGGATCGTGCCGTTCCCGCGCTCCGACAACTTCTGGGGGCCGGCAGGCGACACCGGCCCGTGCGGCCCCTGCTCGGAGCTGCACTACGACCGCGGCGCCGAGTACGGCTGCGGGCAGCCCGACTGCGGGCCCAACTGCGAGCGGTGCGACCGGTACATCGAGTTCTGGAACCTCGTGTTCATGGAGTTCGACCTCGGGGCGGACGGCTCGCTCACCCCGCTGCCGAAGCAGAACATCGACACGGGCATGGGGCTCGAACGCGCCGCGATGCTTCTCCAGGGCGTCGAGTCGATCTTCGACACGGACGGGTTCCGGCTGATCATGGACTGGATCGCGAACGAGTCCGGAGTCGCGTACGGGACGTCTCCCGAGGCCACGAAGGCCCACCGCGTGCTCTGCGACCACGGCCGCGGCGTCACGTTCCTCGTGGCCGAGGGCATCACGCCCTCGAACGAGGGTCGCGGCTACGTCCTGCGCCGCCTCATCCGCCGCTCGGTCGTGCAGGCGCGGAGGATCGGCCTCCCGGCGGTGTACCCGCTGCCGCGGATCGTCGTCGAGCAGGTCGGGCCGTGGTACCCGGAGGTCGTCGAGAGCGCGGCCGAGATCGAGCGAGTCGTGCGCGCCGAGGAGGAGCGCTTCCGCGAGACGCTCGAGCGGGGGATGAAGGAGTTCGAGGAGCTCGCAGGAGCGGACATCGGCGCGGACGACGCGTTCCGCCTCGCGGCGACGTACGGCTTCCCGATCGAGCTGACCGTCGAGCTCGCCCGCGAGCGGGGCCACTCCGTGGACGTCGACGGATACCGCGCGGAGATGGAGCGCCACCGCGAGATCTCGCGGGGGACAGGAGAGCGCGGCCTCGTCCAGCGCGCAGCCGACTTCGCCCGGGGGGCCGGGTTCACATCGGAGTTCGTGGGCTACACGAAGGTCGACGTGCTCACGCAGCTCGGCGCGCTCGAGGACCTCGGCGACGGCACGTTCCTGGCGAAGCTGCGCGAGTCGCCCTTCTACCCGGCCGGCGGCGGCCAGGTCACCGATCAGGGCTGGATCGAGCTCGACGACGACACCGCCACGCGCGCCGACCTGGTCGACGCGTACCGCTTCGAGGGAGACCAGGCGCTCCTCCTCCGTGGCCACGGATTCGCAGCGGGCGACCGTGTGCGGGCGGTCGTGCCGTGGAGCGTCCGGTTCCCGACGATGGCGAACCACACGGCGACGCACCTCCTGCAGGCGGCGCTTCGCGAGGTGCTCGGTGAGCACGTCACGCAGGCAGGCTCCGCGGTCCGGCCCGAGAAGCTGCGCTTCGACTTCACCCACGCCGCGCAGCTGACACCGGACGAGCGTGAGGCGATCGAGCGCCGGGTCAACCGCGCCGTCTTCGCGAACCTGCCCGTGCACACGTTCGAAACGACGCTCGACGAGGCGCGCGCGCTCGGCGCGATGGCGCTGTTCGGCGAGAAGTACGGCGATGTCGTCCGCGTCGTCGAGGTCCCGGGGATCTCGACCGAGCTCTGCGGCGGCACGCACGTGCGCTCGACCGCCGAGATCGGCGCCTTCTCGATCCTCGGTGAGGGCTCCGTCGGCGGGGGCACTCGCCGGATCGAGGCCGTCACCTCCGGGGAGGCCTGGGCCGCCCTGCACGCACGCGCGGCAGCCGCCGAGGCGCTTCGCGCGGAGCTGGAGGAGGTGCGTCGCGAGATCAAGCGTCGGCCGCAGGCCGCCGCGCCGTCGGCCGATCCCGAAGCGGTGGTGACGGCCGTGGACGGCGTCAACGTCGTCGTGCAGGCGATCGAGGGCCTCGACGGCGACGCGCTGCTCGACCTCTCCGACCGTTTCAAGCAGCGCCATGCGCCGGCCGCGGTGGTGCTCGGCTCCGTTGGGGACGGGAAGGTCTCGCTCGTCGCGAACTTCGACCCGACCGTCGCGGAGCGCATCAGCGCGTCCGACGTGATCCGGGGTGCGGCTCCTCTCGTCGGCGGCGGCGGAGGCGGACGGCCGACGATGGCCCGGGCCGGAGGGAAGGATGCCGAGAAGCTGCCCGAGGCCCTGGCGGAGGCCGAGCGGCTGATCCGCGCCGCGCTCTAGCCCATGCGAGCCCTGGCGCTCGACTTCGGCGCAGCGCGCACCGGTGTGGCGGTCTCGGACGCGACCGGGACGCTCGCGCGGCCCGTGTGCGTGGTCGAGCGGGCCGGCAGCGAGGCCGGCCTCGACCGGGTTGCCTCGCTCGTCGCGGAGCACGCGGCCGAGGTCGTGGTGGTCGGCCTGCCGCTCACCCTTCGCGGCGAGCGCGGCGAGCAGGCACGGGCGACCGAGGTGTTCGTGGACGCTCTGCGCAGGCGCCTCGACGTCCCCGTCGAGACGGAGGACGAGAGGTTCACGACGACGCTGGCCCAGCAGACCGGCGGCCGCGCCCCGGAGGACGCGCTCGCTGCGGCGCATCTCCTCCAGGGGTGGCTGGAGCGAACCCGGTGAGGCGCGGTGTCGCGATCGTCGCCGCCGCGGCGCTCGTGGCGATCGCCGCCTTCGGCGCGACGGCGTGGGTCTCCGGGGGCGGGGACGAGGCCGCGCCGGTGACGACCACGGTGCCCGCGCCCCTCGCGCGCCTCAGGATCATCTACCCCGAGGGATTCTCGGTCCGCGAGATGGCCGACCGCGTCGCTGCCGTCCGGGAGATCGCGATCGGGAAGCGCGGCGTGACACCGCGGCTGACGCGGGGCGGTTACCTGCGCGCGGTCGACCGGGCGCTGGCGCCGCCACAGTTCCGCAAGGACGTGAAGCGCGACTCGCTCGAAGGTTTCCTCTTCCCGGCGTCGTACGAGTTCACCCGCCTGACGACCGCGCGGGAGCTCGTCGCCGACCAGCTCCGGGCCTTCCGTCAGCGTTTCCGCAGCGTCGACCTCTCCTACGCGCGCTCGAAGAACCTCACCCCCTACGACGTCCTGATCATCGCCTCGATGATCGAGAAGGAGACCGCGGTGCCGCGCGAGCGGCGCCTCGTGGCAGCCGTGATCTACAACCGCCTGCGCAACAGGATGCCGCTCGGGATCGATGCGACGATTCGCTACGGGCTCGATATCCCCGGGACCCGGTCGCTGACCAAGGAGGCGCTCAGGTCGACGTCCCCGTACAACACGCGGATCCACACCGGCCTCCCGCCGACGCCGATCGCGAACCCCGGGCTCGCGTCGATTCGCGCCGCGGCGAACCCGACGCGCGGGGTCGACTACCTCTACTACGTCCGCAAGCCGAAGTCCCTCGCGCACTACTTCACTGCCAGCGAGAGCGACTTCCTGCGCAAGGTCTGCGAGTACGGCTACGCCTGCGACTGAGGTGGCATCGACCCCCCGGACGCCGGCGTACCCTCGAACGCATCTGTCCTGAACGGACAACTAGCGGTCGCGCTCGTCAAAGCGCGTGGCCGGGCTGACGTGGCCGGAAGCGCCTTCACTTCGACGGCCCGCATCATGCGGGCCGTCGCTCGCTCCGGTGGAGTCCCCTCACCGGACGCGTCACGGCTTCGTTCCGGCTGTGTGACAACCGCTTCGGGACGACGGCTTACCCGCGCCGCGGCACGCTGCGCGCGAACGTGCTCGCATGCCCGCTCGAGCACCTCGACGAACAGCTGTCCGAGATGCTCCGGGGGCTCCCGCTCCGCGTTGAGCCACTCGGGCGGAAGGAGCTCGCGTCGAGCGCGCTCGTGCTGGCGACTCGCCTCGAACCGGGCGAGGAGCCTCCGGTCGACGTTGTCGACGCCCATCCAGCTCGATGTCGGCCGGAACGTGGTCGGACATGAGCGTTGCCGCGACGCGGCGGGCGGCGATACTCCCCCGGTGCCGAGCTTCGCGGAGGCGGACCCCACGAGCCCTGAGCGCCCGCTGGTCGCGTGATCGAGATCCGCGGCACGACGACGCTCGTCGGCCTGCTCGGTTGGCCGACCTCGCATTCGCTCTCCCCGCCGATGCAGAACGCCGGCTTCGCCGCGCTCGGGCTCGACTGGGCGTACGTCCCGCTCCCGACGGCTCCGGACGGACTCGGGGAGGCCGTCCGGGGGCTCGTCGCGACGGGTTTCGCCGGGGCGAACGTCACGATTCCCCACAAGGAAGCGGTGATCACCTGGTGCGACGAGCTCGACGAGGTTGCCGAGCGGGCGGGATCTGTGAACACGCTCGTCGTCAGCGGCGGTCGGGTGCTGGGCTCCTCGACCGACGGTCTCGCGGTCGCGTCGCAGATCGAGGCGGAGGGCCGGCGCGTTCTCGTGCTCGGGGCCGGTGGTGCTTCCAAGGCGGTCGCGGCGGCGTTGGAGGGCGAGGGCGCCGAGGTCGTCGTGCGTGGGCGCCGCGACCCGGGTTGGCCGCCGTCGGGCGAGGGATTCGACGTGCTGGTCAACGCGACGCCCGTCAAGGACGAGCTGATCGTGACGCCCAACCCGGGGATGCAGGTGGTCGACCTCGCGTACCAGCCGAACGGGCGGCCAACGGCGCTGATCGCGGCTGCGCTGGAGCGCGACTGCCACCCGTGCGTCGACGGGCTCGACGTCCTGCTCGCGCAGGGCGCCGCGTCGTTCGAGCGCTGGACGGGTGAGGCGGCGCCCGTCGTGGCGATGCGCACGGCCCTCCGAGGCAGCCTCTAGCGAGCCGCTCGCCCTTCGAGCTCCCCGTACGCGTCCGCCTGACGGCGGCGCTCACGGACGTAGGATCGCAGGCATGGCGCTCGGGCTCGTCACCGCGGGGGAGTCGCACGGGCCGGCGCTCGTCGCGATCCTGACGGGAGTGCCCGCCGGCCTGCGGCTCGACAGAGAGGCGATCGACGCCGACCTCCGCCGGCGGCAGCAGGGGTACGGCCGCAGCCCCCGCCAGAAGCTCGAGGCCGACCAGGTCGAGGTGCTGGCGGGCCTGCGTCACGGCAGGACGCTCGGGACGCCGCTCGCGCTCGTCGTTCGCAACCGTGACCACGCCAACTGGGCCTGGGGCATGAGCCCGTGGCCGCCCGAGGGTGAGCCGTCCGGCAAGGGGAGCAGGCCGGTGACGTTGCCCCGTCCCGGGCACGCCGACCTCGCGGGAGTCCTCAAGTACGGCCACGAGGACGTCCGGAACGCCCTCGAGCGCGCGTCGGCCCGCCACACCGCGGTGCACGTCGCCGCGGGGGCAGTCGCGAGGGCCTTGCTGCGGGAGCTCGGGATCGAGGTCGTCGGGCGCCCGGTCGAGATCGGCGGCGAGACGACCGACAGCGGGATGCGCGAGGCGACCGATGCGGCCAGGCAGGACAGGGACACGCTCGGCGGCATCGTCGAGGTGGTCGCGGTCGGGGTGCCGCCGGGCTTCGGCTCCTATTCGGAGAAGCGCGAGCGCCTGGACGCGCGGATCGCCTTCGCCCTGATGGGCATCCAGGCCGTCAAGGGAGTCGAGGTCGGCGACGGGTTCGCACTCGCGCGCCGCCGCGGGACGGAGGCCCACGACGAGATCGATCCCGGCCTCACGCGCAGGACGAACCGCGCGGGTGGTATCGAGGCGGGTATCTCCAACGGCGAGCCGATCATCGTCCGCGCGGCCATGAAGCCGCTGCCCACGCTGATGCGTCCGCTCGACTCGGTCGACCTCGCGACCGGCGACTCCGCCCAGGCCCTCGTGGAGCGATCGGACGTGCAGGCCGTGGAAGCGCTCGCGGTCGTCGCCGAGGCGGCGGTCGCCTTCGAGCTCGCCGGGGCAGCTCTGGACAAGCTCGGCGGTGACGCGATGGTCGACGTCCTCGAGGCGCTGGCTGCGTACCTGGCGCGGATCGGCGACCGGTGGCGCAGCCGGTAGTCGAGCGGGTCGGCACGGCCTTCGGCATCGCCACGGGTGCCTTCGTCACCGAGCGGGACGACTGGCCGGCGGCGATCGGCCGTGCCCGTCGCGAACGGTGGCGCTGGCTCGAGCTGACCGCGCTCAGGGGGCGACTCGGCAGCCTGCTGCGCCTGCTGGAGGCGCGGCCCGATGCGCTCGAGGGTTTCGAGCGCGTCTCGGTCCACGCTCCCGCGAGGACGAACGACGCTCCGGCGGAGATCGTCGGGCTGGTCGAGCACCTGCCCTTCGACGTCGTGCTCCATCCGGACGTCTACGGCGCCGAGCCGGCATGTGGCCGCCTGGGTGCCCGGGCGGTGTTCGAGAACATGGACGTCGCGAAGCGCTTCGGACGCGACGTCGATGACCTCCGAGACGTGCTCACCGCATTTCCGGAGGCGGGCCTCTGTCTCGACGTCGCGCACGTCTGGACGAACGACCGGACGCTACGGCTCGGTCACGAGCTCATCGACGCGTTCGGTGGTCGGCTCCGTCAGCTTCACGTCTCCGGCATCGAGGGCGACGGCACCCACCGGCCGACGACGTCCGCGGATCTCGAGCTGTACGCGCGGCTGCTGGAGCGGTGTCGTCACGTGCCGTGGCTGCTGGAGTCCGAGATCGCCCAGGACACTCCGTGAGGCCGCTCGACGCGCTCGGCCGCCACCTGGCGCTCGCCGGGTTCATGGGCTCCGGGAAGACGAGCGCCGGGAAAGCCGTCGCGGCGCGGCTCGGGCGACACTTCGTCGATCTCGACCAGGAGGTCGAGGAGCGGGCGGGCGCGGCGATCGCGGAGCTGTTCGCGACCCGGGGTGAGGCGGGCTTCCGGGAGGTCGAGGAGGAGGTGGCCCGCGACGTGCTTCGCGGCGGAGACCCGGCGGTGGTCGCTCTGGGAGGCGGCGCGGTGCTCTCCGAGCGGACGAGAGGCGACCTGGCTGCGCGCGCGTTCACGGTCTTCCTCGACGTCGACCCGGACGTGGCCTGGCAGCGGGTGGCCGGCACGGAGCGGCCGCTGGCGCGGTCGGCCGAGGCGTTCCACGCGCTCCACCGCGACCGGCAGCCGCTCTACGAGGAGGTCGCGGACGCCCACGCCGACGACGTCGACGGCATCCTGCTCGCCGCCGCGGGCGTCCACGTCGCGCTCGGCGCGATCGACGAGCTGGGGGAGCTCGTTCCCGGGGACGGCCCGGTCGAGCTCGTCGCCGACACGCACGTCTCGGGCATCCACGGCATCCGCGCCCAGGTGGCTCTCGGGGCACGGGACGTCGCGCAGCACGAGGTGCCGGCAGGGGAGGCGGCGAAGACGCCGGCCGTCCTCGAGCGCCTGTGGTCGGCCCTCACGATCGGACGGGACGGGTCGATCGTCGCCCTCGGCGGGGGCTCGACGACCGACGTCGTCGGGTTGACGGCTGCGACCCACATGCGCGGCGTCCCCTGGACGGCCGTGCCGACCACGCTCGTGGGCCAGGTCGACGCGGGGATCGGCGGGAAGACCGCGATCGACCTTCCGGGCGCGAAGAACGCGGTGGGCGCGTTCCACTGGCCGGCGCGCGTCGTCTGCGACCCGTCCCTCCTGTCGACGCTCCCCGAGGAGGAGCGGGTGAACGGGCTGGCGGAGGTGGTGAAGACCGGCCTGCTCGCAGGCCGGCCGCTGTGGGAGCTCGACGAGCCCGACCAGGTGCGCGCCTGCGCGGCGTTCAAGTCGGGCCTGTGTCTCCAGGATCCCTACGACCGCGGGCCGCGCACCCAGCTCAACCTCGGCCACACGTTCGCGCACGCGCTCGAGGCGGCGGCCGGATACGCGCTTTCGCACGGGCGGGCCGTCGCGCTCGGGCTGCTCGCCGCGCTCGAGCTCTCCGGCCTCGCGGAGGAGGCGAGGACGGTGCGGGAAGTGCTCGCTCCGGAACGGGCACGCGTCGACCGGGACGCGGCGTGGGCGGCGCTCGCGCGCGACAAGAAGGCGGAGCGCGGGACACCGAGGCTCGTGCTGCTCGACGCGCCCGGCCGGCCCCGCTGGGGGGTCGAGCTCGCGGAGGCGGACGTCCGCCGAGCGCTCGACGCGCTGATCCGGTAGCGCACAGCTGCCGCCACCGGCCCCCGGCGAACCGGCGCCAGTAGCATCGTGCCGTGCGCATCGACGTGCTGAACGGCGTGAACCTCGACCTCCTCGGTCGGCGCGACAAGGACGTGTACGGGCACGACTCGCTCCAGGACCTCGAGACGAAGGTCTACGCCTGGGCGCGAGAGCTCGGCCTCCAGGTGCGGTGCCGGCAGACGAACCACGAGGGCGAGTACGTCGAGTTCCTCCACGCGGCGCTCGACAACGCCGACGCGCTCGTCGTCAACCCGGCCGCCTGGACGCACTACAGCTGGGCGATCCGCGACGCGCTCGAGCCGTTCTCCGGCCCCGTCGTCGAAGTGCATCTGTCGGACGTGGATGCGCGCGAGGACTGGCGACGGTCGAGCGTCCTCGAGGGCCTGACGACCGACCGCATCACGGGCGAAGGCATCACCGGCTACCAGCGGGCGCTCGCGCTGCTCGCGGAACGGAGGGACGCATGAGCCGGATCGCGAGGCTGGCCTCACGTCTGGAGGAGCCGCTCCTGGTCACGGGGCTGGTCAACGTCCGGTACCTCACGGGCCTCGAGAGCTCGAACGCCGCCGTCCTCGTCGACCCGTCGGGCGACGCGACCCTCTACACCGACTTCCGCTATGCCGAGGCCGCCTCGGAGATCGACGGCGTCACGTTCCGGAAGACGCCGCGACTCGTGATCCCGGCGCTCAGCGAGCTCCTCTCCGGCAGGCGAGTCGGCGTGGAGGCGGCGCACCTCTCGCTCGCGTCCGCGGAGGCGCTTCGCGCCGGAGGCGTCGACCTCGTCTCCACGAGCGGCCAGGTCGAGGCACTCCGCGCAGTCAAGGAGCCGGGTGAGCTCGACGCGATGCGACGTGCCGGGGCGATCTCCGACCGCGTCTACGAGGAGCTCGCAGAGCAGCCGTTCGTCGGCCGCACCGAGGCGGAGCTCGCCTGGTGGCTCGAGCAGGCCTGGCACGACGCAGGGGCCGACGGGCCCTCGTTCGACGCGATCGTCGCCTTCGGCGAGAACGGCGCGAGACCGCACGCGAAGCTCCGCGACGTGCCCGTCCCGGAAGGCACGCTCGTGGTGATCGACGCGGGATGCGCGGTCGACGGCTACTGCTCCGACTGCACGCGCACGTTCTTCACCGGCGAGCCCGACGGGCGCCTGCGGAAGCTGTACGACCTCTGCCTGCAGGCGCAGCTGGACGGTCTCGCCGCCGTTCGCGCGGGCGCGGCGGGGCGTGACGTGGACGCCGCCTCGCGCGTCGCGATCGAGGCGGCGAGCCTCGGGGAGAAGTACGGGCACGGCCTCGGCCACGGCGTCGGCCTCGACATCCACGAGGAGCCGAGCCTGCGGCCGGAGTCGGACTCCGTGCTCGAGGTCGGCAACGTCGTCACGATCGAGCCCGGGATCTACCTCGCCGGCGACGTCGGCGTCCGGATCGAGGACATGGTCGTCGTCACGGAGGACGGTTGCGAGCGTCTCACCGCCGTGACGAAGGAGCCTGTGGTCGTCGGCTAGCGGCTACCCTGGCGCACCGTCATGGCCGAGATCGTCAACACGAACCAGTTCCGGAACGGGATGCACATCGAGCACCGGGGCTCCGTGTGGCGCATCGTCGAGTTCCAGCACGTCAAGCCGGGGAAGGGCGGAGCGTTCGTCCGCACGAAGCTCAAGAACCTCGAGACCGGCTCGGTGGTCGACGACACGTTTCGCGCCGGCGAGAAGTTCCCGCGCGTCCACACCGAGGTGAAGAACGTCCAGTTCCTCTACGACGACGGCAGCGAGGCGCACTTCATGGACGAGGAGACCTACGAGCAGTTCGCGCTGCCGCGCGCCGAGATCGCGTCGGAGCTCGCGTACATGCAGCCCTCCTCCACCGTGCAGATCCTGCAGGTGAACGGGAAGCCGTCCGGGATCCAGCTTCCGGCCTCCGTCGAGCTCTCCGTCGCGGAGACGGAGCCGGGCGTGAGGGGCGACACCGTCTCGAACGTGACGAAGCCGGCGACGCTCGAGACCGGCGCCGTCGTCCAGGTGCCGCTGTTCGTCGACGTGGGGGAGCGGATCAAGGTCGATCCCCGCGAAGCCCGGTACATCTCCAGAGCCTGACGCGTCGGGACGGGTGTCCGACCGACGTCGGGCACCGTCTCACGGTCGCGAGCAGGGGCGGTCGGCGGATCCCGCTCGCGAACAGGCGCACGAGTAAGCTCCCGCCGTGCCGCAGCTCTTCGACACCACCGTCCGGCTGCTCTCCCAGGAGCCGCTCGCCGGGCGCGTGCCGACGGGCGAGGTCCTCCGTATCGCCGAGATCCTCGACCGGGCCGGGTTCGGGTGCCTCGAGGTCTCGGGCGGCGGCGTCTTCGACGCATCCGTACGGCGCGGGGTCGAGAGCCCGTGGGAGAGGATCCGCGCGATCGACGCGCGCACCACCACGCCGCTCGGCCTCGCCCTGCGCGGTCGGTTCCTCGTCGGCTCGAAGCCCGTCTCGCCCGACATCGTGCGCAGGTTCATCGCGTGCGCGGCCGAGAACGGGATCGACGTCTTCAGGCTCCACGACCCGCTCAACGACGTCTCGAACCTCCGTGAAGCCGGTGAGGCGATCGTCGGCGCGGGACGGCAGCTCCACGTGGGGCTCGTCTACAGCCCGGGCCGCACGGGCGAGGCCGACGCGCTCGTCGAGCAGGCACGGCAGCTCGCCGACGTCGGTGCCTCCCGGGCGCTGCTCCACGACCCGACGGGCGCGCTCCTCCCGCACGTGACCCAGGAGCTCGTCGAGCGGCTCGCCGAGGCGAGCGGGCTACCGGTCGGGCTCTACATCCAGGCAGCGGGCGGAACGGCGCTGGCGAACGCGCTCGTCGCGACGCGGGTCGGCGCGGACGTCGTCGCCACCGCCGTCTACCCGCTCGCCCTCGCGCTGCACCGGATCGCGGGCGAGTCGCTCGTCGAGTCGCTCGAGGGGCTCGGTCGCTCGACCGGTGTCGACGTCTCGCGGCTGTGGGAGGCGTCCGACGTCGTCGACGAGCACATCGGCGACGAGCCGCTCGCACCGCTGGCGCCGCGCATCGCCGTGCGCGCCGCGGAGTACGACCTGCCGGCCGGGCTGGTCGCCGCGCTCGACGTCCATCTCCGCGCCCACGCCGCCGGCGATCGCCTGCTCGACACGCTCTCCGAGGTCGTGCGCATCCGCGAGGAGGCAGGCTGGCCTCCCCTCGCGGCCCCGATCGGGCAGATCCTGGGGTCGCAGGCGCTTCTCAACGTCCTCTCGGCCCGCCGCTACGGCACCGTGCTCGACGAGTTCCGCCAGCTCGTGACGGGCGGTTACGGCACGCCTCCCGCCGCGATCGAGGCGTCGGTCCGGCGCGCCGTCGAGCTGCTCGGCGGCGAGGCCCCGGCCCTCGACGAGGACCCGCCGAGCGCCGCCGACGTTCGCGAGGCCGCGGAGGGGCTCGCCTCCTCGGAGGAGGATCTCGTCCTGCTCGCGATGTTCGGCGACGAGGCGGAGACGCTCCTGCAGACCATCCGGCAACGACATTCGCGCGAGTCCTCGCTCCTCGTCGGCGATGTCGACGCACAGCGCGGCGAGCGGATCCGCGAGCTCGTCCGCATCGTGCAGGAGTCGGGGGTCGGCGAGATCGAGATCGAGGACGAGGGGATGCGCGTGTCGGTGCGACGCGCCGACGAGCCGGGAACGCAACCCACCACGGCCGCCACGGGCGTCGCGGTCGCCGAGCACGACCTCGCGGCCGAGGCCCCGCTCCCGGCCGCCGACAACGTCCGCGTCGAGTCGCCGATGGTCGGGATCTTCTACCGCGCGCCGCAGCCGGGGGCGATGCCGTTCGTCGAGGTGGGCGACGTCGTGGCCGCCGGGCAGACGCTGTGCGTGCTCGAGGCAATGAAGCTCTTCAACGAGCTGAAGGCCGACGTCGACGGTCGCGTGCGGGCGATCCACGCCGACAACGGGCAGGCGGTCGAGTTCGGGACGCTGCTCTTCGAGCTCGAGCCCGTCGTCGCCCCTCCCGCGGTCTAGGCAATCATGTTCTCCCGCGTCCTCGTCGCCAACCGAGGCGAGATCGCCGTCCGCGTGATCCGCGCGCTGCACGAGCTCGGCGTCGAGGCGGTCGGCGTGTTCTCCACCGCCGACCGCGACGCGCTCCACGTCAGGCTCGCAGACCAGGCGGTCTGCATCGGCCCGCCGTCCTCCGCCGAGAGCTACCTCCGCATCCCGAACCTGATCGCGGCCGCCGGCACGACCGGATGCGAGGCGGTGCACCCGGGCTACGGGTTCCTGTCCGAGAACCCCGCGTTCGCCCGCGCGTGCTCCGAGAACGACCTCGTGTTCGTCGGGCCCTCCCCCGATGTGATGGAGCGGCTCGGTGACAAGGCGTCCGCCAAGGCAGAGATGCGAGCGGCCGGGGTTCCGCTCGTCCCCGGGACGGCCGAGGCGGCATCGCTCGAGACGATCCGCTCCGTCGCAGACGAGATCGGCTACCCCGTGATGCTCAAGGCGACCGCGGGAGGGGGCGGGAAAGGGATGAGGCTGGTCGACTACCCGTCCGGTCTCGACGACGCGTTCTCCGCCGCGAGGGCGGAGGCCGAGGCCGCCTTCGGCGACGGCTCGCTCTACCTCGAGAAGGTGGTCGCTCCGGCCCGGCACGTCGAGATCCAGGTGCTCTGCGACGCGCAGGGCGGCGTGCTCACCCTCGGCGAGCGGGAGTGCTCGATCCAGCGCCGTCACCAGAAGCTCGTCGAAGAGTCGCCCTCCCCGGCGCTCTCGCCGGAGACCCGCGAAGAGCTCGAGGCGTCGGTCGCGCGTGCGTGCGCACTCGTCGGCTACCGAGGCGCGGGCACGTTCGAGTTCCTGCTCGGACCCGAGGGCGAGCCGTACTTCATCGAGGTGAACTGCCGCCTCCAGGTCGAGCACCCGGTCACGGAGCTCGTCACGGGGGTCGATCTCGTGCGCGAGCAGGTCCGCATCGCGGCGGGTGGGCCGCTCGCCCTCGTGGGTCGCGCTCCGCGGCACGGGCACGCGATCGAGGTGAGGATCAACGCCGAGGACCCCACGCGTGGATTCGTGCCTGCGCCGGGCGTGATCGAGCGGTTCCGGCCACCGCTCGGGGCGGGGGTGAGGGTCGACACGGCGGTCGAGGACGGAATGGAGATCCCGCCCTACTACGACTCCCTGATCGCCAAGGTGATCGTTCGCGATGACGATCGGCCGGCCGCGCTCCGGCGCGCAGTGCGCGCGCTCGAGGAGCTCGTGGTGGACGGGATCCCCACCACGCGCGGGCTGGCGCTCGACATTCTCCGCTCGGACGCCTTCGCCTCGGGCGCGTATTCGACCGGCTACCTTGACGAGATGGAAGAGCACCTGCCCTCCCTGCGCCCGGCATGAGCGGAGGGGCGACGAAGCCGCTCGGCCGCCGCAAGGCCCGGCGGCAGGCGCTGTTCCTGCTGTACCAGTGGGACCTCACCGGGCAGCCGCTCGCATCGCTGTTCGAGGGCGAGCCGGACGAGTTCGCGACGCAGCTGGCCGCAGCGGTCGCTGCGATGGCGCCGACCCTCGACGAGCGGGTCACGGCAGCTTCCGAGGGCTGGCCCGCCGACCGCCTGGGTACGCTCGAGCGGAACATCCTGCGCATCGGGGCGTACGAGCTCGAGGAGGAGACCGTGCCGGCGGAGGTCGCGATCAACGAGGCCGTCATGCTCGCGAAGCGCTACGCGACCGAGGACGCCGCAAGGCTCGTGAACGGGATCCTCGGGGCGATCCGGGGCGAGCGCGCGTGAGCAGCTCCGACGCATCTCTGCAGCGGGCCGAGGAGCTCCTCGAGCGCCTCAAGACGCGCGTCGACGCGCTGGAGGCCAGCGCAGACGGAGGCGGCGACGTCGACGAGGCGATCGACGGGCTCGCCGAGATCGCCGAGATCGCGAAGGAGATCGAGGCCGAGGTTCAGCGCGCCCGCCAGGCCGCCGATGCGGGGGCCTGACGAGCTCGGCCGGCTGGTCGAGCGGGCACTCGACGAGCTCACCTTCCATCCCGCACTGGCCGGGCTGGAGGGGCCGATGCGCTACGCGCTCGGCGGCGGGGGCAAGCGGATCCGGCCGGTGCTCTGCCTCGCGACCGCGGAGGCGGCCGACGGACGGGCGGAGGACGCGGTTCCCGCGGCGGTCGCGCTCGAGCTCGTGCACACCTTCTCGCTCGTGCACGACGACCTGCCGGCGCTCGACGACGACGACGAGCGGCGCGGCCGCCCGAGCGCGCACGTCGCCCACGGCGAGGGGGTGGCCCTGCTGGCCGGGGACGCGCTCCTCACCGAGGCGCTGCGGCTGGCGCTCTCCTACGAGCGCCGCGAGCCCGCGCGCGAGCTCGCGGAGGCGACGCTCGGGATGATCGGAGGGCAGTACCTCGACGTGACGCGCGCCGACGTGGCGCTCGAGGACCTCCACCGGCTGAAGACGGGGAGGCTCTTCGCCGCAGCGGTGGGCCTGGGGCTCTGGGCCGCGGACGTCCCCGCGAGCGACCAGCCGCCCTGGCGGGCCTTCGGCGAGGAGCTCGGGCTTCTCTTCCAGGCGGTCGACGACGTGATCGACGGCGACGGCTACGCGCTCGAGCTCGGCGAGGAGGGGGCGAGGGGTGTCGCAGCGGAGGCCGCCAGGCGCGCCCACGAGCGGCTCGACGCGCTCGACGCCGACACGACGGTCCTCGGGCAGATCGTGGACGGTCTGGCGGCGAGGACCGTCTGACCACATTTTGCGCTAGTCGAGACGTGCGCAGCGCGCGGCGGAACTTACGAACGCGCTGAGTCCTCGACGCGGCTGAGCCAGGCCTCGCGCCACAACGTGTAGTGCTCGGCGGGGCAGAACCACGCCCCAGGCGTCCGGTCGCCGCTGCAGACGACACCGTCGAGGGCGATACAGTCGTTCTTGAGCTCGATCATGCGCCCGGTCTCGCGATCGATGAGCCGGTCGACGCGTGCGCGCACTCTGAATCTCTTCCCACAGCGCGGCGTGAGCTCCTGGGTCCACGTCAGGCCTCGGTGCCGCGATTCCTCATCCAAGGTGCGGCCGACCTCGTCGAGCGAGCGCACCTGGACGATCTCGCCGGGCCTGAGATCGAGCCGCTCGCCATCGACGCGCTCGCTGCCCGCCACCTTGGGCATCTCCGGCACTCGCTTCAAGAGCCTGCGAGACACACGCCACCAGAATGCGCGCAGAAATACTGTGACGAAGCGCCACACGCTGATGTTGCGGCTGCGAAGCTCGCCGACGTATTGGCTCGGCTCGAGCTCACCAATCGGTTCGCTGGCACGAACCAGATCAGTGTACTGGCACCGATAGACCTCCTCATCAACGCCGTTGAACGCGCGGAGCTCTCTGGTGTTCGCGTTGCTGACGCGCGCGAGCTCGGCCATCTCTGGCGATTCGATCCCTGGATCGCCCTCGGCGTCGGCGGCCGTCGCTGGGCGCAACCACGCTTCCTTCCAGTAGAGCCTGCACTCGGCCGCGCAACCCGCGTGACCTTCACCCGAGCAGCGAAGCTGGTCGAGGATGACCGTGCTGTCCATTTTTCGGGACGAGCTCTCGTGCGTGTGCCAGCAGAGCTTTTGCACGGCGGCGGAGACCCGGAGCGTCTTGCCGATGTAGGGAAGCATCTCCGGCATGAACGGCAATTCCTCATATGTCCCGCGGCTGTCCAGCGTCGCGAGGATCTCGCCCGCAGACCGGACGCGAACGAGGTCGCCCGTTCGATAGGCGTGTGCCGCTGCCTTCTGCATGCCCCTCCCACTATTCCGACGCCTTCGGGGTGGGTCAACCCCGGTTCCCATTTCGGGCGCGCACACGTATTCTCCGACCGGGGGGTAGTTGATGGGGCTCGTGCAGCGCATGCGGGGCCGGGTGTTGGCGATCCGGCTTTCGATGTTCCGGCGGATTCCTCCGCACGTCAGAGGCCGTCTCGTCACGCGGTTCACCGGATGGCTCGCGCCCGCGGAGATGCGATGGGCATCGAAGAAGGCATGGTGGGACGGCGTCTTCGCGTCGGAAGACCCCTTCTTCTTCGACAGCAACCCGCGCGAGGCGCTCAAGTACGAGCGCACGCTCGCGCTCTGTGGTGCCGGACCGTTCGCACGTGCCTTGGAGATCGGGTGCGCCGAGGGCGCGTTCACCGAGCGTCTGGCGCCGCGTTGTCGGAAGCTCGACGCCTTGGACATCTCCGCCGTCGCAGTGCAGAGGGCGGCGGACCGCACGCGATCGTTGCCGGGTGTCTCGTGCGAGCGTCGCACGTTGCCGGTCGAGTTCGAAAAGGAAGCCTTCGATCTCATCGTTGCATCCGACGTTCTCTACTACCTGTCGGTGTCAGATCTCGAGGCCGCTCTCTCGGCGTTCGAACGAGCTCTCGCGCCGGGCGGAGGGCTCGTCTTCGTCCACTACGCGCCGCCCATGGGTGCGATGCTCGACGGCGACGAGGTCCATGACGCGCTCGAATCGCTCCTGACGCTCGAGCACACCCATGCAGAGAGGGTCTTGCTCGACGGCGCCCGTTATCGCTTCGATCGATTCGACCGGCGCGCGCGACGAACCTGATCCGCGGATGCGCGTGGCCAGGAAACGGTCGCTGCGCCCCTCACGTTCGTTCTACCATCCCGCCGTGAAGAAGCGGCTCGACGTGCTGCTCGTGGAGCGGGGGCTCGCGGAGAGCCGCGAGCAGGCCAAGGCGCTCGTGATGGCCGGCCTCGTGGCGGGCTACGACAAGCCGGGCCACCAGGTCGCGGACGACGCCGAGCTGACCGTGGAGCGCCTGCCGCGATTCGTCTCGCGAGGCGGCGAGAAGCTCGCCCACGCGCTCGACGAGCTGGGTGTCGACCCGGCCGGGAAGGACTGCCTCGACGTCGGCGCCTCGACCGGGGGGTTCACGGACTGCCTGCTGCAGCGCGGCGCGGCGAGGGTGATCGCGCTCGACGTCGGCTACGGGCAGCTCCATCCGAGCCTGCGGGCCGACGACCGCGTGACGGTGCTCGAGCGCGTGAACGCGCGGCATCTCGATGCGCTCCCGTTCCCGCCGGAGCTGATCACCTGCGACGTGTCGTTCATCTCGGCGACCCGCGTGATGCCGCCCGCGATCGCGCTCGCCTCGGCGGGCTGGGAGGCGCTCGTGCTCGTCAAGCCGCAGTTCGAGGCGGGGCGGCGCGATGCGCCGAAGGGCGTCGTTCGCGACCCGGCGGTGCAGCGGCGCGTCCTGCGCGCGTTCTGCGCCGCCGCGGCAGGGTGGGGTGCGCGCGTCGCAGGCGTCGTAGACTCGGCCCACCCGGGGCCGAAGGGGAACCGGGAGTTCGTCGTCCACCTGATCGCGAGCGAGGAGCCCTCCGACCCCGATGAGCTCGAGCGCCGGATCGACGCTGCCGTCGGCTGAACGCCGGCCCGCCAAGCGGGTCGCGGTCGTCACCCACGGGAGGCCCGGCCAGGTGGGGGACGGCGTGCAGCGGCTCGTCGCAGCCGCCCGCGAGGCCGGCGTCGAGCTGCTGGTGGGCCAGGAAGAGGCGGCCCGCAACGACCTGCCCGCGCACGGGGACCCTGCGGACGCCGAGCTGGTCGTCGTGCTCGGCGGTGACGGGACGATGCTCCGGGCGCTGCGCGCCTACCTCGGGAGCGGCGTGCCGGTGCTGGGCGTCAACTTCGGCCGCGTGGGGTTTCTCAGCTCGGTGCAGCCGCACGACCTCGAGACGGGCCTCGCGCGCGCCTTCTCGGGCGATCTCGATGTCGTGGAGCTCGCCACGCTCGAGGTGGAGAACGGGACCGCGTCGCACGTCGCCGTGAACGACGTCGTCGTCACGTCGGGCGAACTGGGGCGGATGGTGGAGCTCGAGTGGGCGGTGGGCGGCGAGGACCTCGGCCGCGTGCCGTGCGACGGGATCATCTGCTCGACGCCCTCCGGCTCCACTGCCTACAACCTCTCGAACGGCGGTCCCGTGCTCATGTGGGGAATCGATGCGATGGCGACGACGTTCGTCGCCCCCCATTCCCTGCACGTGCGCCCGCTCGTCGTGCCGCGGGGCAAGGACGTCCTCGTGTGGAACAGGACCCCGGACGTCGCCGTCGTCGTGCTCGTCGACGGCCATCGTGTCTCGGAGGCCGCCCCGGGTGGCCGAGTCACGATCCGGCTCGGCTCCGCGTACACACTCCTCGCGACGTTGCCGGACGCGACCTTCGTCAGCAGATACCGGGAGAGCTTCTCGACCTGAACGGACAGGTGCCAGGCGGGAGGCACCGGTCTACGATCCCTCCGTGCTGCGCAGACTGCGGATCGAGAACCTCGTCCTGATCCGCGAGGCGGAGCTCGACCTCGCGCCCGGGCTCGTCGCGCTCACGGGCGAGACCGGGGCCGGGAAGACGATCGTCACGCAGGCGATCGGGCTCCTGCTCGGCGCGAAGGGCGACGCGGCGGCGGTCGGGGCCGCCGGCACCGAGGCCTACGTGGAGGCCGAGCTCGAGGTCCCGGAGGGCTTCTTCGACGAGGACGGGCTCGAGCCGCTGCGCGACCTCCGGCCCGAGGACGAGCCGGGGCTGGTCGTCGCCCGCCGGGTGACCGCCGACGGGCGCTCCCGCGCGTATGCCTGGGGCCGGAGCGTTGCCCGCGACGACCTCGTGGCCGCCACCGAGCGCCTCCTGGCGCTCTCGGGCCAGTTCGCACAGCGGCGGCTGGCCCGTCCCTCTCACCAGCTCGACCTGCTGGACACGTTCGTCGGGCCGGAGCAGCGCCTGCGGCGCGCGGAGGCCCGAGAGGCGTGGCGCGCGCTGGCCGCCGCGATCCGGAGGGTGGACGAGCTGGAGCAGGGCGCCGACACGGAACGCGCCCGGCTGGGCGAGCTGACGGCGCTGGTGGAGGACACCGAGGGCCTCGAGCCGGGCGAGGAGGATGCGCTGCGCGCCGAGCGCGAGCGGATCCGTCACGTCGCCGAGCTCGGCGAGGGAGCTGCTGCCGCCGCGGCCGCGATCGAGCCGGACGACGGGGAAGGCGCCCGCGCCCTGGCGGCGGCCGCGGAGCGCGCGCTGGCCCCTCTCGAGCGGCTGGCGCCGGAGCTCCAGGCCGCCGCGGCCGAGCTGCGCGAGCTGGTGATCCGCCTCGGCGACGTCGGGAGCGACGTGCGACGCTTTGCAGAGACGCTCGACGCCGATCCTGCGCGTGCGGCAGCCGTGGAGGAGCGCCTCGACCTGATCGCGGACGCGCGCAGGCGTCACCGGGCCGCGAGCGTCGAGGAGCTGCTCGACCGGCGCGCCGCCGCAGTCGAGGAGCTCGAGCGTGCGGATGCGGGCGGCGACCCGCTCGAACGGGCGCTCGCCGACCGTGACGCGGCCAGGGAGCGCTTCGACGCGGCGACCGAGGCCCTCGCGGACGCCCGGCGCGCGGCGACCGGGCCGTTCGCGGCCGCGGTTGCCTCCGAGCTGGCGGACCTCGGGATGGGGGAGGGGGAGTTCCACGTCGAGCTTCGCGAGCGTGAGGCGGGCCCGGCGGGGGCCGACGAGGCTGTGTTCCTCGTGCGGCCCAACGCCGGACTGCCGCTCGCACCCGTCTCCGAGACCGCCTCCGGCGGGGAGCTGTCGCGCATCGCGCTCGCCGTCGCGGCGGTCGCGGGCGGCGAGACACTCGTCCTGGACGAGATCGACGCGGGCGTGGGCGGCGAGACAGCCCATCGTGTCGCGGGGGTGCTGCAGCGGCTGGCCGGGCGCGCGCAGGTCCTGACGATCACCCACCTGCCGCAGATCGCGAGCGTCGCCGACCAGCACCTCCGCGTCGAGAAGGTTCCCGGCGACCCGACCCACACCCGCATCGCACAGCTCGACGACGCGCAGCGACGAGACGAGCTCGAGCGCATGCTCGGCGGCGAGGAGTTCGTGAGCGCCGTCACCGCGGAGGGCCGCCGGTGAACGGGGAGATCACGGGACATGCGCGGCTCGGGCGCCGCACCAAGGACCTCGTCAAGCGCCTCGGCCCGGAGGACGTCGCGATCGTCGATCACGCCGACATCGACCGTGTCTCCGCCCAGGAGCTCGTCGAGTCGGGCGTGCGCGCGGTCGTCAACGTCTCGCGCTCGACGACCGGGCGCTTTCCCAACCCCGGCCCCCTCGAGCTGGTACGGGCAGGAGTCCGCCTCGTGGACGCGCCCGGCGCTCCGCTCTTCGACCTCCTCTCGGACGGGGAGCTCGTGCGGGTCGAGGGGGGCAGCGTCTGGCGCAACGGGACTCTCGTCGCAGAGGGGACGCTGCTCGACGCGGCGACGCTCGCGGAGTCGCTGACGGCGCAGCAGGGTCGCGTCACGCACGCGCTCGAGGCGTTCGCCGAGAACACGCTGCGGCACCTCCAGGAGGAGGCAGGGACGCTCGCGGCCGGGATCGACCTACCCCCGCTGCGCACCCGGTTCCGCGACCACCACGTGCTCGTCGTCGCCCGTGGTCCCGGCTACAAGTCCGACCTGCGGATGGTGAGGCCGTACATCCGCGACTTCCGACCGGTGCTCGTCGCGGTCGACGGCGGTGCCGACGCCCTCCGCGAGGTGGGTCTCGCGGCAGACCTGATCGTCGGGGACTTCGACTCGGTCACGGACGGCGCGCTGCAGTCGGGAGCGGAGCTCGTGGTCCACGGCTATCCGGGGGGCGGGGCCCCCGGAGCGGAGCGGCTGCGCCGGCTCGGGCTCGAGTTCCACACCGTCTTCGCCCCCGGCATCAGCGAGGATCTCGCGCTCCAGCTGGCATACGAGAAGGGCGCGACGCTGATCGTCGCGGTGGGGACGCACTTCAACCTCGTCGAGTTCCTCGAGCGGGATCGCGCCGGGATGGCATCGACGTTCGTCACGCGGCTCAAGGTGGGGGAGTCCCTCGTCGACGCGAAGGGCGTCTCCCGCCTCGTCAGCCGGCGGGTGGGCATCTGGCCGCTCGCGGTGTTCGCCGCGACCGGGGTGGCCGCGATCGTGGGCGCCGTTCTCGCCTCGCCGGCGCTGCGGAACGTGCTGGAGTCGATGGGGCGCGCGATCGGGAACGGGCTGGGCCTGTAGCGCCCACGGGCGACGGGCCGATTTGGCCTCGGTCACGCTCTGCGAGACTGAGGCCGTGTTCGACCTCCGCTACCACGTCGCCTCGCTCGCCGCTGTCTTCGTGGCGCTGATCCTCGGCATCTTCGTGGGCGTCGGGCTGTCGGGAAAGGGCTTCGTCAGCGACGCCGAGAGGGAGAACCTCCAGGCCTCGATCGACGCGCTGCGGGCCGAGCGCGACGCCGCGGTCGCCCGAGTGCAGAACGCCGACCGGCGGGGAGAGGCGCTGGACGACTTTGCCGACTCCACCTACCCGGACCTCGTCGCGGGGCTGCTCGAGGGCAAGACGGTCGGCGTCGTCTTCGTCGGCTCCGTCGACCAGGGAGTCGCGGGCGCGATCCGCCGCACGGTCGCGGACTCCGGCGGAAGGGTCGCCTTGACCCGCGCGCTGCGCGTCCCGCTGGACTCGGAGGCGGTCGACTCGGCTCTGCGCGCGGAGCCCGACACACGCGAGCTGGTCGGCGTCGACAACCGCGAGCGGCTCGGTCGCGAGCTGGCGCGCGAGCTCGTCACCGGCGGGCCGAACACCGTCTTCGACGAGGTCGATCGCGTGCTGGTCGAGGAGCAGTCCGGCTCGTCGACCGTCCCGCTCGACGCGGTCGTGGTCGCCCGTCCGGCGTCCCCGCAGCAGGGGGAGACCCAGTCGCTCCTCACGGGGCTCTACAGCGGGCTCGCCGCGGCCCCGGTGCCGACGGTCGGCGTCGAGAAGAGCGAGGCGGCCGGGAGCGCGATCGCGGCGTTCCACCGCAGGGGCCTTGCGACGGTGGACGGGATCGACCAGGCCCCCGGTCAGGTCGCTCTCGCATTCCTCCTCGCCGGCGCGCGCCCCGGCAGCTACGGGATCGACGACGGCGCGACCGACGGCGTGCTCCCGGACCGGCCGCTCGTGACGACTGCGCGCGAGGAGTGACGACGGCGATCACTGTCCTCGTCGCTGCACGCGACGAGGAGGAACGGATCGGGCAGACGGTCGCCGCGCTGAGGGAGTCGTTTCCCGACGCGGAGATCGTGGTCGCGGACGACGGCTCGCGTGACCGCACGGCGGCTCACGCGGCGGAGGCAGGCGCGAGGGTCGTCCGGCTCCCGCGGCGCGGGAAGGGGCAGGCGCTGACGCTCGCCGAGCGGCAATGCGCCGCGGGCGCGCTCGTCCTCTGCGACGCCGACCTCGAAGGTGACCTCCGTCCCCTCGTTGCCACCGACGCAGACGTCACGATCGCCGCCTTCGCCAGGCGGGTCGGCGGCGGGCTCGGCGCGGCGAAGGAGGCTTCGCGCCTGCTGATCCGGCTCCGGGGCGGCCGCCGCATGCGGGAGCCCCTCTCGGGTCAGAGGTCGCTGTCCCCGGCAGCCCGCGAGGCGTTGTTCCCCGTCGTGGCGGGGTTCGGCGTCGAGACGCGGATGACGATCGACGCGCTGCATGCCGGCCTCGCGGTCGGTGAGATCGAGCTCGACCTCGGGCACCGCGCCACCGACCGGGACGCGGGCGGCTTCCTCCACCGGGGACGCCAGCTCCGCGACGTGCTCCTCTCGACCTGCGTCCCGCAGGGGCGGAGCTTCCGCGGGTTACGGCTCCCGCTCGTGGGCGGCGTCGTCGGCGTGGTCGTGCCGTCGGTCGCCCCCGTCGCGGCGATCGGGCTCGCCGACGACCTCTGGAGCGGCCCCGAGCGCGGGTTTCGCGCGCACCTCCGCGCGGGCGCGACCACCGGCACGCTCAAGCTCGTCGGCATCCCGCTCTGGGCGCTCTGGCGCACGCGCTCGCTGTCCGGCGCGGTGCTCGTCGCCCTCTCCGCGAACGTCCTCAACCAGCTCGACACGCGTCCCGGGAGAGCGCTCAAGGCCTTCGTCGTCGGCTCCGCGGTCATGCGTGGACGGCCGCGGAGGGCGCTCGCGGTAGCCGTCCTGCTCGCTCCCTACGATCTCCGCGAGATGACGATGCTCGGAGACGCCGGTTCGAACGCCCTCGGGGCCGTGCTAGGTTTGGAGTCCGTGAGGCGTCTGACGGGCCTGCGGAGGACGAGCGCGATCGGTGCGCTCGCGGCCCTCACGCTTCTCGGCGAGCGCCGCTCGCTCGGCGCCCTGATCGAGGCCACACCCGGTCTCCGCGCGCTGGACTCGCTCGGGCGGCACCCGTGAGTGACGGGCCGGCGACCCGCTACGTCTTCGTCACCGGCGGCGTCGTCTCGGCCCTCGGGAAGGGGATCGTCGCCGCCTCGCTCGGGCGCCTCCTCAAGGCGCGCGGCCTCCGCGTGCAGGCCCAGAAGTTCGACCCCTACCTGAACGTCGACCCGGGCACGATGAGCCCGTTCCAGCACGGCGAGGTGTTCGTCACCGAGGACGGCGCCGAGACCGACCTCGACCTCGGGCACTACGAGCGGTTCATCGACGAGAACCTCTCGCGCAACGCGAGCCACAGCGCGGGCTCCGTCTGGGACACGGTGCTCCGCAAGGAGCGCAAGGGCGAGTTCCTCGGCGCGACCGTCCAGGTGATCCCCCACATCACGAACGAGATCAAGAGCCGCATCCGCCGCGCGGCGAAAGCCGACCCCGCCGACGTGGTCATCTCGGAGATCGGCGGCACGGTGGGCGACATCGAGTCGCTGCCGTTTCTCGAGGCGATTCGCCAGTTCCGGCGCGAGGTGGGGCCCGAGAACGTCCTCTACCTGCACGTCACGCTCGTCCCGTTCATCGAGGCTGCAGGCGAGCTGAAGACGAAGCCGACGCAGCACTCGGTCAACGAGCTGCGCCGCATCGGGATCCACCCCGACGCCGTCGTCTGCCGCTCGCGCGACCTCCTCTCCGACGACATCCGCGAGAAGATCGCCCTCTTCGCCGACGTCGACGCACGGGCGGTCTTCTCCTCGCCCGACATGTCCGACGTCTACTTCGTGCCGGAGCACCTGATGGCGGAAGGGCTCGACGCGTTCGTCTGCGAGCGGCTCGGGCTCGAGACGCGGCCGGCCGATCTCGCCGAGTGGAAGGAGCTCACAGACCGGATCGCGGAGCAGCGGGAGGAGGTCGAGATCGCCCTCGTCGGCAAGTACGTGAAGCTCCACGACGCATACCTCTCCGTGCACGAGGCGCTCAAGCACGCCGGCGTGGCGAGCGGCGCGCACGTCCACGTGCGCTGGGTGGACGCGGAGGACATGTCGTACGAGGAGGCCGTCGAGGAGCTCGAGCAGGTCGACGGCGTGCTCGTGCCCGGCGGCTTCGGCTCCCGCGGGTGGGAGGGGAAGATCCTCGCCTGCCGGGTCGCGCGCGAGCGCGGCATCCCGTACCTGGGCATCTGCCTCGGGATGCACGTCGCCGTCTCGGAGTTCGCCCGGCACGTCGTGGGCCTCGAGGGCGCCAACTCCACCGAGATGGACCCGGAGACGCCGTATCCGGTGATCGACCTCCTGCCGGAGCAGAAGGAGATCGAGGATCTCGGCGGCACGATGCGGCTCGGCGCGCAGGCTGTCGAGCTCGCCGAGGGGACGAAGGCGCGCGAGATCTACGACGAGGGCGTGGTGCACGAGCGCCATCGGCACCGGTACGAGGTCAACAACCTCTACCGCGACCAGCTCGTCGAGCACGGGCTCGTGGTCTCGGGCACGTTCCAGCAGGGCAGGCTCGTCGAGCTCGTCGAGCTCCCCGACCACCCGTGGTTCGTCGCCAGCCAGTTCCACCCGGAGTTCAAGTCGCGTCCCACCCGGCCGGCGCCGCTCTTTCGCGAGCTCGTCGCGGCCGCGCTGGAGCGGTCACGCGCACGATCGTCCGTCGGCGCCGGAGCCGCACGGTCGGCGTGAGCCGGGTCCTCGACCTCTTCATCGAGCTCTGCGCGATCCCCAGCCCGCCGGGGGAGGAGCGGGCGGTCGCGGACCGGATCACGCGCGAGCTCGATGCGATGGGGCTCGAGTGGGACGAGGACGGCTCTGGGCCGACGATCGGCTCGACCGCGGGCAACGTGCTCTGCCGACTCCCCGGGAGCACCGACGAAGGGGTGCCGATCTTCCTGTGCGCGCACTTCGACACGGTCCCCCTCGACGGCGAGCTCGACCCCGTCGTGGGAGAGGACGGCGTCGTCCGCAACGCGGGCGGGACGATCCTCGGCGCCGACGACAAGTCGGCGCTGGCCGTGATGGTCGAGGCGACGCGCCGGATCGTCGAGGAGCGGCGGCCGCACGCGGGCGTCGAGCTCCTGTTCACGCCGATGGAGGAGATCGGGCTCGTGGGCGCGGCCGCCTTCGACGTCGAGCGGCTCGACGCGCGGCTCGGCTACGTCTACGACCAGGCCGCCCCCATCGGCGACGTGATCACCGGCTCTCCGACGGCGCAGGAGCTCGAGCTGACCTTCGTGGGACGCGCCGCGCACGCCGGCATGTATCCCGAGGACGGCCGCTCGGCCATCGTCGCGGCGGCGCGGGCGATCGCGGACATGCCGCTCGGGCGCATCGACCCGTTGACGAGCGCGAACGTGGGTCTCGTGCGCGGCGGCACGGCGCGCAACGTCGTGGCCGAGCGCTGCACGCTCGAGGCGGAGGTGCGCTCGCACGACGACCGCCGTGTGACCGAGGTCGTCCAGCAGATCCTCGATGCCGCTGCGTTCGCCGCGAGCACGTCCGACTGCACGCTCGAGACCAGGATCGAGCCCAAGTACCGCGGCTACCGGTTCCGCGACGACGACCTCGCCATCCGGCTCGCGGTCGAGGCGCTCGACCGCGCGGGCTTCCGTGCCCGTCTGGGGCTCTCGGGCGGCGCTGCCGACGCGAACGTCTTCAACGCCGCGGGCCTGCAGTGCGTCAACCTCGCGAACGGGATGCTCGACATCCACACGGCGGACGAGCGGATCAGCGCCGACGACCTGGAGCGAATGGTGGACGTCACCCTCGCGCTGGTGGCCGTCGCTCGCGAGGTGGGCTAGTGCCGATCGGGCTGCGGTGGGGGACGGTCACCACCGTCCGCGAGCGCCTCGACGGCCTCGTCCGCCTCGAGGTCGACGGCGCGCCGTGCGTTGCGTATCCGCGCCTCACCGGGCACGTCGAGGAGGGGGACGTCGTGCTCGTCAACGTGCAGGCGGTGGAGCTCGACCTCGGCACGGGCGGGTTCGACGTCCTCTACGCGAACCTCACACGCGGGCTCAGGCTAGCGGGCGAGGAAGGCGCGCACGTGATGCTGCTCCCCTACACGCCGGCGCAGGTCGCGACGCGCTTCGCCGAGGAGGACGACGTGGCGGCGCCCGAGCGGATCGACGACGTGCCGGTCGTGTGTCTCGGGCTCCACAGCCAGCTGGCCCCGGCCGCGGCGGCGCTGGCGGGCAAGCATGTCGCCTACGTCCAGCTCGCCGGCGGCGCGCTCCCGGTCTCGCTCTCGGACACGCTTCGCGCGCTCAGGGCGCGCAGGCTGGTGGAGGCGGCGTACGCGGTCTCCCCCTGCATCGACGGTGACCTCCAGTGCGTGACGGTCGCCGCCGCGCTGACGGAGGCCGTGCGTCGGGGCGCCGAGGTGGTCGTCTGCGGGATCGGGCCCGGGATCGTCGGGACCGGGTCGCGGTGGGGTCACGGCGGCCTCGCCGTGGCGGAGGCCGCGAACGTCGCGTCTGCGCTCGGGGGGTTGCCGATCCTCGCCGCGCGCGTCTCGCTCGCGGACCCTCGACCACGGCACCACGGGCTGTCGCACCACACGCGCTCGGCGCTCGCGCTGTGCCTCGGCAGCGTCCGGGTGGCCTGGCCGCTCGGTCTCGATCCGCCGGAGGGCGTCGAGGTGACCCAGGTCGACCCGACGGGCTGGGAGGCTGCGTGCGCCCCGCTGCCCCTCTCCCACATGGGCCGGGGGCCGGGCGACGACCCGTGGTTCTTCGCGGCCGCGTTCGCCGCGGGACGACTCGCGGCCCGCTGATCACGCACGCCGCCGACCGTGCGGTATCGTCCCGCGCGCCGTGCGGATCGGGGTGGCGAAGGAGATCAAGCCGCGGGAGTACCGGGTCGCGCTGACCCCCGCCGGAGCGCTGGAGCTCGTCCAGCGAGGCCATGAGGTCGTGGTCGAGCAGGGCGCCGGTATCGGCTCCGGGTTCGTCGACGAGGCGTACGCCGCGGTGGGTGCGCGGGTCGTCGACGTCGACGAGGTGTGGTCGACGGCCGAGCTCCTGCTCAAAGTGAAGGAGCCGATCGAGGCCGAGTACGCGCGGTTGCGCGACGGGCTGACGCTCTTCACGTACCTCCACATCGCAGCCGACGGCCCGCTGACGCACGCACTGCTCGACTCGGGGGTCACCGGGGTCGCGTACGAGACGGTCGAGACACCCGACCGCCGCCTGCCCCTGCTCGCGCCGATGAGCGAGGTGGCCGGCCGGCTCGCCCCCCAGATGGGAGCGTGGGCGCTCGAGAAGGCGCACGGCGGCCGCGGCATCCTCCTCGGCGGCGTCCCCGGCGTGCCGCCGGCGAAGGTCGTCGTGCTCGGGGGCGGAGTCGTGGGCCTGAACGCCGCGATCATCGCACTCGGAATGCAGGCGGACGTCTGGGTGCTCGACAAGTCCGTCGATCGGATGCGGGAGCTCGAGATCGCCCTCGACGGGCGCGTCACCCTCGCGATGTCGAACCGTCTCCAGATCGAGGAGGTGCTGCGCGACGCGGACATGGTCATCGGAGCGGTGCTCATCCCGGGCGCAGTGGCGCCCAAGCTCGTGACCCACGAGATGCTGCCGCTGATGCGCCCGGGCTCCGTGCTCGTCGACGTTGCGATCGACCAGGGCGGCTGCTTCGAGACCTCACACGCCACGACGCACGACGACCCGATCTTCGAGGTCGACGGGATCGTCCACTACTGCGTCGCGAACATGCCCGGCGCGGTGCCGATCACCTCGACGAAGGCGCTCACGAACGTGACCCTCCCGTACGTCGAGGCGATTGCGGACAAGGGCCTCTCCCGGGCGATCGCCGACGACCCCGCGCTCGCGAAGGGCGTCAACACGATTGCCGGGAAGCTGACCTACCGCGCGGTGGCCGAGGCGCACGGCCTGGCGCACACCCGGCTCGAGGACGCGCAGAGCGCCCTCGTCTGACCTCGCGCCCGGGAGCGCCTGCCGTCGCCGGCGCCCGCTAGCTCTTGGCCTTGTCCGCGGCCTGCTGCTCCTTGGTGCTCTCGGAGGGCGAGATCTTGACGACGGCCCACGTGACGGCCATCGAGAGCGCGAGGATCGCGGCGATGTAGAGGACAAGCTCCAGCAGGGAGATGACGTCGTCCACCGGCGGACTAGGATAGCCGCCTATGCCGCGGGCCTGTGTGATCGTGCTGGACGCCGTCGGAGCAGGCGAGCTGCCGGACGCGGCCGACTGGGGTGACGAGGGGTCCGACACGCTCGGGAACGTCTCGCGCGCGGTCGGAGGGCTCGACCTCCCGAACCTCGAGGCGCTCGGCCTCGGGAACGTCGAGCCTCTCGAGGGCTGCCCGCCGCAGCCCTACGCGCCCGCTGTCGCGGGACGGCTCGTCGAGCGGTCGAAGGGGAAGGACACGACCGCCGGCCACTGGGAGCTGATGGGCGTGGTGACGCCCACCCCGTTCCCCACCTACCCGTACGGCTTCCCGGACGAGGTGATCGACCCGTTCATGAACCGCACGGGGCGGGGCGTGCTCGGCAACAAGCCCGCGTCGGGTACCGAGATCATCCAGGAGCTCGGGGAGGAGCATCAGCGCACGGGCAAGTGGATCGTCTACACGTCCGCTGACTCGGTGTTCCAGATCGCGGCGCACGAGGAGACGATCCCGCTCGAGGAGCTCTACGCGGGCTGTCGCATCGCCAGGGAGATCCTCACCGGCAAGCACGCCGTCGGCCGGGTGATCGCCCGCCCCTTCGTGGGGGAGCCCGGTCACTACGAGCGCACTCCGAACCGTCACGACTTCTCGTTGGAGCCTCGTCGCCCCAACTACCTGACGGCAATCCGCGAGGCGGCCAACACCGTGTACGGCGTGGGCAAGATCTCCGACATCTTCGCGGGCTGCGACATCGACGAGTCCTTTCCGACGAAGTCGAACGTCGAGGGGATCAACCGGACGATCGAGCTGCTCGAGAACATCGACTCGGGCCTCGTCTTCGTGAACCTCGTCGAGACCGACATGCTGTGGGGCCACCGCAACGACCCCGTGAACTTCCATCGCTGCCTGCAGGACTTCGACCGCCGGCTGCCGGACATCCTCGACGCGCTGCGCGACGGCGATCTCCTCATCCTCAGCTCGGATCACGGCTGCGATCCCACGACCCCGTCGACCGACCACTCGCGCGAGCATGCGCTCCTCCTCGCCTACGCGGCCGGGAAGAACGCGGCCGGGAGGATCCACGAGGAGGGCGAGTTCGCCGACGTCGGCGCGACCGTCTCCGCCTGGCTCGGGGCGAAGCACCCGGGCAAGGGCGCTCCGGGCCGCCCGATCATCGAGAAGTGAGGATCGACGACCCGGCGATGATCCGGCCGGCCGAGCTGATCGAGCAGAAGCGCAACGGGGGAGCGCACGACCCCGCCGAGCTGACGGAGTTGATCCTCGCGTACGCGCGCGACGAGGTGCCCGACTACCAGATGGCCGCCTGGTGCATGGCCGTCTACTTCAGGGGACTCACCGGCGCGGAGACGCAGGCTCTCACCGACGCGATGATCCGCTCGGGCGAGACGCTCGACCTCGGCGCCGCCCTCGGGCGCAAGGTGGTCGACAAGCACTCGACCGGAGGGGTCGGTGACAAGACGTCGATCGCCCTCGGCCCGATCATTGCCGCCTGCGGCGTGCCTCTCGGGAAGATGTCGGGCCGCGGTCTCGGCCACACGGGCGGGACACTCGACAAGCTCGAGTCGATCCCCGGCTTCCGCGTCGAGCTCACGACCGAGGAGATGGTCGCCCAGCTGCGGGACGTCGGGATGGCGATCGTCGGCCAGACCGCCGACCTGGTCCCGGCCGACAAGAAGCTCTATGCGCTCCGGGACGTGACGGCCACGGTGGACATCATCCCTCTGATCGCGAGCTCGATCATGTCCAAGAAGCTCGCAGCCGGCGCCGACGCGATCGTCCTCGACGTCAAGGTCGGGGACGGGGCGTTCATGAAGACGCTGGACGATGCGCGGGAGCTGGCCGGGCAGATGCGCGAGATCGGCACGCGAGCGGGTCGCGAGGTGACGTGCCTGCTGACCGACATGGACCAGCCGCTCGGCCGCGCGGTCGGGAACGCCCTCGAGGTCGACGAGGCGCGCGACACGATCCGCGGCGACGGCCCCGCGGACTTCACCGAGCTCGTGCTCGAGGCCGCGTCGCGGCTCCTCGCGTACTCCGATCTGGGAGTGGACGTCGACGAGGGCAGGAGACGAGCCGAGCAGGCAGTGGCCGACGGCAGCGCGCTCGAGCGCTACGAGCGCTGGGTTCGCGCGCAGGGTGGGGACCCCGACCCCGCGCTGCTCGAGCGCGCGGCCGTCCGGCGGCCGGTGCCCGCCCCTCGCGACGGGGTCGTCACGCGCCTCGCGGCCCTCGACGTCGGCAACGCGGCGCTGGAGCTGGGCGCAGGCCGCCGGACGAAGGCAGACCCGGTCGACCATGCGGTCGGCGTCCTCTGCTTCGCGAAGCGTGGAGACACCGTGCTGGCCGGGGACGATCTCGCGGAGGTGCATGCGCGCGACGACGCCTCCGCCGCGCGGGCCGTCGAGGCCGTGCTTGCGGCGTACGAGATCGGCGACGACGCCCCGCCCGAGCACGGGATCGTCCTCGACGTCGTGGCCTAGCGCGAGCCGTTTCCGCAAAGCGCGGCGGCATGCACACGAGGCGGGCCGGTTGGTTTGATGCAGCCGTGGATCGAGCGGTCATCGACGGGATCGAGCTCGAATACGAAGACGAGGGCGTGGGTGAGCCGGTCGTGTTCATCCACGGCGCCCTCATCGCCGACGCGTTCCGGCCGCTCCTGTCCGAGGCGGCGCTGGCCGACCGCTACCGGCTCGTCAGCTATCACCGCCGCGGGTACGTCGGCAGCAGCGGCCCCGGGGGCGAGCCTGCGGGCATCGTCGGCCATGCCGACGACTGTCGGCGGCTGATGTCGCACCTGGGTGTGGGGCGCGCTCACGTGGTCGGGCACTCCCTGGGTGCCGCGATCGGACTGCAGCTGGCGCTCGTTGCGCCGGAGCTCGTGTGCACCTTGAGCCTGCTCGAGGCCGGCCTGCTCGTCGGCGAGAGCGCGCCCGCGTACAGACAGGATCTGGTGGGCAGCATGGGGCGCTACGCCGAGGCGGGTGGGAACCTCGCGGTGCACGAGTTCCTCGAGCGGCGATGGCCGGCGTATCGCCACGAGCTCGAGCGAATGCTGCCCGGGGCGTTCGAGCAAGCCGTGACGGATGCCCCAACCTGCTACGAGGCGGATCTGCCCGCGCTCCTCGACTGGAGACTCGGAGAGGCGGAGGCGCGGAAGATCACGCAGCCTGCGCTCGTCGTGCTCGGCGAGACCAGTGTCGGGCTCCACCCGCGCTTCGGGGAGACCTACCGCACGTTGCTGGACTGGCTGCCGGGCGCCGAGGGCGTGATCCTCCCCGAGGCGACGCACCTGCTGCAGACCCAGTATCCGGGCCCCACGGCCGATGCCCTTGCGCGGTTCCTCGCGCGGCACCCCATCTAGACCCGCTGGAGGTGGGTGTCCTTGAACCCGCTGCGGTACTTCAGGCCGTATCCGATCGCCCGGTCGACGCCGATGTGGGCGATCCAGACGAGCCCGATCTGCACCGCGAGGTCGGCGTCGACGAGGACGCCGATCGCGGCGAGCGCGACGGGGAGCGAGTACGTGTGCGCCACGTCGTAGGCTGCCGCGCCCACGATCGGCCCGGCCGCGTACCCGACCATCGACAGGTCGGGCGCGAGCGCGAGCACCACCAGCAGCCACCACGGGTACTCGAGGTGGAAGTACAACGCGATCGCCGCGACGGCGACGACGACCCCCTCTGCGTGCAAGAGCGTGCGTGGAAGCCGGTCGGTCATCGGGCAATCGTAAGGAGTGCGGGTACCCGCACCGCACGAGTACGGATATGCCCCGTGTTGGCCCACGGCCCGCGGCGGTTGACTCTCACCACGGATCGGGAGGACGACATGTGCTCACAACACCACCACGCGAGGGAGGGCGTCTGCCTTCCCGCAGGCATGGTGTTGGTCGTCCCGCCGCCCGCGCCGGAGGACGTCGAGGGCCCGCGGCCCGCCACGGGCTGCTCCGAGGGTGCCGTGGAGCGCGCACCGTTCGCGCCGTTCTCGCACCGCGGGGCAGGTCCGGTGCTGCCGGACGTCGAGCCGGCCTGATTCGCCCGACCGGCACCCCTACGATTCGTCCGTGCCCGAGCTGCCCGAGGTCGAGACCGTGCGTCGTCGTCTTGCGCCGCTCCTCGAGGGCGCCACGATCGCCCATGCCGAGATCGTCGACCCGAGGCTGACGCGTCCCGTCGACCCCGGGCTCGTCGCCGACGCGCTCGTCGGCGAGCAGGTGGCCGCGGTCGAGCGTCGCGGCAAGTACCTCCTCTGGCGGCTCACCAGCGGTCGCACCCTCGTCGTCCACCTGCGCATGACGGGGTCGCTCAGGCATGCGCCGGCCGGCGAGCTCCCCGCCGACGCGCACCGGCGCGCCACCCTCGGCCTCGACACCGGCGCGGAGGTCGCATACCGCGACGTCAGGCGCTTCGGTACGTGGGAGCTCCTGGACGAGGATCACCTGCGTCCGTACCTCGCATCCCGTCTCGGGCCCGAGCCGCTCGCGCCGTCGTTCACGGCGGCGCGTCTGGCCCGGATCGTCGAGGGTCGTCGGGCGCCGATCAAGGCGGTATTGCTCGACCAGCGACGCATCGCCGGGATCGGGAACATCTACGCCGACGAAGCGCTCTGGCGTGCCCGGATCCATCCGCGGCGGCCCGCAGGGGAGCTCGACGCGGGCGAGGTCGCCCGGCTCCATCGCGCAGTTCGCGCGGCCCTCCGACGGGGCGTCGAGCTACAGGGCTCGACGCTGCGGGACTACGTGACCCCGGACGGCGACGGGGGCGGCATGCAGCACGAGTTCCACGTCTACGGCCGTCTCGGCGAGCCGTGCGACCGCTGCGGCCGGCCGATCGAGCGCATCGTGGTCGCGGGCCGCGGGACGTGGCTCTGCCCGCGCTGCCAGCGGCCCTGAGCTCCGACTGCGTCCGGCCCTACACTCGATTCATGGCGCCGCCCACCATCACCGAGGCGGTCGTGCTCCGGTCCTTCGCGTTCGGCGAGGCCGACCGGGTGCTCCACCTCTACACGCAGGCGAGCGGCCGGGTCGGGGTGGTGGCGAAGGGCGTCCGCAGGACGAAGAGCCGCTTCGGCGGCCGTCTCGAGCCGTTCTCGCACGTCGAGCTCTCCATCCACCGCGGGCGAGGCGAGCTCGGCACGGTGACCGGAGCCTCGCTCGTCCGGTCGCACGACGCGGTGCGCACGGATCCCTACCTGATCCAGGCTGGCCTGGTCGGCCTCGAGGCGATGCTCCGGCTCTTCACCGAGGAGGAGCGGAACGATCGAGCCTTCCTGGCACTGACCCGATTCCTGGACGCCCTGGACACCCGGGAGCCACAGCCCGGCCGCCGACCTTCTCTCGAGCCGCTCGCGCTCTCGTTCCAGCTGAAGCTCCTCTGGCTGTCGGGCTTCCTGCCGCATCTCGGCAGCTGCGTCGAGTGCGGGGCGGAGGGAGGGCTGGTGGCGTTCTCGCCGTCGGCGGGAGGCGCGGTCTGCGCGGCCTGCGACCACGGTGGAATCGCGCTCTCACCCGAGGGCCTGCGCGGCCTGGCCGACCTGCTGGGCACGCCGATCGCGGACGCGCCCACGCTCGGGCTCGGCGACCGTGGCGCGCGCGACGTGCTCGCCGTGGTCACGTCGTCGTACGAGCACCACGGCGGCTTCCGCCTGCGCACGCTGTCCGCGTGAGCCGGTGATCAGAAGCGCTCGAGCACTCGCGCCAGGGCGCCCTCGGCGACGAGCTGGTCGGTCAGCTCGTTCCGACCCGGCCGGACCTCGCGCCGCACGATGCCGTTGTCCCCGAGGCGGTACTGGCCCACCCAGTCGAGTCGCGGCGAATACACGTGGATCGTGACGGCGGGCTCGCCGAGCTCGTGCCGCACGCGGTGGATGTATCCCGGCCCGCCCTGGCGCGAGTCGCCGGGGCGCAGGTGGAGCTCGATGTCGCTGCCGCCGTAGACGAGCAGGTCCTCCCTCACGCCGCCTGCCGCGCAGCACAGGCCGACACCGGAGATGTAGTGGTCGTGGAAGCCCGTCCCCTGCCCCGGCATCCAGGACAACACCCACGCGTCCAGATGCTCGTCCTCGTAGATGAGCTCGTAGCGGCGCCGGTCCCGGTCGACGTGGACGAGCGGCTCCCAGATCTCCCGGCACTCGACGATCTCGACGGCGAGCTGCTCGAGCTCGACGGGGGAGAGCAGGCCGTCGTGGGGAACGAGGTCATCGAGCGACGCGTAGGCGGGGGTGATCAGCGGCGCCGTTGACATTTCACTTTCGATAGTAACGTCGCGCGCGGATTTCTTACCTCGGCCGCGAAGGCGCCTCGCGCCGGCTCAGGTCGTCCGGGGCGGGGGTGCCCAGGGCTCCCCGAGGCGTTCGAGGAGGTACTCCCGGGCCCGTGCGATCGAGATCCGCTCCTGCGCGAGCGAGTCCCGGTCGCGCACGGTGATCGTGTCGTCGGTCAGCGACTGCTCGTCGACCGTGAGCGCCCACGGGGTGCCGATCTCGTCCTGACGGCGGTATCGGCGGCCGATCTGGCCGCTCTCGTCGTACTCGACGCTCAGGTGCTGCCGGAGCTCGTCGCGGAGCGCCTGGGCCTTCGCGACCATCCCCGCGTCCTTCGTGATCAGCGGCAGCACGGCGACGGTCACCGGCGCGAGCCGTGGATGGAGGCGCAGGACGGTCCGCTCGCGCTCCGCCACGACCTCCTCGTCGTACGCGTCGATCAGGAACGTCAGCATCGATCGGTTGACGCCGAGCGAGGGCTCGATCACGTGAGGGGTGAAACGCTCCCCGGTCCCGGCGTCGACCCACTCGAGCTTCGTCCCCGACTCGTTCGTGTGCTGCGTGAGGTCGAAGTCGCCGCGGTTCGCGATGCCCTCGAGCTCGGACCACCCGATCGGGTAGAGGTACTCGATGTCGCTCGTCCCGCTCGAGTAGTGGGAGAGCTCGTCGGCCTCGTGCGGCCGGACCCGTAGGTTCGCTTCGCGGACGCCGTAACGGAGATGCCAGGCGAGGCGCTCCGCGACCCAGTACTCGTACCACTGCTGCGCGTCCGAGGGCGGCACGAAGTACTCGAGCTCCATCATCTCGAACTCGAGTGTCCGGAAGATGAAGTTGCCCGGCGTGATCTCGTTCCGGAAGGCCTTGCCGACCTGGGCGATGCCGAACGGGGGCTTGCGGCGAGCCAGCTGGGCGACGTTCTTGAAGTTGATGAAGATCCCCTGCGCCGTCTCGGGGCGGAGGTACACGTCGACGCCGGTCTCCTCGACGGCCCCGACCCGCGTGCGGAACATGAGATTGAAGTGGCGCGGCTCGGTCAGGTCGCAGTCCGGGGTCTCGCCGGGCCGCTTGCTCGGCCGCTTGCCACAGTGAAGCTCCGTGTGCTCCGGATCCGCCAAGTGGTCGGCGCGGAACCGCTGCTTGCAGGTGCGGCAGTCCACGAGCGGGTCGGTGAAGCCGCCGACGTGCCCGGACGCCTCCCACACCCTGGGGTGGAGGATGATCGACGAGTCGAGCGCGAGGATGTCGTCTCGCTCGCGCACCATCGCCTCGAGCCAGCGCGCCTTGACGTTGTCCTTCAGCAGGACGCCGTAGTGGCCGTAGTCGTAGCTCGACCCGAGCCCACCGTAGATCTCGGACGAGGGGAACACGAAGCCGCGCCGACGGCACAAGGAGACGATCTTGTCCATCGTGACCTCGGTCGCCATGGGCGCCAACGCTACCCTCGCGCCATCCGAGATGGCGGGGAAGGGGACACCGGCGATCGCCGCAGCGGAACGCGCAGGTATCGCGTTCCGGTTGCACGAGTACGAGCACGATCCCCGGTCGGATTCCTATGGCCTCGAGGCGGTGGAGAAGCTCGGGCTCGATGCGGAGCGGGTCTTCAAGACCCTCGTTGCCGACGTCGACGGAACGCTCACGGTCGCCGTCGTCCCGGTCGAGGCGCAGCTCGACCTGCGCGCGCTCGGAAAGCGTGCGCGCATGGCCGACGCGAGGGCTGCGGAGCGTGCGACCGGGTACGTCACGGGCGGCATCAGCCCGCTCGGGCAGCGGCGCGCGCTTCCCACGGTCGTCGACGAGTCCGCGCTCGCGTTCGACACGATCCACGTGAGCGCGGGCAGGCGGGGGCTCGAGCTCGAGCTGGCGCCGGCCGATCTGCTCGCGTTGACCGGCGGCCGAACCGCGGCGGTAGCCTCCCGCCGGTGACGGACCACGCCCCCGTCGAGCTCCACATCGTCTCCGACTCGACGGGAGAGACCGCAGCCCGCCTCGTGCTGGCGCTCGAGGCCCAGTTCCCCGACCTGGCGTTCGAGGAGGTGCGTCATCCCCGCGTGGAGTCCGTCGACGATCTCGCGCTCGCCGTCGCGCGAGCCCGTGGGAGGCCCGCGGTGATGGTCTACACGCTCGTCGAGCCAGGGCTGCGGGACGAGATGCGCCGGCTCTGCCGACGCTCGCGCGTGCACTACTGCGACCTCCTGGGTCACCCGATCGACTCGATCTCGCGGGTGGCCGGCGTCGCAGCGCGCATGGAGCCGGGCGCGCGAGCACCACTCGACCAGACGTACTTCAAGCGGATCGAGGCGATCGAGTTCGCCGTGCGCTACGACGACGGCATCGGCGGCGGGCTGGACGAGGCGGACATAGTCCTCGTCGGCGTGTCTCGCACGTCGAAGACGCCCCTCTCGATCTACCTCGGCTACCTCGGCCACAAGGCGGCCAACGTCCCGATCGTGCGGGGCGTCGAGCCCCCGCCGCACCTGTTCGAGATCGACCGCGCGAAGATCGTCGGGCTGACGATCGACCCGGAGCGGCTCGCAGAGATCCGCGAAGAGCGCGTGCGGTCGATGGGCGCCCCGCGCCGGCGCTACGCCGATCTCGAGGCCGTGTTCGAGGAGCTCGACGCAGCCTCACGCGTCCACCGTCGGCTCCGCTGCCCGGTGATCGACGTCTCCGAGCTCTCGGTCGAGGAGACCGCGATGCGCATCATCCGGCTCGTGGCCGACCGCGGCCGACGGCGGGAGACGGCCCGGGCGTGACGTCCCGCAACGCCAAGTACGGCCCTCTCGCGCGCGGGATCCGCCGCGACCTGTCCGAGAAGGGCTGGGTGCCCATCCGCTTCTGGCTGATCTGGTGGGCGTCCCTAGCGGTGGCGATGGTCGCCTTCTACGTCGTCCTCACGCCCATCTGGCTCGGTCTGCGAGCGGCGGCGTGGGCCGCCGAGCTTCGCTCGCGTCTCGCAGCCAGGTGAGCTGCGCGCGCAGATCGGTGTCAGACACCGATCTGCGTCAAGTGTCCTTCGGGTCGAATGTGTGCCGATTCGTCCACAACCCTGGTTGCAGGCCATTTCGGGTGGTGCGGCGGAGCCGAGAGCGCCAGGCGGCCGAGCGGGACAGGGCTATAGCGGCCGTCTTGACAGAAACCCGTGTCTGACATCGCTCCGCGCCCCGCGCCCGCGACCGAGGGCCGCCGGGCCGTTACGAATTGCGGCAGCCACACACGACGGGGAGGTCGATCCAGACGCGCGGGGCCGCGCATCGAGGGCGATGTCGCCGAGCCTGGAGGGGCCACGGTCGTCTTGCCGCTGCCGCTCGCCGAGGCCACCACCGCCACTCTCTTCATCACGGGGGAAGTGTTCCTGCGCATAGGATCCGCGCCGTGCGACTCGTGTACGCGTTCGACGAGGAGGCTCCCGGCGGCCGCGACCTGCTCGGCGGCAAGGGGGTCGGGCTCGCGGAGATGACCGCGCTCGGCATCCCCGTGCCCGCAGGCTTCACCGTCACGACGGACGCGTGCCGCGAGACCATGCGATCGGGCGAGGTGCCTCCGAGCCTGTGGGCCGAGGTCGACGAGCACGTCGAAGGCCTCCAGGAGCGGGCGGGGAAGCGCTTCGGCGACCACGACGACCCCCTCCTCGTCTCGGTCCGGTCCGGCGCTGCGATCTCGATGCCGGGGATGATGGACACGATCCTCAACCTGGGCCTGAACGACGTGGCGGTTGAGGGGCTCGCCACCGCGACAGGAAACCCGCGCTTCGCGTTCGACTCGTACCGCCGGCTGATCCAGATGTACGGAGAGGTCGTGGACGAGGTCGACGGCCACCTCTTCGAAGGAGAGCTGCAGGGCCTCAAAGAGCGACGCGGGGCCCGCCAGGACGTCGAGCTGACCGCGGACGACCTGCGGGAGCTGATCGCCAGGTTCCAGGAGATCTACGAGCGGGAAGTCGGCTCGCCGTTCCCCCAGGACGCGCCCGAGCAGCTCCGGCGGGCGATCCGCGCAGTCTTCGACTCCTGGGAGGCCCCGCGCGCCAGGGTCTACCGGCGCACCTACGACATCCCGGACGATCTCGGCACCGCCGTCAACGTCGTCCAGATGGTCTTCGGCAACAAGGGCGACACGTCGGGGACGGGCGTCTGCTTCACGCGCGACCCCTCGACGGGTGAGCGGTGCCTGTTCGGCGAGTTCCTCCTGAACGCACAGGGCGAGGACGTCGTCGCCGGGATCCGGACACCGCAGCCGATCGAGCAGATGCGCGAGATCATGCCCGAGGCGTACGCGCAGCTCGTCGACACGCTGGAGCGGCTCGAGAGCCACTACCGCGACATGCAGGACATCGAGTTCACGGTCGAGGACGGCGTCCTGTACCTGCTGCAGACGCGCACCGGCAAGCGCACCGCGCAGGCGGCGCTCCGGATCGCAGCGGAGATGACCGAGGAGGGCCTGATCTCCCGCGAGGAGGCCGTCGCGCGTATCGACGCGGGTCAGCTCGACCAGCTGCTGCACCCGATGATCGACCCGAGCGCCGACGTCGAGGTGGTCGCGACCGGCCTCAATGCATCCCCGGGGGCCGCGTCGGGGGCGATCGTGCTCGACGCCGACCTGGCCGAGGAGCGCGGCCGCGCGGGTGACGACGTGCTCCTCGTGCGCTGGGAGACGACCCCGGACGACATCCACGGGCTGATCCACTCGGTCGGCGTCCTGACCGCCCACGGCGGCATGACCTCCCACGCGGCGGTCGTCGCGCGTGGGATGGGCAAGCCCTGCGTCGCCGGCTGCGACGCGCTCGCCATCGATCTCGACGCGAGGACGATCCGGATCGGCGAGCTCGAGCTGCGCGAGGGCGACCCGCTGACGATCGACGGCGGCACCGGCCGCGTGATCGTCGGCGCGGTACCCCTCGTCCCGCCCGCGATCGACGAGAACTTCGGGACGATTCTCGGCTGGGCGGACGATTTTCGCCGGCTGCGCGTGCGTGCCAACGCCGATACGCCTACGGATGCCGCCAAGGCACGCGAGTTCGGCGCCGAGGGGATCGGCCTCTGCCGGACCGAGCACATGTTCATGGCGCCCGACCGGCTCCCCGTGGTGCAGGAGATGATCCTCGCCTCCGACGAGAAGGCACGGCGAGCGGCGCTCGACCGGCTGCTGCCCGTCCAGCAGAAGGACTTCGAGGAGATCTTCGAGGCGATGGCGGGCTTCCCCGTCACGATCCGCCTCCTCGACCCGCCGCTCCACGAGTTTCTCCCGTCGGCCGAGGAGGCGACATCGGACGCGATGCGGCGCAGGATCGAGCAGCTCCGCGAGGCGAACCCGATGCTCGGCACGCGCGGCTGCCGCCTCGGCCTCCAGTGGCCCGAGATCTACGAGATGCAGGTCCGGGCGATCGTCCGGGCGGCCCGCGCCGTCGCCGAACGGACGGGCGAGCCGCCGCTCGTGGAGATCATGCACCCGCTCGTCGGCTTCGCAGAGGAGCTGCGGCGGCTCCGCGAGCTCACGGAGCGGGTTGCCTCCGAAGAGCCCGGCGTCGAGTACCTGTGCGGGACGATGATCGAGCTGCCGCGAGCCTGCATGCGCGCGGACGAGATCGCCGAGAGCGCGGACTTCTACTCCTTCGGCACGAACGACCTCACGCAGACGGCGCTCGGCTTCTCGCGCGACGACGCCGAGGGGAAGTTCCTCACGTACTACCTCGAGCACGGCATCCTCGGGCGAAACCCGTTCGAGGTGCTCGACCGCGAAGGTGTTGGCGACCTGATGCGGATCGCCGTCGAGCGCGGGCGCGGTGTCAAGCCCGAGCTCAAGCTGGGGATCTGCGGCGAGCACGGCGGCGAGCCGCGGTCGGTGGCCTTCTGCCACGAGATCGGGCTCGACTACGTCTCGTGCTCGCCGTACCGGGTGCCGCTCGCCCGCCTCGCAGCCGCACAGGCCGCGCTGGCCGAGGCCGGCGTCACCGCGGTCGCGATCGGCGGCTGAGCCGACGGCTACACGTAGCTCTCGACGCGCACGTACGCGACGACGAGGCTCGCGAGCATGATCAGCGCGACGAGGGCCGGGCCGAGCGACCGCGGCCGGGCGTAGCGGAAGTGCGCGAGGGCGAACGTCGCGAGGATCCCTCCGACGAGCCCGCCGAGGTGACCGCCGATCGAGATGTTCGGGATCGCGAAGGTGAGAGCGAGGTTGAGCACGATCAGACCGAGCGCCTGCCCGGCGAACGAGCCGGTCGCTCGATACTCGAGCACGAGCAGCGCACCCATGATCCCGTAGATCGCGCCCGACGCGCCCACGGTGACCGCGAACGGGTCGCTCAGCGCGAGCGCGCCCGCCGACCCGGCGATGCCCGAGACGAAGTAGAGGAGGAGAAAGCGCCACGTGCCGAGCGCCTGCTCCACGATCGTCCCGAGCCAGTAGAGGGCGAGCATGTTGAAGGCGAGGTGGAGGAGGCTCGCGTGGAGGAACATCGCCGTGACGAGCCGGTACCAGTCGCCGTCGACGCTGATCGCGGCGCCGATCAGGGCTCCCTCCCGAAACAGCTCGCCGCCGGGCTGGCTGACGCCACCACCCTGGTAGACCGTGAGCATGTAGACGAGGACGTTGAGGACGACGAGGCCGACCGTGGCCGGGGCCTCGAGCCCGGCGATCGTTCGCTGGGCCTGGCGGGCCGGCTGCGACCGCCGCACGCGTGCCGGAGCCGAGCGCGCCGCCCCCACGCCCGCGTGGTCGGGGCACTTGATCCCCACCGGCGCGAACGTCATGCACTCCTCGCAGATCGGTCGCCCGCACTCCGAGCACGAGACGAGCGTCTCGCGACCCGGATGCCGGTAGCAGTGGGGCGTGTCGCTCACCTCGCGGCTAGCGTACCCACGTGCGCGTTCACGTCGCGTTCACCCCCGACGAGGCGGCGGCAGCCCCGACGGGGGTCGTGATCGACGTCATCCGCGCAACCTCGACGATCTGCCAGGCGCTCGACTCGGGCTACGAGCGAGTGTGGTGCGCAGCCGAGGTCGACGACGCCCGCGCGCTCGGCGGCCCCGAGGTCACGCTCGGCGGCGAGCGCCTCGGGGTCCGGATCGACGGCTTCGACCTCGGCAACTCGCCGCGCGAGTATCTGGAGCCGCGCACGCCGACGCTCGCGATGTCGACGACGAACGGCACGCGCGCGATCGTCACCGCCGCCGAGCGTTGCGACCGCGTGCTGATCGCGTCGCTCCTGAACCTGGGCGCGGTGACCGAGGCCGCCCGCTCGCACGGCGACGACGTGGCGGTGTTCTGCGCCGGGGTGAAGGGCGCCTTCGCGCTGGACGACGCCTACGTCGCCGGGCGCGTCGCCGAGGGCCTGGGGCTCGAGCGGAGCGACGCGGCGGAGGCGGCCGTTCGGCTCGCGTCGTCGTACGGAAGCGCCGAAGAGGCGTTCCGCGCCTCGCGCTCGGGGCAAAACCTGATCAACCACGGCCCCGAGCTCGAGGCGGACATCGCATGGTGTGCCGGGGAGAGCCTGCTCGCGGTCGTGCCGCGTCTCGCGGGGATGCACGGCATCGCCGCAGAGATCACGCTCTGAGGCTACGCGCGTCCGACGTCGAGTTCGCGGGCGAGCCAGTCGAGGCGCTCGCGCCCGGCCCGCTCGTCGAGCCCGTGATCGGCCGCGTACCAGATCACCTTCGTGTCGGCGGGCGCAGCGGCGATCACCGTGTGCAGCGCCTCCTGTGGAACGACCTCGTCGCGCCGGCCGGCCTGGACGAGCATCGCCCCGCGTGCGTGAGCCACGTGCGTGAGCGGGTCGATGGGCTCGAGCACTTCCCGCACGACGTCCTGGAGCTCGGGGGGCGCCGCGCCCACGTACTCGTCGACCGCCGCCGCTCCCACGGACATCAGCACGGTCGCCCGGACCCGTTCGTCCACGCCGGCGACGATGGCCGCCAGACGACCGCCCATGCTCCAGCCGACGACGCCGAGCCGGTCTGCGTCGACCCGGTCGTCCGCGGCGAGGAGGTCGAGTCCGCGTCTCACCGCGACGAGGTCCGCGGCGACCGTGCCGCCCTGCCAGCGGACGAGCTCCTCCGTGGTCAGGCCCGCGGGCGCCGTCTTGCCCCGCGACGGGGCGGTGACGGTGAGCGCGATCGCGCCGCGCCGGGCGAGGGCGCGCGCGCTCTCGAGCTGCTCGCCCCGGTCGCCGCCGGCGCCGTGGAGGAACACGACCGCCGGCAGCCGCTCTCCGTCCGCGGAGGGAGAGACGAGGTAGCCGTCGACGCGGTCATCGCCGCTCGCGTACGAGACCGCCTGGACGACCACCCCGTCGCGCGCGGTACGCGCCCCGCGCTCGACGGCGAGCGGCTCGTCCGCCTCGTACGACAGGGGATCGTCGGCACTCCCGCCGCCGCAGCCCGAGGCGAGCAGGGCGGTGAAGACGCCGAGCACGAGGGCGGCGCGGTGCACCACGCGAGGATACGCTCGGCCTCGATGGCCGCCGAGCGGGAGGAACGGCTCGAGCGCGCCGCGTCGTTCGGCGGCGTCGCGGACGCCTACGAGCGCGCCAGGCCCGGGTATCCGGACGACGCGGTGCGGTGGCTCACGGGCGAGACGCCCCGCGAAGTCGTCGACCTGGGCGCGGGTACCGGCAAGCTGACCCGCTCGCTCGTGGCGCTCGGCCACCGCGTGACGGCCGTCGAGCCGCTCGAGGAGATGCTCGTGGAGCTCCAGCGAGCCGTCCCCGGTGCGCGAGCGGTCGTCGGCAGCGCGGAGGCGATCCCGCTCCCCGACGGCTCGACGGACGTCGTCACGTGCGCGCAGGCGTTCCACTGGTTCGACGAGTCGCCCGCGCTCGTCGAGATCGCGCGAGTGCTTCGCCCCGGCGCGCGGCTCGGCCTGGTCTGGAACACGCGGGACGAGCGCGAGGCATGGGTTCAGGAGCTGAGCGACGTGATGGTCGGCCGGACGGACTTTCTTCGCCGCGTCCCCGGGCAGATCGAGGCGAGCGGTCGCTACGAGCCCGTCGAGCAGGCGGAGTTCGCGCACGTGCAGGAGATCGATCGCGAATCGCTGCGCGAGCTCGTTCTCTCCCGCAGCTTCTGCGCGGTCCTCCCGCCGGCGGAGCGCGAGCCGGTCCTGCGTGGCGTGGACGCCCTCTTCACCGCGCACGCGCGCGACGGCGTCCTTCGCCTCCCGTACGTCACCGTCTGCTTCCGCGCCGTCAGGCGCTGATCCGCTGCCGGCGGTCGCGCCGCCTCTGCGCCGCCTTGACATACGAACAGGTGTTCGATAGAACACCTGTTCCCCATGATCGCCTGCCTCCTCATCCCGGGATTCGAGCTCCGCGCGGCGCTCCGGTCCCGGCCGAGGCTCGCGGTCGTCCCCGCCGCGCTGGCGGCCGAGCCGGGCCGGGAGCAGCTGGTCGGCCCCGTGACCGCTGCAGCGGAGGCCGCCGGGGTGGTCGCGGGCATGCGCCTCGGAGAGGCCCTCGCGACGTGCCCCGAGCTCGTGCTCGTGGAGCCGGACCCGGCGGGGGCCGAGCGGGAGTGGGAGGGGGTGCTCCGGCGCCTCGAGGATGCAGGGTTCGGAGTGGAGCCTGTCGAGCCGGGCGTGGTCGTGTTCGAGACCCGAGGCGTCGAGCGGCTCTACGGAGGGGTGGAGGCTGCGCTCTCGAAGGCGCTCGCCTCCGTCGGGCCTGCCTGGGACCCGCGCGCAGGCGCGGGGCAGCGGCGCTTCGTCGCCCTTGCGGCGGCGAGCGTGGCGCGCCCGGGACAGGCGGTGATCGTCGAGGGGGAGGAGGAGCGGTCGTTTCTCGAGCCGCTCCCGCTCTCACTCCTGCCGCTCGACGAGGGGCGGTACGCCGAGCTCGAGGGTCTCGGCGTCCGCACCCTCGGCTCGCTTGCTGCCCTTCCGGGCGGCGCGGTGGCCGAGCGGCTGGGTCAGGAGGGGAAGCGGGCGTGGAGCCTTGCCCGCGGCGGGGAGCGCCGCCGCGTGCGCGGGCGATCGCCCGCGGCAGAGCTGATCGAGGCGCTCTCCTTCCCCGAGGCGGTCGCGAACGAGCTCACCCTGCGACGCGCGTTCGGCGCGCTGCTCGACCGGTTGCTCGCCCGCCCCGAGCGGGCGGGGCGGCCGTTCCGGAAGCTCGCGCTCGCCGCGAGGCTCGTCGGTGGGGGCTCGTGGCGCCGCACGGTGACGCTGCGCGAGGCAACCGGGGAGCGGGGGCGCGTCCGCTCGGCGCTCGGCCCGAAGCTCGTCGAGATCCCGGCGCCCGTCCTCGAGCTGCGGCTCGAGGCAGTCGAGCTCGCGGAGCACACCGGGCAGCAGCTCGCGCTCGTCGCGCCCGAGGGTGAGGAGGCAGGCTCCCGCCTGCGGGAAGGGCTCCGCCAGGTGCGTGCGAGCGCAGGGGGAGGCGCGGTGGGGGGCGTCGTCGAGGTGGCGCCCTGGTCGCGGATCCCCGAGGCGAGGGCACTCGTCCTCCCGCGCGATTGACACGGCACGTGCATGACCAACCCAGCGTCGGGCGATGAGAGCCGGTGATTCGCGGGCCGCCGGAATCGACGCGGTCCGGCGCGGAGTGGCGGGGAGGCTCAATGCGCCCCGACCGGCCATCGTCGAGACGGCCCCCGCCGGCGAGCCGCGGGTGGTCGACCGCGAGCTCGTGATGGTCGTGCGGGAGGAGTGGCGCGTCGTCGACCGCTGGTGGACGGACGAGCCGGTCGACCGACGCTACTTCGAGGTCGTGCTCGAGTCCGGCCGCAACGTGTGCGTCTACCGGGACGGGGAGCAGCGGTGCTGGTTCACCCAGCGGGCATAGGCCGATCGTGAGCGGGCGCGCCCGTGGGCGGCACGGAGTGGTCCTGCGCGACCGCGTCGGCCGCGAGGGGCTCCCACTCGTGCGCGCGCTCGGGCGGAACGACGACCCACTGGCGGAAGGGCTTCCCCTCGCCGGACGGGTCGAACAGGTGCGCGCCGGGGACGGCGAGCGCCCGCGCGTGTGCGCCGGGGTCGGTGAGCTTGAAGACCATCCCGGTGCGCGAGAGGCCGAAGACCACCCGGCCGGAGCGCTTCACGCACGGCATCCCGAACACCCTGGAGGCACGGCAGTCGGGGTTCCAGGCCGTGAGCGCGTCGACGATGTCGTCGTACGCCTGCTGTCCCGGTCGTGCCCCGCTTGCCACGCTGCGTCAGGCAAGCACCTGGTCGAACGCCGCGCGCACCACGGCGAGCTCCTCGTCCGACCGCGCCTCGTGCAGCCCTCGCAGGAAGGCGCCGTAGCCGCAGCTCGGCGTGTGGAGGTTCAGGAAGCGCACCTCGTCCGGCCCGGTGCAGGCGAACGTGTGCGGTGTGCCCGGCGGCACCTGCACCCACGTACCGGCCGTCGCCCGGAGCTCCCGACCTCCGGCCGTGAACGTCAGCTCGCCTTCCAGGACGTAGAACGACTCGACGTGGCGGTGGTGCACGTGCGGCGGCGGGGAGGGCCCGCCGGGCTCGCTCGCCGCTTCCGAGATGCCGATCTCCTCGACGTCGGCGAGCAGCTCCACCCGCATCCCCGGGCGGTCGGCGACGATCCAGGCGCCACCGACGACCGCCTCGCTCGTCGGCCGGCCGCCGTCCTCGGGGGGGTCGTGCTGGTCGTACGAGAAGGAGCGACCGTCGCGCGTCGCGCGGAGGTAGTCGGCGAACCGGCGACCCGGCGCGTGGAAGTTGAGGTAGCGCACCTCGGCGTCGCTCCCGTTCCGGAAGCCGTGCACGACGAGCGGCGGCACGCGGACGAGCGTCCCCGCCCGGACGACGACCGGCTCGTCCTCCACGCCGAGCCGGACGGTCAGCTCGCCCTCGAGGACGTAGAAGAGGTCGCTGTGGTGGCGGTGGACGTGCAGGTCGGCGCCCACGCGGTGCGACCCCCACCGCGACCACGTGGCGCTGAGCGACTCGTCGTCGGAGAGGATCTCGACACGTCGGTGAGGCGCATCGCCGATCACCTCGCCTCCGCCGGGCGGGATGAGGATGGTCTCGCTCACGAGAGCGCAGTATGACCACCCCGTCCGTGAGGTCCTTGGAGCAACGGCTGGGGCCATGTCGAGCATTGCGACACCGGACTTGCTCGATCCGTGCACGGCCGCGTTGCGGCCGGAGGCCGGCTTTGCCGGCCGGGAGGCCGGTTACGGAAAGCCGGTGCGTAACCCAGAAGGAGGGGGATCGTGGGGGAACCATGGGTTCCCCCCACGTCTGAGCCATGGGCTCCCCCACGTATGTGGAGCTGCACTGCCACTCGGCCTTCAGCTTCTTGGACGGCGCGTCGCACCCCGAGGAGCTCGCCGCCCGGGCGGTGGAGCTCGGCTACGAGGCGCTCGCGCTCACCGACCACGACGGGGTCTACGGGTCGCTCGAGTTCGCGTATGCCGCGAAGCACCTCGGCCTTCGGGCGATCACCGGCGCGGAGGTGACACTCGAGGGAGGTGCCCATGTCACGCTGCTCTGCGAGGACGGCACGGGCTACGCGAACCTCTGCCGCATCCTCACCGCGGCGCATGCGGGCACGCGTCCCGAGGGCAAGGAGCACCGTGTGCTGCTCGAGCCCGCGGTCCCGCTCGAGACCGTCGCTGAGCTGAACGAGGGGCTCGTCTGCCTCTCGGGCTGCGCACGGGACGGCCTCGCGCTCCGCCACCCCGGCGGCGCGACGCGGCTCGCGTCGGCGTTCGGGCGCGAGCGGTTCCTCGTCGAGCTCCAGCGCGCGTACGAGCGTGGCGACGCGAGGCGCCATGCCGTGCTTCGCGACCTCGCCGGGCACCTCGGGGTCGAGACGGTCGCGACGGGGAACGTCCACGCGCACGCGCCTCGGAGGACGCTGCTGCAGGACGCGCTCGTCGCGATCCGCTGCCGCACGTCGCTCGACGGCTGCGAGCTCGAGCGGCGCGGAAACCGCGAGGCGGTGCTCCGCCCGCCGGCCGAGATGGTCGAGCGCTTCGCGGGAATCGACCGTGCCGCGGCAGAGCGCACCGGTGCGCTCGCGGAGCGCCTGGCGTTCGATCTCACCAAGGAGCTCGGCTACCGCTATCCCGATTTCTCCGACCGCACCGATCCGGCGATCAACCAGCTGGCCGCGATCTGCGACCGGGCGTTCGACGAGCGGTACCCCACCGCGACTCGCTCGTCCCTGCGACGTGAGGCCCGCTCCCGCCTCGACGGCGAGCTCGCCCTGATCGGAAGGCTCGGGCTCGCAGGCTTCTTCCTCCTCCACCACGAGGTGCTCGAGCTCGCACGCGAGTGCGCGCTCGAGGTGCGCGGCCGCGACTCGCCGCGCATGTTCCTGCCGCCGGGGAGGGGTCGGGGGAGCTCCGTCGGCTCGATCGTCTGCTACCTGACCGGGCTCTCGCACGTCGACCCGGTCGAGAACGGCCTCTCGCTCGGCCGCTTCATCAACCAGGAGCTCACATCGGTGCCGGACATCGACCTCGACTTCCCGCGCGACATCCGCGAGAAGCTGATCGTCCGCGTCACCGAGCGCTACGGGCACGAGCACGCTGCCCTCGTCGCGAGCTTCGCGACGTATCGCTCGCGCGGGGCGATCCGGGACGTCGGCAAGGCGCTCGGGCTGCCGCACGCGGAGCTCGAGCGGCTCGCCCGTGTGACCGACGGCTGGCACGCGGAACGGGTCGCGGACGAGGTGGCTGCGCTGCCGGATGCCGACCGGAAGCTCCTCTCGAAGCGCTGGCGCGCGTTCCAGTTCCTCACCTCGGAGATCGCCGGGCTCCCGCGCCACGTCTCGCAGCACCCGGGCGGGATGGTGATCTCGTCGCGGCCGCTCGTCGAGCTCGTCCCCGTGCAGCCCGCGGCAATGGCGGGACGCCAGCTCTGCCAGTGGGACAAGGACTCGTGCTCGGACGCGGGCTTCCTCAAGATCGACCTGCTCGGGCTCGGGATGCTCTCGTGCATCGAGGAGTGCGTCGAGAAGATCGCCCGCCTGCACGGCGCGCCGATCGACCTCTCGCGGATCCCACTCGACGACCCCGAGGTGTTCGCGGAGATCCAGGGGGCGGACACGGTGGGGGTGTTCCAGATCGAGAGCCGCGCGCAGATGCAGAGCCTCCTCCGCACGAAGCCCGAGTCGATCGACGACCTCACCATCCAGGTCGCGCTCGTCCGGCCGGGGCCGATCCAGGGAAAGGCCGTGCACCCGTACATCGAGCACCGCCGCCGGCTGCGCGAAGATCCGACGTTCGTCTTCCCCGTCCCGCACGAGTCGCTGCGCGAGCCGCTCGCCTCGACGCTCGGCGTCGTCGTCTTCCAGGACCAGGTGCTCGACGTCGCGATCGCGCTCGCGGGGTTCACGGTCGGCGAGGCCGAGTCGCTCCGTCGCGCGATGAGCCGCAAGCGGAGCCACGAGGCGCTCGAGGCGCACCGCGTGCGCTTCGTCCGGGGGGCGATCGCGAACGGTGTCGCAGAGAAGGTCGCGGACGCGGTCTACGACTCGCTCGTCGGCTTCTCGGGCTTCGGGTTCCCGAAGGCGCACGCGGCCGCGTTCGGCCTCCTTGCCTACCAGTCCGCGTGGCTGCGGCACCACTACCCGGCCGAGTTCCTCTGCGGCCTCCTCAACGAGCAGCCGATGGGCTTCTACCCGCCCGCGAGCCTCGTCCGCGACGCGCAGCGGCGCGGGGTGGAGGTGCGCCCGCCCGACGTCAACCTGAGCGACGCGCGCTGCAGCCTGGAGCCCCGTGACACGCCCCGGGCGTCGTCTCACGCCGTACGGGTCGGCCTCGCGTACGTCTCGTCGGTGGGGAAGGACGACGCGGAGGCGTTGCAGGCGGAGCGTGAGGCAAGCGGCCCGTACCGCGACGTCGGCGACCTCGCCCGCCGCGCACCTGTCTCCGGCGACGCGCTCGAGGCGCTCGTCCGGGGTGGTGCGTGCGACGGCCTCGGGCCGAGGCGCCGCGACCTCCTGTGGGAGCTCGGGCTCGCCAACCGGCCACGGTCGGTCGAGGGCACGCGCGGTGCCGCGAAGCAGCTGGCGCTCCCGCTCGAGCCGACCGCCGAGACTCCGGTCCTGCCCGACCTCACGCGCTGGGAGCGGATGCTCGCCGACTACCGCGAGACCGGCCTCTCGGTGGGGACGCACCCGCTGGCGCTCCTCCGACCGCACCTGCCGTCGGGCACGCTGTCGAGCCCCGAGCTGCACGAGGCGCGGCACGGGTCGTCGGTCGCGTTCGCCGGCATGGCGATTGCGCGGCAGCGACCCGCGACCGCGAAGGGAATCGTGTTCATGCTGCTCGAGGACGAGCACGGCCAGGTGAACCTGATCGTCCCGAAGGACGTGTACGAGCGGCACAGGGGGATCGTGCGCGGCGAGCCGATCGTGCTCGTCAGGGGGCGCTACGAGCGCGTCGAGCGGAACCGGAACGTGCTCGTCCGCGAGCTCGAGAGCCTCTCCGCGCTCGCCCGTCGGGTGGCCGCGACCCCGGACCTCGTCACGGCCCTCCCGCGCGCGCACCACTTCGGTCACCGCTGAGCGAGTCGCAACCCGGCGTCGACGAGGCTCACCCGGTCGAGCCCGGGGACGTCGGCGATCGGGATCCAGGCCGCCCGGTCGGTCGTGCCGCCGACCTCTGCCGCGAGCTCGCCGCCGACGATCCGCGCCTCGAACACGACGCGGACCGACCTGAGCGGCCTGGACGAGCCGTCGAGCCTCTCGCGGGCCTGGACGATGAACGCGTCCTCGCCCAGCAGCCGGACGAGCTCCACGTCGTACCCGGTCTCCTCACGGACCTCGCGCACGGCGGCCTGCTCCGCCGTCTCGCCCACCTCGACGCCACCGCCGGGGAGCGTCCACGCAGGCCTCTCGCCCTCGTTCCAGAGTGCCAGCAGGATCCGCTCCCGCTCGTCGACGAGCACCGCGTAGGCTCCGACGCGCGTGTCCCGGTCGCCGGCCTCCACGGCGCGAGGCTAGCGTCACCGCCGTTCGAGCGGCACCTCGACGTAGTCGGCCGCGTGGGCGAAGCCGAGCCTCCCGTAGGCGCCGATCGCAGCCGCGTTGTCGGCGCGGACGTTGAGTGAGATCACGTCGATCCCGTCCTCGAGCAGCAGCCGGCACAGCCGGGCGCACGCCGCCTTCGCCAGTCCCGCTCCGCGCAGCGACGGCAAGGTGGCGACGTTCCCGAGCGTGGCGACGCCCCACGTCGGCGACCAGACGTGGACACCGGCGACGCACGCGAGCTCTCCGTCCCGACGGATACCGACATAGCGGCCGGTCTCCAGCATCCGAGCCTGGAACCAGGTTCCCGGATACGCCCTGGCGTAGAACGCCTGCACGTCGTGGAGGTCCGCGGAGGAGAGGAGCTCCGCCTCGCCCGTGTCGTACGCGGCGAGGAGCGCCGGCTCCAGGAGGCCCAGCTTGCGGTGCGCGACGGGCTCGCTCGCCGGCACGAGCGCGGGCTCGAGCGCGCCGATCAGGCCGGGGGAGAGGTGGGCGTAGACCCGCGGGGGGAGCCCGGCCGCGATCGAGCGCAGCAGGTCGGCCATGCTCTGCTCGGGATGCTCCGCCAGCGCGAGGAGCACGGGCGGGTCCGGCTCGCCGTACAGGAGCGCGAGCTGCTCGACCCGACCGTCCGTCTCCCAGCCGAGCCAGCGCGTGTACGGCCAGAAGAAGTCGTCGAGGTCACCGAGCTCGTAGGCGTGCACCGCCGGGCGCCTCAGGCAGAACTCCGCGATCACCTCCCGCTCGCGGAGCTCGACCACCGTCACGACCGGAGCCTCCCGGCGCGGACCCTCACCGCGGCACTTGGACGGCGCCCGACCGGCTGTCGTCCCTGCCCGGGAGTGCGGCCCGTCGGCACCATCCCTCGTCGAGCGTGATGGCGGCGTCGACGAGAGCGAGGTGCGTGAACGCCTGGGGGAAGTTCCCGACGAGACGCCCCCCCACGGTGTCGTACTCCTCGGACAGGAGGCCGACGTCGTTGCGGAGTGCCAGCAGCCTCTCGAACAGAGCCTCCGCCTCGGCGAGACGACCCTGGAGAGCGAGAACCTGGACGAGCCAGAAGGAGCACGGCAGGAAGGTCCCCTCGCCGGGCGGCAGCCCGTCCACCTCGACGTTCTCGGGGTCGGCCCGGTAGCGCTGCACGAAACCGTCCTGCAGCAGCTCGCGCTCGATCGCCGCGACGGTCCCGACCACGCGCGGGTCGTCTGCCGGCAGGAAGCCGACGAGCGGGATCATCAGCAGGCTCGCGTCGAGGCGGGGCGATCCGTACGACTGCGTGAACGCGCCCAGCTCGGGATCGAACCCCTCGCGACAGACCTCTGCGTGCACCTCGTCGCGGAGCGCGCGCCAGCGATCGACCGAGCCGTCGACGCCGTCCTCCTCGACGATGCGGACGGCACGGTCGAACGCGACCCAGGCCATCACCTTCGAGTGCGTGAAGTGGCGACGGGGCCCGCGGACCTCCCAGATCCCCTCGTCGGGCTCGCGCCATCCGTCCTCGAGCCACTCGAGCAGCTTGCGGGTCATCGCCCAGGCGTCCTCCGACGGCTCGAGCCCCGACCTGCGCGCGTGGTAGAGGGCGTCGATCACCTCGCCGTAGACGTCCAGCTGATGCTGTGTGCACGCGGCGTTGCCGATCCGCACCGGGCGTGACCCTTCGTAGCCGGGGAGCCAGTCCAGCTCGAGCTCGGTCAGCCGCCTCTCGCCGGCGATCCCGTACATGATCTGGAGCTCACCCGGGAGGCCGGCGATCGCCCGCATCAGCCAGTCGCGCCAGGTGCGCGCCTCGTCGTCGTACCCGGCCCTGACGAGCGAGAGGAGCGTCAACGTGGCGTCCCGAAGCCAGCAGAAGCGGTAGTCCCAGTTCCGCACCCCACCGAGCAGCTCGGGAAGCGACGTCGTGGGGGCTGCGACGATGCCACCGGTGGGGGCGTACGTCAGCGCCTTGAGCGTGACGAGCGACCGCACGAGAGGCTCGCGGAAGCGCCCCGAATGCGCGCAGGACGTGACCCAGTCCCGCCAGAACGACTCGGTGTCCACGAGCGCCTGCTCGGCATCCACCCGCTCGGGCGGAGGGCGGTTCGAGGGGTACCACGTCAGGACGAACGGCACGCGGTCGCCCGGGCCGACGTCGAACTCCGCCACGGTGTGAAAGTTCCGGCCTTCGAGCTCGACCGGCGTCGCGAGGAAGAGGGCGTCCGGGCCCGCGATCGCGAGCAGACCTTCCTCGCGCCTGCGGACCCAGGGCACGATCGCGCCGTAGTCGAACCGGATGGTCAGTCCCATTCGCATCGTTACGCGTCCGGCGACGCCCTCGACGATGCGGACGACGTCGGGCGCCTCGCCTCGCGGGGGCATGAAGTCGATCAGGCGGACCGTGCCGTCCTCGGTGTCGAGCTCCGTCTCGAGGACGAGCGTGTCCTGCCGGTAGCCCCGGCGCGCCGCCGTGATCGGAGCCGCTGGGGCGAGCGACCACTGCCCGTGCTCCTCGTCACCGAGGAGCGCGGCGAAGCAGGCTCCGGAGTCGAAGCGCGGGAGGCAGAGCCAGTCGACGCAGCCGTGACGCGAGACGAGCGCCGCCGTCTGGAGGTCGCCGATGAGGCCGTAGTCCTCGATCCGCTCGGCCATGACGGCACGCTACCGCGTGCGGTCGAGGACAATCGACGCGTGCGAGCCCTCGTTCAGCGCGTCTCGCGTGCCGCGGTCCGCGTCAACGGCCGAACCGCGGGCGCGTGCGGGCGGGGCCTGCTCGTCTTCGTCGGGGTCGGTCACGAGGACACGGCCGAGACGGCCGAGCGGCTCGCCGGCAAGATCGCGCGGCTGCGCATCTTCGAGAACGACGAGGGCCGCTTCGACCGCTCACTCCTCGATACGGGGGGCGAGGCGCTCGTCGTCAGCCAGTTCACCCTGCTCGCCGATAGCAAGCGCCAGAAGGGCACTCGACCGAGTTTCACCGACGCAGCGCCACGAGAACAGGCCGAACCACTGATCCAGGCATTCGTGGAGGCGCTGCGAGCAGAGGGGATCCACGTCGAAACGGGCGTCTTCGGAGCGAGGATGGAGGTCGAGCTCCTTAACGACGGCCCGGTGACGCTGATCCTCGAGATCTAGCCCGCCTCGTCCATCTCCCGTCTCGCGCACGGCGCCGCCGCGAGGAGCGTCCAGTCTGGTCGCCGAGCCCTAACGCCGCCGTCGGATCGAGTTCGGGAACTCCACGGCGTCCTTGGGCTCACCAGCACGTGCAATGTCGACTCGTGCGCACCGCCCAACGCTGCCAGGGCGTCAACTTCGTTCCCCGCTTCGCGTCGCCGTCCATCAGGTTGGCCGTGTTGTCGCGATCGAGGAGGAGACATGTGTGCCCCAGCTCATGTGCCAGCGTCGTACGCTTGTAACACCGGTGAAGCCCCGTGGTGTCCTCGGTGTCGCCGACAGAGTCACGTAGTCGGCAATCGGAATCGAGCAGCCGATCTTGCCTACGATCGATCGAACGACAAGGACGGTGACGGGGAGCTGGAGCGATATCGGTGTGCCGACCCACCCGGCACCCTTCCCAGCGAAAACGATCGGCGTTGGCTCTCGATCGGAGGTCCGGAGGCGGTTGCCGACGGAGTGGGAGGATGAACCGAGGCGACGGGGACGATTACCTCGTTGGCGAGGGCCGACATTCGCAGCCCTCGCCGTAGAGGCGGTATATCCCTACTCCTGGAACGGAGGTGGCGGCCAGCCGTTGCCGATCGTCTCCGTGACTCCTTGGAAGTAGTGATCGCAGTTCAGCGGACCAGGCTCTCCTGCCTTCGGGCCTCCGCCTGCGGTGACTCCGCGCGCCGCCTGCCTCTCGAATGCGGCGACGCAGTTGGCCACGGCTGGGCTGTCCTCGTCCACGACCGGTCCGAACGCGAGCGCACCGGCCGGAATAACAAGAGCGGCTGTCGTCGCGAAAGCCGCTATCAGGCCACGTCTCGGCATCGTCTTACCCTCCCCCGTTGGACAACGATGTGCGGCGTGCGCGAGCCTATAGCCCCGGCCAGCTCGTGACAATGTCGTCGTTTGGGCCACGTTCGGGCCACATCGCCGCGGCAAGCTGGACGATCTCCTCGCGGCTGAACCGCTTGAGCCAATTGACCTGCTTCGTCGACCAACAGGACGAGATCGCGTTCCTCGAGCACCGGCGGGCCGCGCACGTGGAGCGATGTCGTAGAGCGCCGGACGCGCCAAGCAGCAAAGGCATCCCGGCGATGAAGTTCTACTCCTGCCGATTCGCACCCGACTGCGAAACGCCGCGGCACGCTATCCGGGTAGCCCAACGCGTCGTGACCCGCGGCAGGAGCGTGCCCGAGGTGTGCTCGCCGCAGGCGTTCGCGAGGACGCGGGCTCGGACGTAGCGATACTCCTCACCACAACCCCGCGGAGCGTGCCGGCACCGTGACGGTGCTGTCGCCATCACGATGGTCGAGCTGCCACTCCTCGCCCTGTCCGATCAGCTGCCTGCACCTGGCGCACGCAACCCGCCGCTCGCCACGTGCGTAGCGCCCGATGTGCTGCGCCGTAACGCTGCGACGGATACCGCTTCGCCGGACTCTTCCGCCTACGAATCGGCTCCATCAGACTCCTTGGCGGCCCATCCGAATGTGGAGAGAGAAATCCCAGTGCGGGGGTCACTGTGCCGTCGCCCACCTGGAAAACTGCGCGAGAGACCCGTCGGGGGAGGACCGAGTCTCTCGCGCAGACGAGCCCGCATGGGGCCCACCTGTCCCAGGGGTGCGCCCTTGCCGGCACTCGGCTGGGGCACCGGGCTTGCATGGACCACGCTATGTGTGGGCGGCGAGGCCGGATAGGACACAATTGGGTCAATTCGCTCGCTGTCTGGCTGGTCATCGGACGGTGATCTCGGCCGGGAAGTAGCGGCGGAACAACGCCATCTCGCCGATCTATGCGTCGGCGATCGCGCTGTCTTCGGCGCGCGGATGGAGGTGGAGCTCGTGAACGACGGGCCGGTGACCATCGTCCTCGACGTCGACTCCCGCAGGAGTTGCCCGCGGGCGACGTGACGCTGGCGCGCACGCGAGCGCGGGCCGCTCCCCTCGGCGGACATGCCGGGCCGCTCGCCGGGAAACAGGGCCGACGGTGCTATCCTCCAAGCACCACATTTCACCGGCTTGGCGAAATGGGCGCGGTACGCGCCCATTTGTCTTGAAGGGGCGAATTCCATGGCGACGAGCACATACGAGAGGGAACGCGAGCTGACGGAGGCGATCACGCCTGCCGTCGAGTCGACGCTGCCCGGAGTCGAGGTGCTCGCCGTGGAGCTGCTCTCGCCGGCGCGGTTCTGCGTGTACGTCGATCATCCCGACGGAGTCGACCTGGCTCTCTGCGAGCGCGTCACGCGCCTGCTCGACTCCTATCGCACGGACTGGACGGTCGACGTCTCGTCGCCCGGGCCCGAGCGGCCCGTGCGGCGACCCGAGCACTTCCGCCGAGCGATCGGCGGCACCGTGAAGCTGAAGACGGCCGGCGCCGATCGTGTCCGAGGGACGCTGGTGGCGGCCGACGACCACGCCGTCACCGTCTCGGTCGACGGGACGGCACACGAGATCCCGGTCGACGAGATCGTCCGGGGCAACCTGATCGACGAGGGACGGTAGGCATGAGCCAGGAGATCATCGAGGGGATCCGCACGATCGAGAAGGAGAAGGGCATCGAGTCGGGCACGCTCGTGGCCGCGCTCGAGGACGCCCTCCTCGCCGCGTACAAGAAGACACCCGGCGCGGCGCGACATGCGACGGTCGAGCTCGACGACGAGGGGGAGTTCCGCGTCTTCGCGCTCGACATCCCGAGCGACCTCGAGGAGCGGCTGCTCGAGGAGGCGCGCGAGCGCGCGATCGACGAGCTCGAGCGGATCGAGGAGGAGACGGGCGAGAAGCAGCACACGCTGATCGTCGACGACGAGCTCGACCTCGACTGGGAGAAGGTCCCCGAGAACCTGATCGACCGGAGCGATGCCACACCGGACGACTTCGGCCGCATCGCCGCGATGACGGCGAAGCAGGTGATCCAGCAGCGCATCCGCGAGGCGGAGCGCGCGATCATGTACGAGGAGTACGTCGACCGTCAGGGCGAGGTCGTGACCGGCATCGTCCAGCAGGCAGGCGACCGCAACAACGTGCTCGTCGACCTCGGCAAGGTCGAGTCGCTCCTGCCGCGCTCCGAGCAGGTCGACGGCGAGCGCTACGAGCAGGGGTCGCGGATCAAGGCCGTGATCATCGAAGTGCGCTCCGGCACGAAGGGGCCCCAGGTGATCCTCTCGCGGCGCGCGCCGCAGCTGATCGAGGCGCTGTTCGAGCTCGAGGTGCCCGAGATCGCCGACGGCCTCGTCGAGATCCGTGGTGTGGCCCGGGAGCCGGGCTATCGCTCGAAGATTGCGGTCGAGTCGCACGTCCAGGGCGTGGACCCGGTCGGGGCGTGCGTCGGGCCGCGCGGCTCGCGCGTCCGCATGGTCGTCTCCGAGCTCCGCGGCGAGAAGATCGACATCATCCCGTGGAACACGGAGCCGGCGCGCTTCGTCGCCAAGGCGCTCTCCCCGGCGCGCGTGCGCGAGGTCTACATCGACGACGAGAGCCGCGAGGCCACCGTGGTCGTGCCCGACGACCAGCTCGCGCTGGCGATCGGCAAGGAAGGGCTCAACGCTCGCCTGGCCGCGCGCCTGACGGGCTGGAAGGTCGACATCAAGTCCGACAGCGAGTTCGCGCAGGAGGAGGCGGAGGCCGCCTTCGCCGGCGAGGACGACGGGGACGGCGACTTCTCGGGTCGCTGTGCCGCGCTCCTCTCGAACGGGAAGCGGTGCCCGAACGCCGCGCTCCCCGGCTCGAAGTACTGCGGCGTCCCGGCGCACCAGGCGCTCGTCGACAGCCCCGTGCCGGCAGTCGCGGTCGAGGTCGAGCCCGCCGCCGAGGAGCTCGCTGCGGACGACGCGATCGCGGACGTCGAGGACGCTCTCGCCTCGGGCGAGCTCACCGCCGAGGAGGCCGAGGCGGCCGAGGCGACGGTGGTCGAGACCGCCCAGGTCGCAGTCGCCACGGAGGTCGAGCCGGAGGGCGACGGAGAAGACGAGGCCGCTCCCGAGGAGGAGCGCGACGAATCGTGACCGCCCGCCCGTCAGGACGTGCGTGGGGTGCGGCCGCCGGGCACCGCAGCGCGAGCTCGTCCGCTTCGCGGCGGTGGAGGGCATGCTGACCGCCGGTCGCACGCTGCCGGGGCGCGGGGCGTACACGTGCCCCGACGTCGAGTGCTTCGAGCGCGCCCGCTCTCGCAGGGCATTCAGGAGGGCGTTGCGGGCGGATGCCACCGTCCTGCCTGCGCTCGCGCACCTCTACACTGAGGGGCCGAATGGCTGACGGACCGAACAGGCCGAATCGTCCCATCCGCCCGCGCGGAGGGGGCCAGGGGGGTCGTCGACGCCGCGTCGTGATCGAGGGGGGCGCCGCACGCGGACGCGACGCGCGCGCTGCTCGCGACCGCTCGGCCCAGGCACCTCCACGCGCGCCTGCTCCGCCGCAGCCGACCGGTCCGGTCACGGTCGAGTCCGGGGTCACCGTCAAGGACCTCTCGGCGGCCCTCGGGGTCACGATGGCGCAGATCATCAAGATCCTGATGGGGCTCGGCCAGATGCGGACGGCGACCCAGTCGCTCTCCGACGAGGAGGTCGAGCTGATCGCGGCAGAGGTCGAGCGCGAGGTCACGATCAAGCACGCGGCCGACGACGAGGAGCCCGAGATCGTCGAGGACGCGGAGGCGGACCTCACACCACGGCCGCCCGTCGTGACGATCATGGGCCACGTCGACCACGGCAAGACGACACTGCTCGACGCGATCCGCTCCACGGCCGTCGTCGACACCGAGGCCGGCGGGATCACGCAGCACATCGGCGCCTACCAGACCGATGTCGACGGCCGCAAGCTGACATTCCTCGACACCCCGGGTCACGAGGCGTTCACGGCCATGCGCGCCCGCGGCGCGAAGATCACCGACATCGCCGTCCTCGTGGTCGCCGCCGACGACGGCGTGATGCCGCAGACGAAGGAGTCGATCAGCCACGCCCGCGCCGCCGAGGTCCCCATCGTGGTGGCGATCAACAAGATCGACGTCCCCGACTCGAACCCGGACCGCGTCAAGACGGAGCTCGCCGCCGAGGGCCTGCAGCCGGAGGACTGGGGTGGCGAGACGCAGTTCGCGCTGGTGTCGGCGAAGCAGCAGACGAACCTCGACGAGCTGCTCGAGAGGATTCTGCTCGTCGCCGATGCGGAGCTCGACCTCCGGGCGAACGCGAAGGCCGAGGCGTCGGGGCCGATCATCGAGTCCCGCCTCGACGTGGGCCGCGGCCCCGTGGCGACGATGCTCGTCCAGCGCGGCACGCTCCACGTCGGTGACGCGATCGTCGCCGGCGACGCGGCCGGAAAGGTGCGGGCGCTCTACGACTACCGCGGGGAGAAGGTCAAGGAGGCCGGGCCCGGCGAGCCCGTCGAGATCCTCGGCTTCGACCGCCCGCCCCCCGCCGGCGAGCTCTCGCGCGTCGTCGAGCACGAGCGGCAGGCGAAGGACATCGCCGAGAAGCGCGCCGAGCGGCTCCGCCGTGAGCAGCTCGCGCAGCGCTCCAAGGCAGCCGGCCTCTCGCTGGAGACGCTCTTCGAGCGGATGCAGGAGGGCGCCGTCCAGGATCTCAACGTCGTCCTCAAGGGAGATGTGCAGGGATCGGTGGAGGCGCTGATGGGCGAGCTGGGGAAGATCCAGCACCCGGAGGTGCGCGTCAACGTGATCCACACCGGGGTCGGCGGGATCACGGAGAACGACGTCAACCTCGCGTCGGCCTCACACGCGCTCGTGGTCGGCTTCAACGTCAGGCCGAGCGGCGAGGCGAGGCAGCTTGCGGAGCGCGAGGGCGTCGACATCCGCACGTACCGCGTGATCTACCAGCTGACGCAGGACATCGAGCAGGCGCTCGTGGGGATGCTCTCGCCCGTGACGACCGAGGAGATCCTCGGGGAGGCCGAGGTGCGCGCGCTGTTCAAGGTCTCGCGTCTCGGCACGATCGCCGGGTGCATGGTCACGAGCGGGGTCGTGCGGCGAGGCTCCAGCGTCCGCATCGTCCGCGACGGCACGGTGATCTACGAGACCTCGATCGCGCAGCTGAAGCGCTTCAAGGAGGACGCCCGCGAGGTCGCCGAGGGGTTCGAGTGCGGGATCCTGCTCGACGGCTTCAACGACGTGAAGGAAGGCGACGTCCTCGAGGTCTTCGAGACGCGCGAGGTCGAGCGCACCGACCTCGACACGCCTGCGCCGGCGGGCTCCGCCGCCGAAGCCTCCTGAGCGGCGCCCCACGCGCCCGAGCCCGACGCCGCCACTACGCGCCGCAACTCTGGACGAGCCTCGCCGTCGCGGCCGCGCGGGCACGATAGCCGGCCATCGACGGATGGACGCCGTCCTTCCCGAACCAGCCGGGGTGCGTCTGCGACATCGCCGCCCAGTCCAGCACCCGGAGGCCCGCGTGGCGGTGGGCGGCGGTCCTGAGCACGTGGTTGTAGCCCGCGTAGGAGACGCCCTGGTACGGCGGCCGCATGATCGTCGACCAGACGACGCAGCGGGTCGGTCCCGCGATGGCGAGGGTCTCCCGAACGACACGCGCGAAGCGGGAGACGGCGCCCGGGTGGTCGTTCGTGCCCGCGCTGACCACGATCACGCGGGGGAGGGAGGGCCCCAGGCCGCGCAGGGCGCGCGGGACGTCGGCGGCGTGCCTGCTGATATCCGTCTCCGACTGCACGCTCCAGCCTCGGAGGTACGCGTCGAGAAAGAGGTCGGTGCCGATCGCGAGCGAGTCGCCGTAGTTGAGCACGGTGCGGCTCCCCGCCGCGTGGGCCAGCGGCACGGCGAGCAGCACGCCGGCGAGGAGGAACGCGAGGAGGGCAGGACGGGCGAGGCGCGGCACGTGTTCGACTACGGTAGGCACGCAGCCCTTCCTGCCCCGTCCTCCGCACGGGATCCGAACATGTCCACCGGGTTCGTCGGCATCCTCTCGTTCGAGCTCCACTTCCCCGGGAGCCACTCCCTCAAGGAGAAGCGCATGCACCTGCGGTCGGTCAAGCAGCAGCTCACCAACCGCACGGGCTGCTCGATCGCCGAGGTCGACCACCACGACACCTGGCAACGTGCGCAGCTGACACTCGCGTGCGTCGCGCGGGAGGCCGGGGAGGCGCGCCGGCTGCTCGACGAGGCCGAGCGGTGGCTCAGCGGGCAGGCGTTCGAGCTCGGCCCGTCGGAGCGCGAGCTGGTGCGCCTCGAGGACGGGTGGAGCTCGTGAGCAGGCCCGAGCGGATGCGGCGGATCGACGGGGCGATGAAGAAGGTCCTCTCCGAGGCGATCCCGACGCTCAAGGACCCCCGCATCGGCTTCGTCACGGTCACGACGGTCGAGACGTCGAGGGACCTCGACCACGCCAAGGTCTGGCTCAGCGTGTTCGGCACCGAGAAGCAGCGCGAGCGGACGCTGGCCGCGCTCGAAGGGGCGGCCGGCGTCCTGCAGGCGAGGGTGAACCGCGAGCTCAAGCTGCGGCGGACCCCCCAGCTGGAGTTCGTCTACGATCGCGCGGTCGAGCACGGGGTGCGCCTGACGCACCTGATCGACGAGCTCGCGCCCGCGGACGGAGACGACGATGCACCCGGATGAGATGAGCGCGGTCGTGTCGGCGCTGCGCGCGCACGACCTGTTCGTCGTCACGTCGCACGACAACCCCGACGGCGACGCGCTCGGCTCGCTGGTCGCGATGCAGCTCGCGCTCGAGGCGCTGGGCAAGGGCTCCGTGATGGTGCTCGGCGGGCCGACACCGCTCCCCGGCGAGTACGGCTTCCTGCGCCTCGGGGAGCGCGGCTTGCTGCGCGAGGCGCCTCCCGACGTCGCCGAGCGCGTGCTCGTGGCGGTCGACTGCGCCCAGGCGAGCAGGATCGTCGAGCAACGGCTGCTGGAGGCCCGGCTCACGCTCGACATCGACCACCACCACGACAACTCGCGCTTCGGCGACGTCAACCTGATCGTCGAGGAGGCGTCCTCGACCGGCGAGATCCTCGCCGACGTCTTCGCCGAGCTCGGAATCTCGTTGACGCCGGAGATCGCGGAGGCCCTCTACACGGCGGTCGTCACGGACACCGGGCGGTTCCAGTACTCGAACACGACGCCGAAGGCGCTCAGGCTCGCGGCCGAGCTCGTGGAAGCCGGTGCGGACGCGAGCACGGTCTTCGTGGAGGTGTACGAGTCGACGCCGTTCCCCAAGCTGAAGCTGCTCGCACGTGCGCTCGAGCGGGCGACGGCGCTCGTCGACGGCCGGGTGCTGGTCTCCGAGCTCGTGCGCGACGACTTCGAGGCCGCCGGCGCGGACGAGCCCTACTCGGAGGGGATCATCGACCACCTCCGCTCGGTCGAGGGGGCGGAGCTCGTCGCGCTCGTCCGCGAGCTGCCGAACGGCGCGTCCGCGGCGAGGAAGGGATCGCTGCGCTCGCGGCCCGACGGGGTCGACGTGTCCGCGATCGCGCGCGCCTTCGGCGGCGGTGGGCACAAGCGGGCGGCGGGCTTCTCGACCGATCTCCCCATGGACGAGATCACGCGCAGGATCGTCGACGCGTTCGTCGCGGCCGACGGCGATCGCGTCGGCTAGCGATGCCCGTCCCGAAGGCGCTCGAGCCGACCGGCGTGATCCTCGCCGACAAGCCGGCCGGGCCCTCGTCGTTCGCCGTCGTCGCCCGGGTACGGGCGCGCACCGGCGCGAAGACCGGTCACGCGGGGACGCTCGATCCCTTCGCGACCGGCCTGCTCGTCCTTCTCTCGGGGCGGGCCACGAGCCTGCAGGATCGCTTCATGAAGCTCGACAAGCGGTACATGGCCGAGGTCGACCTCCGCGTACGCACGACGACCGGCGATCCCGAGGGGGAGCAGCTCGACGAGCACGACGCTCCCGAGCGCCACGAGCTCGAGGCCGCGCTCGCGGGGCTGCGGGGGGAGATCGAGCTCCCGATCCCGGCGGCGTCCGCGGTGAAGATCCGGGGTGAGCGGGCTTACCGTCTGCACCGGCAGGGCGTCGCCGTCGAGATGCCCACGCGCGTGATGCGCGTCCACGAGCTCGAGCTGCTCTCGTACGCAGGAGGGATCGCCCGGCTCGACCTGCTCGTCGGCTCGGGGACGTACGTCCGCTCGATCGCCGATGCGCTCGGCGGCCACTGCGCGACCCTGCGGCGCACGGAGGTGGGCCCGTTCCGGGTGGAGGAGGCGGATGAGAGCCGCGTCGTGCCGCTCGAGGACGCTCTCTCGCGGCTCGCGAGCGTTCGATGAGGATCGTCCACGCACCGTCCCAGCTCGACCGTCGGCCGCGCGCGGTTGCGATCGGGACGTTCGACGGGGTCCACCGGGGGCACCTGTCGGTACTCCGCGCGGCGGTCGCCTCGGGGCTCGACCCGACGGTGATCACGCTCGATCCGCACCCCCGGATCGTCCTCGGCAACCGCGTCGAGCTGATCACGACACTGGAGCGTCGGCTGGAGCTGATCCAGGCGGCGGCGATCGCCGACACGCTCGTCGCGGCGTTCACCCCCGAGTTCATGCGGCTCTCGCCCGAGGAGTTCGTGGCGACGTACCTGACGTCGATCGGGGCGGAGGCGGTCGCCGTGGGCGGCGACTTCCGCTTCGGCAGCAAGCGCTCCGGGAGCGTCGAGACGCTCGCCGAGCTCGGCCTGACCGTCCTGGAGGTGCCCGAGGTGGAGGGCGTCTCGTCGACCGCGATCCGCGACGCGGTGCGGGCGGGCGACCTCGCCCAGGCGGCCGGGATGCTCGGGCGACCGTTCGACCTCGACGGCACGGTCGTGGCCGGCGACCAGCGTGGCGGCACGCTCGGCTACCCGACGGCCAACATCGCGATGGACCCGCAGCTCGTGTGCCCGCGGTACGGGATCTACGCAGGGGAGGCTCTCGGGCACCGCGCCGCGGTCTCGATCGGGACGAACCCGCACTACGGGGGCACGGAGCGGCGGATCGAGCCGTACCTGCTCGACTTCGAGGGCGACCTCTACGGCCGGCGGCTCGTCGTCGAGCTCTGGGAGCGGCTGCGCGACGAGGAGGTGTTCGACTCGGAGGAGGATCTGGTCGCGCAGATCGCGCGTGACGTGGAGAGGACGCGGGCTGCGGTGCGGCCCGTGTAGGCGAAAGGACCCGGTTACCTGCCGGCCGGCCTGCGCGCCAGGAACATCGGCTGCGGGGCATCGTCGTCGTCCGGCTGGGCCGGGACGGCGGTCGGCTCGAACCCCGCATCCTCGAGCAGGTGGAGCCAGGTGTGCTCGGGGAAGACGCCCAGGACGTGGTGGTCGTGGACGATCCGCGTGTCGCGTCCGGCCTCGCGCATCACCACGACGTACTCGACCTCGTACGCCGTGTCGCCGGGGTCGGGGTCGCTCGTCCATTCGAGGTACCTGAGCGCACGCCCGTCCTCGCCGTCGTGGCCGCCGTGCTCCGTGCCCGGCTCGAACGTCTCGCGCGTGCAGTCGGGGACGAACAGGGCAACCCCTCCGGGGCGCGTGTGCGCGTACGCCGTGCCGAGGCAGGCCCGGAGATCGTCCTCGGTCGTGAGATAGGCGACGGCATCGTGGACGAACACGACGTCGAACGTCCTCCCGAGCCGGAGCAGCCGCATGTCGCCGAGGACGTGCTCGCACTCCGGGTTGAGCTCGCGGCTGAGCGTCAACATCTGCGGCGAGAGGTCGGACAGCGTGCACGTGAAGCTCCGCTTCAGGTGCGACGCGTTGTTGCCTCCGCCCGAGCCCAGCTCGAGGAGCGTCGTGGCGTCGGGAAGCGCGCCGACGATCGTCTCGCGGTACCGCTCGGCCTCGTGCTCGTAGTCCGCCGGCGCCGTCAGCAGGTGGAACCACGGTGCGAGGTCGCCGTACAGGCGCACGACCGGAGTATCGCCGGTGCGGGCACACCGGGGAGTCGGCCACACGAGCCGCTCCGAGCGGGCGGCTCGAAGGCGACGACGGCGGCCGGGACGGCGTCGAGCGCACGGTCCGTCGGCGCGCCGCGCGCACGCAGGGGTCCCGCGGTGCGGGGGCGTACCGCGAGGAAGGAACGAAGCGCCGCACGGCGCTCTGCGCCGGCGAGGAGCCGGCCCTGCACCGCCCGCCGCTCCCCCCTGACGACGAGCGTCGCGGGCGCGGACTCGCGGAACGTGCGCCACCACTGCTTGCGCTCGGGATGCGCCGCGAGAGCGACGACGCGCGTGCCGTCGTCCGCGTAGACGATCGGGATCGCGTGGCGCATCCCCGTGCTGCGACCCTCGTACTCGAGCACTGCGAGCGATCCGCTCAGCAAACGGTGCGCCGGGGACCGCAGCAGCGCCCGCACGGCGGGGTTGGCGACCCGAAGCAGACGAAGGAGAGGCATCACCGACGCGAGATATATCTCGTCGCTTGGCCTGCGATGGCGGCAGCTACGATTCCGCCTGACCGCGATCTCGGCCGGCCGTGTCCTTCCTTCACGCCGCGCGGGGACCGCGGAGACGATTCGACGAGAGGAGAACAGTGGCTCTCACCAAGGAAGCCAAGCAGGAGTTGATCTCGAAGCACGGGGCGAACGACCAGGACACCGGGTCGACCGAGGTCCAGATCGCGATGCTCACGCGGCGCATCAACGAGCTGACGGAGCACCTCCGGACGCATCCGAAGGACCACTACTCGCGGCGCGGGCTGCTCAAGCTCGTCGGCCGTCGGCGGCGGTTCCTCGACTACCTGCAGCGCAAGGACCTCGAGGGCTATCGCGCCCTCATCAAGGAGCTCGGTCTCCGCCGCTAAGGGGATCGGGTGAAGGGACGGGAGGTGGGCGTTTGATCGAGCTTCGCGCAGGTGCTGCGGAGCTGGCTCAAACCTCCACCTTCCGCCACAACGGAAGAGTGACGATGGAGGACAGGGAATGAGCACCATCCAGGCCGGGCATCAGGCCACGGTTTCCGTCGACGTGGGCGCGGCGGAGCTGCGCTTCGAGACGGGCAAGCTCGCAAAGCAGGCCGACGGCGCCGTCGTCGTCCGCAGCGGGGACACGATGATCCTCGCGACGGCGGTCGGGCGCCAGGACGCGCGCCCCGACGCGGACTTCTTCCCACTCACGGTCGACGTGGAGGAGCGGATGTACGCCGCCGGGAAGATCCCGGGCGGCTTCTTCAAGCGGGAGGGACGCGCGACCGAGCGCGCGACACTCACCGCACGGATGATCGACCGCCCGATCCGGCCGCTCTGGCCGAAGGGCTTCAAGAACGAGGTGCAGGTGATCTGCACCGTGCTCTCGGCCGACATGGTCGTGCCGCACGACATCCTCGCGATCAACGGCGCCTCGGCCGCGCTGGCGGTCTCGTCGCTGCCGTTCCTCGGGCCGGTCGGCGCCGTCCGGATCGGCCGGATCGAGGGCGAGCTGTTCGTCAACCCGACGTACCAGCAGCTGGACGAGTCCTCGCTCGACCTCGTCGTCGTCGGCACCCGCGAGGCGCTGACGATGATCGAGGCCGGCGGAGAGCAGGTCCCGGAGGACACGATGCTCGAGGCGTTCGCGCTCGCGCACGCGCAGATCATCCGCATCTGCGACGCGATCGACGAGCTGGCCCGCGAGGTCGGCAAGCCGAAGTGGATCGACGTCGAGCTCAACGCGGAGCTCGAAGCGCGTCACGGCGAGGCAGTCGCTCGCCGGGTCGCCGAGGTGGGGCTGCGCGAAGCCGCCGGCGTCGTCGACGAGCTTCTCGCGACGGATGCTCCGGCGATCACGATGGACTCGGTCGAGGAGGACATCGTCCGGGAGATGCAGGTCCGGAACGGCCTGCAGGCGCTGCTCGAGACGAAACGGCTCGCTGCGGTCGAGAGCGCCGTGCGGGCGCAGTTCGAGAACGAGCTCCGTGCTCTCACCGATGCGGAGCAGGACTCCAAGGAGCTCAAGTCGCGCAAGCGCGACATCCTCCTCGCACGCATCCACGACGAGATCCAGCTGCCGTTCCCGGTCGGCGAGGGCGACGAGCCGGTGAAGGACGCGGTCACGCGGAGCTACGTGAAGAAGGCCGCCGACGCGATCTACAAGGATCTCGTCCGGAAGAAGATCGCGATCGAGAAGCGGCGGCCGGACGGCCGCGGCACCGAGGAGATCCGCCCGATCACGACCGAGGTCGGCGTCTCACCGCGGACGCACGGCTCCGCCCTGTTCACGCGCGGGCAGACGCAGATCCTCACGCTCTGCACCCTGGGCACCGCCAAGGAGCAGCAGCGGATCGACGACCTCTCGATCGAGCAGGAGCGCCGCTTCATGCACCATTACAACTTCCCTCCCTACTCGGTCGGGGAGACGGGCTTCATGCGGGGCCCGAAGCGGCGCGACATCGGCCACGGGGCGCTCGCGCAGCGCGCGCTCGAGTCGGTGATCCCGGCCCTCGACGAGTTCCCGTACACGATCCGCCTCGTCTCCGAGACGCTCGAGTCGAACGGCTCGTCGTCGATGGGATCCGTGTGCGGGTCGACGATGTCCCTGATGCACGCCGGTGTGCCGATCGAGGCGCCGGTCTCCGGGATCGCCATGGGCCTCGTCAAGGAAGGCGACGACTACGTCATCCTCACCGACATCCAGGGCGCGGAGGACCACCTCGGTGACATGGACTTCAAGGTCGCCGGCACGACGGAGGGCATCACCGCCCTGCAGATGGACATCAAGATCACCGGCGTCACGCAGGAGATCATGCGCTCGGCGCTCGAGCAGGCGAAGCGCGCGCGGGCGTTCATCCTCGACAAGATGATCGAGACGATCTCCGAGCCGCGCTCGGAGCTCGCTGACCACGCACCGCGGATCTCGTCGATCCAGATCAACCCCGACTTCATCGGGATGGTGATCGGCAAGGGCGGCGAGACGATCCGCTCGCTCGAGGCCGACTACGAGGTGCAGATCGACATCGAGGAGGACGGGACGATCCTCGTCTACGCGACGGAGGGCACGAACGCCGACGCGGCGATCTCGGCCATCCAGGCCATGACGAAGGAGCCCGAGGTGGGGGACACCTACACGGGCCGCGTCGTCAAGACCACCGACTTCGGCGCGTTCGTCGAGCTGAAGAAGGGCACCGACGGCCTGCTCCACGTCTCGAACGTCGGCCCGGGCAGGGTCGCGCACATCGAGGACGTGATCGCGCGCGGCGACACGCTCGACGTGGTCGTCCAGGAGGTCGACAAGGAGCGCGGCCGGATCGGCCTCAAGCTCGTCGCCAAGCACGAGGACGGTCAGCTGGTCTCGCCCGAGACGCTCGTCGAGCGGGCGAAGGACGCGCCTCCGCGCGAGCCGCGCCCTCCCCGCGACGATCGTGGAGGCCGGGGCGGCCGCGACCGCGGCCGGCGCGAGCGCAGCTAGGAAGCTGATGGAGGGGCGGCGGGAGCCGCCCCTCCATCGTTCAAGGCCTGACCCGAGCGCTGGCGCTGTTGTCGTCGTGACCCGCTTGTCCGCCACGACACACGGCCGTCGGACGCGAACCCGATCGCCTACGAACTGACGTGTCGAGCAAGCGGTCGATCCTGGAAGCCTGCAACGAATTTCGTCAAGACGTTCACGGGAGGAGTCGCGATCGAGCGCCACGCACCGTCCGCTGGGCCGTCGCGTGCGTCGTTCGCAGGTGGTGTGCCTAGACCTGAGCCGCGACCAGCTCGTGAGCAGCGAAGTCCGGGCTCACGAGCCCCAAACGGTAGGCCTCGGCGACTGCCTGGGCGCGACTGTGGACGCTCAGCTTGGAGAGGATGTGCTGGATGTGCGTGGCCACGGTCTTCGGGCTGACGACCAGGGTCCGTGCGATGTCCGACTGGCCGAAGCCCTGTGCGAGCAGCGCGAGGATCTCGAGCTCGCGGGGGCTGAGGTTGACCTCGCTGGCCGGTGTCCCGTTTTCGTTTCCGTTCGACGGACCTGCCGAGCGACTCAGCGACCTGCGGACGCGTGCGAAGAGCTCGCCCTGGTCGAAGGGCTTCGAGAGGTAGTCGTCTGCTCCCAGGAGCAGGCCGGCCACGTGGTCCAGAGGGGCGGTGCGCTCGGCAGAGACGAGGATCACCGGGAGGGCGTCGCCGTAGGCCTCGTGCAGCTCGCGCAGGAGCTGGAGTCCGCTCGTCGGTCCCGGCAGCTCGACCTCGACGATCGCGAGTGCCGGGGGCTCCGCGTCGAGGTGCTCGAGCGCGGACTCGGCGTTCTCGGCCTCGGTGACGAGATAGCCGAGGCGCCCTGCGATCGAGACCGCGGCCGCACGGGCCGCGTCGTCGTGGTCGACCACCAGGATCGTGCCACGAGCCCCCATCGTCCTCTCCAAGGTTGGTTCTGCCCCCAGTCCATGGTGCGCCGATGTTCCCTGGAAATCAAGTGTTCGCCCTAGGGCATCGGCAGCTGGACGATTACTGCGACCGCAGCTAGCCGATCATCCGGCAACGGCGCAACGTTCATCGGATATGCGGGAGACAGCGTCGAGCCCTCGGGGGGCCGACGTCGTCAGGGGGGCAGTCGGCCTCCGGCCGCACGACTTGGTGGGAGGCGTGGCATGACACAACGAGTGCTCGGGCCCTCCGGAAGCCCGCGGAGGCGGTGGACGCTGCTCGTCCCGCTGACGCTGGCGATCGTGTTCGGGCTCTTCTACGTCGCGGGCGCCGGGGCCGTGCACGACGATGGTGTATTCGAGCTCGACCGCAACGCTGTTGACGGTCCTTCGCCTGGGGAGGACTGGAACAAGGTCTGTCCGGCCGGCACGCCAGTCGGGGTAGCGCCGGGTTGCCTCGGTGGCACGACGGCCGGGGTGAGCCGTTTCGTGACCGATGCGGTGAACGCGGCGGGTAAGGACACGACGTTGTTCACGGGGGGCGCGACGAAGGACGACCTGGACGTGACGGGGTGGCAACACACCACGGGCGCAGGGCCGGACAAGGACGATCTCTCCCACGGGTACGCGGCGCGATACGGCGATCTGCTCTACTTCGGCGCCGACCGCTACTCGGCCTCGGGAGACTCGACGATCGGCATCTGGTTCTTCCAGGCCGAGGTGGCCCCGGTCGCGGGCGGCACGTTCAGCGGCGCGCACACCAACGGTGACGTGCTCGTCCTGAGCGATTTCACCAAGGGCGGTGAGGTCACCACGATCAGGGTGTTCGAGTGGCACTCGCCCGGGGGCGAGATCGACGGCACGCTCGACCTGATCGCGGGAACACTCGATCCGCCTACGCCTGCCGACTGTGTCGGCCCGCCGCAGGTCGGCGGCGGGGACGAGGCGTGCGCGACGGTGAACATCGGAGACGAGGACTCACCGTGGGACTATGAGGCGAAGGAGCAAAGCGCAACGCCTGACGTGTTCCCGAAGGGGCACTTCTACGAGGGCGGTATCGACCTCGCCCAGCTCGGTCTCGCGGACGAGTGCTTCTCCAGCTTCATCATCGAGACACGCGCCTCGCAGTCTGTCGACGCTGTCCTGAAGGACTTCGTCGGCGGAGCGTTCGCCCCGTGTAACGCGACGCTGAGCACGACGCCCAGCACCGGTGCCGGTGGCAGTGTCCAGCCCGGGGTGTCGGTTACGGACACGGCGACCGTTCTAGGCCAGGGAATCTCGAACCCGCCTACACCCACAGGCAGCGTCACGTTCTTCCTGTGCGGACCGATCGCCACAGGCACCTGCACCACGGGCGGCACGACGGTGAGCACGAATACTCTTGCCGATTCCAGTCCGCCGGTCGGTGAAGCCCAGGCGACGTCCGACGCGGTGAACACGGCTGGCAGCCCGTTGACGCCGGGACGCTACTGCTTCCGCGCAGAATGGCCGGGCGACACCAACTATCCGCCCGACCTGGTCCACAGCGGCACCGGAGACAGCGAGTGCTTCAGTGTGACCGATACGACGACCACCTCGACTGCGCAGAACTGGCGACCGAACGATTCCGCCACTGTGACCGCCACAGGTGGGTCGGCCCTCGCCGGGAGCGTGCAATTCACGCTCTACCCGGGCGGTAGCTGCACCGGCACTGCGCTGTACTCCGAGACGGTGCCAGTCAGCGGTACAGGGTCAGCAACCGTCAGTACGACCAACGACGGCAGTAGTGGCACCGACGTCTTGATCAGCACAACCGGGACCACGACCGTCTCGTGGCTGGCGGTGTTCACGAGCACGAACAGCGTCCAGGGCTCGACCGGCCCGTGTGAGACGACCACTCTCACGATCAGCAACGGCTGACATCACCACGCCATAGACGAAGGAGTACGGCCACGCAGGGGCCCCGGCCAGAAGGCCGGGGCCTCTCTCTCCTCTGTCCTGACGCGGCGAGGCGGCCGTGCCGTCGAATCACCTGGCCGACTCCGCTAGGCGTAAACGTGAAAGCCCAGCGTTGCCAGCGTCGTCGATCTCCTGCCGTCCTTCGTCGTGTAGAGCGTGGCGGTGCAATCGCCAGTTCCGCTCGTCCACGTGCTCAACGTCGCGAGAGTGAAATTCTGCGACCACGGATAGTCGGGGAAGAATCCGGCCGAGTCGGAGTAGACCCAGACCCCGTTCTGGTAGCAGTTGAGGCTCACGTAGGGACGATCGGTCGCAGTCGTCGAGACGGTGAACGTCACCTGCTGACCGTAGTGTGGCAGTCCGTCGGTCGAGTCCAGCAAGACGAGGCTGAGGCTCGAGCTGCCCCCACCACCTGGCTTGCCTCCACCGGCGGTAGCACTTCCGCCCTTAGCCGCGACTGCCGCCGGGACGACCACGAGCGCTAGGACGAACGCAGCGAGCATGGCGAGGCTCAGGCCGCTCCTGGTCTTTGATCGCTTCACTTCTGCCCCCTCGAGGTTGGGGTGTAGGCACGGCGTGTGCGCGCACCCGATGCTGCGAGAGCTCATCGACCGATCCCCGCGGGTGCTGCGCCCCATTTCGGGTGATCCTCGGATCGCAGCACGCAACGACGGGCCGCGTGAGATGCCGACGATACGATCCGCGCCGTGCGCGAGCCCGAGATCACAACCCTGCCGGGCGGGGAGCGAATCGCAACCGAGCCGCTCCGGGGCGTCCGCTCGGCGGCGCTCGGGCTCTGGATCGCGACCGGGTCGCGTGACGAGCCCTCCTCCCGCGCGGGAGTCTCGCACTTCATCGAGCACCTGCTGTTCAAGGGCTCCTCGCGCTACAGCGCCCAGGACATCGCCGAGCTCTTCGACGCGATGGGGGGCGAGCTCAACGCGGCGACATCGCGGGAGACGACCGTCGTCTACACGCGGATCCCGGACGATCGGGTCGAACAGGCGCTCGATGCGATGACGGACATGGTCTTCGCCCCCTCGTTCGACGACGTGGACAGCGAGCGGGAGGTGGTGCTCGAGGAGATCGCGATGGTCGACGACAACCCGCAGGACCTCGTCCACGACCTCGCCGCCGAGGCCGTGTTCGGGTCGCATCCCCTGGGACGGCCCGTGATCGGACGCGCCGAGGTGATCGCAAAGGTCTCGCCGCGGGCGCTGCGCTCCTATCACGGCGGCGCCTACGTCGGGCCCAACGTGGTGCTCGCCGCGTCGGGGCACGTGTCCCACGACCGGCTCGTCGACCTGTTCGCCGCGCGTCGGGGGAGTCGGAACGGCGACTCACGCGTGCGTCGCTCGCTGCTCGCGCGGGTGCCGAAGCCCGGCTACCGCTTCCTGCGCCGGCGCACGGAGCAGTACCACGTCGTCCTCGCCGGGCCGGGGATCGCGCGCGACGACGAGCGCCGCTACGCCGTCTCGCTGCTCGACGCGATCCTCGGCGGATCGGCCTCCTCGCGCCTGTTCCAGGAGATCCGCGAGAAGCGCGGCATGGCCTACAGCGTCTACACGTACGGCTCGCAGTACGCGGAGACGGGCCAGGTCGGTGTCTACGTCGGGACCCGCGAGGAGAACCTCGCGGAGTGCCTGGCCGTGACGGCCGACGAGCTCGTGGACGTCGCGAGCGGCAACCTGCGTCCCGGCGAGCTCGAGCGGGCGAAGGAGAACCTCGAGGGACGGCTGCTCCTCTCGCTCGAGAGCACGTCCAACCGGATGACCAGGCTCGGGAGGGCGCTCATCACCGACGTGGAGCTCGTCTCCGTCGACGAGACGATCCGGCGCGTGAGGGCGGTGACCGAGGAGGACGTGACCGAGGCCGCGGCGTCGCTGTTCGCGCTCGAGCGCCTCTCGGCCGCCGGCATCGGGCCGCGCGAGACCCGGTTTCGGGCCGCGATCGCGCGGGTCAACCCGGCGCTCGGCGAACGGGCATGAAGGTCTGCCTCTTCGGCGCCACGGGCAAGGTCGGCTCGGTCCTGGGGCCTGCGCTCGAGCGGGCGGGGCACGAGGTCGTCGACGCCCGCTCCGGCGGCCCGGAGGGATGCGACGTCGCCGTCGACTTCACGCGGCCCGACGCGGTGCCCGGCAACGCGGAGCGATGCCTCGCGTCGGGTGTCCCGCTCGTGATCGGCACGAGCGGCTTCGACGTGGAGGCGCTCGACCGGAGGGCGCGTGCCGCAGGGGTGCCGTGCATCTATGCGCCGAACTTCGCCCTCGGGGCGGTGCTGATGATGCGCTTCGCCGAGGAGGCAGCCCGTGCGCTCCCGCGCGCGGAGATCGTCGAGCTCCACGCGGACACGAAGCGCGACGCGCCGTCCGGGACGGCCAGGGCGACCGCGGCACGGATGGGCGGCGACGTGCCGATCCACTCCGTTCGGCTCCCCGGCCTCGTCGCGCACCAGGAGGTGATCCTGGGTGGGCCGGGGGAGACGCTCACCATCCGCCACGACACCACGTCGCGCGAGGCCTTCGTGCCGGGCGTGCTGCGCGCGATCGAGGCTGTGCGCTCGCTCCCACCCGGGCTCACCGTCGGGCTGGAGGCGCTCCTCGAGGAATAGGCTCCGCGCGCCTCGCGACGCGCGGAGCCGGGTGATAGGTGCTCAGCGCGCCCTGAGGGCTGCGAGCAGCTCCTGGTGGCGCCGCTCCTCGTCCGTGACCTCCTCCTCGTCCGGCTTGGCCATGCGTGCCATCACGGCGCCAACCGGCTTGACGACGAAGAAGAAGATCGCCGCCGCGGTCGCCACGAAGGTGATCAGGTCGGTGATGAAGGCGCCGTAGCGGAAGACGGCGTCGTTGATCGTGAACGTGAGGTTCGAGAAGTCCGGCTTGCCGATGATCATCGCGATGATCGGCATCACCAGGTTGTTGACGAGAGAGTTGACGAGGGCGCCGAACGCGACGCCCAGGACGAACGCGACCGCCAGGTCGACGATGTTGCCCTTCATCAGGAAGTCCTTGAACTCCTTGAGCATCACGCCTCCGTTCTGCGGGTTTCCTGCACGACGGCGGGATCCTTACCCGAAACCGGGACGAGTACAATTCGGGCGGTGCTGGGCGAGATCCTGACGGCGGTGGTGACGCCCTTCCGCGAGGACGGCTCGGTCGACCTCGAGGTGTTCCGCTCGCTCTGCGAGTTCCTGCTCGAGAACGGCTCCGACGGCGTCGTCGTCACGGGCACCACCGGGGAGTCCCCTACCCTCTCCGACGACGAGCGGATGTCGCTCTATGCAGCCGCCGTCGACGCGGTCGGCGGCCGCGGCACCGTGATCGCGGGAACCGGCACGTATGCGACCGCCCACTCGATCCACCTCACCGAGCGAGCCCACGCGATCGGCGTCGACGGGTTCCTCGTCGTGACGCCGTACTACAACCGGCCTCCGCAGCGGGGCATCGTGGCCCACGTCGAGGCCGTCGCTGCCGCGACCGACCGGCCGATCGTGTTCTACGACATCCCGTCGCGGGTGGTCGTCGACGCGGAGCCGGAGACGATCTCGCGGCTCGCGGAGATCGACAACGTCCGGGCCGTGAAGCAGGCGAAGCCGAGCATCGACGCGGCGCGCCACGTCGTCTCCTGCGGGCTCGACCTCTATGCCGGCGACGACGACCTCGTCCTCCCGTTCCTCGAGGTGGGCGGCCTGGGGGGCATCTGCGTCCACACGCACGTCGTCGGCCCGCGCGTCAGGGAGCTTGTCGCGAGCTACCGCTCCGGCGACGTCGAGCGCGCACACGCGCTCGACCAGGAGCTCCGCCCGGCGATCGAGATCCTCCGCGTGCAGACGAACCCCATCGCGATCAAGAAGGCGCTCCAGCTTCTCGGCCACGAGGTCGGCGGCCTGCGGCTGCCGCTCGTCGAGGCCGACGAGGCGGAGACCACCCGGATCCGCAGCTGCCTCGAGCAGCTCGGGCTCGTCGGCGCACTCGCCGCGTAGCCCTCACGGTCTCGCCGTCGAGCACCGTCCGTAGACTCCGTCCGTGAGCGCCCTCAGGATCATCCCTCTCGGCGGCCTCGGCGAGGTCGGCAAGAACATGACCGTGTTCGAGTACGGCGACGAGCGAATCGTGGTCGACGCAGGGCTCGCATTCCCCCGCGACGAGCATTTCGGCGTCGACCTCGTGCTCCCCGACTTCTCGTACCTCCTCGGGAAGCCGCTGCGCGCGATCGTGCTCACGCACGCCCACGAGGATCACGTCGGCGCGCTTCCCTACGTGCTGCGGGAGGTCGAGGTCGACCAGGTCCTCGGCACCAGGCTGACGCTCGGCCTCGTCAAGTCGAAGCTCGACGAGCACAAGCTCGGCTCCGCGACGGAGCTCACGGAGGTCGGGCCGGGAGGCGGGTCGATGCAGGTCGGGCCGTACGGGCTCGAGTTCGTCCGCATGGCGCACTCGATCCCGGACGCCATGGCGCTGGTGGTCGAGACGCCTGCCGGACGCGTGCTGCACACCGGCGACTGGAAGCTCGACCACACGCCGGTCGACGGCCTCAAGACGGACGTCGGCGCGCTCGCCGCGCTCGGCAACCGTGGCGTCGGCCTGCTGCTCGGGGACTCGACGAACGCCGAGCGGCCCGGGATGACCGGGTCGGAGCGACTCGTCGGCGAGGCGTTCCGCCAGCTGATCCCGCTGCGCACCGGGAGGATCGTGGTCGCCTCGTTCGCCTCCAACATCCATCGCGTGCAGCAGGCGGCAGAGGTGGCGATCGCGAACGGGCGCAAGGTCGCCGTCGTGGGGAGGTCGATGCGGAAGAACATGAACATCGCCCGGAGCCTGGGCTACGTCGACCTCCCGGACGACGCGATCGTCTCGCCGAAGGAGGCGATGGACCTCCCGCGCGACGAGGTGCTCATCCTCTGCACCGGCAGCCAGGGGGAGCCGATGTCCGCGCTCACGCGCATCGCCTACGGGGACCACCAGAACATCGAGGTCGAGCGGGGGGACACCGTGATCATCTCCGCGAAGCCGGTCCCGGGGAACGAGCTCCGCGTGCACGACTCGATCAACAGGCTCGCCCGGCTGGGCGCGGAGGTGCTCCACCAGGAGATCGCGCCCGTCCATGTCTCGGGCCACGCGTGCTCCGAGGAGCTGCGCACGCTCCTCTCGCTCGTCCGCCCGAAGGCGGTGATGCCGATCCACGGCGAGTACCGGATGCTCGCTGCCCACGCCCGGCTGGCGAGCGAGGCCGGCGTGCGCGACGAGGACATCCTGCTCGGCGAGAACGGCTCCGTCGTCGAGCTCACCCCGGACGGCGCGCGGATCGTCGATCGCATCGACGCGGGCGTCACGTTCGTCGACGGGCTCGGGGTCGGCGACGTGGAGGACGTCGCGCTCCGCGACCGCCGCCGGCTGTCAGAGGACGGTGTGCTGATCATCGTGACGACCGTGGCGCTCACCGACGGCGGAGGCGGAGAGATCGCCCCGTCCGAGCTGATCGCGCGCGGCGTGGGCGAGGACGAGGAGCTGATCGGCGACCTCCGCGACGAGGCTGACCGCATCGTCCGCGACCTCGCCGGGAACGGCGTGACCGAGATCAAGCTCCTCCAGGAGCACATCCACGACGGCATCGGCCAGGTCGTCTACGAGCGCACCCGGCGCCGCCCCATGATCCTGCCGGTGGTGATCGAGGTCTGATGGGCCGAGCGATGACCGACTGGGCGGACGTGATCGAGGCGAACGGCTCCACGCCGGCCAACGTTCGGCGGCTGGTGGGCCAGCTGCGGGCGTGCGAGGCCGCGGCGATCGCCTTCTGCCGGCTGCTGGAGAGGTGGGGGAGAGGTGACGCCGTCCCCGCGACCCCGGGCGCCCGTCGGGCGGCGTTCCGTCACGCAGCCGACCGCGTCGAGACCGCTCTCGCCGGTCTCGATACGCCGCTCTCGGCGTACCTGGTCGAGCTCGAGCCCGACCGCGCCGAGGGCCGGTCGTGGTACGGAGGGCCGGGCGCAGGCGAGCTCGTGGAGTGGCGTCCCGTGCTCGAGCGCGCAGGCGTGACAGCCTGCCCGAACCGCACAGCGGCGGTGTACCTCGAGCTCGCCGTGCTCGTTCGGGCGCTCCAGGGCCTCGAGGACGCGGCCCGCCTGGAGGCCGTCCCGGACCGCTCGTCGCTCTGGGCGGGACTCTTCGACCTGCGCGACACGCTGCTCGGGGCGACGGTCGACGACCTCCGGGCGCTCGCCGCCTAGAGGACGGGAACGGGGGAACGCCCCGGTCCCCCGGCCCCCTCCTCGGCGCGGTGCACGATGCCGTCGGCTCCGGCCGTCGAGCGCCACGCGCGAGCGCCCGGTCTTCCGCGTGACGCCGTGGGTGAGAGGATGGCAAGGTGGCGGATGCACCCCGCATCGTCGTCGTCGGCTCCGTCAACCTCGACCTCGTCGTGCGCATTGCGCGCCTGCCGCGGGCGGGGGAGACCGTGGGCGGCGGGACGTTCGCCCGTGTCCCCGGCGGCAAGGGCGGCAATCAGGCGGTCGCGTGCGCACGACTCGGCGCGGAGGTGACCCTCTTGGCCTCGGTCGGCCGCGACCCGATCGCGGAGGAGGCGCTCGCCGGGCTGCGCGAGGCGGGCGTGGCGCTCCAGCTCCAGGAGAGCGACGACGACGCGACCGGCGTCGCCCTGATCCAGGTCGACGCCGACGGCGAGACGACGATCTCGGTCGCAGCGGGCGCGAACGCCGTGCTCGCCCCTCGGGAGCTTCCTCCCCACGACGCCGTCCTGTGTCAGCTCGAGATCCCCGACGCCGCGGTGCTCTCGGCATGGGAGGAGTGCACCGGGCTCTTCTGCCTGAACGCGGCGCCGGCGCGGCCGGTCTCCGTCGACGCCGACCTCACGGTCGTCAACCGCCACGAGCTCGAGACGCTGGTCAGGCGCGACGGCCTCGTCGCATTGACGCTCGGGGCCGAAGGGGCGGTGCTGCTGGACGACGGAGCGGAGGTCGCGCGCGCAGCGCCTCCGCCCGTCGACGCGGTGGACGGGACGGCCGCCGGCGACGCATTCACGGCCTGCCTGCTGGTGTCGCTGCTCGAGGGTCGCGCCCAGGACGATGCCCTCGCCCGGGCCTGCGCCGCGGGAGCGCTGGCCGCGTCACGCTTCGGCGCCCAGCCTTCGCTGCCGGCCGCGTCGGAGGTCGACGCCATCCTCGACACCGGCTCGTAGCGCCGCGATATACCTCGCCCCTGCACGACGCCATGGCGACACCGATCATCCTCGACTGCGACCCCGGCCACGACGACGCCGTCGCGCTGCTGCTCGCCCTCGCCAGCCCTGAGCTCGAGCTGCTCGGTGTGACAACGACCTACGGCAACCAGACGCTCGAGAAGACCACCGCCAACGCCATCCGCGTGCTCGAGCTCGCGGGCCGCCCGGACGTGCCGGTCGCGGCCGGCGCGGACAGGCCCCTCGAGCGGGAGCTGGTCGTCGCCGCCCACGTGCACGGGGAGAGCGGCCTCGACGGCCCCACGCTGCCGCCGCCGAGCGCAGAGCCGATCTCCAGGGACGCCGTGGAATGGATGGCCGGCGCGATCGCCGACGCCGCGGGCACTGTCACGCTCGTCCCGACCGGACCGTTGACGAACGTCGCGCGCTATCTCGACGAGCACGGGACCACGGGGATCGAGCGGATCGTGCTGATGGGCGGTGCGATCGCCGAGGGGAACATGACCCCGGCGGCCGAGTTCAACGTCTGGGCCGACCCCGAAGCGGCGCAGGCAGTGCTCCACGCCGAGGTCGACGTGACGATGATCGGGCTCGACGTGACGCACAGGGCCGTCACGGGCGCCGACGTCCAGCGGCGGCTCCGGGGCGCAGGGTCGATCGGCGTGTTCGTCGCCGAGCTGGTCGACTTCTTCGCCGTCTACCACCGCGAGACGTACGGCTGGGACGGGGCGCCGATCCACGACGCGGTCGCGGTGGCGCACCTCCTCCGGCCGGGCCTGGTCGGGACGAAGCCGAGGAACGTCGAGGTGGAGCTGGAGTCGGAGCTCTGCCGCGGCCGGACCGTGGTCGACCTCTGGCTCCGTACGGGTCGCCCGGCGAACGCCCACGTCGGCGTCGACCTCGACACAGACGCGTTCTTCGACCTGCTGGTCGAGCGACTGGCGCGATTACCAGCCCGCTGAGCGGAGTCCGCAACGGACTCCACGGGTCGATCCCCCGCCCGCGCCAGGGTAGCTCCCGAAGCGGCCGCTGTCGCGGTCGCGACCCTCGCTGACCCGAGCGGTAGCGTTGAGGTCGTGGCAGACGTCTTGGTCTTCGTCGAGGTGCCGTCCGGCTCACGGAACAAGTACGAGCTCGACGCGGAGACCGGTCACCTCGTCCTCGACCGCCGCCTCTTCACGTCGATGACGTACCCGGCGGACTACGGGTTCGTGGAAGGGACGCTCGGCGAGGACGGCGATCCGCTCGACGCGCTCTGCCTGGTGGGCGAGCCGACGTTCCCGGGGTGCCGTATCCCCGCGCGCGTCGTCGGTGTGTTCCACATGACGGACGCCAAGGGACCGGACGAGAAGATCCTCTGCGTCCCGCTGAAGGACCCGGCGTGGATGCGGATCCACGACGTCCACGACATTCCCCCCGAGCTCCGCAACGAGATCGAGCACTTCTTCCAGGTCTACAAGGACCTCGAGGCGGAGAAGGTCGAGACCCGCGGGTTCGGGAACCGCTCGGAGGCCGAGGCCATCGTCGAGGAGGCCCGGGTGCGAGCCGGCTGAGACCAGGGAGGATCCCGCGAGAGGAGACGGCCGGGCTGCGGAGAAGCAGCAAGCCCATGGCCACGAGGAAGAAGCGCGCTGCGCCTGCGCGGACGCGCAAGCCGCGCAGCCCTGCCCGCGTCCGCAAGCGCGCGAAGCGCCAGCGAGGGCATCACCGCCCCGAGCTCTGGGGGCTCGGTCTCGTCGCCGTGGGTCTCGTGCTGGCGACCGTCCTCTGGCTCGGGTGGGACGGGGGACGGGTCGGCGCGCACCTGTCCGACTGGCTGCGCTCCGCGCTCGGCTCGGCGGCTCCGCTCGTTCCGCTCGCGCTGCTCGGGATCGGCGGGCTGATGCTCGTCCGCAGCGCGCTCGTCGACCTGCGCCCGTTCCGCACCGGGATCGCAGTCGGGCTGGTCGGGCTGATGGTCACGCTCGGCGAGGAGCACGGAGGCGCCGTCGGTGGTGCGCTCGGCGGCGGCCTGGCAAGGGTGCTCGGCGGCGGGGGGGCGCTGATCGTCGGCGTCGCGCTCCTCCTGGCCGGGGTGCTGCTCGTCACGGGCGCGTCGGCGGGCGCCGTGCTGCGGCGCTCGGGGCACGCCGTCCGGCAGGCAGGGAGCGCGGCCCGCCGCTCGATCGAGAGCATCGAGTGGGCCGACTGGAGCGATTCCGAGTCCTCGGCCGACCAGCTGCCGGCGCTCGGGCAGCCCACGGGCAGGCCCGGACCCGTGCCGATCGACGGGATGGAGGCCTTTCCCGACGTGGTCGCGTCGGGCCCGCTGTCATCGGGGCCGCCGCCGCTCCTGCATCCCGAGCCCGACGAGGACGAGCCGACCACCGACGACGGTGCGCTCGTGTTCGACGCGCCGGCGAGCGCAGTCGAGTACCGGCTCCCCGACCGCTCGCTGCTGAAGCCGAGCCCGCCGAGTCGGGCCGACTCGGCCGATGTCAGCGCCCGCACCGCGCAGGTGCTCGTGCAGACGCTCGCGCACTTCGGCGTCGAGGCGACCGTGGTGGGGACGATCGCGGGGCCACGCGTCGTCCGCTACGAGCTGCAGCTCGCCCCGGGGACGAAGGTCTCGAAGGTCGCAGGGCTCAAGGACGACCTCTCCTACGCGCTCGCGACGACGGAGATCCGCATCCTGGCTCCGATCCCCGGCAAGCAGGCCGTCGGCGTCGAGGTCCCGAACCTCGCGCCGCGCATGGTGACCCTCGGAGACATCTTCGAGGACCTGCCCGGGTCGGCGAGCCCACTGTCCGTCTGGCTCGGCAAGGACATCTCGGGGAACGCGGTGTGGACCGACCTCGCGCGGATGCCGCACCTTCTGATCGCGGGCACGACGGGCTCGGGAAAGTCGGGCTGCATCAACACGCTGCTCACGTCGATCCTGCTCCGCGCCACCCCGGACGACGTCCGGATGATCCTGATCGACCCGAAGCGGATCGAGCTCAACTTCTACGAGTCGATCCCGCACCTCCTGACGCCGGTCGTGTCGAGCCCGAAGGAGGCATCCGCAGTCCTGCACAACGTCGTGGCGGAGATGGAGCGTCGCTACGAACGGCTCTCGATCGTCCGGGCCAGGAACCTGCCCGAGGCGAACCGCGCCTTCCGGGCGCGTGGGGAGGACCCGCTGCCGTACCTGCTCGTCGTGATCGACGAGCTCGCCGACCTGATGATGATCTCGCCGCAGGCGGTCGAGGACGCGATCATCCGGCTCGCCCAGAAGTCCCGCGCGGTCGGCATCCACCTCGTGCTCGCGACGCAGCGCCCCTCCGTCGACGTGATCACGGGGATGATCAAGGCGAACGTGCCGAGCCGTATCGCGTTCGCCGTCTCGAGCCAGACCGACTCCCGCGTGATCCTCGACGGTGCCGGTGCGGAGAGCCTGCTCGGCCAGGGCGACATGCTCTTCAAGCCGCTCGGGACCTCGCGTCTCCAGCGGGTCCAGGGGGCCTTCGTGACCGAGGAGGAGATCGCGCTGATCGTCGAGCAGGCGCGTGCGCAGCGCGGTCAGGAGCTCGACGAGACGCTGCTCGCGATGCCCGAGGGCGCCACGCCCGACGATGGTGACGGCGACCTCGACTTCGACCCCGACGAGGATCCCCTGCTCGACAGGGCGATCGAGATCGTCGTCCAGACCCAGACCGCCTCCGTCTCGCTCCTCCAGCGCCGGCTGCGCGTCGGCTACACCCGCGCGGGTCGGCTGATCGACATGCTCGAGCGCCGGGCGATCATCTCGGGGTACGAGGGGTCGAAGCCGCGCCGAGTGCTCCTCGAGGAGCACCAGCTCACCTCCGTACCGGGGTCTGTCCCCGTAGCGGATTGACCCCGTGACGCTCGCGGGGGACAGGCACCTGCGGTGCGAGTCCCGACCCGATTCCTAACAACCTCGAGCCCCGGGAGCGACTAGTCTGCAGCGGTTGCGGCTTCGGTCCAACTTCGGGTTGAATCCCGCGTCACAAAGGCGGGAGGCTCCGTCAAAAGCACCATCAAGGAGGGTACGTGTCGATTCGTAAATGGATGGTCCTCGCGTCGCTCGCGCTCGTCGCGGTGTCCGCGCTGACCGTCGCCTCTATCGGCTCGGCGAAGCCGGCCAAGGGCCAGGCGACGACGCTCAAGGTCGCCGTCGTGACCGACATCGGAGGCCTGAACGACAAGGGCTTCAATGCGCTGGCCGCCAAGGGCCTCAAGGAAGCAAAGTCGAAGCTCGGCGTGGGAACTCGCGTGTATATCTCGGAGACCGCAGCCGACTACATCCCGAACCTGTCTGCTGCCGCACGTGGCGGCTACGACCTCGTGATCGCGAACGGGTTCCTGATGGGCGACGCGACGGCCGCCGTCGCGAGGCGCTTCCCGGACACCAAGTTCGCGATCATCGACTTCCCGTGGGTCGCCCTCAAGGGCAAGCCGAAGAACGTCCGCGGGCTGGTCTTCAAGGAGGCCGAGGCCGGGTACCTCGCCGGCGTCGCGGCCGCGACCGTCACCAAGGGCGGTACGGTGAGCTCGGTCGGCGGTCAGGACGTCCCCGCCGTTGTCGCGTTCCTCGCCGGTTACCGGGCCGGTGCGAAGAAGACGTTCGCCAAGACGAAGGTGCTCTCGGGCTATTCCCAGGAGTTCGTCGACCAGGCGAAGTGCAAGGAGCTCGCGCTCAACCAGATCTCGCAGGGCTCCCAGGTCGTGTTCGCCGCGGCCGGCGGCTGCGGACTCGGCGCGCTGCAGGCGGCGAAGGAGCAGGGCGTGTGGGGGATCGGCGTCGACGCCGACCAGGCCTACCTCGGCCCGCACATCCTGACGAGCGCGACCAAGAAGGTCGACCTCGCGGTGTTCACGACCGCGCGCCAGGCCGTCAACAACCAGTTCAAGGGCGGCGTCGACGGCGTCTTCACCGTCAAGAACGGTGGCGTCGGCTACGGCAAGGTCAGCGCCAGGGCCCCCCAGCGCGCGGCATTGATCGCGAAGCTGAACGCGGTCTCCAGGCAGATCGCAGGCGGCAAGGTCAGGGCGCCGATCAAGTAGGACGCGCTAGGCACGGCATGAACGGGCGGGCCCCGGGCCCGCCCGTTGTGTTTCGGGATCGCGTGCAGGGGGTAAGAGCCCCGGAATGCGTGCGGTGAGGCTTGCGCCATTGTGCGTGGTTGGCGTGCTCGCGCTGCTCGTGTCCGCCTGCGGCGGGGACGAGGGAGGCGGCGAGGCGGAAGGCTCCGACCTCCGTGTCGCCGTCGTCACGGATCTGGGCGGCCTCAACGACCGCGGCTTCAACGCCCTCGCGAACGAGGGCCTCCAGCGCGCCGAGGACGACCTCGGGGTAGAAGGGCGTGTCTTCATCTCGAGGGCCGCCAACGACTACGTCCCGAACCTGACGCGCGCGGCGCGCGACGGCTACGACCTCGTGATCGGGAACGGCTTCCTGATGGGCGACGCTCTGGCGACGGTCGCCGGGCAGTTCCCGGACACGAACTTCGCGATCATCGACTTCCCGTGGGCGGCCCTCAAGGGTGCTCCGATGAACGCACGCGGGCTCGTCTTCGCGGAGCAGGAGGCGGGCTACCTCGCCGGCGTCGCCGCGGCCACCGTCGGCGAGGGCTCATCGGTGAGCGCGGTGGGCGGCCAGGACGTGCCCGCCGTCGTCGCGTTCCTCGCCGGCTACGAGGCGGGAGCGACGGCGACCGATCCCGACGTTCGCGTCGTCGAGGCGTACTCGCAGGACTTCGTCGACCAGGCGAAGTGCAAGGAGATCGCGCTCAACCAGATCTCGCGGGGGTCGGACGTCGTGTTCGCCGCGGCCGGCGGCTGCGGGCTCGGCGCGCTGCAGGCCGCGAAGGAGCAGAGCGTATGGGGGATCGGCGTCGACGCCGACCAGGGCTACCTCGGCACGCACATCCTCACGAGCGCGACGAAGAAGGTCGACGTCGCCGTGTTCGAGACGGTGCAGGACGTCATCGACGGCACGTTCGAGGGTGGCGGCGACACGCTCTTCGACGTCGCGAGCGGCGGGGTCGGGTTCGGCGAGGTGAGCTCCGACGCGCCCGATCGCGACGCGCTGATCGACGAGCTCGAGTCAGTCGCGGACGACATCGCCGCGGGCGACATCGACATCCCGCGCGAGTAGCGGAACCCCCGCCTTGCGACGCACGCCGGGCACTTCGCCCGCTGCGCCGCATATGATCGCGCGCAATGTCCGCCGAGCGCCCCGTCGTCCTCGAGATGGAGCACATCACGAAGCGCTTCCCGGGCATCGTCGCGAACGACGACGTCAGCTTCGACCTCCGTGAGGGCGAGGTCCACGCTCTCCTCGGGGAGAACGGGGCCGGCAAGTCGACGCTCATGAACATCCTGTACGGCCTCTACCACCCGGACGAGGGCGAGATCAGGATCAAGGGCCGCACGGTTGAGCTCGGCTCTCCGCGTGCCGCCATCGACGCCGGGGTCGGGATGGTGCACCAGCACTTCATGCTCATCCCGGTGATGACCGTCGCCGAGAACATCGTGCTCGCGTCGGAGCCCACGCGGGAGGGCGTGCTGCTCGACATCCGCGCGGCGGAGCGACGCGTCGGCGAGCTCTCGGAGCGCTTCGGGCTCGCCGTCGACCCGCGCGCCCGCGTCCAGGACATCACCGTCGGCCAGCAGCAGCGGGTCGAGATCCTCAAGGCGCTCTACCGGAACGCCGAGATCCTGGCGCTCGACGAGCCGACCGCCGTCCTGACGCCGCAGGAGGCCGGAGAGCTGTTCCAGATCATCAGGGAGCTGACCTCGCAGGGCACGTCGATCGTCTTCATCAGCCACAAGCTGAACGAGGTCGCCGAGGTCGCCGACCGGATCACCGTCCTGCGCCGCGGGAAGCTGATCGAGACGCTGCCCGCCGAGGGAGCCACGGAGGCGAGCCTCGCTCGGCTGATGGTGGGCCGCGACGTCCTGCTCCGCGTCGACAAGAGCGCTGCGAAGCCGACGGCCCCGCTGCTCGAGGTGAATGGCCTCCACGTGCTCGACGACCGCGGGATCGAGAAGGTGCGAGGGGTCTCGTTCACGGTGCACGGCGGCGAGATCCTCGGGCTCGCCGGCATCGACGGGAACGGCCAGACGGAGCTGATCGACGCGATGACCGGACTTCGTAGCCTGGCGAGCGGCACGGTCAAGGTCGAGGGCGTCGACATCACCTCGCGCGACGTCCAGGGCCACTTCGACGCCGGGCTCGGGCACGTGCCGGAGGATCGGCAGCGCCGCGGCCTCGTGCTCGAGTTCTCGATCGCGGAGAACCTCGCGATCCACGACTTCGGCAGCCCGCCGGCCTCGCGCTTCGGCTGGCTGTACCCCCGTCGCCTGCTCGAGCGGGCCGCCCGGCTGATCCGCGAGTTCGACGTGCGTGGCGGGGGGCCGGAGACCAGGGCCGGGGCGCTCTCGGGAGGGAACCAGCAGAAGGTCGTCCTGGCGCGCGAGATCGACCGCGATCCCAAGGTGCTGATCGCCGCGCAGCCGACCCGTGGCCTCGACGTGGGCGCCATCGAGTTCGTCCATCGCCGGATCGTCGAAGAGCGGGACGAGGGGCGGGGCGTCCTCCTCGTGTCGCTCGAGCTCGAGGAGATCCTCTCCCTCTCCGATCGGGTGCTCGTGATGTACGAGGGCGAGATCGTCGGCGAGTTCCCGCCGACCGCGACCGAGGAGGAGCTCGGCATCGCGATGACGGGCGGCGGTCGAAAGGTAGAGGCTGCGTGAGCGACGTCGCGCCCCCGACGCCGCCGGACGGCGTCGACCCGTCGGGTCTGGGCCCCGAGGTACGGCAGTCCTTCGTCGAGCGATACAGCGTCGCGCAGCGCGCGGAAGGGATCCTTGCGCCGCTCCTGACGACGGTGCTCGCGTTCTTCGTCGGCGGTCTCGTCGTCCTCGTGACGACGGGGAAGAACCCGGTGACGACCTATCGTGCGATCTTCGAGGGCGCCGGCTGGTCGTGGTTCTTCGAGATCGGAAACCACCGGATCGGGCTCCCGTGGAGCGACGCGACGGTCCCGTTCCCGTGGAACGTCGACGATGTCGAGTCGCTCGCCGCGGTGAACCTCCAGCAGACGCTGATCGTCACGACGACCCTGATCCTCACGGGCCTCGCCGTCGCGTTCGCGTTCCGGTGCGGCATGTTCAACATCGGCGGCCAGGGGCAGTACCTGTCCGGTTCGATTCTCGCCGTGTGGATCGGGACGTCGTTCGAGGGGATGGGCGCGTTCTGGCACATCATGCTCGCGGTCGTCGTCGGGACCCTCGCCGGGGCCATGCTGGCCGGGATCGCCGGGTTCCTCAAGGCGACCGTCGGCGCCCACGAGGTCATCACGACGATCATGCTCAACTGGATCGTCATCTGGACGGGCTCGTTCCTGTTCGGCGTCGGAGGCCCGCTCCAGAACGACACGCAGGCGTCGGTGCCGTTCTCCAACGACATCCTCGAGCAGGCGAGGCTGCCGATCCTCTGGGGCGACCCGCTGCTGCAGGGTCTTCACATCGGCTTCTTCGTGGCGATCGCCGCGCTCGTGGCGTACTGGGTGATCCTCAACCGGACGACCCTCGGCTACGGCGTGAAGGCGGTCGGCTTCAACCCGGAGGCGGCGCGGTACGGGGGAATCAGTGTCGCGCGGAACTACTTCCTCGCGATGGCGATCTCGGGCGCGTTCGCGGGGCTGGCAGGCGCGATCGACATCCTCGGCTGGCAGTTCCGCCTCTCGACGGGAGATATCCAGACGAGCCAGCTCGGCTTCATCGGGATCGCGGTCGCGCTGCTCGGGCGCAACACGGCCATCGGGGTGTTCTTCTCGGCGCTCCTGTTCGGCTCCCTCGTGACGGGGACGTCGACGCGCAACCTCGACCCCGAGATCTTCCAGCCCGAGCTCGCGTCGAATCTGACGCTCCTGATCCAGGGTCTCGTGGTGCTCTTCGTCGGCGCGGACATCGTGATCCTGTGGCTGCTCCGCCGGCTGCGGAGGCGGGCCCTCGCATGACGAGCCTCGCGGTTCCGATCGCCGCCCGGCTGCCCCAGGGACTTCGCCGCGTGGCGTGGCTGGGGATCGCAATCGGGCTGCTCGCGGCATGGCTCGCGCTGCCTCCGCTCACGATCCGCTCGCTCGTACCGAGCGTCGTCCTTGCGCTCATCGCGGTCATGCTCGGCGTCGGCGTCGCGATTCGCGGGGAGCGGCGCTTCGGCGCGTTCGCCGTGGCAGCCGGGCTGTTCGGCTTCGTCCTGGCCTACCTCGCGACGGTCTCCGGGGTCGGGAAGCTCGAGAGCGTCGTCGTCTGGTCGGCGCTGTTCGCGGCGATGCTGAGGTTCGCGACCCCCCTCGCGTTCGCGGCGCTGGGCGGGATGTTCTCCGAGCGGTCGGGCGTCGTCAACATCGGCCTCGAGGGGATGATGCTGATGGGCGCCTTCTTCGGGATCATGGGCGCCGACAAGCTCGACTCGTGGTGGCTCGGGCTGCTCGTCGGGATCGCATCCGGAGGGGTCGCTGCGCTCGTGCACGCGTTCTTTGCGATCCACCTCGGCGCCGATCAGATCGTCAGCGGGACGGCGATCAACTTCCTCGCGGTCGGGGTGACCGGCTACCTGTTCATCGACATCTACGGGACCGAGGGCACGCCGACCGACATCGAGAGCATCCCGGACGTGAAGCTCGGCTTCATCGACGACGTCACGTTCCTGGGGCCGATCTTCGGCCAGCTGAACCTGATGATCTGGATCGCGATCGCGCTCGTGCCGCTGACCTGGGCGATCATGTTCAAGACGCCGATCGGCCTGCGCATCCGCGCGTGCGGCGAGCATCCGAAGGCCGCCGACACGGTCGGGATCAACGTCTACATGGTCCGCTACGGCGCCGTGACTCTCTCGGGGATGTTCGCCGCCGCGGGCGGCGCCTACCTCTCGATCGGCTTCGTCAACTCGTTCAACGAGAACATGACCGCCGGTCGTGGCTTCATCGCGCTGGCGGCGCTCATCTTCGGGAACTGGCGCCCGTTCGGTCTGGCCGCAGCGTGCCTCCTGTTCGGCTTCTCGAGCGCGCTCGCGCAGAGACTGCCCGAGTACTCCCAGTCCGCCGCGGTCCTGTTCCAGGCCCTGCCCTATGTGCTCACGCTGATCGCGGTCGCAGGCGTGATCGGGCGCTCGATCCCGCCCGCGGCGGTCGGCAGGCCGTACAGGAAGCAGTAGTGGCGGCGGTGGCGGCGACGGGCTCGGAGGCGCGGACGGCCGGGAACGGCCGGGCGGTCGCGGCCGTGATCGTGGGGCTGCTGGCGGGGGCGACCATGCCCGTCGCGATCCTCGCAACGCGGTACTCGGAGTCGTACGAGCTGCTGCACGCGGGGTTCGCGATCCCCATCGCCGTGCTCCTCGGTGGCCTCGCGATCGGCCTCGCGCGTGGCGCCCTCAGGCACGACGACATGCGCCTCGGACGGGCCGGCGGACGTCGCACGGCGAGGTTCGGCCGGGCGCTCGGCGTCCTCGGCATCGCCCTGGGCGCGACCGCCCTCGTCGCCGTCGCGGTCTACGGGATCCTCACCTATCTCGGCGAGCGCTAGGAGCGGAAAACGCCGATCCCGCGGGTTGCCCGTCGCCGTCCGCCGGCTCCGGATGACGACTAGACTGGCCGCTCGTGTTCGAGATCGGCTCGAGCCTGCGCGAGGCGCGCATCCGCCAGGACCTCGGCTTCGAGGAGATGGAGGCGCGGACCAAGGTCCGTGCGAAGTACCTGCGCTATCTCGAGGAGGATCGCTTCGACCAGCTTCCCGGTCATGCGTACACCAAGGGTTTCCTCCAGGTCTACGCCGACGAGCTCGGGCTGGACGGCCGGCTGTACGTCGAGGAGTACAACTCCCGCTACGTCGGAGGGGAGGACGGGGCCGGCGCACCCCGGGTCGCGCGCGTCTCACGTGTCCCCTCGGGAGGACAGCGGCGGAGGCGTGACCGCCGGGAGACGGGGACAGTCGGAGTGGCCCTCGCGGCGATCCTGCTCGTGACGGCCCTCGTCATCGCCGCGTGGCGCTTCGGCGGGCACGAGGATCCCCAGGTCGACGGCGTCAACGCCTCGACGCCACGCACCGCCGCGGTCTCCACGCCGAGGTCGACCCGCCAGCAGGTGACGCTGAGCGTCCGTGCCGTCCGCGGCCCGTCGTTCATGGAGGTTCGCGCCGGCTCCGAGACCGGCAAGCCGCTGTACACGGGAACGCTCGAGAAGGGGCAGCTCCAGCGCTTCACGAAGAAGGCGCTGTACCTCTCGGTCGCTCGCCCACGGAACGTCGTCGTCAAGGTCGACGGCAGACATTACGCGCTGCAGCCGAGCGGACGACTGACGGTGTCCGGGGCGACCGCCGTCAGCGGGTGAGTCACCGCCCCCGCGCGGCGATCGTCGTCACGGGCAGCGAGCTCGTGCGCGGCGAGCGAACCGACCGCAACGGCCCCTTCTACGCGCGGGAGGCGCTCTCGCTGGGCCTCCAGCCGGAGCGGATCATGATCGTGGGCGACGAGCCGGGAGATCTGGAGGCGGTGCTGCGAGAGGCAAGCGACGCGGACGTCTGCCTGGTCTCGGGCGGGCTCGGGCCGACGCACGACGATCGCACCGTCGAGCTCGTCGCACGCGTCGCGGGTACGCCTCTCCGTGTCGACGCCGAGCTCGAGGCGCACATCGAAGGCGTGTCGCGCGCGATCGCGGAACGGCTCGGGCGCCCGTATGCCGACTTCGCCCCCGGTGTGACCAAGCAGGCGACCGTTCCGGAGGGCGCGATCGTCGTGGGGATCGCCGGCACGGCGCCGGGGCTGGTGCTCGCCTCGGGGCGCTGCGTGTACGTCGTGATGCCGGGGCCGCCCGGCGAGCTGCGTCGCCTCTGGCCCGCCGCCGTCGAGAGCGCCCCGCTCCAGTCCGTCCTCGCACGGACGAGTGCCCCCGGCCGGAGAGTGCTCCGCTTCTACGGTGCGAGCGAGTCGGCCGTCGCCCGCGCCCTCGCGGAGGCAGGCGGCGACGGGGACGGGGTGGAGGCGACGATCTGCGCAAGGGACTTCGAGATCCACGTCGACCTCGTGGTCGAGCCGGGCGCCGAGAGCCGGGCCGACGAGGTCGCCGAGGCGCTTCGGGAACCGCTTCGACGCCATCTGTTCACCGAGGACGAGCGCACGATCGCGGAGCTGGTCCTCGAGCTCTGCCGGGATCGCGGCCTGCGCCTCGCGACGGCCGAGTCGTGCACGGGCGGCCTCGTCGCGGCGAGGCTGACCGACGTGCCGGGCTCCAGCGACGCGTTCGCGGGCGCAATCGTCGCGTACTCGAACGAGGTCAAGACGGCGGCGCTGGGCGTGCCGGCCGAGCTCATCGACGGGCACGGCGCTGTCTCGGCCGAGGTCGCGGCCGCAATGGCGCGCGGCGTGCGGGAGCGGCTCGGCGTCGACGTCGGCATCGCCGTCACCGGCGTCGCGGGGCCTGGCGGCGGTACGCCGGCGAAGCCCGTGGGGCTCGTCCACTACCACGTCTCCGCGCCCGACGGGGAGAAGGGGCACGAGTTCTCGCTGGCGGCCGACCGAGACACGATCAGGTCGCGGGCCACCGTGGCCGCGCTGCACCTCGCCCGCCGTGTCCTGACACGAAGTCGGCACGAAGACGTATGACCCCGGCGGGTAGCGTCGGGGGCGATGACCGTCTGCGGCTCTTCCTCGCGCTCCAGCTGCCGCTCGCCACACTGGATGTCCTCGAGCGCTGGGGCGTGGAGCACCTCCGGGGCGGACGTGTCGTCCCCCGGGAGCACCTGCACGTCACGCTCGCCTTCCTCGGAAGCCGTCCCGCGACGGAGCTCGACGTGATCATCGAGGCGCTACGCGAGGCCGCCTCGTGCGCGGGACGCATCGCCTTCGAGCCCGTCGCGTGGCGCGAGACGCGCAGCGTTGGGATGGTCGCCCTCCGCGACCTCACCGGCGAGGCAGCAGCGCTCGCGGCGCGCCTCCACGGGCGGCTCGCCGAGCTCCGCGTGTACCGGCCGGAGTCGCGCGCGTGGCTGGCCCACGTCACGGTGCTTCGCTTCCGCGAGCGACCGCGCCTCGACCCGCCGCTCCCCGAGACGGGAACATTCGTTCCGTCCGGTGCTGCTGCTTACCTTTCTCGACTGCACCCGTCCGGCGCACGGTACGAGGTGCTTGAACGCGTCTCGCTGACCGCAGGAGGATGAATCGCATGAACCGGGAGGAAGCGCTCGACGTCGCGCTCGGCCAGATCGAGCGACAGTTCGGCAAGGGCTCGGTGATGCGCATGAGCGATGCCGCCCAGGTCTCGGTCGGGGCGGTGTCCACGGGCTCTCTCTCGCTCGACATGGCGCTCGGGATCGGCGGGCTGCCACGCGGACGGATCGTCGAGATCTTCGGCCCGGAGTCGTCGGGCAAGACCACCCTCGTGTACCACGTGATCGCGGAGTCCCAGCGACGCGGCGGGATCTGCGCCTTCATCGACGCGGAGCACTCGATGGACCCGACGTACGCACGGCGGATCGGGGTCGACATCGACCAGCTGCTCGTCTCCCAGCCGGACACGGGCGAGCAGGCGCTCGAGATCACCGAGCTGCTCATCCGCTCGGGAGCCGTCGACATCGTCGCCGTGGACTCGGTCGCGGCGCTCACGCCCAAGGCGGAGATCGAGGGGGAGATGGGCGACAGCCACGTGGGCCTGCAGGCGCGGCTGATGAGCCAGGCCCTGCGAAAGCTCGCCGGGACACTCAACCGCACCGACACGATCTGCATCTTCACGAACCAGCTGCGCGAGAAGATCGGGGTCATGTTCGGCTCGCCGGAGACGACGCCCGGCGGTCGCGCGCTGAAGTTCTACTCGTCCGTCCGCCTCGACATCCGGCGGATCGAGACCCTCAAGGAGGGCACCGAGGCAGTCGGCAACCGCGTGCGGGTGAAGGTCGTCAAGAACAAGGTCGCGCCGCCGTTCAAGCAGGCGGAGTTCGACGTGATCTACGGTCACGGGATCTCGTGGGAGGGCACGGTGCTCGACGTCGGGCTCGAGCGGAAGATCGTGACGAAGTCCGGCTCCTACTTCTCGTACGGGGACGAGAGGCTCGGCCAGGGCCGCCACAACGCGACCGCGTTCCTGACCGAGAACCCCGACCTCGTCCAGTCGATCCTCACCCGGATCCAGGCCGAGGCCGGCCCCGAGCAGATCGTGTCCGCACGGCTGCTGCCGAGCGCCGGTCAGGGCCCGGCCGAGGTGACACCGGTGCTCGACGAGGTGTCGGCGGAGGCCTGAGCCGTAAGGGCCGCAGTGCCACGGATCACCGCACTCCGGGCCGAGAGGGGGCGCGTCGCGGTGCAGCTCGACGGACGCCCGTGGCGGACGATCCCGGTCGCTGCCGCAGCCGAAGTGGGTCTCGTGGTGGGCCTCGAGCTCGACAGGGCGCTGGCGCGGACGCTCGGCCGCGTCCTCCGCCGTCATCGGGCGCAGGAGATCGCCCTGCGAGCGCTCTCGCGTCGCGACCACTCCCGCTCGTCGCTCGAGGCACGGCTCGAGCGCGCCGGCGTCGCGGGGAGCGATCGCCACGAGGTCCTCGACCGGGCCGAGCGGGCGGGCCTCGTCGACGACGCGAGGTTCGCGGACGCGCGGGCGCGGTTGCTCGCGGAGCGGGGTGCGGGCGACCTGTTCGTGCTGGACGACCTCGTCCGCCACGGCGTGGACGAGGCCGTAGCACGCGAGCGACTCGCCGCGGTGGAGGCGGAGCCGGCCCGCGCCGCCCGGATCGTGGCGAGCCGCGGGCTGTCGCTGCGAACGGTGCGTTACCTCGCATCGAGGGGCTTCACGGAGGACACCCTCGAGCCGCTCGTTGCGGATGTCGAGAGCCGAGCGGTACGATGACCATGCTTCGTCCGGTAATTCCCTGCAATCGCGTAGTTCCGAACCCGTTGAAACCGTGACCCTCGTGTCGACCACCGACCTCTCGTACCAGCAGGCACGTCCCGCGTGCCCGCCGGAGGACGCGCCGGCCTAGAGCCACGCAAGCAGCGAGCCGGGACCCCGCGGGAGCGGGGGAGTGCCGGATGTGAGCAGCCGCGGCGTCGCCGCGGACAACTCAGCCTCCTGGAGGAGTGGAGATGCTCACGGTGATCGCACTGCTGGTCGGGCTCGGGTTGGGTGGAATCGCCACCGCGGTCTGGCTCCGCGCCTCGAGCGCGTCGTCGGTGCGCCGGAGCGACGAAGAGAGGCGGCGGATCGTCTCCGACGCCGAGCGGGAGGCCGAGACCATCCGCCGCGAGGCCCACGTCGAGGCACGCGAGGCAGCGGTCCGCGTGCGGGCGGACGTCGAGAGCGAGATCCGCGACCGCCGGGTCGAGATCGCGAAGGTCGAGGAGCGGATCGCCCAGCGGGAGGCCGAGATCGACCAGAAGGTCGTCGAGGTCACCCGGCGGGAGCAGGGCATCGGTGATCGCGAGGTGCACCTCAAGCAGCTCCAGGAGGAGCTGAAGGCGTCTCGCGACGACTCGTTGAAGGAGCTGGAGCGGATCTCGGGGATGACCCTCGGCGAGGCGAAGAAGGCGGTGCTCGAGCGTTCTCAGGACCTGGTCCGGCACGAGCTGGCGCGGTCGGTCCGCCAGATGGAGGAGGAGTCGCGCGGAGAGGCCCGGCGCCGGGCGCGGGCCCTCGTCGCGGACGCCCTCCAGCGCGTCGCGGCGAGCCACACCGCCGAGACCACCGTGACGGTGGTCGAGCTCGCCAGCGACGACATGAAGGGGCGCATCATCGGCCGTGAGGGCCGCAACATTCGCGCGCTCGAGCACCTGACGGGCGTCGACGTGATCGTCGACGACACCCCCCACGCGGTCGTGCTCTCGTCGTTCGACGGGATCCGCCGCGAGATCGCCAAGCTGACCCTCGAGAAGCTGATCGAGGACGGCCGCATCCACCCGGCCCGGATCGAGGAGATGTACTACCAGTCGAAGGCGGAGCTGGACGAGCAGGTCCACCAGGCGGGTCGCCAGGCGGTCTACGAGGCGAACTGCGGCGAGTTGAGCGAGGAGCTCGTCACGATCCTCGGCCGGCTCCGCTACCGCACGAGCTACGGGCAGAACGTCCTCAAGCACACGCTCGAGGTCGTCCACCTGGCGGGGCTGATGGCCGCCGAGCTCGGCGCGGGCGTGAAGACGGCGAAGCGCGCGGCACTGCTCCACGACCTGGGCAAGGCGATGACCCACGAGGTCGACGGCTCGCACGCGCTGGTCTCCGCGCAGCTCGCCAGGCGCCACGGCGAGTCGGAGGGCGTGGTGCACGCGATCGAGGCACACCACTACGAGGTGCAGCCCCAGACCGTTGAGGCCGTGCTCCTGATCGCCGCCGACGCGGTCTCGGCGTCGCGCCCCGGTGCGCGCGGCGAGAGCCTCGAGCACTACATCAAGCGCCTGTCCGCGCTCGAGGAGATCGCGTCCTCGAAGCCCGGGGTCGCGAAGGCGTACGCGCTCCAGGCCGGCCGTGAGATCCGGGTGATCGTGGAGCCCACCGAGGTCGACGACGACGGCACGGCGCTCCTCTCGTACGAGATCGCCCGCGAGATCGAGGATCAGCTCGAGTACCCCGGCCAGGTGAAGGTGATCGTGATCCGCGAGTCCCGGGCGATCGAGGTGGCGAAGTGAGCGGGGCACGCCCGGGCGACGTCGACACGTGACGATGGACGCGACGGCCGCAGCGCGGGCATGGGTGGCCGGCTGGTCGCGTGTCTGGCCCTCCGGCGCGATGCGGTGGCCGCCTTGTACGCGGAGGGCGCGAGCTTCTTCTCCCATCCGTTCCGCGGGCACCAGGAGCCGCGCGACTACGCGGCGTGGGCGTTCGCCGAGCAGCTGAGCGCGGTGTGCCGGTTCGGCCCCCCGTCGTCGCGGGCGACCGGGCGGCGGTCGACTGGTGGGCGGTGATCACGACGCGCGACGGGGTCGAGGAGACGATCGCGGGCACGTCACTGCTCCACTCCGACGCCGAGGGGCGGGTTGTCGACCAGCGCGACGCCTGGGCCGCCCGGGACGGGCGTCATGAGCTGCCGCACTGGGCCACAGGGTAGGCCGCCGACCGTTGGCACCGATCGACCTTCGGCCGCTCGCGAGCACGGCGCGGGAGGTGGCCGCCGAATGGGGCCTCGAGCTCGGGCCGCCGTTCGCCCGCGCCCGCTACTCGTACGTTGCGCCTGCCGGCAAGGGCACAATTCTGAAGGTGACGCCGGGGGACGACGACGAGTCCGACGAGGAAGGCGACGCGCTCGCGCTGTGGGCCGGCGACGGTGCTGCCGGGCTGATGCGACGCGACGCCGGTCGGCGGGCCCTCGTGATCGAGCGCGCCGACCCCGGAACCGACCTCGCCGAGCTGCCCGAAGACCAAGCCACGGCGATCGCCGTGGACGTCGGCCTTCGCCTCTGGCGGCCGGCGGCGGACCCGTTCCGCTGGATCGGGGACCATGTGCCACGCTGGCTCGACAACGCCGAGACCGGCGCGGGCCGGGGTCTCCTGCCGATCGCGAGATCGCTCTACGACCGCCTGGACATCGGTCGCGCGACGCTCGTGCACGGCGATTTCCACCACCACAACATCCTTGCCGCGGGCTCGCGCTTCGTCGCGATCGACCCGAAGCCCATGCTCGGCGAGCCCGAGTACGACGTCGCGTCGTTTCTCTGGAACCCGCTCTCGTACCGGATGCGGCTGGACGTCACGGAACGCCGGCTCGCGGCGTTCGCCGCCGCCGGCCTGGACGAGGCGCGGATGAGGGCCTGGGCGGTGATCCGCGGCGCGTACCTCGGTGCGGACGAGGGTGAGGCGGAGGTGCTGCGCGCGCTCGTCTGAGCGTCGCGGAGGCACGGGTACCATCGGTTGGCCGTGCGCCGTTACCACGTCACCACGTTCGGCTGCCAGATGAATGCTCACGACTCGGAGCGCATCAAGGGCATGCTCGAGTCGCTCGGGCTCGGGGAGGCGCCGGAACAGGACGAGGCGGACGTCCTCGTCTTCAACACCTGCACCATCCGTGAGAAGCCGGACACGAGGCTCGCCGCCCACCTCGGCGACGCGGCCGCGCGCAAGCGCCGCCGGCCGGATCTCGTGGTCGCCGTCGGCGGCTGCTACGCGGAGGCGCAGCGAGAGCGGATCTTCGAGCGCTATCCCTTCGTCGACGTCGCCTTCGGGCCCGGATCGATCCCACACCTGGGGGAGTGGATCACGGCAGGCGGATACGCCGTCCCCCGCGGCAGGTTCGGAACCCACGAGACGTTCGCGGCAACACTGCCCATGCACCGCGAGAGGCGCTTCAGCGCCTGGGTGCAGGTGTCGATGGGCTGCAACTCGAAATGCGCGTACTGCATCGTCCCCGCCGTCCGCGGACGCGAGCAGAGTCGCCGACCCGGCGAGATCGTCGCCGAGGTGGAGGCGCTCGCCCGGGATGGGGTCAGGGAGCTCACGCTGCTGGGTCAGAACGTGAACTCGTGGGGGCGGGACCTCGCGCCGGAGCTCGTGACCGAGTTCGGCGAGCTCCTGCGGGCCTGCGACGCAGTGGAGGGAATCGAGCGGATCCGCTTCACGAGCCCTCACCCGAAGGACTTTCGTGAGCCCGTCATCTCGGCGATCGCGGAGTGCGACGCGGTCTGCGAGCACATCCACCTACCGCTGCAGTCCGGCTCGTCACGCGTGCTCAAGGCAATGCGCCGCACGTATTCGCGCGAGCGCTACCTGCGGCTGGTGGGCACGCTGCGCGAGGCGATCCCCGATCTCGCGCTCGGCACCGACCTGATCGTCGGCTTCCCGGGCGAGACCGAGGACGACTTCAGCGAGACGCTCGAGGTCGTGGAAGCGGTCGGCTTCGACAGCGCGTTCACGTTCGTCTACTCGCCGCGCGCCGGCACGGAAGCAGCGGAGATGCCGGACCAGATCGACGGCGACGTCAAGCGCGACCGGATGGAGCGGCTCGTCGAGGTCGTCCAGCGCGTCGGCGCCGCGAGGAATGCGGCACGGGTCGGGCGCGTCGAGGAGGTGCTCGTCGAAGGCCCGAGCCGAACCGATCCAATGCTGCTTCGCGGCCGCACGCGCCGGAACACCATGGTCAACTTCCACGGCCCGGCCGAGCCGGGCAGCCTCGTTCCCGTCGTGATCGAGAGCGCAACGTCGACCACGCTGAAGGGCCGTGAGCGGTCGCTGGTGGCGGCCTGAGGGCCTTCCACGCTGGATGTGGACGGATCCACACACACCCGGCGCGGAGACGTGACAGACGCGTCGCCGCTCTCGCGTTAGGCTCGAAGCGTGGGGAGGAGGTCGGTGGCCCGAATGGGGACCGCATCCGACATGTCCGAAACGGCCAGCTCCAGCCCCGACTGGGAGCCACGCGCGGGACACCGCCCGGAGAGGGCAGGACACGCGCGCGCGGCCGCCGGGGCACTCGGCGTCGAGGTGATCGCCGTGTTCGGGCCGACCGCGTCCGGGAAGAGCGCCGTGGCGGAGGCCCTCGCGGATCGGCTCGGCACGGAGGTCGTCTCGGCCGACGCGATGCAGGTCTACCGCGGCCTGCCGATCCTGACGAACCAGCCGTCGTCGCGGACGAGGCTCGTCGCCATCCGCTCTCTGGCCGACGAGATGAGCGTGGGCGTCTTCGCCACACTCGCCCACGCGGAGATCGATCGGCTCGTCGTCGATCGCGGGGCCGCGGTCGTGTCGGGCGGGACCGGCCTCTACCTGAGAGCCGCGCTCGTCGATCTGGGCGTGCCTCCCAGACCCGATCCGACTGTGCGGGAGCGCATCGAGCAGGAGGTCGACGTCGACCGCGCATCGGCGCATCGTCGGCTCGCAGGGCTCGATCCACGTGCGGCGGAATCGGTGCACCCCAACGACCGCAAGCGCCTCATCCGCTCCCTCGAGCTGGCGGAGTCCGGCAGCTCGCTCGTCGCGAGCCGCGACCGGCTCTGGGACGGCTCCACGAGACGACCAACGTTCGTCGCCGGGCTCGACGTGCGCGACGACGTCCTCGAGCGCCGGATCCGCGCACGGACCGAGTCGATGTTCGCACGCGGTGTCGTCGACGAGGTCAGGGCAGCGCTCTCGCAGCCCCTGTCACGGACAGCCGGGAAGACCCTCGGCCTGGCAGAGATTGCCGAGCTCGCGCCGGCTGATGCGCTCGACCGGATCGTCGTCCGCACCAGACGCTACGCCGCGTACCAGCGCAAGTGGATGAGGCGGATCCCGGACCTGACCCGGTTCGACGGTGAACGGGATCCGGGCGAGATCGCCGACGGGATCCTCGCGCACGTCCGCCGCTGACGCCGGCCGGCCGATGAGCGGGGCGCCCGTCGAGGCGTGTACTAGCCTCACGGCACGATGCGCTTCGAGAAGTGGCATGCGCTCGGTAACGCCTACCTTCTGCTCGAGCAGCCGGACGCGGGTGACCTCACGCCGGAGCGCGTGCGCCGGCTCTGCGACACGGGCACGGGCATCGGCAGCGACGGCGTGCTCGAGGTGCGCCGCCGCGAGGGAGCACGGGCGTCGATCCGGATCTGGAATCCCGATGGCTCCACCGCCGAGCTCTCTGGCAACGGCACGCGGATCGCGGCAGCCTGGCTCCTGCGAGAAACCGACGCTCCGGAGGTCGAGATCGCAACCGACGAGCGGCTCGTCCGCGCTTCGCCGGGCGCTCGCGGCGGCATCGTCCGTCAGGACCTGGGGGTCGTCACGGTGGGGGCCGACGAGGAGCTCGAGATCGCAGGAGAACGGCTGACGATCATCCCGGTCGACGTCGGGAACCCACACGCCGTCGTCCTGCGGCACGAGCTCTCCCGCGACGAGCTCCTGCGTCTCGGGCCCGCGATCGAGGCACACCCGCGCTTTCCGGGCCGGACGAACGTTCAGCTTGCCAGGCCCGAGCCGGGCGACGTCGTGTCGGTGCTGGTGTGGGAGCGCGGCGCGGGGGAGACGGCCGCGTCGGGATCGTCCGCGGTTGCCGTGGCGGCGGTCGCGACGGCCCGTGGCTGGAGCGACACGCCGGTGCGCGTGGCGATGCCCGGGGGCGAGCTGGTCGTCTCGCTCGAGGGCCGTCGTGCGGTGGTGGAGGGACCCGTCGAGGAGGTCTGCGCAGGCACGACGGCCCTCTGAGCATCCGCGCCGGCCGGGCACGACCGCCGCCGCCGTGCGTCACACCGCAAGCTCGAACTCGCGCAGCACGTCGTTGAGGCTGAGCCGGAGATCGTGCGAGGGCTCCCGCCAGCCGATCACGAGCGCACACGCCAGCTGGTACGTCCCGGCAGGGAACGTGCGCGGCCTCGTCCCGGGCACGACCACTGCGCGAGGCGGCACCTCACCGCGGTACTCGACGGGCTCCGGTCCCGTCACGTCGATGATCGGCACCGACGCGGTCAGGGACACGTTGGCCGAGAGAACGGCGCCCTCGCCGATCCGGACACCCTCGGTGACGATGCAGCGCGAGCCGAGGAACGCCCCGTCCTCGACGATCACGGGTGCCGCCTGCGGCGGCTCCAGGACGCCGCCGATCCCGACGCCTCCCGCGAGGTGGACGTCGGCCCCGATCTGGGCGCAGGAGCCGACCGTCGCCCACGTGTCGACCATCGTCCGCGGGCCCACCCACGCGCCGATGTTCACGTAGCCCGGCATCAGCACGACGCCCTCCGACAGGAACGATCCGCGCCGCGCGACACCCGGCGGCACCACCCGCACCCCGGCCGCCGGGTCGACGTGCTTGACGGGGATCTTGTCGAGGTAACGGAGGCCTCCGACCTCCATCGGCTCGACCTTGCGGAGCCGGAAGTAGAGGAGGATCGCCTTCTTCGCCCACTCGTTCACGACCCAACCGTCGGGGCCGGGCTCGGCGACACGGAGCTCGCCCCGGTCGAGCAGGTCGATGGCCTCCTCGATCGGCGCGGCGTCGAGCTCGCCGCTCTCCCACATGGCCTCGATCGTCTCCCGGAGCGCCATCAGAGGACATCCTCCAGGATCGCCGCGGCACGGGCGCATTCGCCCTCGGTGGGCACGAGCGCGTAGCGCACGTAGCCCTCGCCGGACGGCCCGAGGTACGAACCGGGCGTGACGAGCACGCCGCTCTCGAGCAGTCTCGCCGCGTGCTCCTCGGAGCACTCGCCCGCCGGAGTCGCGATCCAGAGGTACATCGTCGCCGGCCCGCCCGCGTCACGCAGGCCCTTGCGCCGGAGCACGTCGAGCAGGATCTCTCGCTTGCGGCGATAGGTCTCCCGGGCGCGAACGACGTGCTCCTCGTCGCCCCACGCGACGACCGAGGCCCGCTGGACGAACTCCTGGGGCGCGGTGCCCACGTTGGGCCGATACCGGCGGAGCGCCGCGACCAGCTCGGGATCGCCCGCGACGAACCCGCTCCTGTAGCCGGTCATCGACGACCGCTTCGACAGCGTGTTGAACGCCAGAACGTCCGTCCGATCGGAGAGCTGGAGCGCCGAGGGCGGCGGCTGGTCGAACCAGAGCTCCGTGTACGCCTCGTCCGAGGCGAGCACGAACCCGTGCTGCCGCGCGAGCTCCGCGAGCCGCTCGAGGAACCGCAGCGGCGCGACGGCGCCTGTCGGGTTGTTGGGGGAGTTCAGCCAGAGCAGTGCGGTACGGCTCCAGTCCTCGTCGGAGACCGCGTCGAGGGCGGGCAGGAAGCCGTGCTCTTCGCGGAGCGGTAGCTCGACGACACGGGCGCCGGCGAATGCGGCCCCACGGCCCGGGACGGGGTAGCCGGGCTCGGTGACGACGACGGTGTCGCGCCCGCCGGGGACGTCGAGCACGACCTGGGCGAACGAGAAGATCGCCTCCTTGGAGCCGAGGGTCGGGATGACGTGAATGTCGGGGTCGAGCGTCACGTCGAAGCGCCGTTCGACCCAGGAGGCGATCGCTTCACGCAGCTCAGGCAGGCCGCTCGCGGCGGGGTAGCCCATCCGCTCGCGGACGCCGTCGCGCAGCGCCTGGATGATCGCGGGATCGGTCGGCTCGCGCGGGTCTCCCATGCCGAGGTCGATCACCGCGAGGCCCTGGGCGCGTCGCTCGGCGGCGGCCTGGTTGAGCCGCACGAACGGGTAGGTCGCCGTCGTGCGGAGGACCGGGGAAAGAGGCACGGGCGGACGTTAGTACACGCGCCCGACCAGCTCGGTGCGGGCTACCGCGCGTCGCCGAGCGCGACCGCACGCAACGCCAGGTATGCGCGCTCCAACGCCGCGATCTCGACGAGCTCGTCCTTCGCGTGGGCATACCGCGTCGCTCCCGGGCCGAAGTTCACGGCCGGGATCCCGCGCGAGGTGAAGTCGGCGACGTTGGTCCACGCCTGCTTGGGCGCGACCGGGAAGCCTCCCTGCGCGCGGAGCGCCTCCACGAGCGGTGCGTCCGCGACCACCGCCCCGGGAGGCGAGTTGCCGAGGATCTCGACGGTTGCATCGGTCGGCACGAGCGAGCGCACGAAGTCCTCCGCCTCGGCCGGCGCGCGATCGGGCGGGTAGCGGACGTTCACGGTGGCGATCGCACGGTCGGGCACCACGTTGTCCGCCAGCCCGCCCTCCAACCGCGTCACCGAGGCGACCTCGTAGAAGGGCAGCCCGTCCAGGATCGCCTCGCGCCGCTCGTGCGTAGCTACCCGTGCGAGCCCTTCGATCGCGCGGTGGAGCGCGTTGTCGGCCAGCCACGGGCGCGCGGAGTGCCCGCTGACTCCGTGGAACGTCACGCGGGCGGAGAGGTTCCCCACGCATCCGGCCTGGATCTCGAGATCCGTCGGCTCGAGCAACACTGCGAGGTCGGCCTCCTGGAGGAGAGGGCACGCGTCGAAGAGCGCCGGAAGCGGGTTGTGCTCCGGGGGCAGCTCCTCGCGCCCGAACAGGAGCAACGCCAGGTCGACGGGTCCCGGGGCCCGCTCGCCCAGGTCGCGGACGAGCTCGAGGGCGACCGCGACACCGCCCTTCATGTCGCTCGCGCCACAGCCGTGCACGGCACCGGCGTCGAGGCGCCCGGGGACGTTCCCCTGGGCCGGAACGGTGTCGTAGTGCCCGGCGAGCACGAGCAACGGCGTACCCGGTCGCCGCTCGCGCGCCCACAGGTATGCCTCGTCGCCCTCGTAGACCGGCTCGAACGGGATGGGGACGAGCGAGCGGAGCCGCTCGCGGATCGCGCGCTCGTGAAGGCTCTCGGAGGGGATGTCGACGAGCTCGAGCGTCCTCCGCGCGAGCCGCTCTGCGAGGTCACTCACGTCGGCGAGCCTACCGCCCTCCGAGCGGGGGCATACTTCCGCTGATGACGTCGGGCGGATCCGAGCTCCGGGACGGCCCGGAGCCCGAGCGTGGGCTGCTCCTCGCGGTGATGCCGAAGGGCGCGGACATCGACTCGGAGCTCGCGGAGCTGCGCGAGCTGGCCCGCACGGCGGGCGTGGCGCCCGTCGCCGAGATCGTCCAGCGCAGGATGCACGCGGATCCTCGCCGCTACGTGGGCAAGGGCAAGCTCGAGGAGCTGAAGGAGTCGTACGGCAGCCACCGCGCCGAGGTGCTCGTCGTCGACGACGAGCTCGACCCGGTCCAGCAGCGCGCGCTCGAGGACGCGCTCGCGGCCCGGGTCGTCGACCGCACCCAGCTGATCCTCGACATCTTCGCCCAGCACGCGGTCTCGGCCGAGGGGAAGCTCCAGGTCGAGCTCGCGCAGCTCGAGTACAACCTGCCGCGCATGCGGGGGATGTGGAAGCACCTGGAGCGCCTCGGCGGCGGGGTCGGGACGCGCGGCCCCGGCGAGTCGCAGCTCGAGACCGACCGTCGGCTGGCGAACCGGCGGATCACGCTGCTCCGGCGGCGCCTGCGCGAGCTCCGCACGCACCGGGCGACGCGGCGGAAGGCGCGCGCACGCTCCGAGACGCCGACCGTCGCGCTCGCCGGCTATACGAACGTCGGCAAGTCGACGATCCTGAACGCCCTCACGGGGGCCGAGGTACCCGTCGAGAACCGGTTGTTCGAGACCCTCGATCCGACCACGCGGAGCTTCGAGCACGGGGGCAAGCGCTACCTCGTGACCGACACGGTGGGGTTCATCCGACGGCTGCCCACCCAGCTCGTCGAGGGATTCGCCTCGACGCTCGAGGAGACGCTCCTCGCCGATGTCGTGCTCCACGTCATCGACGCCTCTCTGCCCGATGACCTGATGTCCGAGCAGATCGAGGCCGTCGAGACGGTCCTCTCGGAGATCGGGGCGGGGGAGATCCCGGTCCTGCGCGTCGCGAACAAGATCGACCGGCTCGACGGCTCCGGCAGGCGACGGCTCGCAAACCGGCTCCCCGACGCGGTGCCCGTGTCGGCCGCGACCGGGGAAGGGCTGGACGAGCTGAAGGCCAGGGTGGCCGAGGTCTTCTCGGACCGGTTCGACGAGGTGCGCCTCCTCGTGCCGTACGACGAGGGCCGGGTGCTCTCCGACCTGTACGCGCTGGGAGCGCCGATCGACGAGCGGAAGGACACGGACGAAGGGGTCATCGTGCGGGCGCGGCTTCCCCACCGCGACGTGCGCCGGTTCGCGCCCTATCTCGTCGTAGGGGCCGAATCGGAGACGGGGTAGTGGGGGCGACGGGCACGGCGCTCGCGGTGAAGCGGTTGCGCCCGGATGCGCTCGTCCCCACGCGAGCCTACGCCGGCGACGCGGGGTTCGATCTCGCCGCCTGCGAGCGCGTCGAGCTCGCGCCGGGGGCGCGGGCGGTCGTCGGAACCGGCATCGCAGTGGCGATCCCGCCGGGGCATGCGGGCCTCGTCGTGCCGCGCTCCGGCCTCGCCGCCCGCCACGGCCTCGGCAAGGTCAATGCGCCCGGTCTGATCGACGAGGGTTACCGCGGGGAGATCAAGGTGATCCTCCACAACACTGACCGGGACGAGCCCTTCCTCGTGGAGCCCGGTATGCGGATCGCCCAGCTCGTCGTGGTCGAGCTCCCGCCGATCGAGCTCGTCGAGGTGACGGAGCTGCCGCCGAGCGAGCGCGGGGTCGGAGGGCTCGGCTCGTCGGGCTGACGATGCGTCCCGAGCCACGCATCCGGGTTTCCGCGCTCCTGCGCTGGCACGAGGCGATCCTGCTCATCCGGCACGAGAAGCGAGGGCGTGAGCACTGGCTCCTGCCCGGTGGAGGTGTTCGCAGCGGGGAGACGCTGGTCGAGGCGCTGCAGCGCGAGCTCGCGGAGGAGACGGGTCTGGTCGGAGAGCACGACGAGCTCCCGGTCGAGGGCCCGATCGCGATCGTCGAGTCGATCTCGCCGGAGCGGAGCCTGTGGTCGAAGCACGTGGTGCACGTCGTCTTCGCAGGCGAGCTGGACGGGTCGCTCGAGGGCGTTGTCTCGAGCGACGAGGCCGTGCGCGGGCATCGCCTGTTCCCGCCGGACGAGCTCGACGGGCTCGTGCTGCACCCCCCGATCGCGCGCTTTCTGAGCCGCTTCCGGCCGGGCGATCCCTGCGTCTACCTCGGCGCCCGCTGGGCGGAGTGATGCTCAGGCGGGACGGCCGCCGCGCGAACGGGCGCGGGCGGCGGCGACCGCATGCGCCTGGAGCTCGAGCTCGTCGGCGAGCGGCGCGAGTTCCTGGGGCTCGCCGCCCGTCGCGTGCGCCAGGGCCCACGAGAGGAGCAGGTCGGCGAGCCAGGGGTTGCGCGGCAGGAGCGGCCCATGGAGGTACGTCCCGAGAGCGCGGCCGACCCGGCAGCCCTCGAACCCCGAGGTGCCGTCGTTCCCGTACCCGGCGACGACGCGTCCGAGCGGCGCCGCGCCCTCGTCGAGGCGCGTGCGGCCCGCATGGTTCTCGAAGCCGGCGATCGTCCGGCCCGCTGCCTCGGCGAGCGTGCTCTCGAGCAGCACGTCTCCGATCATGCGCGTGTCCCCAGCCACCGTCTCGTGTGGGAAGAGCCCCACGCCCTCGAGCCGTGACCCGTCCCGCCCGCGATACCCGCGGCCGAGGAGCTGATAGCCGCCGCAGACCGCGAGGAGCGCGACACCGTCTTCCACGACCTCCCGGATCGCGTCACCGCGCGCGGAGAGGTCCGGCGTGATCATCGCCTGCTCGCGATCCTGGCCGCCGCCCACGTAGAGGAGGTCGTACGACCCGAGGCGTGGCTTCGCCCCGACACTGAGGGGCTCGACACTCAGCTCGTGGCCGCGTGCCGCCGCACGGCGCTCGAGGACGGCGATGTTGCCGCGGTCCGCGTAGATGTTGAGGTACTCGGGATAGAGATGGCCGACGCGGACGATCACGGCTGACCGTCGCTCTCCCAGTAGGGGCGGGTCAGACCCCGTCCCGTAGCGATCGCGCGCAGCTCGAGCATCGCCGTGTACGTCGGGAGGATCACGAGCTCCCCGCCCGCCGGTGTGAGCTCGAGACCCCGGTCGAGGGCCGTCTCGAGGTCGGGGACGAGCTCGAGGCGGTCGGGCGGGAACCCGGCGTAGGTGAACCGCAGGGCGAGCTCGGCGGCGCGCTCGCCGCTCGCGACGATGCGCTCGACACGCTCGAGCACCGGCTCGAAGTCGACGTCCCAGATCCAGGAGACGTCCCGGCCGTCCGCGATCCGGTCGTTGAGGGCGAGGACGAGCGTCGGTGGGACACCGCCGTCCTCGAGCGTGCGCAGCGCCTCGTTCGCTCCGGCCGGGTTCTTCACGAGCAGCAGGAGGACGCCGCGGTCGTCCACCCTGAACCGCTCGAATCGCCCGAAGGCCGCCCGAAAGCGCCCGAGGCCCTCGGCCACGGCCTCGAGCTGCATTCCGAGGGCAAGCGCCACCGAGGCGGCGGCGAGCGCGTTGTAGACGTTGTAGAGACCGGGGACGGCGAGCCGCACGGTCGTCTCTCCCTGCGTCGTCCAAAGGGTGAAGGAGACGCCTTCCAGCCCCTCGGGCCTGATCTCCCGGGCGGCGACGTCGAACGGCGGTCGGGCGTGGCCACAGGATTCGCAGCGGTACGCGCCGAGATGCCCGACGTAGGCGGAGTCGTACCGATAGGGCCGGCCGCAGCGCACGCAGTACTTCGAGTCCGATGCGTGCTGGAGCCCGGAGCGCGCAAGTCGCGGGTCGTCGACGCCGAACAGGACTGCTCCCTCGCGACCCTCCGCGAGCGAGGCGACGAGCGGGTCGTCGGCGTTCGCCACGAGCGTCGTCCCGCGGTCCAGGTCGGCGACGGCGCTCCGCCAGCGCTCGGCGATGTGCTCGAGCTCGCCGTAGCGGTCGAGCTGGTCGCGGAACAGGTTGCCGAGGCACACGACACGCGGCCTCGTCCGCCGCATCACCTCGGGGAGCACGAACTCGTCAACCTCGAGCAGGCCCAGGTCGGCCTCGCGGGCGGCGAGGAGCGTCGAGGCGACTCCCGACGCGAGGTTCGCCCCCGAGTGGTTCCAGGCGAGCCGGTGCGTGGGGGAGAGGATGGAGCTCGCCATCGCCGTCGTCGTCGTCTTGCCGTTCGTCGCCGAGACGAGCACGACGCCCTGGGAGAGACCCGCGGCGAGCGCGTCGAGCGCCGCGGGGTCGAGCTTCCAGACGAGCTTCCCGGGGAGCGTCGTCCCGCCACCGCGACCGGCGGCGCGCGAGAGCCGCCCGACGAGCCGGGCGGCAGACTTCTCGAGCGCGAGCCGTGCACCCACGGCGCCGAGCCTAGACGAACCTCTCGCTCTACCATCTTTGCAATAAATCGAAAATGCTCTAGCATGGTTGCATGGCCCGGCAACGCCGACGTCACCCGGCGCTCGAGAGCATCGACGAGCACGCGCTCGCCGAGTTCCGCGCGGGGCTGCGCCGGCGGTACACCGACGAGGAGATCCTCGAAGAGCTGCGGGCGTCTGCGGCGCGCCTGGGCCGTTCGCCGACGATGCGCGAGTTCGCGGCCGATGCGGAGGCCTCGGTTCACCCGCAGACCGTGATCGAGCACTTCGGCACCTGGAACGCCGCGAAGCGCGCGGCCGGGCTCCGACCGAGGCGGTTCATCAGCCGTGAGGAGCTCGTCGCCCAGCTTCGCGAGCTGGGGGAGGAGCTCGGGCGGCCGCCCACCGTTCGCGACATCGAGGAGCATCGGGGCCGCATGGCGTCGAAGTCGCTCATCTGGCACACGTTCGGGTCCCTCGCGGCGGCGCTGAAGGAGGCCGGGTTCGACGTCCCGGTCGGAGAGGAGCGCCTCGAGCGGGCGATCGCCGACGGCGCAGTCCTCGCCCGCGAGCTCGGCCACCTGCCCAAGATGGCCGAGTGGAAGGACGCACGGGCGCGCGACGCGACGCTGCTGTCGGAGTGGCAGGTCTACCGGATGGTCGACGTGCAACCCGGTGCGTGGTCTGCGTTCCAGTTCCTCGTCCGCGAGCGCCTGCGCGAGGAGGGTGTCCGCGTCGGTCCGGACGGGACGCTGCCGGCCGACCTCAGGCCGGAGCGATGAGCGCGGCGAGGCGCTCCAGGCAGAAGCGGCCCTCGTGCGGCGCACGCACCGCCGGCAGCTCGCGCTCCTCCCGGTAGCTCCGATCCGGCGCCCAGCGATGCTCGTCCACCAGCGCGCCGTCGACCAGCGTCAGGAGCCGCCCTTCGTCGACCTCGGTCTTGCGGAACGTCGTTCGGAGCGCACGCTCCACGACCTCGAGGGCCGCACGGGTGGACGCGAACAGGACCTCGTGCCTCCCGCGGGCCATCCACAGGGGGCGGCCGACGCCGCGGGCCACGTGAAGGGCCTCTGGCTGCCGCTCGTCGATCCACGCGGCGGCGATCGTCCCGACGAGCTCCTCGAGGACCTCCGGGGAGCTTCCGCGGTGCTCGACGAGCGCGAAGATCACCTCGGAGTCCACGGTCATCTCGGGCTCGTCCCGCACGAGATCGTGACGGCGGAAGAGCTCGTCGTCGTTGGCGATGATCCCGTTGTGGATCCCGGTCACGCTGCCGTGGCGGACGGGATGGTTGTTCGCGGCGATCGTCGGGTGGCCCTTCGTGTAGTCGCGGACGTGGACGAGGACCTGGCGGGCGCTCTGGGGGACGACCACGGCGTCGAGCAGGGCGCTCGCACCCGTCTGCTGCTTGCGCACCTCGAGCGGGCCGTCGGCGCGGTGTGCGTAGCCGACCGCGTCGGCGCCGCGCTCGGCGATACCGGCGAGCAGGGCCTGTGCGGCCAGCGTCCGGTTGACGCGTGACGCGTTGCCGAAGCTGTAACCCGCGATGCCGCACATGTCTGTCTCCTAGACGGTGACGCCGGACGCCGTCTTCTCACCGTAGTCGGAAAACCGTGAGGGAGGTGTTCGGATTCCGGCCCGCAAGTCCTTGCGGTCAGGTCCAGCCCTTCGGACGCGCCAGTCAGCCGAACGGACGGGTTTGCGGCCGAAATGCACCGGTAGCCTCGACGTGTACCTCAAGGGGGGGAGTGGAGTAGCCGATATGACTTCCGTGGAGAACGCTGCGGAGCCGTTGTTCGACCCTGCCCACGAGGCGCCGGACGAGGTCGAGACGGGTGAGCCCGTCCAGGACCCGCTGAAGCTCTACGTCCGGGCGATCGGGGACGGCCGGCTGCTGACGCCGGTCGAGGAGCGTGAGCTCGCGCGGCGCAAGGACGAGGGGGACGAGGTGGCGAGGCGACGGCTCGTCGAGTCGAACCTGCGCCTCGTCATGTCGATCACGCGCAACTACACGCGGGCGGACGTCCCGCTGCTCGATCTCATCCAGGAGGGGAACCTCGGCCTGATGCGCGCGGTCGACAAGTTCGACTGGACGATGGGGTTCAAGCTGTCGACCTACGCGACCTGGTGGATCCGGCAGGCAGTCCAGCGCGCCCTGGCGGAGCAGAGCCGGACGATCAGGCTCCCCGTCCACATCGCCGATCAGGTGCGCCGGGTCCAGCGTGCCCGCCGCGCCCTCGGCCAGCAGTTGAGCCGCGACCCGACGTTCGACGAGATCGCTGCGGAGACCGACCTGACGCCGATCAGAGTCCAGGAGCTCCTCGACCTCGTTCAGGATCACGTCAGCCTCGAGACGCCCGTGGGGGACGGGGAGAGCGTGATGAGCGACCTGATCGAGGACCCGAACGCCGTCGGCCCCGAGGCGGCGACCGCGCTCAGCCTGCGTTCCACGGAGCTCGCGCGGGCTCTCGCCCAGCTGAAGCCCCGGCTCCAGCGCGTGCTCTCCCTCCGCTACGGCCTGGACGGGTCCGGGGGCCGCACGCTCGAGCAGGTGGGGGTCGAGCTCGGCATCACCCGCGAGCGCGTCCGCCAGCTCGAGACGCGCGCGCTCCGTGAGCTGCGGCACGCCGCGCCGGGCCTCGAGCTCTACCTCCGCGCCTGACCCGACCGCCCCCGGGAGACGCCTCAGCCCTGGACGGCCTGCATCTCCCGCAGCAGGGAGAGCCGCCGCAGCGAGTCCAGCTCGATCTGCCTGACGCGCTCGCGGGTCAGCCCCAGCCGGCGGCCGATCTCCTCCAGCGTTCGTGGCTCGTTCCCGTCGATCCCGTAGCGCAGCGTCACGACCTCGCGCTCGCGCTCGGGCAGCGAGAGAAGTGCGTTCCGCAGCGTCTGGCGGCGAAGCTGAACGTCCACGGCGTCCTCGGGCAGGGGCTCGTCGCCGGCGACGAAGTCGCCGATGACGGCGTCGTCCTCGTCTCCGACCGGCGCGTCGAGGCTGGTCGAGGCACGGGCCGCGGCGCGCACCTCCAGCACCTGCTGCGGCGTCAGCGACGCCTCCTCCGCGATCTCGTCCAGCGTCGGCTCCCGACCCAGCTGCGTCCAGAGCGATCGCTCGGCCCTGTTGATCTTCTGCATCCGCTCGACGATGTGCACGGGCATCCGGATCGTCCGCGCCTTGTCGGCCAGCGCGCGGGCCACCGCCTGCCTGATCCACCAGGTCGCGTAGGTGGAGAACTTGAAGCCGCGGCGCCAGTCGAACTTCTCCACGGCGCGGATCAGGCCCAGCGTGCCCTCCTGGATGAGGTCGAGGAACGGCAGCCCCTGGTTGCGGTAGTTCTTCGCGATCGAGACGACGAGCCGCAGGTTCGCCTGGATCATCTCCGACTTCGCGAGAGCATCGCCCCGCTCGATCCGCTTGGCGAGAGCGACCTCCTGGGCGGCGGTCAGGAGCCGGTGGCGGCCGGCCTCGCGGAGGAACAGCTGCAGCGCGTCGGTCGTGGACTCGACGGGTGTCGGGGCGACGGGCGCACGTTCGACGGGAGGCGACTCCACGATCTCGATCCCGCGCTTGTCGAGCTCGCGGACCAGCGCTTCCTGCTCGAGCCCTGTCAGCTCGTGCGTCTCGACGATCTCGTTCACGTCCGGCGCACGGATGGAACCGGCCTGCTCGCACGTCTCGAGCAGCGCCCGGAGCTCGTCCTGGGCGAGCAGGGACTCGATGTCGACGGTCGTCACGGGCCGGGGCGGCGGTGGGGAAGCCGTGCGAAGCGCTCGGTACGAGGTTCCCACACATCGGGGGGGCTTCGCAACCCCTGGCACAAGGGAGTTGCGGGCTGGCGCGTGCGCGGGATACGCCGTACTGTGGGCCTCAGGGAGGATGGACGAGCGGAGCTATGTCGAGCAGAGGCGTGCGCCGGCACGGTGCGACGGCTGTGGGCGCACGGCCGAAGCCTCCGGGATGACCGAGCACGGCTGGACGGTCAGCCCGCTGTCCGCCGCCGTCCCGGGGACGTACTGCATGAGCTGTGCATCGGCACTCCGGATGCTCGACTGGTTCGTTCGGTGCGTCGACTGCGGTGCGAGCGTCGAGAGCGAGGGCACGGCCGAGCAGCAGGGCTGGCGCTTCTTTCCCGACGAGCTGGGACAGCTGCAGCCTCTCTGTGGCCTCTGCAGCGCCGAGCGGCGCTGACCGGGGACAGCCCTCTGCAAGCGCATGCGGGCTCGCTGCTCCACGCACGATAATGCGCGTTATGTCAAGTAGCGACAGGGATGCGCTGGAACGACCCCTTCCCTGCCGTCAGATACGCGTGAGAAACGCCTGCAGCCCGGCGATGAAGGCGTCCGGCTCCTCGTAGGGCAGCATGTGCGCCGAGCCCGGGAGCACGAGATGCTCGGCTCCGGGTATCGCGTCGACGAGCTCCTGCGCCGACGCCGCCGGCGTCGTGCGGTCGTGCGCCCCGCTGATCACGAGCACCGGCCGCGTCGACCTCGACAGCTCCGCCCGCAGGTCGACCAGGCCGTACTCACCCCCTGCCGCGAAGTGACGCAGCACCTCGGGTCGGTACACGACCCGGTCGTTCTCCCTAAGCCACGTGACGAGCGGCCCCTCGGGATCAGCGACGTGGAAGGCCCACTGGTCGTCCATCAGGCGCTTGCAGTCCTCGGCGGTCTGGACCGTGGACTCCCGCTCCCACGACGACGTCACCCGGTCGCGGAGGTGCTCCGGCTCGAACGCCGCCAGCCGCTCGTGCACCCCGTGGAGCGCCTCCGGGCCCGAGACGGTGCCGACGAGCACGTACGCCGACGCGCTCCCGTGGCGCGCCAAGTGGCTCTGCGCCACGAAGCTGCCGAAGCTCCAGCCCATCACCACGGGGTCGGCCAGATCGAGGCGCCGGATCAGCTCCTCGACGTCGTCCGCCATCTGCGGGACTGTCCAGCGGGCCGGATCGCCCGCGTCGGAGCGGCCGTTGGCACGATGGTCGGGCGCGAGGATCCTCCAGCCGTCACCGGCGAGCGCGTCGAGCGCTGGAAACCACACGGAGCCGTCGATCCCCGGTCCGCCGTGCAGCGCGAGCAGCGGCCTGCCGACGCCCTTCTCGTGGACGTGCAGCTCGACGTCGCCGATCGCGACCCTCATGGCGAGACCGTAAACGAGCTAGAACGTCGCCGCGCGAGCGCCCGTCACGATGAGCAGCACGATGATCGCGGCCGCGATCAGGCGGTACACCACGAAGAGCCCGTATGTATGGCGCCGCACGTAGCCGAGGAGCCACTGGATCGCGAGGAGGCCCGTCCCCCAGGCGGCCAGCACACCGACCACGAACGGCCCCTTCCATCCCGCCGGCAGGTCGCCGAGCACGACGTCCTGGACGCCCTTCAGTACCACGGCACCGAGGACCGTGGGGACGAGCAGCAGGAACGACAGTCGAGCGGCCTCGTCGCGGTCGAGGCAGAACAGCCGCCCCGCCGAGATCGTGATGCCCGAGCGGGAGACCCCCGGCGCCAGGGCAAGCGCCTGCGCGGCACCTACGGCGAGGCCCTCCCTCAGCGAGAGCTCGTGCGCCTGCCTCGTCGCGGGCCTGCGGTCGACGAGCCACAGCACGACCGCGAACACGGCCAGGAGGAGCGCGATCTGCCAGGGCTCCCCGAGGTGCCCGGTGATCACGTCCTCGAACGCGAGCCCCACGATTCCCGCAGGGATCGTCGCCACGAGCACGATCCACGCGAGACGCTCGTCTCGCGTCTCGATCCGGCGCGTGCGAAGAGTGCGGAACCACCCCCGCACCATCGCGGTCAGATCGGGGAGGAAGTAGCCCCCCACCGCGAGCATCGTGCCGAGGTGGAGCGCGACGTCGAAAGTGTGGTTGAAGGCGTCGTTCTGCTCGAGAAACGTCCAGTCGCCCAGCCATGGGACGAGCACGAGATGGCCGGAGGACGAGATCGGGAGGAGCTCGGTCGCGCCCTGGACGACGCCCAGCACGAGCGCCTGCCAGTTGGGGAGCCCGCCCGCCGTGTCCCCCACTCCGGCCACCGTGAGCACGATCGCCGCGCCCAGGAGCACGGCGGCGAGTACGTACGTCCGTCCGCCGCGCACCGCGGCATCGTAGTCGTGGCACGGCCGTTTCCGAGCCCACGCACGAGAGAGGAAAGGACTGAAAGGAAACGGTGCAATTTGCGGAATTCTCCCGCCAGGGTTGCTTGACCTCGCCCTGTCGGGGCCGTAGGTTTGCCGTGCACCGAGCACGGAGCGCGACTAGGTCGAAGCCCGTCACGCAGGCACTACGCGCAAGCGGAAGGTCGATGTGGCAGGTGGACGAAAGCGCCACCGGCTCGGTGAATTTTTTCTGGTCCGCGCGCAGCGACGATAGAAACCCTCCTCTGACGCCTGAATCGGGAGCCGACTCAGCCGCCGGGGCGCTCGTCTAGGATCGCGTCGATGCACCTGCGCATGCCGAGCATCGATCGAGGCGTCCAGAGCTTCCTCTGGGCGGTCGTGTTCTTCCTCTTCCTCTACTTCGGGATGCTCGCGATCGCGATCTCGAAGTCGACGGCGCTCGTCCTGTCGCTCGTCGCGGGCTTCGTGGTCTTCCTGTTCGTGCGCACGCGCGGCGACGCCGACCCGCGCGATCGGCGCTAGGCCACGCGTCCGATCCCCGCGCCGTTAGCGGCGTTCCGTGCTCAGGCTTCTGAGCAGCTTCCGCGCGAGGTCCGGCCCGAGCGCCTCCTCGAGACGCACCTTGGCGGGCGGGCGGCGACGCCCCGGGCGCCCCAGCGCGAGGCAGTCACGGAGGACGTGGAGATCGCGGGCACGTGTGTCCGCTGGAGGTGGTTCGACGGCTGATTCCATTTCATTCGCAATCGGCTGGAGGCCCGTCGGGGGGCGATCCCTCCCGGGAGTGAAAGGACAGTCACCCATCGAGGAGAAGGCGCCTCTCGTCGAAGGTGGCCGAGTCGAGCTCCGCACGGAACGCGTCGACCGTCCGGAGGGCGTCCTCCGCGAACACGTGGGGGACGACGCCGATCCGCGCGTCGGTGTGGAACGGCACGTCGACGTGCGACGGCGTGACCAGGTTGATGGACGTCGACCCGCAGACGGGGCAGCGAATCGCAACGGCGACGGTGTCGGGGCAGGGCGCTAGCCGCCGGAACGACGACGGCGTGACGGGACGCGGCGCGTTCTCCACGTAGCAGAAGAAGCACCACGGCCATTCCCCCCGCCCGATGTGCGCGGAGGCGATACCCGACAGCTCCGCGGCGAGGTCGTCCCGGCGTGACGTCATCAGGTTGACGTACGTCGTGCCGTCGTCCAGGCCGAGCGGCGCCCAGTCCAGGTCGTCGTGGCCCACGAGCGCGACGTGGTCGTCACCGCAGTCGCAGAGGAACACGACGCGGTAGACGGCCGGGTGTGCCGGCCCCGGGAGTCGGTCGATCTCGCGAAAGGAGGACAGGCGCACGCGGCGGCTCTCGGCCGCACTCGGGCACGGGAGGCGATAGGTGCCGGTGAGTGCGTCGACTCCACCCATGGACAAGGTGTAGCCGCCCCGCCGGACGGCGTCGAGGCCTGCGGTGGATCAGTAGGAGATCAGCGCGTGCACGTCGGTGCCCTCGAGCCTCTCCCGGCCGTCGAGGAACGTCAGCTCGATGACGAAGAGCGCGCCGACCACCTCGCCCCCCAGCCGTTCGACGAGCTCCACCTTCGCGTGGGCGGTCCCCCCGGTCGCGAGCACGTCGTCGAGGACGATCACGCGGGCGCCGGGGCCGATCGCGTCGGCGTGGATCTCGAGCGAGTCGGTGCCGTACTCGAGCTCGTACGTCGCCCGCACCTTCTCCCAGGGGAGCTTGCCGGGCTTCCGCGCCGGGACGAACCCGCAGCCGAGCTCGTACGCCAGCGCGCCGCCGAAGATGAAGCCACGCGCCTCGGCACCGAGGATGATGTCGGGATCGCGGGGACGCGCCCACTCGGCGAGGTGCTCGATGGTCGACCGGAAGGCCTCGGCGTGGCCGATCAACGGCATCAGGTCCTTGAAGATGATTCCCTCCACGGGGAAGTCCGGAACGTCGCGCACCATTGCCTTCAGCTCGTCGGTCGTCATCGCTCGGAGGCCTCCCGGAGGTCGCGGACGAGAAGGTGTTGGGCGAGCTCCGTGGCGACACCCGCGAGCGCCTCGAGATCCTCGAGCGCGGCGCGCCGTCGCGCCAGGTCGCGCGAGCGGAGCCCGCTGGCGACGAGTTGCTCGAGCAGCGCCGACTGGCGACCTGCCGCCGTCCGGAAGGCGCGCAGGTGCCGGGCGTCCAGACCGTGGTGTGCGAGGCGGCCACAGGCGGCCGCGATCTCGACGTCGCTCTCGCGGTAGATCCGCTCACCGGATTCGATCCGCGGCGTGACCAGGTCGTACTCCTCGAGCCTGCGTGCGAAGTCCGCCCCGATCCCCGCGCGCTCGCAGAACACGGCCAGGTCGAGCTCGCCGCTCGCGTCGCGGAGCGCCGGAGGACGTCGCTTGGGGCTGCCCGCTCCGGGCGCGTCGAGCGCGTCCTTGATCACGCGGAGCGGTAGGAACTCGTCGCGCTGGAGCCGCAGGATCGTCTCCAGGCGCTCGACGTCCCCCTCGGAGAAGAGCCGGTAGCCGCCGCGCGTTCGCCGCGGCCGCAGGAGCCCCTGATCCTCGAGGTAGCGGATCTTCGAGATCGAGATGTCGGGGAACTCGCCGCGCAGCCGCTCGCACACCGCCCCGATCGTGTGCAGCCGCGCCTGCGTCGTGGTGGGCTCGGTGGCGGTGCTCATGGCAGCAGGAAGGTCATCCGGTACTTGCCGATCTGTACTTCGTCATCGGCAGACAGCACCGTGCTCTCGATCCGGTGGCGGTTGACGAACGTCCCGTTCAGGCTCCCGAGGTCTCGAATCACGTACGTGGAGTCGCCCTCGCGGAGGATCTCGGCGTGCCGCCGGGAGACGGTCACGTCGTCGAGGAACACGTGGCAGTCGGGCGAGCGGCCGATGAGCGTCCTCAGGCCGGCTGTCTCGAAGGTCTCCCCCGCCCTGCCGCCTCCGGAGCGGACGACCAGCGCCGGGCCGCGCGCCTCGATTGCCTGGACGCCCTCCTCGACGTCTCCCGGCCCCAGGCTGAGGGTCGTCTCCCCCTGCTCGTCGCGACGCAGGTACGCGCCGCACCGGGCGCAGTAGTTCGATGCCTCCGGGTTCTGGAAGCCGCACTCCGGGCAGTACACGTGGCTCATCGAGATCCGCCGAGGATCGGGCCCAGCTCGTCGGGGTCGAGGTGGAGCCCGCGGCGCCGTCGTTCGCGCTCGGCACGCAGGATGTCGATGCGCCCGTGCAGGACGCGCCGATGGAGCGAGATGTCGTCTTCCTCGCGCTCGAGGCGGAGGATCATCGTGCGGAGGTCGTCGTCGGAGAGCGAAGGCACGTCGGGGAGGACCTCGCCCGGGTCGTCGGCGGGAGGATCGCCCGTCCCCTCGAAGAGCGGGCGTTCGAGCGCAGCCGGCGCCGGGAGGTCGAGCGTGCCGGCCTCGACCTGGCCGCGCAGGCGCGCCACCCGCTCCCCGCGGAGCGCGTCGATGCGCTCGTGGAGCTCTCGGCGACGGCGCGAGACGGCGTCCTCTTCGTCCTCCGTGCCACGGAGCAGTCGCTCCAGGTCGTCGTCGCTCAGGCTGGCGAAGTCGGGAAGCGCATCCACGGTGATCTCGAGCACCTTTCGTCGGGAACCATCGATTCAAGCAGCCGGACGGCCGAGGGGTCAACCTCAACTTGAGGCTTGCTCCAGGGTTCGCTGCTCGGCGGCGTCTCCCTGCACGATCGACTCGATCAGCGAGGCGACCTCGGTCGCCAGCTCGATCGTGAGCTCCTCGGTCGCGCCCTCGGCGAAGAGGTGGACGAGGGGCTCGTCGGGGTCGGGCAGCACCTGCACCCAGCCGCGCTCGTCGTATGCCTTGACCCCGTCCTGGAGGTCGACCCGGCGCGAGCCGAGGTGCTCGTTCAGGAGGCGCATCACGAGGCCCTTGCGGCCCCACGGGCACGGAAGCGCGCGGTGCATCAGCGTCGGCCGGGGCAGCTCGGCGACGAGCTCCGAGATCGAGCGCTCCTGGGTCGCCAGCAGCTCGAGCAGCTTGCAGACGGCGGTGACGGCGTCGTACCCGGGCACCACGTCGGGGAACACGAAGCCACCGGTCGGCGCAGCCGCCAGCACGACGCCCTCCTCGGTCGCGGCGCGGGTCAGCTCGCTCACCGAATGTGCCGTTCTCACCACCCTCAAATCCGAGCCCTGCACGAGCTCGTCGACGAGATCGCTCGCCGTGACGGGCACGGCGATCAGGCCGGAGCGGCCTGCCAGCGCGAGCAGCCGTACGACGAGCAGGAGGCCGAGGTCCGCCGGGACGGTGTCGCCGCGCTCGTCGACGAGCAGGAGCCGCTCGGCTGCCCGATCGAGGACGACGCCGAGGTGCGCCCGGACGCCGGTGACGATCTTGCGGGCATCGATCGGCTCGAGCTCCTCCCCCACTTCCTCGACGTAGAAGCCTCGCGCGCCGATCGCCTCGACGCCGAGGGGCCCGAGCACGAGCGGGAGCGTGAAGGCGGCCGGCGAGTACCCGTAGTCGACCGCGACCCGGAACCGACGCCGTCGGATCGACTCGACGTCGAGGGCGTCGAGGATGTCCTGCGCGTAGCTCTCGCGGACGCGCGCGGGGTACGTCGTCTCCCCCACCTCCGCGAACGTCGCACGGCGGAGCTCCTGGCGGCTGAAGTGCTTCTCGACCTCCTTCTGGAGCTCGGACGTCATCTGGTTGCCGGGCCACTCGAAGACGCGGACGTGGATCACCTCGGGGTCGATGCTCGAGCGGCCCACGTGGATGCCCGCCTGGAGGGCCTGTGTCTTGAGGACGTGACGGGTCACGGCGGCCGGCGAGATGCGCAGGTCGGCCACGTGGACACCGGTCGAGGTGAGGCCGGCGATGAGCGCCCGCTGGATCATGCGGCACGCGTCCGCCGAGGCGCGGCTCGCGACGACGCGGTCGCCTCGCCGGAGCGCCGTGCCGAGCGCGGCGGCGAGCCGGACGGCGGTCTCGGGGGTGAGGTCGACGTTCACGAGGCCCGTGGCGCCGTCGCGGCCGAAGGGCGTGGTCGTGGCCCGTGTCTCCCAGACGACGCTCTCGTGGATCTGGGCGCCGGTCTCGATCTCCTTGAACGGGTAGACACGGACGCCCGGGAAAAGGCTCGCTTCCGGCCCGATCGTCACCTGGTCGCCGATCGCGACCCCCTCGTGCACCCGAACGTGGTCGCGGAGGTCGCACCCCCGGCCGAGGATGGCGCCCTCGACGACCGCGCTGCGGCCGAGGTACGTGCCCGCGTCGATCACGCTCCGCTCGACGCGCGCCCCCTCGCGGACGATCACCCCCCGCGACAGCACCGAGTAGGGGCCGATCGAGGCGCCGTCGGCGATGCGGCAGTTGACGCCGATGAACGCCGGGCCTTCGACGCCCTCGACCTCCCCGATGTCGACCTCCTCGCTGACCCACACGTTGCCGCGGAGGCGGAGTCCCGGCACCTCGAGCTGCACGCGACCGTCGAGCGCGTCGAAGTTCGCCTGGCGGAACTGGTCGAGGTTGCCGATGTCCTGCCAGTAGCCGCCGAGGACGTGCCCGTAGATGGGACGACCCATCTCGAGCAGCAAGGGGAACAGCTCCTTGGAGAAATCGTAGGGCCCGTCCGCCGGGATGTGGCGCAGCACCTCCGGCTCGAGCACGTAGATCCCCGTGTTGATCGTGTCGGAGAAGACCTGTCCCCAGGACGGCTTCTCCAGGAACCGCTCGACGCGGCCGTCCTCGTCGGTGACGACGATCCCGAACTCGAGTGGGTTGTCCACCGACTTGAGCCCGATCGTGACCGCGGCCCCCTTCGCCTTGTGCGCCTCGACGAGCTCCGTCAGGTCGACGTCGCAGAGCGCGTCGCCGGAGATCACGATGAACGTCTCGTCCAGCCGCTCGCGCGCGAGCCTGACCGACCCCGCGGTGCCGAGCGGCTGCTCCTCGACGGAGTAGTCGATGTCGATGCCGAGCGACTCCCCGTCGCCGAAGTACGAGCGGATCGCCTGCGGCATGAACGCGACCGTCACGACCACCTCCGTCATGTCGTGCCGTCGCAGCAGGTCGATGATGTGCTCCATGCACGGCTTCCCGACGATCGGGACCATCGGCTTCGGCTGATTCGACGTCAGCGGGCGGAGCCTCGTCCCTTCGCCGCCCGCCATCACCACGGCCTTCATTCGCGCACCTCACGCATCGCCTTCGCCACATACTGCCCGGCGGCGATCACGGCGAGGACCAGGCTCGCCCAGAAGAGGGCCAGCGGCCACCACGTGTCGCGCTCGGTCACGAGCACGAACGCGAGCGAGGCATACAGGCCCCAGGTGGCGATCTTGCCCAGCCGGGACACCTCGAGCTGATAGCCCCGAGGGGCGACCAGCTTGTAGCCGCCGACGAGGAGCAGGTCACGGAGCAGGATCACGAGCGCGACCCACGGCAGTCGGTCGTAGACAACGAGCAGCACCACGCAGACGTCGATCATCAGGCGATCGGCGAGCGGGTCCGCCACCTTCCCGAACGCCGACTCGACCTGCCAGCGACGGGCGAGCCAGCCGTCCACCTGGTCGGTCGTCGCCGCGAGGGCGAAGACCACGCCCGCGGGCCAGCTCGGGCCGTCCTGGTCGCGCACCAGCAGCACGACGAAGAGAGGGATCGCCGCGAACCGCAGCACCGTCAGCGCGTTGGGCAGCTGGCGGAGCGGCGCGGAGACCGTCGAGCTCGACATCCGACACTAGGTTAGTGTCGTCGCCCGTGACGCGAGCGGTCACGCTCCCCGGCTTCGTCAACGCCCACAGCCACGCGTTCCAGCGGGCGCTGCGGGGCCGGGCCGCCGGCCGCGACTTCTGGGCCTGGCGCGAGGGGATGCTCGCCGAGGCGAAGCGCCATTCACCGGACACCGTGCGCGAGCTCTACGCGCGCACGTACGCGGAGATGCGCGCGGCGGGCTATACCGCGGTCGGCGAGTTCCACTACCTCGGGCTCGACACGGCCCTCGCCGCCGCGGATGCGGCGGCCGAAGCCGAGATCGCGTTCGTCTGCCTCCACGTCGCGTACGCCCGCGGAGGCCCGGAGGGGATGCGTCAGGACTCGGTGAGCGCCTACGTCGCCGAGGTCGAGCGGCTCCGGGAGCGTGAGATCGCCGTCGGCATCGCGCCCCACTCCGTCCGCGCATGCCCGCGCGAGTGGCTCGAGGAGCTGGGGCGCTACGCCTCGGCGGAGGGCCTCGTGCTCCACGTGCACGCGGACGAGCAGCCGCGGGAGGTCGAGGAGTGCCTCGCCGAGCACGGCCTGCGCCCCATCGAGCTGCTCGCAGACTGCGGCTGCCTGGGGAGCCGCACCACGGTCGTCCACGCGACGCACGCCAACGGCGTCGAGCTCGACCTGCTCCGGGACAGCGGCTCGACGATCTGCGCCTGCCCGACGACAGAGGCCGACCTCGGGGACGGCTTCCTCCCCGCTCTCCGCGTGCGACATCGGGGCATTCCGCTGTGCATCGGATCGGACTCGAACATCCGCATCGATCCGTTCGAGGAGCTCAGGGAGCTGGAGGGCATCGCACGGCGCCAGGGGGGAAAGCGCGGCGTCTTCCCCACCGACGAGCTTCTCCAGATCGGAGGCGCGAACGGCGCACAGGCGCTCGGCCTGGAGGTGTGGGACGAGATCAGCGTCGACACGGGGCACCGCTCGCTGCAGGGCGTTGCCCCGGAGCACCTCCACGCGGCGCTCCTCGCCGGGTGCTCCGCAGACGTCGTGATCCCGCCCGGCTGAGCCGACGGAGCCCCGGCCGGGCCTGTCTCGTGGGGGCCACGTCCTCGTGCCGTGGCTGCGTGCCGGGCACGGAGCCGTGTCCCGATCGGGCACGCCTCGGCCAGGGAGCGACGCCCCGCTAGGCTGCGCCTCGATGGACGTCACCGAGCAAACCTTCGACGACGCGGTGCTGCAGCGCTCGCACGAGGTGCCGGTGGTCGTCGACTTCTGGGCCGAGTGGTGCGGGCCGTGCCACGCCCTGGCGCCGATCCTCGAGGGCGAGGTCGCGGCGCGGGACGGCGCGGTCGAGCTCGTCAAGGTCGATGTCGACGCGAACCAGGGCCTCGCCGCGCAGTTCGGCGTCAGCGGGATCCCCGCCGTCAAGGCGTTCCGCGGCGGGAAGATGGTCAAGGATTTCGTCGGAGCGCAGTCCCGCACATCGGTTGCCGCCTTCCTCGACGACGTGCTCGCTCCCCCGCGCGCCGACACGCTGGTGGAGGAGCTCCGTGCGAGTGGTGAGCTGCCCGAGGTCGTCGAGGCGCTCGACGCGGGCGACGTCGAACGGGCCCTCACGTGGATCGTCGACGCGGTGCCGGCCGCGGGCGACCCCGAGCGTGAGCGGCTCCGCGAGGTGGCGGTCGCGCTGTTCGAGCAGGTCGGCCAGGACGATCCGGTCGTCTCCGGCTTCCGCCGAAAGCTCGCGACAGCCCTCTACTGAGACTTTGCGGCCCCGACGCGCGTCCGGGAGACGGGCTCCGCGGTGGGCGTGACTCCGCGGAGCCGGTCCACCCAGTACGTCGTGCGGTCGAGGTAGGCCCGCTGGGCGCGCGGGCCCCGCAGGCCCCACGCCCCGTCGTACGTCTGGTAGGGCCCCTTCGCCTTCCGCGCAGGCTCGATCTGCGTGCCCTCGTGCCACTCGTTGTAGCTCGTGATCGTCACGACGTCGGGGTTCGCCCTGACGGCTGCCTGCCACATGTGGTCGTACCACCGTCCGTCGCTTCGGTTGCGGATGCGCGCCTCGCCCGTAGCCCGGTAGGCGTCGAAGCCCGGGCCGACCGAGGGGGCGCACGCAAGCCCGAGCTGCCGGGCGCTGGCACACATCCGCCCGAACGACCTGCCGTCGTACACGAGCACGTCGTACGTGTAGAGGCCCTGGAAGCCCCCTCTGAGCGCCTTGCCGGGCAAGGACGTGTGCGCAAACACGCGGAGCCCCGCCAGGCTCACGAGGTCCGCAAGGGCAGCCCGCCAGTCCTCGTCGAGATCGTGGCCCGAGTCGTACACGTACACGTCGCGGATGCCGAGGTCGAAGATGGCCGGTAGCGCCCTCGCGACGCCGGCCGGGGTTCGGCCCGCCCACGGCTCCACGTGCAGCGCAACGTCGAGGCCCGCCGCCCGCGCGGCCGCCGCCACCGGCAGAAGACGGGAGTCCTCGACCGAGCCGGGCCCCCACCAGGAGACGATCACCGTCCCGATCCCCGTCGCCGCGATCTCGCGCATCTGGGCGCGGACCACGGACGAGACGCCCGAGGAGTACGGCCCTCGAGTCGGGTAGTAGTTCGAGCCGATCTCCTGCGGCGGGGCGTGCTGTCCCTGGCCCCAGTGCATCCACTCGCCGTCCACGTCTGGCGTCCCGTACCACGCGTAGTAGAAGATCGCTGCTTCAGGCGCGGGCCGGTCGATCGGCAGGGGCGCGCCGGTACCGCCGCCCACTGCCACGAGCGCCGCTCCAATCGCCGCAATGAAGGCCGCGCGCCGCATCGAACGCGCGGATCCTACTGTGCGGCCCGGCTCGTGAGAAGCCGGGCCTACCTATTCGGTGGGCCAGTTCGTAACGGCCAGACGTTTCCCGACCGGCAGCTACTCGTCGTCGGGCGTCAGGAGGTCGATCAGGCCACCGATCTCCTTGTCGAACTGGGCCGGGTGACGCATCCGGATGTCCCGGTGGATCGTGTAGTGGCTTCGACGCCCCACCCGAGTGCTCTCCACGTGGCCCGACTCGACCAGATCCGCGACGATGCGCTGGGCCGCCCGCTCGGTGATCCCTACCACTTCTGCGATCTCGCGCGTCCGGATGTCCGGATCACGGGCGATCGCGAGCAAGACCTGGGTGTGGTTGGTGACGAATCGCCAGGCCTTCTGGCCGTTGCTGTCGTTGTTCGTGCTTGACATACGAACTTTTTTTCGTATTATCTTTGTCGCGTATTCGGTTTCGTCACAAGCATAGCGCATAACTCGGTCGTAGGGAGGCGATCGTCAATGGCCGTCGAGAACCACAATCGCTCGGAAGGCACACGCCCTTCGGAGGTCGCTCACCGGCAGTCGTACGTGCGTCGGGTCAACGAGGGTGCCGAGGCACTGCCGCAGAACTGCGACGCGGACGAAGTGAGCATCCTGTGCGAGTGCGGCCGCGGAGAGTGCACCAGCACCCTCCAGCTGAACGGCGAGGTCTACCGGAGCGTCCGACGTCAGGCCACCTGGTTCATCGTGATCGATGGGCACGAGGTCCCCGAAGTCGGTCGGGTGAAGCAGAGGCGTGGGACGTGGACGATCGTCGAGTCCACGTACTCGCCGAACGGCACCGAGGTGGCGAGTGACCTCGTGCACGAGGGCCCCTGACCGCCGGGAGCGAGGTTCGCCGGGCCGGCGGCACGGGCCCATGGGACAGACTTGGCGGCTCACGACCCCAAGCACCCCGAGCTGCGGAAAGCCGCGCGGTAGCTGGTCCGTCCCCACAACGGTGGCCCCTCCGGGGCGGTGGCAGGTGCTCGGAGCCGCCGGAGGCATCATCGCCGTCCGGTGGGCTCCAAACCGTCGGCTCGCGCCGGTGAACTCCAGCGGGGCGTCAGTCCAGCCTCTCGATCCCGACGGCCTCCCGGAGCTCGCGCATGTCGGCCTGGAGCCGAGCGTTCTCGGGGGCGATGCCTTCCATCAGATCGGCCAGCCCGTCGGCCAGCGCGTCCAGCTTCTCGTGCATGGCGACCTCGTTCCGTCGCTGGGAGTTTTGAAGCAGGGCGACGAGCAGGAAGGTGACGATCGTCGTCGCGGTGTTGATCACGAGTTGCCACGTGTCGAGGCTCCCGAAGACGAAGTAGCTCGGCACCCAGATCAGCACGAGCGCGACGCAGGCGAGGAAGAACCCCGCGTCGCTCGTGAGGTCCGATGCCCGTTCGGCAAAGCGATCGAACGCCCCGGCGCCACGGACCGTCTGCGGCCGATCCTCGACCATCCCGTCGGGATTCAGGAGCCCGCCGGACAGTCCTCCAGGCGGACGCGAGCCTCGGCGCTCAACCCGGGCACGCCGGCTGCCGACATAGAGCTAGCGCCCCGGAGTTCTCTCCAGCACACCGGGGCGCATTCCGCACCGCTGCTCGGCGTGTTCGACGTGGCGGTCCTGTGCGAGTGACGCGGTGTCCAGGCCCATCATGTTCGGCCACGAGCATGTCATCTACCTCGGCAACGGTGAATGGCAGCCACTCGACGACCCGCGTACTCCTAGATGAACTCGCTCCGTAGCTTGTGGACCGCTCGTGCACCTCGTAGGATCGCGCACGCGGTGCGCTTCGCCATCTCACTCTTCGTAGCGTTGACCGCACTCGGGCTGGTCGCGTGCACCGGTGATGAAGATGAGGCGACCGCGCCCGTCCCGCTAGCGCAGCGATTCGTGACGGGAGAGGATGCGCCCGGGTCGAAGCCTGACCCCGTCGAGACGCGGCAGACGACCGTGGAATTCGACGAGTTCATCGCGACACTCAACGAGCGGGCAGTCGACCCCGACAACGAAGAGATAGCCGAGGCGTTCCCGGAGGCCGGCTTCAAGAGCGCGGGCGTGGACACACGCTTCTACGGAGAGACCCATACACCCGGCCAATCCACCCATGTCGTCAGCTCGTTCGTCGAGCTCGCGTCCGAAGACGAGGCGACCAGCGCACTCGAGTGGCTAGAGGCAGACGTGAGGAAGCCATGTCCCGGGAGCTGCGCTGTGCGCACAAGCACCTTTGACGTGGATGACCTTCCGGGCGGACGCGGCGTCCATTCGAGTGCGACGGCCGAGGACATCGAGAGGGTCGGCAACTCAGACCAACAACCCTTCGAGGGCTACTGGGTGGGATTCATCAACGGCGGAATCGCGTACACCGTCGACCTCTTCGGACGGCCCGGGTCAGTATCCGAGGAGCAGGCTCTGGAGATCGCGAGTGCTTACTACGACCGGTTGACCGGGGCGTAGGTCATCGCGTCTCAGTCCTGCCGCCAGAGCCCTGCCCGCGCGACACTTCACGACGGGCCGGACACGTTCAGACGAACGACTTCTTGGCCCGTTCGGTCGACCTGACCGCCGCCTCACCATTTCTCTCCCTAGGGGGTTTCGCCGGCGCGTCCCTCGGGTACCCCGATACCAGCGAGGGGGAAACTCTGTTTGGCCGCAGAAGCGGAGTCTCGATGTTTCGAGAACGGAGTCCCCACGTGAGACACGAAGTGGACGGCAACGAGATGGCCGTTGGTGCCGCGTGGATGTGGTGCGTTGCCGGCTGCCTCGCCTGGTGGGTGCTGGTTGCCTGGGCCGTCGAGCGGGTCGTTTAGCCGACGCGCCTTGGCATCGCCGCGAGCTCTGACTCGCGTCGCCGATACGAAGTATTCTTGATCTGCGTCCAGCCGCGATAGCCAGGGCGGCAACACGGTTGCGGCGCTTGGGCACGACCTCTTCGAGACCTGATCGACAACGGCGTCGAACAGCGCCGTTCCGTTCTCGAATACGTCACTCAGGCGCACGCTCGTCGTTCCACGCCGAGCTCCTCGAGCAGCGCACGGCGTACGCGCAGCACGTCGAACGCCACGGACGTCACCCGGATCGAGCGGGTGCCGTGGAGGACGCGCTCGCAGAGCAGCGGCCAATGCGGTGCGCCCTTATCGTCGAAGGCGACGAGCTCGCCGTCGACACTAGACCGTGTTGGAGAACGCGAGCTCGAGACGTGGTTCGTCATGTGCCAGCCGCGCCGGCTCCGAACCCGTTCTCGGTCGAGACGATCCTCGGAACCCGTCCCACTCGAGCTCGGAGGCCCACTGATCGCCGTCGGGCAGAGCGCCGGGGCGCAGCAGCATCGGACGAGGAAGCATGGCCGGCCCGCGACGATGGCCGACCACCGGCGGCGCCGGAGTGCAAGACTGAAGGTTGCGGCGCCGTTACCGACGTTCCCTTCCCCCGGAACTGTCGACGGCGAACCGTCACCGCACCGGCCCGCCGGAAACCAGCTCCCCCGAGCTGTCCGGCGGGCCGTGCGGCCCATCAATGGCGTTCCCTTCCCCCAGGTAACGCGGGATCGAGTATCCGACGCAGGCCGCACGCGCCACACCAATCGTTGGTCCAGGCCGTTGCTCTACCTATGACTAGGAGCCGACCAGCGCCGGCGCTCCGCGCTGGGCCTCCCCCATCGCGGCCGTACGCGATGCGTCACACGTCGACAACAGAAACCCGTTCTTAGCAGGGGGTTTCTCTCATCGGGGCGCCGAGGTTCGAACTCGGGACCTCTAGTCCCCCAGGTATGCCGAGTGTTGACGCGAGGGAAACAGAAGAGCGGAACCGCCTGTTTCGCAGGGATCTTTACGAAACAGCCTCCCCCTGGGACGGCCCCAATCGCGACGATGGCCCCCGGGTGAGAGGGCCGTCGTGCGGGTACTGCTGGTGACGTCGCGCGGATCTGGACGCGAACATCAACGGCGTACTCGGACTATCGGCCGGACAAGCGAAACCCGGGACCGCCCGCCGGACAGTTAGGGGCTGAGCTTGTGCCACCCCATCAGGCTCACACCTCAGCGCTGACTCCTAAGCGCCTCGGCAGGCAAAGCCGGCGAGGGCGCTAAAGGCCCTCGCCGGCTTCGGTTCGTCGCTTACTTGAGTCTGAAGAACGCGACCAACGATGAGCCGTCTTGCGTTGTCATCGTGACGGAGTAGCACCTGCCCGGTTGCTTGGGCGTCTGCCAGTTGTAGACGAACTGGCCGGCCGTGGCGTCGTAACGCAGAGTCGTTGCGCGTGTCGCGCTCGCCTCGATGTCATCGACTGATGCGGTGGCATCACAAGCGACCTCGCCCGCTCTGAGCGACTTGATCGAGGATCCGTCGCGTCTCGTCCTTGCGGACATCGGAGGTGATTCGCTCGGACGGGGCCACGAACTTGGCAACGTTGCCTCGGTGCGCTACGCCATCCACCGAGTGCCTGATGCTGCTCGACGATGCGGTGAGCTTCAGTCAGGCGCTCGGGGAGCTCTACAGAGCCCACACAAGAGCGCCACTGCCTTACGAGGTCCCCGAGCTGGAGGAACTGGAAGACGCCGCCGGCAAGGCGCGACCCGCACGCGGCGCAGGCTTCCGCCAGAACAGGAGGAACGCGACCTGATCGAGGACATGCCGTCGCCGTCGCGTCCGCTTACTACAAGGCTGCTGGGTGGACGGTGAAGAAGCGCGGAGCGCCGTTCGACCTAGAACTCACACGCGGAACCGAGCGATGCACCGTTGAAGTGAAGGGCACAACCTCAATGGGCGAAGGGGGGCCGTCGACCCTCGGGGAGGTCAGGCACGGACCTCGCGTATTCGCGGCAGCCCAGCTCCGCCGCGATGTCCTGGCGACTTGGCTTCGGCTCTGGTCGCCCTGTTGTGTCAGGCGCCGCTGCCCGCTGCCCGCCGGCCTCGGTGATCTGGCGCCCCCCTCGCGGTGATCACGGCGCTGGGGGCTGATGCCGGGGCCGGGGCTCCCAAGCTGTTCGCGTTTCCACCCGACCGGAGCTACCTCAGCCTCCACGTTGCAGAGCACCCCTACGCCCTCGTCCCACATCTTGGCCTGGGCGGGCGCAGTCACTGCAGTGACGCGCTAGCCGATCTGGCAGGCTAAGGGCTCATCTCGTCCATCGGAGCCATCGAGTCGCCCCCCGGAATGGTGAGCGCGGGGATCGTGTCAGGAGCGGCGAGTAACAGTACTCCGAGCACAAGCAGAATCGTCGCGGTCCCATAAGTCGCGGCACGACGCGACGGAATCAGCTTCTCGAATGCGATGAGCCCAGCGACCACCGCCATCCAAACGATGCTCATGACCCCGAGCGCGAACAGCGATGCCATCAGCGCCCAGCAACAGCCGATACACCACGCCCCGTGCCTCGCGCCCATTTGGACGGCGCCCGAGTGTCCGCTACGCCAGGAGCCGAGCAAGAACCCGAGCGGACTTCGGCACTTTCCGAGGCAAGCGTCCTTTACCGGTGTCAGCTCGTAGATCGCAGCGACGATCAAGGTTCCTCCTGCTATCCAGCGACCGGCGCGATCCCATGCGAGCAGATCACCCGAGATCCATCCGCCAACGGTCGCCGCAGCGAAGGCGAGGAATCCGACGCTTGTCCATGCGAGGAGGTAGCCGGTGGTGAACACGAGCGGTGCGAGCGGAGACCGGCTCTTGGTCATGCGCGAGTAAAGCGCAACCGTCGGAGCGACCGACGGAAACATCATTGCCGCCATCATCACGACCCAGACCCCCGCAAACCACCCGAGCGATCCGAGATTCGTCCACGGCCCGCCGTCCATGTCTTGCATTTCGTCCGCCGTCCACAACCAGCCGACTGCGGCGAGACCGAAGAGAAGGGCGATCAGCCCGAGCCGCACCCGGGCAGCGGCGAAAGCCGGCGCGAGGCCCGCAGTACCGGGAGCGTGTTCGTGGGTCGACGCGGTCAAGGGCTCAAGCGGCCCACGAGAAGGGTGCCGACAGCCCCGTCTTCCCCTCGTACTCGATCCCGAAGGCGCTTATCTGTGACCGCGTCGCTTCGGCAGCGGTCAACTCCGAGGCGACAGGGTGGAACACGCCCGTTAGGCGAGCGGGCTCCCCGGTCTCGATGCCGAACGGCACGATGTCCTCGACCTCGAAGTCGATCGCACTCCCGATCCGGACACTGTGGCGAAGGCCTTCCTCGACAACCTCGATCGGAGCTCGCTCGACGCCGAGCACCTCGCCGATCAGCGGGGCCAACCCTGCCATCGGCCCGCCCTTCTGCCCGCCGAAGACGGCGGTCAGCTTCTCTACCTGGTCGTCGGTCGCGTCCTCGTCGACAAACATGCCGAGACGCCAGTTGCCTTCCGTCATGACCTTGGGCGTGTCTGCGATGACGGCGACTGTACGTCCGCTGACGTCTGTCCCTTCGACGTCGCCCTCTGCGACGTTGAAGACGAGCGTGACTCGGCAGTAGTCGTAGGTCGCGCCGTGGTCGAACGAGAAGTTGCATGGGCACATGAGCTCGCAGGAGCACGTCTCGAAGTAGCTGCCCTTGAGATTCCAGGACACGTCGACCCCCTTCTCCGGGAATTGGCCGAGGCGATTCTCAGCCCATGGACGCGTTGTGTCAACTGTCGCGACCGAGCCGAGAGGTTGTGTGCACCCACCTCCTCACGAACCCACCATCACGCTCACGGCGATGTCTCGCGCCATGCGTCCCAAGCACGTCGGCCGTAGAGCGGAGTCGACCCCTACAGCTCGCGGCGCGCGCGCTCGGAAACGCCTTCGACAAAGCCGCCGCCGACACGCTCGTTCGACCAGCCTCCAACGATGACGAGCTCGATGTAGGGCGGGTCCGCATCAGCGGTTCCTGGAGCCCTGCTATTGAAGTCCTTCACCGACATGCTGATCTCGGTTCGCATCTTTCGAGCTGCCCAACTGAGGCGCGCCGTCCTCGACCCTGCGATAGGCGGCGACAAGGATTGGGACGTCGCGCGACGCCCACGTGCTTCAACACTGCTGCCGGAACCTACGAGGCCTCGGTCATGTGCGCCAAATGTGCGCCAGTGTGCACCGGATTCCTGCGGTCTTGAGCGTGTTCGCGCGGTAGATCCAGACGGGGACTCTGACGCCGAAACTCCCGCTAATGCGAGGGTTTCGGGCTTGTCCAGATGATCGGGGCGCCGAGATTCGAACTCGGGACCTCTAGTCCCCCAGACTAGCGCGCTAACCAGGCTGCGCCACGCCCCGCGACGCATGAATGCTAGCGATCCGGCTCCCTGGGCGTCGGCCGTGGCTACAGAAGCGGCCCTCCGTGGCTACACCTGGCCGCCGACCCGGCACACTTTCAGGCGTGGCAACGTGCGAGTCATCCCCACCCGACGGCCCGCAGGGCTAGGGCGGGGCGAAGGCGACGAGCGGATTCGAAACGCTGTGCCTTGCGTTTCGGCCGCTCGGTTGACGGACGCCAAGTGGGGGACCGGCGTAGCCCCCCACTGTTTGCTTGGCGTTTCAGGTCTATTCGATGCGCCCGTTCTTCCACGTAAAGGACTCGTCGAGGCACGTGGCGGCGACGATGGTCCAGCTCATGATCCGGAGGAGCGGACGGGTCGGGTGGACCTTGCAGGTCTTGTAGGTGCAGGTGGCGACCTTCGTTCCGTTCTCCATCTTCACCGTCCAGGTCCCACCCATGTTCAGACATGCCGCTTCCGCCTCTGCGGCCGAGATCGCACTCGCAACCTTGATCGGCTCGTGCGGCACCTGGGCGTACTGAGCACCAGTCATCTTCACAACTCTCGGAGCCGCCGCGTGAGCAGTCCCAGCGAGCGCGGCGATGGCCACCGCCGCTCCTATGACGACCAAGGTGATTCGGGTCTTCATGACACTTCCTCCGTTCGCGTGAATGAACTTCCGCTGTCAGCTAGGAAGCGTCCGGCACGTTCCTCAAGG
>NZ_DASTCS010000045.1:0-8590 GCF_035710885.1 Gaiella sp. | reverse complement strand
AAGGCGCGCGCCCGCGCCGAGAAGCGCTTCGGCGCGGCCGCGTAGCTACGCCGCCGCGAGCGAGGCGTTCTTGTCCGCGAGGTAGCGGAGGTACGGCTCCGGGTCGATCGGCCCGCCGGCGACCCGCGCGGTCATCTCTGCCGGCGTGAACTTGCGCCCGTGCCGATACAGGTGCTCGCGCAGCCACCCGTGGATCGCGCCGAACGATCCCTGCTCGACCTGCTCGTACGCATCGGCCAGGTCGGTCACGAGGCGCTCCCAGATCTGCACCGAGAGGACGTTCCCCAGCTGGTAGGTCGGGAAGTACCCGAACATGCCGCCCGACCAGTGCACGTCCTGGAGGACCCCGAGACGGTCGTTCGGCGGCCGGATGCCGAGCAGCTCCTCGAACTTCGCGTTCCAGGCCTCGGGCAGGTCGGTGGTCGTGAGCCCGCCGAACAGAAGCTCCTGCTCGAGCTCGAACCGCAGGATGATGTGGAGCCCGTACGTGGTCTCGTCCGCGTCCACCCGGATCAGCGACGGCCGCGCGCGGTTGATCGCGCGGTGGAAGCGCTCGAGCGGCACGTCGGCGAGGACGCTCCCGAAGCCGTCGCGGAACTGTGGGTAGAACCACCGCCAGAACGGGAGCGAGCGGCCGATCACGTTCTCCCAGAGACGGCTCTGCGACTCGTGCAGCGCCGACGAGCACCCCGTCGCGAGCGGCGTTCGGTCGAGCGCCGTGTCGCCGCCGTGCTCGTAGAGGCCGTGACCGACCTCGTGCATCGTCGAGAAGATCGAGTTCCCGTGGAGGTCGTCCTCGGCGTACCGCGTCGTCAGACGGACGTCCCGGGTCGCGAACGAGATGCAGAAGGGGTGGACGGTGGGGTCGAGGCGGAAGCAATCCTCGGTTGCGCCGAAGGCGCGGGCAACCGTGAGCGAGAGCTCGTGCTGTGCCCCGCGCGGGTACGGCCCGGCGACGAAGGCCTCGACCTCCTCGTCCACGGCCGACGCGAGGAGATCGCGGAGCGCGGGCCGTAGGCGCTCGAACACGCGGCGCACCTCGTCGGTGCGCATGCCCGGCTCGAAGTCGTCCAGCAGGAGGTCGTAGGGGTCCTCCGTGGCGGGGAAGCACTCGATGTAGCGGTGCTTGAGCTCGAGCGTGCGGTCGAGCCACAGCCGGAAGCTCGCGTAATCGTCCCTCGCCCGCGCCTCCGCCCAGGCCTCCATCCCGGCCGAGGCCACCCTCGTCATCTCGCCGCGCAGCTCCGGGGGGATGCGCCGCGCCTTCTCCCAGTCCCGTCTCGTCACCGCGATCAGGCACGCCTCGTCCGAGTCGGGATCGAGATCGGCCTCCGAGGGGCGCAGCTCGTCGAGCAGCTCGCCGATCTCGTCCCGGACGAACAGCTCGTGCGCGAACCGGTTGAGCGTCGCGAGGCCCTCGGCGCGGGTCTCCGCACCGCCGCGCGGCATCATCACGAGCTGATCCCACTCGAGCACGCGGGCCGCGATGACCAGGTCTTCGATCTGCGCAAGCTCGCGCCGAAGGGTGCTCAGGGCGTCCGACACGGCGACGGAATCCTAGACGGCTGCGATGCGCCGCGCGCGAGCCCTGGAACCGCGCGCGCGCCCATGACCGACATCAGGCGTCTCGCCCGGGTTCGGGCAAGATCCGAACGCCGTCCACCCGGACACCCTGGTCGGCGTCGGCGAGGAGCTCGGTGTCCGAGTCCGAGTCGCCGTAGGCCCAGAGCTCCGCGTTGGCCAGTCCCGCGCCGTCGAGCCACTCGCGCACGCGACGGGCCTTCTCCGCCCCGCGGCAGTTCGCACCGACGAGGCGCCCCGTGAGGACGCCGTCCGGAGTGCGCTCGAGCACCGTGCAGACGACCCCGTCGACGTCGAGCAGCTGCCCGAGTGGGACGAGGTACGGCTCGAGGGACGCGGAGGCCAGGATCACCGTGTGGCCGAGCTCCCGGTGCCGCCGCAGCCGTTCCGTCGTGTCGTCGCGCAGCCAGTCGGACGCGACCTCCCGGGCGAATGACGTGCCGAGTCGGTCGAGCTCGGCCGCATCCCGACCGCGGAGCGCGCTGCACGCGAGCTGCTTGAGCCCGTCGCGATCTCTGCGCGCGAGCGAGGCTCCGAGCGCGACCGGGTGACGGAGGAGCGTCGTCCAGAGGCGTGTCCCGGCAGCCCGACGGAGGAACGGCGTGACGCAGTCGCGGGTCGTCAGCGTGCCGTCGACGTCGAACGCGGCGACCACGGGCATGGCTGGGGGCGAGTCCGGCACCGCCGAACGAGGCTATACACTCGTCTCGTGTCCGACGGCCCGGAGATCTTCGACGACCTCTACCTCGGTCTCCAGGCCGGGGGGGCCCTGCGCAAGCAGCGGCGCGGCGAGAAGCTGACCGAAGAGGAGCGCGAGGCGATCGGCCGCTGGCAGCAGATGTCGATGTGGCGGAAGGGCATCGCGGTCGGCGCGTTCGCGGTCGGCACGTTCGGGCTCGGCTTCACCCTCGGCGGGCTGGTCTTCGGCCGCCGCGCCCGCAAGGCCTGACGCCGAGAGTCGAGCGCCGCGCGTCGCCCGGGGAGCGCGGAGCGGCACTTCGGGAACGCTAGACGAACGTATGTTCTGGCGATAGACTGGGTTCCGTATGCCCGCAGAAGAACTGGTCGTTCACGGCGCCCGCGAGCACAACCTCAAGAACGTCACCGTCGCGCTCCCGCGGAACGCGCTCGTCTGCGTGACCGGGCTCTCCGGCTCGGGCAAGTCATCGCTCGCCTTCGACACGATCTACGCCGAGGGACAGCGCCGCTACGTGGAGTCGCTCTCCGCGTACGCGCGCCAGTTCCTGCAGATGATGGAGAAGCCCGACGTCGACTCGATCGACGGGCTCTCGCCGGCGATCTCGATCGACCAGAAGACGACCTCGCGCAACCCGCGCTCGACGGTGGGCACGGTCACGGAGATCTACGACTACCTGCGGCTCCTCTACGCGCGGGTCGGGAGGCCGCACTGCCCCATCTGCGGCAGGCCGATCGCGGGGCAGAGCCTCGACCAGATCGTCGAGCAGGTGCTCGCGCTCCCCGAGGGGACGAAGTTCACCGTCAACGCCCCGGTCGTCCGCGACCGCAAAGGCGAGTTCCGCGACGTGCTCGAGGAGCTTCGCCGCGACGGGTTCACACGCGTGAAGGTCGACGAAGAGCAGCGCCTGCTCGAGGAGGAGATCGTCCTCGACAAGAAGTTCAAGCACACGATCGAGGTCGTCGTCGACCGGCTCGTGATGAAGCCCGACCTGCGCCAGCGCCTCACCCAGTCCGTCGAGACGGCGACGTCGCTCGCCGGCGGGCTGGTGGCCGTCGACGAGGTCGACGGCGGATACCACCTCTTCAGCGAGAACTTCGCGTGTCCCGAGCACGGCGTCGGGCTCCCCGAGCTGGAGCCGCGGATCTTCTCGTTCAACGCCCCGCACGGCGCGTGCCCGCGCTGCACCGGCCTCGGCTCGCAGCTCGAGATCGACCCCGACCTGCTCGTCCCCGACCCGAGCCTCTCGCTCGAGGAAGGCGCGTTGGTGCCGTGGTCTCTCGGCGGCCAGGGCTTCTACGAGTCGGTCGTCAAGGCGATCGCCGACCGGTACGAGATCGACCTGCACACGCCGTGGCGGGAGCTCGAGCGTGAGCAGCAGGACCGGTTCCTGCACGGGACGGGCGGCGACCGGATCCTCGTCACGTACCGCAACCGGATGGGCCGCAAGCGCCAGTACACGATGGCGTTCGAGGGGCTCCTGGCGAACCTCCAGCGCCGTTACCGGGAGACCGACTCCAGCCAGCAGAGGGAGCGCATCGAGGAGTACATGTCGATGCGGCCCTGCCCCGTCTGCCACGGTGCGCGGCTCAAGCCCGAGGTGCTCGCGGTGACGGTCGGCGAGAAGTCGATCCACGAGTTCTCGCAGCAGTCCGTGACGGCAGCCCTGCGCTTCGTCGACGGGCTCGAGCTGACGCCGACCGAGGAGCTGATCGGGCGGCGCATCCTGAAGGAGATCCGCGAGCGGCTGACGTTCCTGGACGACGTCGGCGTCGGCTACCTGAACCTCGATCGCGCCGCGCGCACGCTCTCGGGCGGGGAGGCACAGCGCCTCAGGCTCGCGACGCAGATCGGCTCACAGCTCGTCGGCGTGCTCTACATCCTCGACGAGCCGTCGATCGGCCTCCACCAGCGCGACAACGGGCGGCTGATCGCGACGCTCGAGCGGCTGCGCGACCTCGGCAACACCGTGCTGGTCGTCGAGCACGACGAGCAGATGATGCGCGAGGCGGACTGGCTCGTCGACATGGGCCCGGGCGCCGGCGAGCACGGAGGAGAGGTCGTCGCCGAAGGAACCGCGGCGCAGGTGATGCGCCACGACCGATCGGTCACGGGCGACTTCCTCTCCGGCAAGCGCCGGATCGAGGTGCCGGTGCGGCGTGACGATGACAGGGGGAGCTTCCGGGTGCTCGGCGCGAGCGAGCACAACCTGAAGGACATCGACGTCGAGTTCCCCGTCGGCAAGCTCGTCTGCGTCACGGGCGTCTCGGGCTCCGGCAAGTCGACGCTCGTCAACGAGATCGTCTACAAGGCGCTCGCGAACCGGCTCCTGAAGACGCGGACGAAGCCCGGCGCGCACCAGTCCGTCGAGGGCATCGACTGCTTCGACAAGGTGATCGAGATCGACCAGACGCCGATCGGGCGGACGCCGCGGTCGAACCCCGCGACGTACACCGACCTGTTCACGCACGTCCGCGAGCTCTACTCGCTGACTCCCGAGGCCAAGGTGCGCGGCTACAAGCCCGGCCGTTTCTCGTTCAACGTGCGCGGCGGCCGCTGCGAGACGTGCAAGGGCGACGGGCAGATCAAGATCGAGATGCACTTCCTCCCCGACGTGTACGTCCCCTGCGAGACGTGTCACGGGCGTCGCTACAACCGCGAGACGCTCGAGGTGCGGTTCAAGGGCAAGTCGATCGCCGACGTGCTCGAGATGTCCGTCGAGGAGGCGCTCGAATTCTTCGCGAAGATCCCGAAGATCCGCCGGCGGCTGCAGACGCTGCACGACGTGGGGCTCGACTACATCCGCCTCGGCCAGCCGGCGACGACTCTCTCGGGCGGCGAGGCGCAGCGGGTGAAGCTCGCGGCCGAGCTCTCGAAGGTCGCCACAGGCAGGACGCTCTACATCCTCGACGAGCCGACGACCGGTCTCCACTTCGCCGACATCGAGAAGCTGCTCGAGGTGCTCCAGCGGCTCGTGGACGCGGGCAACACGGTGCTCGTGATCGAGCACAACCTCGACGTGATCAAGCAGGCGGACTGGATCGTCGACCTCGGGCCGGAGGGCGGCGAGGCCGGCGGCGAGGTGATCGCCGTGGGCACGCCGGAGGCGATCGCCGAGGTCGAGGAGTCGCACACAGGCCAGTTCCTGCGCAGCGTGCTCGCCGCGCCTGCCGCCGCGGCCGCCTGAGCGGCGGAGCCGGCTGGACGCCGGCGACACTCGCCTGAGATGCTCGGCGCGATGCGGACGCGGACCGCGATCGGTGCCCGCCTCGCCGCGGTGCGGGAGCTCTGGGGCAACCCCGGTCTCCGTCGAGCAGAGCTGGCGTGGGGCGGCTTCCACGCGGCCGAGTGGGCGTCGCTCGTCGCCCTGAGCGTCGTCGCGTTCGAGGCGGACGGAGCAGGCGCCGTGGGCCTCGTCCTCTTCGCCCGGATGGTCCCGAGCGCGTTCGTTGCGCCGTTCGTCGCGGTCGTGGGCGATCGCTACCGCCGCGAGCGGATCCTTCTCGTCGTACACGTCGTCCGCGCGGTCGCCTGTCTCGGCGCCGCCGCCGCTCTCGCGCTCGGGAGCGCCACCTTCGTCGTGTATGCGCTCGCGGTGCTCGCGGCTGTACCGCTCGCAGCCCACCGGCCCTGCCACCTGGCGCTCGCGCCGCTGCTGGCGCGGACGCCGCGAGAGCTCGCGGCCTCGAACGTCGCCGCGCTGACGTTCGAGTCGACCGCAGTGCTGCTCGGACCCGCGGCGGCCGCCCTACTCCTCGCCGTGTCTACTCCGGCCGCCGTCTTCGGCGCGTGCGCCGCGGCCTCCTTCCTCTCGTTCGTCGCGGTCGCCGGCATCCGCCCGTCGTCGGTCGCTGAGTCCCGGGCCGAGCGGGTCGGCGTGCTGCGCGAGCTGCGTGAGGGAGCGCGGGAACTGGCGCGGAATCGGCCGGTGCGGCTCCTCGTCGCGTTGTTCGGTGCTCAGGCGTTGGTGCGGGGTGTGCTCGGTGTGCTGCTGGTGGTCGTCGCGATCGAGCTCCTCGGAATCGGTGAATCGGGCGTCGGCGTCCTCACCGCCGCGTTCGGGGTCGGCGGCATTCTCGGCGCGCTCGCCGGCATCAGCCTCGTCGGCCGTGGGCGGCTCGGCCGACCGTTCCAGCTCGCCCTGGCCGGCTGGGGCCTTCCGCTCGTGCTGATCGGGGTCTGGCCGGAAGGTGCGGTGGCCCTCCTGTGCCTGGCGCTGTCGGGGCTCGCGAACAGCCTTCTCGACGTCGCGGGGTTCACGAGCATGCAGGAGCACGTGGACGAGAGCGTGATCGGCCGGGTCTTCGGGCTCTTCGAGCTCGTCGTGATCGCAGCTGTGGGCATCGGGTCGCTCCTCGCCCCGCTCGCGATCGACGCGCTCGGCGCGCGCGGTGCGTTGATCGCGGCCGGCGGGCTCCTCGCTGTCCTCGCTGCGATCGCGCACCGCCCGCTCCTGCGCATCGACGACGGGGTGGAGGTGAGCGTCGCCGAGCTCGAGCTCCTCCAGGGCACGACGGTCTTCGCGCCGCTTCCCTACTCGGCGTTGCGACAGCTCGCGTCGTCGCTCGGGGAGCATCGCGCTGCGGCTGGAGAGGTGATCGTGCGGCAGGGGGACGACGGCGATCTCGTGTACGTGGTCGCGGAGGGCCGCCTCACGGTCAGTCGGGACGGCGAGGTGCTACGCGAGCTCGGCCCGGCCGACGTGTTCGGCGAACTCGCGCTCATCCTCGACGTGCCCCGCACGGCGACTGTCACCGCCAACGAGCCGGTCGTCCTGCGGACGCTCGGCCGCGAGCGATTCCTCGCTTCGGTGACGGGGAACCAGCTGAGCCACGAAGCGCTCCGCCGCCTCGTCGCGGCCCGGACCCCCACTGAGCTCGCGGTGACGTCCGCCCCGTCGGGCTAGGCCGGAGCGGCGCACGCGTGGACCAGCGCCGCTTCGTCCCCTGCGACTAGCCTCCGTCGTCGTGAGCCCCCTCCGCACGGTCGCGATCATCGGAGCAGGGTTCAGCGGGACGACCATCGCGGTCCACCTGCTGCGTGCCGCTCCTTCGTCCGTCGGCCGTCTCCACCTGGTCGAGCGGGCAGACCGGGACGTCGGCGGCGTTGCCTACCAGACCCCCTCGGCCAGCCACACGCTGAACGTGCCCGCCGGCAGGATGAGCGCCTTCGAGGACGACCCGGACGACTTCCTGCGCTTCGTCCGCCGCCGCGAGCCGTCGCTGACCGGAGGGTCCTTCGTCCCGCGTCGGCTGTACGGGGAGTACCTCACGGAGACCCTCGAGCACGCGCGCCGCGAGTCGAGCCTGCCGTTGCTCCGCGTCGCCGGCGAGGTCGTCGCGGTACGGGAGAGCCCCGACGACCTCGCTCTTCGGCTGGGCGACGGTCGCGTCCTGAGGGCGGACCACGCCGTGCTCGCGATCGGCAACTACCCGCCGTCGGACCCATCCGCGGCCGATTCCGCTCTCGCCGAGAGCATCCGCTACGCACGCGACCCGTGGTCGCGGGACGCGCTCGAGATGGACCGCGACGAGGACGTGCTGCTCGTCGGCACAGGCCTCACGATGTGCGACGTCGCGCTGGCGCTGCGCGATGCCGACCACCGGGGTCGGATCCACGCAGTCTCGCGGCGTGGGCTCCTACCCCAGCCGCACAGGGTGTCCGCGAAGCCGCCGCCGCATCTCGATCGCCCGCAGACCATCGACGAGTGGCCCGGCACGGCGCTCGGGATGCTGCGCGGCCTCCGAAGCGAGGTGCGGGAGAAGGCCCGTGGGGCCGTCGACTGGCGCGAGGTCGTCACATCGATCCGCCACGACACCCCGGCGCTCTGGCAGCGCCTCGACACGGTCGAGCGGCGCCGCTTCCTCGACCACCTGCGGCCGTACTGGGAGACCCACCGCCACCGCTCCTCTCCGGAGACGGCCCTCGGCGTCGCGGAGCTGATCGAGGCCGGCCGTCTCGACGTGATCGCGGGCCGGCTCGAGCGGCTGTCCGACGACGTCGATGCGGTCCTGGCGACGTTCGTCAGGCGCGGGGCGAGGAGCGCGGAGTCACTCCGCGTCGGCAAGGTGATCAACTGCACCGGCCCCGACACCGACCTCGCACGCGTGCGCGACCCGCTCGTGGCCGCGCTCCGGCGCGACGGGCTGATCCGCCCGGACGAACTCGGGCTCGGGCTCGACTCCGACGAGGACGGCCGGCTGATCGCAGCCGACGGCCGGGCGAGCAGCCGCCTCTCGCTCGTGGGGCCCTCGCGGAAGGGCCGCCTCTGGGAGAACACCGCAGTGCCGGAGCTCCGCGTCGAGGCGAGGC
>NZ_DASTCS010000044.1:0-73615 GCF_035710885.1 Gaiella sp. | reverse complement strand
GCTCGAGCGGCTCACGGGCTCCTTCGCCGAGCAGACGGGCATCGCCGCACATCTCGAGTCGCGCCTGCCGGAGAGCCGGCTTCCGAGCGAGACCGAGACGGTCCTCTACCGGGTCGTCCAGGAAGCGCTCACGAACGTCGTCAAGCACGCAGGTGCCTCGCGCGTGTCGATCCTCGTCGTCAGGCGCGGCGACGCCGTCGCGGCCGTCGTCGAGGACGACGGGAGCGGCTTCGAGCCGTCTACCGCACGCGAGGCCGGGCTCGGGCTCGCCGGCATGCGCGAGCGCATGGCGCTCGTGGACGGCGCGCTGCGCGTGGAGTCGTCGGAGGGCGGCGGGACGACGATCGCCGTGGAGGTCCCGGTCCGGTGAGCATCCGCGTGCTCGTCGTCGACGACCATGCCGTCGTCCGGTCGGGTCTGCGTCGCATCATCGACGCCCAGGAGGACCTCGAGTCGGTCGGCGAGGCGCCGAACGGCGAGCGAGCCGTCTTCGAGGCGATGCAGACCACGCCCGACGTCGTCCTGATGGACGTCGTGATGCCGGGCAAGAACGGCATCGAGGCGACCCGCGCGGTGCTGCAGGCGGTGCCGGGCACGAAGGTGCTCGTCCTCTCGATGCAGGACGACCCGCGCTACGTCCGGGAGGCGTTCGACGCCGGCGCGAGCGGCTACGTGATGAAGGAGGCCGCCGACGACGAGGTGGTCGACGCCGTGCGCGCGGTCGCTGCGGGGCAGCGCTACCTCCACCCCACGCTCGGCGCCCGGCTGCTCGAGGCCGAGTCGGAGGAGCGGCGCCGCGCCGCCGAGGACCCGCTCTCCGAGCGCGAGCGCGAAGTCCTCCGCCTCCTCGCGCTCGGGCACACGAACCAGGAGATCGCGAAGATGCTCTACATCTCGGTGCGGACCGCCGAGACGCACCGGGCGCACATCATGCAGAAGCTCCGGCTCTCGAGCCGGGCCGAGCTCGTCCGTTACGCCCTCGAGAACGCCCTGATCGAGTCCTGAAGCGCTCCGGCGACGATCAGCGGACGATGAGCACGTCGCACGGCGCCTGCCGGGCGACGCCCGCACTCACGGAGCCCAGGACGAGCCGGCGCAGCGAGCGGCTCCGCCGGCCCACCACGACCAGGTCCGCGTCGAGCTTCTGCGCCGCGCCGACAAGCTCGTCTGCAGGCTCTCCGACCGGCTGCAGGTACGTCGCGCTCACGTGGCGGCGCAGCAGGCGCTCGCGCGCGCGCTCGAGCGGGCCGGCCGCATAGCCCTCGCCGGCCGGGGCGACGGAGACGACGGTGAGGGTGGATCCGTAGCCGGCGAGATCGGCGGCGCGGTCGAGGGCGCGCTGCGCCGACTCCGAGTCGTCGTACCCGACCACGATCCTTCGTGCCTGCGCTGCCATTCGTGCATCGTGGCTTCGGCGCGCCCCCACGGCGTCCGCGGGGCACCCGATCCCACTGCGGGGAAGTACTGAGGTGGCGCCGAGCTCGATGGGCAGGCGAAGGGTCCACGGAACGACGGGAGGGCGGCCCGAAGGCCGCCCTCCCGCTCACTCCGGGAGGTCGGAGCGATCAGTGGCCGATGGCCACCTTCGTTGCGACCCCGGCCACGGCGGCCTCCTGCCGGAACCTCCCGCCGAGTACTGCGAGCGCCAGGATCATCAAGCCGATCCCTGTCAGGAGCAGTGCGATCCCGACCACGATCCCGAACACGGAGAGCTGCTCGGCCATGTAACTCATGTTGAGCGCGGTCGTCAGCGCGGTCTCCGTCACCCAGGTGTTCCGAGCGCCGTTCGCGATCGGGTTGCCGTTCTCGTCCTTCGCGGCAGCCTCTTCGTCGCTCGTGCCGGCCGGGTCGTCGGGGTTCGCCGCCGACTGGAACCGGCCCATCTCCGCGTAGGTCAGCCCGCCGCTGCCCTCGAGCGTGTGCTCGCGCATGACCAGCGCGAACGCGCGAGCCTGATCACCGGTCGTGACCTGCTCGCCGGCCCACTGCTCGGCGTGCTCGACGACGGCGGGATCCGACGCGTCGCCGAAGACGATCTGCTCCTGCTTGATGCTGTCACGGACGGTGCTGCGGCCGTCGATGCCCATGTAGAGCGCGCCGATCCCGAAGGCGATCAGCACGATGCCGGCCGCGAGGCCACCCCACTCGAGAATCCTTCTTGCGTTCATCGCTCCTCCTCCCGATGGTCAGTACCTGATGTCCTGCAGCGTGCCCCGCCGCGGCGCGAGCGCCATCGGGGATACATCGCCGGCGTCCTGCCAGCAAGCCGCCACCCGACTGTGGGGAACTACCGAGGGTGAGGGCGGCCCCGAACCGTGCTCGCATCGAATCAACCCGAGCGTTGTCCATTGTCGAGGGACGTCTGCCTCACCAGGACTTCGCGCGGACGACCGCGTCCGGCCGGCGCAGGCGCACGCGGGCGTCGACCGCGACGCAGCGGTCGGGCAGCGCCAGCACGGGGTTGAGGTCGAGCTCCGCGACGGCGGGAACGTCCTCGCCGAGCCGTGCGAGGCGGTGCACGAGGTCGACCAGGGCCGGCCCGTCCGCGGCGGGCGCGCCGCGGAAGCCGGCGACCAGGCGCCCGGCCTTGCCGCCGAAGACGAGCTCTTCCGCGTCGACGTCCGTGAGCGGAGCGATGCGGAACGCTGCCTCGCCGATCAGCTCGGCGAATACCCCTCCGGGGCCGAAGGCGACCAGCGGGCCGAAGACGGGGTCCTGGACGACGCCCGCGAGGAGCTCGGCACCTCCCATCAGCATCGGCTGGACGATGACCGGGGCGCCGATGCGCTCCGTCGCCGCCGCAACCGCGTCCCCGTCGGCGAGCTCGAGCGCGATCCCCCCCGCCTCCGTCTTGTGCGCCCCCGGCGCGGCCGTCTTGACGACCGCAGGAAAGCCGAGCTCCCGCGCTGCCGCGACCGCCTCGTCGACGGACGTGGCGATGCGCTCGGGGACGAGCGGCACACCGTATGCGAGGAGCAGCTCCCGGGTGGTCGCCGGGTCGAGCCAGATGTCGTCGGAGCGCTCGAGCGTCGCCGCGACGATCTTCTCGGCACGCGCGTGGTCGATGCCGCCGAGGGCCGGGACGGCCCCCTGCGGTCGGCGCAGCCACTCTGCCCGGTCGGCGACGCGGCCGAGGGCGCGCGCGGCCGACTCGGGATAGGCGAAGGCGGCCACGTGACGCGAGCCGCGGAGCGCCGCAGGAATCCCGTCCGAGCTCATGATCACCGCGAGCACCGGCCTGTCGCCGTCGACCTGGGCGGCGGCGTCCGCGACCGCCGACGCGACCTCCTCCGCCGTCGCGCTGACTGCCGGCACGAACAGGACCACGACCGCCGCGACATGGGAGTCGGTGAGCAGCTGCGGCAGCACCGCCCCGTACGTCTGGGCCGTCGCACCGCCCAGCATGTCGACGGGGTTCGCGACGCTGGACTCGGCCGGGAGCACGGACCGGAGCGCCGAGACGGTCTCGTCGCCGAGGCTCGGGAGCTCCAGCCCCGCCGCCTCGCAGGCGTCCGCGCAGAGGATCCCGAGCCCGCCGGCGTTGGTCATGATCCCGACGGAGCGGCCTGCCAGGCGCGTCTGGCTGGAGAGGAGCGCGGCGACGTCGATCAGCTCCTCGAGCGTTGCGGCCCGGATCACGCCGGCCTGGTGGAACAGCGCGTCGACCGCGGCGTCGGACCCCGCGAGCGCGGCAGTGTGCGAGCTCGCCGCCCGTTGGCCGCTCGCCGACGTGCCGCTCTTGAGAGCCAGCAGCGGCTTGCGTCTCGCGACGCGGCGTGCGATCCGACCGAAGCGACGCGGGTTCCCGAAGGACTCGACGTACAGGAGGATCGCCTCGGTCGCAGGATCCTCTTCCCACCACTCGAGCAGGTCGTTCGTCGATACGTCGGCCTTGTTGCCGATCGACACGAAGGCCGACAGCCCGAGGCCGCGGGTGACCGCCGCCTCGAGCAGCGCCAGGCCGAGCGCACCGCTCTGCGACGAGAACCCGATGTTGCCCGGCTCGGCCGAGCGCGACGCGAAGGTCGCGTTCAGACGCGGCTCCGCGACGGCGATGCCGAGGCAGTTGGGCCCGATCAGGCGCGCGCCGTGCGCACGGACGAGCGAGAGCAGGCGCTCCTGGCGGTCGATGCCCTCGCTGCCGATCTCGGCGAAGCCGGCCGAGATCACGACGAGGGCGCGCACGCCCCTCCGAAGCGCTTGCTCGGCGGCCTCGAGGACGCCTGCTGCGGGCACGCAGAGGACGGCAAGGTCGACCGGGTCGGGGATCTCGTCGATCGAGCGGTAGCCGCGAACCCCCGCGACCGAGTCGCCGTCGCGATTGACCGGGAACGCGGAGCCCGTGAAGTCCGCGTCGATGATGTTCCGGAAGAGCTCCCCGCCGATCGTCCCGCGGCGGCGTGACGCGCCGATCACGGCCACGCTGCCCGGCTGGAAGAACGGCCGCAACGAGGCGGTCACGGCGACGTGGTCGCGCTCGGCGAGCAGCTCCTCGAACCGCTCGGTGCGTGCGATCGGGAACGTGATCTCGAGCTCACCGCCCCCGAGCTCGCGCGTCAGCTCGAAGCCGAGGGCCTCGAAGACGCCGAGCATCTTCCGGTTGTCGGGCAGGACCTCTGCGACGAACCGCTCGATCCCGTGTCGGGCCGCCCGCTCGGCGAGCTGCTCCACGAGGCGCGTGCCCACGCCGCGCCGCTGGTACGCGTCTGCGACGGCGAACGCCGCTTCGGCCGCAGTCGGGTCGCGCAGGCGCGCATAGTTGGCGAGCGCAACGACGCGCTCGCTTCCGTCCTCCACGAGCGAGCCGAGGAGCGCGCCCCGCTCGGCCCAGTCCGAGTCGAGCACCTGCTCGACCACCTGCGGCCCGAGCGAGGGGAATCCGTGGAAGCGCATGTAGAGGCTCTGCTCGGACAGCGCACGGAAGAAGTCGAGGATCGACTCGGCGTCCTCGCGTGCAGGCGGACGCAGACGGAGGGTGCTTCCGTCTCGCAGGATCACGTCGACGACGTCGGCCACGGGAGCATTCTCCTGGACTGGGGGCCGTGCCGTCGTGGCGTGCTCTCCTCCCCGTGCCTCGCCGTGCCTGCCCGCGACCCCTCTCCGCCCCCTTCCTCAGTCGCTCGAGCGAGCGTGCCGTCGGGCACCCCACCCTGCAACCGCGTCCTCCCATCGCCTGCGCGGGAAGCTACGGAGCCAGAGGTGGAGGAGCGACGGATTCGTAGTTCTCCGCGGAACGATCCGTCTGACCGCTGATGCACCGGCTGGCAGGCGGCTCCACGCTGTGCTCACGAAAAGGGGGTTGCCATGAACGCCACGCCAACGACCAGCGACTCGACCATCCTCGCCACGATCCCGGTGCGGCACGCAATGCACCAGGGGGTGCTGTCGTGCCCGACCGACGCCCCGCTCTCGACCGTGGCCGAGCTGATGGCCGCGAAGAGCGTGCACTGCGTGGTCGTCACCGACGGCGACGACACCTCCGTCTGGGGAGTGATCTCCGACCTCGACCTCGTTGCCGCAGCGGGTGTCCGCGACCTGGATGCGCAGTCCGCGGGCGGGTCGGCCGCAACCCCCGCGGTGGCGATCGGGCCTGACGAGACGCTCCAACGCGCCGCGCAGATGATGACGGAGCATGCGACGGCGCACCTGCTCGTCGTGAGTCCCGACAACGGCAGGCCCGTCGGTGTCCTCTCGACGCTCGACGTCGCACGGGCACTCGCCGACGGCGCGCGCCGGTGAGGTGAGGCCAGGACGCTCTCGCTCCGTGTCGCCGTCGCGCCCGCCCGGGACGGGACGCAGGCAGACCCGGCCGTGGACGTCGCGGGCGGCCCGGGGCGAGCGAACCGCACTCGACGCCCGGCTCGTGGGTGCGGCATGCTCCGCCCTGCCACCGTTCGTCGTCCGCTGAAGCCCCAAGGAGGAGTCTCCGATGTCGGCAGGCCCGAGCTACCCCGTCCGCGTCGAGGGCAGCCTCGACCCCGGGCTGAGCCGGTGGATGTGGCTCGTCAAGTGGCTGCTCGCGATCCCGCACTACATCGTGCTCGCGTTCCTCTGGGTCGCGTTCTTCCTGCTCAGCATCGTCGCACTCGTCGCGATCGTCGCGACCGGCCGGTATCCGAGAGCGATCTTCGACTTCAACGTCGGCGTCCTGCGCTGGACGTGGCGCGTGAGCTTCTACGCGCTCGGGGCTCTCGGGACCGACCGCTACCCGCCGTTCACGCTCGCCCAGGCACCTGACTACCCGGCCTCGCTCGACGTTCGGTACCCGGAGCGGCTGTCGCGCGGGCTGGCGCTCGTGAAGTGGTGGCTGCTCGCCATCCCGCACTACCTCGTCGTCGGGATGCTCACGGGCGGCGGCACCTGGGTCGCCTGGCAGGGCGATCGCTGGAGCCTCGCCTGGGGAGGCGGGCTGATCGGGCTGCTGGTCGTGATTGCCGTCGTCGCGCTGCTGTTCACCGGCCGCTACCCGCGCGGGATCTTCGACTTCGTGCTCGGGCTCGACCGGTGGGTCCTCCGCGTCACGGGCTACGCCGCGCTCATGACGGACGAGTATCCGCCGTTCCGGCTCGACCAGGGGGAGACCGAGGAAACGGCCACGGCGCGCGAGATCGACGAGGCCGCGCCGACCGCCGAGTCCGGGTTGCCCGCCGTGGCGGCGCCCGGTGCGAAGACGGGCTGGAGCGGCGGCAGGATCGCGCTCCTCGCCGTCGGTTCGCTGGTCGGCCTCGTCTCTCTCGGCGTCCTCGCAGGCGGCATCGCCTCGCTCGTGATCGACAAGACACAGCGTGACGACGGATTCGTCACCACCCCGACGGAGGTCTTCGCGACGCCCACCTACGCCCTCGTGTCCGAGACCGCGGAGATCGAGGGCCCTGACTGGGCCTGGCGCGACCTCGTCGGCACTGTTCGCATCCATGCCCGCACGGACAGCCCGATCTTCCTCGGGATCGGCCCCGCGAGCGACGTGGAGGGCTACCTGGCCGGTGTCGGGCACGACAAGGTCGAGGACTACCGTGACGACCCCGACGAGTACGAGCGGCGCCCGGGGGGCGCCCCGGACGCGGCACCGGGTGAGCAGGGGTTCTGGGCCGCCTCGGCGGAGGGGCAGGGCGAGGTGAACCTGGACTGGGATCCGACCGACGGCCTCTGGACGCTGGTGGTGATGAACGCCGACGGCTCGCGGTTCGTCGATGCCACCCTGAGCGCGGGGGCCGAGCTCGACGCGCTGCGCTGGTTGGGGTGGGCGCTCGTCGGCGTGGGCGCGTTGCTGGCGCTCCTCGCCGGAGCGTTGATCTACGGGTCGCTCCCGAAGCGTCGCGGCTGACCGGGCCGGCCGCCGGCGCCCCTCCGGCGCCGGCCACCCCGCGGGCAACGAAGAACCGAGGCTTCCAGGGCGAACAGGGCGTGATGGACACCCACCCGGAGGCGAACGTCCCCGTCGCCGACTCGGGCGACAGCGTGGGCTCTATCCGGGAGGCGCTCGCCCGCGGCTCGTTCGCGTCCGCGACCGACCTCGTCGTCGTCCGCGACAGCCGCGTCGTCGGCCTGGTGCCCGTCGAGACGTTGCTCGCCGCCGACCCCCAGACTCCCGTCGGCGGGCTGCTCGAGACCGAGCCCGTGATCCTGCTCGAGGGAGCCGACCAGGAGCAGGCCGTGCGCCGGGTTGCCGCCGCCGGAGGCCGGAGCATCACGGTCGTCGACGCCGAGGGCCGATTCCGCGGCCTCCTGCCCCCCGAGCGTCTGCTCGCAGTGCTGGCCGCAGAGCACGACGAGGACCTCGCGCGCCTGGCCGGCTACCTGACCACCACCGCCGCGGCGCGAGCGGCCTCCGAGGAGCGCGTTGCCCGGCGGCTGTGGCATCGCCTGCCCTGGCTCGGGCTCGGTCTCGCCGGTGCCATGGCGTCGGCGGGGATCGTGGCGTCGTTCGAGGACGCCCTGCGCGACGAGGTGCTGCTCGCCGTGTTCGTCCCGGCGGTCGTCTACATGGCGGACGCCGTCGGAACGCAGACCGAGGCGATCGTGATCCGCGGCCTCGCGGTGGGGACGTCGTTGAGGAACATCGCTCTTCGCGAGGCGATCACGGGGCTCGTCATCGGGGCGTTGCTGGGCGCTCTCTTCTTCCCGTTCGCCCTCGCGATCTGGGGGAACGAGAGGGTCGCCGCCAGCGTCGCGCTCGCACTCCTTGCCAGCTGCTCGATCGCGACGATCGTCGCCATGGGGCTGCCGTACCTGCTTGCACGGCTCGGCCGGGACCCGGCCTTCGGCTCCGGCCCCCTTGCAACGGTGATCCAGGACCTCCTCTCGATCGTCGTCTACTTCTCGATTGCGACGGCCCTGCTCCCGTGATCGCACTCGTAGTTGCCCGTAGCGCCGATCGGGCCGTCCGCCGATGCAACCCCACCGCACCTCGCAGACGATCGGGGCGACCGACGCTGGAGGGATGGACGTGACACTGATCTGGTTCGTCATCTGGCTGGTCTGCGACCTGATCGGCGACCGCGAGTCGCTGACCTTCGACCCCGTCAACGCGTGGGCGGCAACGTTGATCCTCGTCATCGCCCTCGACCTCGGCAGGCAGCACGCACCGACCGTCGGCAAGCGCGGCTAGAGGCCGGGCTCCCGCCCCTTCGGGCTCGTCTCAGGGCCCGCGCACGACGACGACCACACCGCCGGCGTGGGCTGCGCTGTGCTGGCTCACCGACCCGAGGAGAAGGCTCTTGAAGCCACCCCGGCCGCGCGAGCCGACGACGAGGAGGTCAGCGTCGGCCGCAGCCTCGACGAGCGCCTGGCCCGGAGGGCCGAACACCGCCTCGCCGGTGATCTCGACGTCGTCGGGAGCCGCTGCCCGCACCTCCCCGAGCCTGCGCTCCGCGTCGTCGGCCAGCGCAGCGCGAAGCTCGACGATCAGCTCGGGGCCGGCGTGCCCGCCTGCCGCCGCGCCCCACGGCTCCTCGTAGGCGGTGACGACGTGCACGACGGCGCCGCGGAGCCTGGCCTCCGCGAACGCCCACTCGAGCGCCGCGGTCGCCCCGGGTGAGCCGTCGGCACCGACGACGATCCTGGAGTGCTGCGCGTGGTTCGAGGCGTGGACGACGGCGACCGGGCAGGGGGCGTGGTAGAGGCATGCCCGTGACACGGAGCCGAGGACGGCACCCGTGACCGCGCCGTGACCGCGTGAGCCCACGACGAGGAGATCGGCGTCCGCCGCACCGTCGAGGATCGCACGTGCCGCGTCGCCCTGGACGATGCGCGGCTCGATCTCGACGTTCTCGCCTCGAGCGCCGGCTTGCTCGAGCTCGCCGGCGAGGGTCTTCTCCGCGGCGGCGCCGAGCTCACCGCGCAGCAGGTCGTAGGCGGGGATCATCCCGACCCCGGTCGCGGTGAGCGGCGGGATGCTCCACGAGTGCACCACCCGGAGCCGCGCACCCCGGAGCCGCGCCTCCGCGAGCGCCCAGCGAAGCGCCTCGCGGCCGATCGGCGATCCGTCCACGCCCACCGTGATCAGGCCGGCCATTCCTCCGCGTAGTCTCGCTCACGCCCGCGCGGGCTGCACCGAGAGCTGTCCCGGGGAAGCGCCTCGCCGCCCGCTGGCGTCTTCTCGTGGCTAGCTGCCCGGGACCACGCCGTTGCAGGCCTCGGCGTCGGCGAACGACTCCCTCAGCTCGTCGTCGACGTCCTGCAGTCCCCCGAGCTCGTCGAGCGACGACGACAGCTCCGCGGAGATGTCGGCCACAGCGGCGCTCACCGTCGAGACCGCTTCGACGATCCCCTGCACCCCCGAGATGTCCTCCACTGCTCCCTCGATCGTCTCGATGCTCGACTCGAGGTCGTCGGCGAGCGTCGACACCGTGTCCTGCGCCTCCTCACCGGACTCGGTGCCCGGGCTACCGAGGCCCCGCACGGTCTCGATCAGCGTCTCCGTGGTGTCACGGGCCTCGTCCACAGCCTCCTCGAGACCCTCTCTCGAGGGGTCCGCCGTGAGATCCGCCGCCGTCGTGGCGATCGAGTTCCTCCAGCTGTTGACGGCGGTGCAGAGGTCGCCCGCCCACTGCGTGGCGGCGGGTACCTGCGGCTCGTCGTCACCGCCGCAGCCTGCCGCGACGAGCGCGAGGGCGGCTCCCAACACCGCCACGAGAACGAGCGCACGACTCATCGCAGGGCACGCTATCGGACGAGTGCTCGAGCGTCTACGCAGCCGCGCCGTCCACCGGGCGCCCCTTGCGGTCCACCGACCACCGCAGCTCGGACCGGACGCCGACGACCCCGGGGACGAACCTGACGCGCTTTTCGAGAAGCTCGGCCTCGATCTCCGTGTCGACCTGACCGCGCAACACCACCTCGCCGCGGTCAACCTCCACCAGGAGGCGATCCGAGGGGATCCAGAGCATCCGTTCGGCGACGTTCTCGCGGATATCGAGCGCGATCTCTTCATCGGTTCTCGTGAACAGGCGAACGAGGTCGGCGCGCGTGACGATGCCGACGAGTCGCCCGTCTTCGACGACCGGGAGTCGGTTGACGCCGCGCTCGACCATCGTCCGCGCAGCCCCGGCGGCCGGGGTCTTCGGCTCGGCCGTGATCGCGGGCGAGGTCATCGCCTCCCCGGCGGTGTGCGCCTGCAGCTTCGCGAGATCCGGTGCGCTCGCCGTCTCCACGAGCCAGGCGAACAGCCCGCCCGAGGCGCGCTGGGGCCCACCCTGCTTCACGAGCAGGTCGGCCTCGCTGAGCACGCCGACGACGCGTCCGTCTGCGTCGCACACCGGTAGCCCGGAGATGCCGCGCTCCGCGAGCATCGTGGCCGCGTCCTTGATCGGTGTGTCGGGGGTCACGGACACGACATCGCGGGTCATCACGTCCCCGACCTGAACTGCCATTGCCTTCACGATCCCTCCTCCCTTAGAACCCAAGCCCGATCGCAAGCCGCTTCGCCTCACGCTGCGACCGGGTCACGGCGCGAAGCCCGACCATCCCCACCGGACGCTCGCCGTCCACCACCGGCAGGTGGTGGATCCCGTATTCCGTCATCAACGCCTCGGCGACGTCCAGGGTGGTGTCCTCCCGGACCGTCACCGGTCCGGCGGTCATCCATTGCCGAGCGGACGCCTCGGAGGGGCTTACGTCGCACGCGACGGCGCGCAGCACATCGCGCGCGGTGATGATGCCGCTCAGCCGCCCCTCCTCCACGACGAGCACCGAGCCGGCGTCGTGCCGGCGCATCGTCGCGACGACGGCGTCGAGCGTCGTCCCGGGCGCGACCACCAGGGGGTCCGGTGTCATCACCGCACCCACCAGCCTGGCGCCGGGTCGCCGAGCCGAGGACCCTTCCGCCGTGTCGGGGAGCGACGCCGCCAGCCGGTGCACGTCGGTCGTGTCGAGGGCGAGGTCGACCTCGAGCCCGAGCCCTGGTGGCGGCACATCGGGCGCCGGTGCCTCTCCCGTGAAGGATGCGAGGAAGGGAGCCAGACGGCGCCCGACGATCTTGGTCGGCGGCCACCAGATGGGGGCGGTGCTCGCCCACTCGGGCTGGTCGCCTCCGGAGAGGTCACGGCGCAGATACTGCGGATCTCCACCCGTGAGCAGCAGCCCTCGGAGGATCGGCCGGAACGGGTGCGGCACCAGCGCGGCGCCGGCGAGCACCGCGATCGCCTCGGCGGCCGCAACGGCCTGTTGCGTCGCGATGCCGCCCTGCTTGATCGGGAAGCTGGTGATGTCGCCGGCGGCGAACACGGCGTCGGTGCCGTGGACGTCGCAGTGGTCGTCGACGGAGATGAACCCCTCGACCGTCTGCGGGATGCCGTCGATCCTCTGCCCGCGCAGGCGCGGGAGAGCGACGACGCGGTCGGCGGCCAGGGGCTCGTCGGAGAGAAGCTGGAGCTGACCCTCGCCGGCCCCGACCGCGTAGGCGCCGCCGACGAAGTCGATGCCGGCCTCGTCGAGGAGGCCGCGGACGGCCTCGCTCGCGGGCTTCCCGAACAGCTGCAGCGGCTCGTGCTCCGGCGTGACGATAGTGAGCTCGACCGCGTACGTGCCGACCGCGGAGAGATGCGCCGCCGTCATCAGCGCGAGCTCGTATGCGGGCAGCGCCCAGGTGGCGCCCCACGGCACGGCGAAGGCGACGCGCGCGATGCCCCCTCGGTCGAGCTCGTCGAGAAGCTCGCGCATCCGTTCGCTGTCGGCAGGGCCGCGAAATGTGAGCGCGCCGGGGACAGCCGTCGTCGGAACCGCGCCGCAGGCAATCAGGAGCGCGTCGTACGCAAACGTCACCCCCCCGGCCGTGCGCGCCTCGCGGCGGTCGACGTCGACGCCCTCGAGCGAGCCCATCGACAGCCCCACGCCGATGCTCTCCGCCAGCTGACCAAGATCGAAATGACGCACCTCACCCAGCCCGAACGGCTCGGCGACAGCGACGGGCCGGTACCAGAAGCTCGGCTCCGGCGCGAGCAGCTCGATGCGGGCACGCCCCTCGCCCACCTCGCGCAACGTCAGCGCGGCCTCCAGCGCGGCGACCCCGCCGCCGGCGATCAGCACCGAGAACTCGTTGTGCTCCACACAGCGATGGTGCGGGAACCGGTGGCTGCAGCCATCGGGGAAAGAGCACCGACCGGCGCGGGATTTCTACGGATCGACCGGCCCGCAGGCCGTTCGGGGGGACGTAGCGAGGACCCGGAGAGGGCGGCGGGTGGCACAGGGGCCGATCCGCCGCCCTGAAAACCGCTGGCAGCCACGAGCACGACGGCTGTGACTCGCGCGGGCTCTCCGAGCCTTTGGGGGAGGCCTCGGTTCTCTCACACGGAGGCGGCGCGGTGACGGTTCTTCCACAGACGGCGCCACAAACTCTCCGGAAAATGCGGAGAAGACCGGCGCGCTTTCCACACGGTCCCACAGGAGCCCCGTGCGGCTGGGGACGATCTGCCGTCGAGGTGGCGCGGATCAGGCCGTGTCGAGCGAGATCTCGGCCGGAAGCTCGTCGGGCACCTCCCGGGGCTCCAGCTCCTCGCGGGTGCGCGCGTCGAAGTAGACGTACGAGGTCACGAGCGCGATGAAGGGGAGCGCGAACGCGTAGACGAGGCCGGCGATCAGATTCAGGAGCGCCAGAGACGACTCCGACACGAAGATCAGGATCGAGCCGATGAGCGGGCCGGCGGCGAATGCGATCCCGACTCCCAGCCCGACCAGCGACGCTACGCGGATCCACCGGCCGCGCACGAGGTCCGCGCTTCGCCGGAGCGCTTCCCGGGCGGAACGTCGCTCGACCTCGATCACCGGTACGAACAGCGCCCAGCGAACCGCGATCCAGATCGCGATCGGGATCAGGATCAGGGTGATCGTGAGCACGATCCACATGAGCACGAACAGCGCGACGGCCCCGACGAGCGGGCGAATCTGGCCGATCGCGAGGCGGTACGCCTGGAACGGGCCGATCGCACGGCCCGCGTCGATCTCCACCAGCGCGCGGGAGGTCGCCGCGAGGGCGAGCGCGAACCCGAGGAGTGTGATCGCCCCACCGAGCACGAGCGCGAGGTACGCGAACAGCCCGGCCAGGTCTCCCGTCACGGCGCCGAGCAGGTCGATCAGCTGGAGCAGCAGCCACTGGAGGACCGTGATCGTGAGCACGACCGGTATGAAGAACACCCCGAGACCGAGGAACAGGCGAGGGCGCGAGACGTACATCCGGGCGGAGGACGAGAGGATCTGGCCCCACGCGCGTCGCCTCGCCACGCGGAGCGGAGCCACCGGGGTCCAGGTCGCCCGTGCGATCGCGTAGGCCAGCAGCCCGAGCAGGAGAGCGAGGACGACCAGCGTCGGCCCGGGGCTCTTCAACAGCTGGATCAGCGCCTTCGATCCCCGAGCGACGCCGCTGCAGAAGAGATCGGTGGCGCCCGTCCCCAGCACCCCCCCGGTGGGCACGGCGTAGCTGCGATCGCGCCAGTCCTCGGCCCACTCGATCGGTGCCGTCCACTGGCTCTTGAGATTGGGCCCGGTCGGCCCGTTGAAGAACCCTCTCTGCAGCTCGCCCCAGCGTCCCGCGAACCCGATCCAAGGGAATGCCTCGCCGGCGGCCGACGGGTCGCTCGGGATCGTCCGGACGTCGGGCCGTAGCTCGATGTGTGGGCCGCGTGTGTCGTCGCAGCCCACGCCCGCCTCGGCCGAGCTTCCGAGGTAGAGCGCGTCCGTGTACTTGTTCGCGTGAGACCCCGCCGCGGGGTACACGACCGGATGCGTGCCGTCGACGATGTCCAGCTTCTCGTCGCCCCAGCCGGCGCGCTCGGCGCCCTCGTGCGAGCTGTACCCCACCTCCACCGGAGGCTCCTCGAGCGCCTCTGCGGCGTCGTCCGCCTCGAAGACGAGCTGGATCATCTCCCAGTCGCCCTCGTGCAGGTTGTTGAACTCGTTGAAGGCGTAGAAGAGCCAGTACTGCAGGGCGAGCCGTCCGGGAAAGCCCGGATCGCCGGCGACGTGCGCGTAGACGGCCGGCGCGGTGTCGCCCGTGATCCGGCGGGCCCAGAGCTCGTAGGAGCACCCGGGGTCGAGCGCGGAGCCGGGATAGTCGAGGTGGTACTCGTAGCGCCCGACGAGGTCGCTCGCGGCGGGCCCGATCTTCACGAGGTCCGTCCCGCTCCAGGGGCCGCGCAGCGCCACGGTGGGCTGCTCGAACAGGACGTCCACTTCCAGCGGCAGGTACCGCTCGCCTGGCCCACACTCCTCGGTCTGCTCGACGAGTCGGACGACGGGCGCGTAGCGCCGGGCGAGCGCCTCCTCGTCGCCGATCGTGGCCGCCAGGGCGGCGCCGGGCGGTGCGAGCAGGGCGACGACGGCGCCGAGGATCAGGATCGCCCGGGCGCGGGTCATCGCGCGGGATCCTCTCACATGGTCGGGGCGGAACGCTCAGATCGCGTAGCGCAGGATGGCCGCTGCCGGCCCGCCGCCGGGGACGTCCCCACGACGGACGGCGAGCACCCTGCCGCCGGTGAGCCGCACTCGACGGGCGACCTCGTCCACGACGCCGTAGCTGACCGCGTCGTCCTCGTCCGCGAACGTCACCGCGCCGGTCTCCTCGTCGATCGTGCCCGGCACGACGGCGTCGATGTCGACGAGAACCGTGTCGACGGCGCCGTAGGTCGCGGCCCGGGCGACGTCCGTCACGTCCTGGGCGACTCGCCCCTGCGAGGCGCGCCGCTCGAAGAGGTCGCGAATCGCGTCCAGCTCGGCCGAGTACACGCCGTCGAGCACCGTCCGCGCGCTCGCGGCCAGGTCGGTGCCGGACGTCGTCTCCGGGTTCCCGGGGATCGTCGCGGGCGCGAGACGCGGGTAGCTGTTGACCGACCGGAAGATGCCGTCGAGCGGCTCGGCGGCGGCGAGGATCAGCGGGACGTCGGCTCCGGCCAGGATCGGCCGCAGCGCCCGGTCGACCTGCAGGGCGTACTGCCGCATGCGCACCTTCTGGCCCTCTGCGCCCTGGAGCGCGCCCCGGGGCGAGCGATCTGCGATCGAGGACTTGCCCACGGCGCTCGCGACGTCCGACGGGAGGCCCGGCACCTCTACCTCCCACGGCCCGCCGTCGCGGACGAGCTCGAGCAGGCGCACGGATCCCTGCGAGAGCGCGAGGACGAACGCGGCCTGCGGGAAGGTGACCGAGCGGAGGAGCGGCTTCAGGTGGAACCGGTCGGAGACCTCGACGAGAGAGACGAGCTCGTTCGGCAGCCGGAACGAGGTGAGCGTCTGGGGCGTGACGAACACGGCGAGGCTCCGCGCCTGGAACCGCCAGAACGCGTCGTCCTCGCCGAGCCCGGTGAGGGCGTCGTGGATCGCAGTGACGTCGACGCGGGGCGCGCCGGACGCCTCGAGCTGCCTGACCGCCTCCGCGCCGAGGTTCTTGAGCTCGATCCGTTCCGCGTCCCCCGTCGACGCGGGGTCGGTCGCCAGGTAGATCGACACGCTCGACGGGCTGCGTTCGAGGAGCAGCCGGTCGATCTGGGCGTGGCTCGGAATGTCGGTGTGAAGGCTCACGCACGGCTCCCGGTCGGCGGAACCTCGATTCTAGGCCAACCCGCCTTCGTGTAAGGCCCCCCTTACACAACGACTACTCTGGACACTGTGGCGGTGAGCGTGAATCCGAGGGCAGCGACGGCGGGCCGTGCGTTCTGCGCGGCGGTCTCGAGCGCGAGCGGCGAATCGCTCGCGGCGACCGCCAGCCGCATCGACCACTGGATCCTCGTCGAGTACCGCGGCCGCTGGGGCCGGGATGTCCTCGGGGGGAGCCTCTTCTCCCCAGAGCTCAAGGCGCACCTGCGCGGCCAGCTCGCGGCGCTCGGACGAGCGCGCCTGCTGTTCGTGAGGCAGCCGCAGCGTCGCTCGCACGGCGGGCGGCGCGTGTTCGTCGGGACGTCGAAGCCGGGCGAGGAGCGGTTCTTCCGGCTCGAGGTGGAGCACCAGGAGGACCTGCGCGAGGTCGATCTGGCCGCCGCCCTCGCCGGCGGCGACGAGGCGGGTGCGCGGATCGACCAGCCGCTCTTCGTGGTGTGCACGCACGGCAAGCGCGATGCCTGCTGCGCGCTGCACGGAGGCCCGCTCTACGACGCGCTGCGCCGCGAGACGGACGCCGACCAGGTCTGGCAGTCGACGCACGTCGGCGGGGACCGGTTCGCGGGCAACGTGGTCGTGCTCCCGCACGGCCTGTACTACGGCCGCGTCGTGCCGGCCGACGTGGGCGACCTGCTCGCCGCCCAGCGTTCCGGGCACATCGACCTCGACCGCTACCGCGGGCGCAGCGCCTACTCGTTCCCGGTGCAGGCAGCAGAGCAGGCGATCCGGGAGTCCGAGGGGCTCCTCGGGATCGACGAGCTGGTCTTGCTCGGCTCATCGCGCACAGGGGACGATGCGTGGAGCGTGCGCTTCGGTACCCGGGACGGGGCGGTCCACGAGGTCGACGTCGCGGCGACCCTCGCGGACGAGCCGATGTACCTGACCTGCGGCTCCTCCGAGCCCCAGCTCGCACGCCGCCACCGTGCGACGGCGCACCGCGTGCTCAGCCGCTGATCGCCCTCAGGAAGCCCTCCCGGACGAGGCGACGGACGAGGACGAGCCGGCCTTCGTCGTCCAGGTCGCCCGGGAGCTCGGAGGCCCGGAACGCTCCCTCGCGCTCGAAGCACGCCTCGAGCTCGGCCTCCGCGTGCGCGGGGAAGCGGACCTCCCTGCCCTCGAACACGAGGGCCAGGCCGTCCGCCCGCTGCTCGAGATCCGCGATCACCGTCTCGCGGCGCTCGAGCAGGGTCTCCGTGTCGAGCCGTTCGAGAGCGCGGAGCTGCGAGAGGCCGTCCTCGCGGATCGGCCGGCGGGAATCGAGGAACCGCCGCCGCCGCCGGTGCTCCACGCGCTCCGGGTCCAGCTTCTCGGCGAGGAGGCCGGCGAGACCGTCCGCTCCGCCCGTGTCGACACCGCGCCTGAGCGACAGCTCGTTCTCGCACTCGGAGAGAGCGCCCTTCGCCGCGTCGATCCACGTGTACGGCGTGATCCCGATCGTCAGGTGGAGCGAGTCGGTCGCCGACGTCTCCGCCTGGTGCAGCCAGCCACGGGGGAGGTAGAGCGTGTCACCGGCCCGGAGCACGAGGTCGTCGGTCGGCTCGCCGTGCTCACCGAGCGTCGAGGAGTAGCGCTGGTGCTTGAGCGGCAGCTCGAGCAGCGGATCGTAGAGGAGCCAGCGCTTCTCGCCCGCGACCTGCAGGACGAGGACGTCGTGCGTGTCGTGGTGGACGGCGAAGCCCTGGGAGCCGCGCGGCGTGTAGTAGGCGTTGACCTGCACGGCATGGCCGAGCGCGTCCTCGAGCAGGCGACAGAAGACGGCGAGTGGGTGCCAGTTGACGTGCAGCGCCTGGAGGACGATCGTCGCGCCGGCCTCCCATTCGGCCAGAACGCGCCGAACGTCGGCGGTGCTCGTGAAGGGCGGTCGCCAGGAGACGGTGCCGGTGTAGTCGCCGACGTCGAGCTGTCGGCCCTGGCGGACGAGGCGGAAGGCGGGGTACCTGATCGCCGTCGAGCAGACGAGCCGCTCGACGTCCGCCTCGGAGAGCAGGTCGTCGAAGCGCCCGGGCTCGTGGCGGGGCACGACGAGCGGCCGCTGCTCCCAGTGGTCGTCGAAGAACGTCCCGGCGACGACCGGGTCGAGGCAGCGCGCGAGCGCCCGCTCGGAGGCCCTACGCGGCGTCCGTGTCGTCTGCGTCGGCGTCGGCAGTGTCGGAGTCGTCGGCGTCCGTGTCGTCCGCGTCGCCGTCCGTGGTGTCGGTGTCGTCCCCGTCGGCGTCCGCCTGCGGGTCGATCCTCGTTCCGTCCGTCGGGATGGTCTGGATCTCGTCGTCCTGCAGTGACGTCATCGCGTCCTCCTCGTGGAGTGGCTGTGCCCGAACGCTACAGCCTTCGACGAACGTGACGCGACGCTCGTTAGATGGTTGATCGGCAATTCACGGTGGGCCGGATGACGGCCACGACACGGCGCCGGATCACCACCCGCGCGTGCCGTCCAGGCCTTCAGGCCTGCACGACACGTACGTGTGGCGCCCGGCTTGGTCGTGACCGCCCCCGGCTGCGCGCCAATTACCGATCAACCATCTAGAAGGACCAGATCGCGGGGACGAGCAGAACGGCAGCGGCGCCGAAGAGCGCGAGCAGCGGCAGGCCGAGCTTCCAGTAGTCGGCGAAGCGGTACCCGCCCGGCCCCATCACCATCAGGTTCGCAGGGGTCGCCACCGGCGTGAGGAAGGCGGCGGCGGAGGCGACGGCGACGCCCATCAGGATCGGCTTGGCCGACACGTCGAGCTCGGCGGCGGCCGACACGGCGATCGGGATCACGATCAGCGCGGTTGCCATGTTGCTGATCAGCTGGCCGAGGGCGAGCGTGAGGAGGACGAGGCCGAGGAGCAGCGCATGCGGCCCTGCGTCGCCGACGACGTCGATGAGCCGCTCGGCGAGCGTCTCGGCCGCGCCGGTGGCGACCATCGCGGTCGAGAGCGGGATCATGCCGGCGACCAGGATCACCGTCGTCCAGGCGATCCCCCGATACGCCTGGTCGACGGTGAGCACGCCCGAGAGGATGATCGCCCCGGCCGCCAGGAGCCCGGCGACCGCGGGCGGCAGGAGCCCTGCGACGAGCAGGATCACCATCCCCGCGACGATCACGAGCACACGCCCTGCTCCCGGCCCCAGCGGCACGGCCTGTCGGCGGAGGAGCGCGGGGCGGTCGACGACGAGCACGTCCGGGTCGTCGAGGTGATACTCGAGGTCGCCCCAGGAGCCTTGCAGGAGCAGGATGTCGCCGACCGAGAGGGTCGTCTCGCCGGCGAGGTCCTCTTCCTTGCGCTGCACGGCCAGGACGACGAGGTCGCCGCTGTCGGTGACCATGCCCGGGAAGACCGTCTCGCCGATCAGGCCCGAGCGCGGCGGCACGACGACCTCGGCGACCCCCGAGCTGCGGCTCACGAGCGCCCCTGGCTCGCGGTCGAGCGCGTACTGGTCGACGAGCGTGTGCGCGAGGTGGCTGAGGTCGCGGTTCATCGCCCGCACCTTCCGCGTCGGCAGGAGCCGCTCCCCGAAGAGAACGACGATCGCGATCGTGCCGGCGGTCAGAGGGACGCCCACGAGCGCGAACTCGAAGAAGCCGAAGCGGCCCACTCCCGCGTCGTCGGCGTACTCGGACACGATCACGTTCACGGGTGACCCGGTCAGCGCGAGCAGCGAGCCGGCGTGCGCGCCGAACGCGAGCGGCATCAGCACCTGGGACGGTGGCATCCGCAGCCGCACCGCCGTGACGGCCATGACCGGCAGCAGCGCCGCGACGGACCCGTTCACGCTGATCAGCGCCGTCAGCACGGCGACCGTGAGCATCATCAGCACGATCAGCCGCGTCCTCGAGTCGCCCGCTCCGGCGACGAGCCGTTGGCCGGCCCAGGCCGTGACCCCGGTCGCGTCGAGCGCCTCGCTCACGACGAAGAGCGAGGCGATGAAGATCACCGTGGGGTCGCCGAAGCCGCCCAGCGCCTGGTCGAGGTCGAGGACGTCCGTCGCCCAGAGCGACAGCGCGACGCCCAACGCGACGACGCCGACGGGGAGCCTGTCCCAGACGAACACCGCCACGGTCACGCCCAGGATCAGGAAGGTGATGGTCGAGTCGCTCACGTCGTGGCCCGCGGCCGAAGACGCGGGTTGCCCGGCGCTACTCCAGCGCGGCCGCGATTCCGAGCATCACGAGCGAGGCGACGAACAGGATCCCCATCAGCGGCAGCATGAACCGGATCCACCTGTCGTAGCGCACGCCCGCGAGCGCGATGCCGGCCATCACCACGGCGCTGGTCGGGGTGATGAACCGCGCCAGCCCGGCACCCCAGCTCCAGGCGGTGACGACGAGCGGGCGCGAGACCTCCGCGAAGTCCCCGAGCGGGGCGAGCAGCGGCATCGCAAGCGTCGCATGACCGGACGACGACGGGACGATGAACGCGATACCGGTGTTGATGATCGCGACGAGCCCGATGAACACCGTCGAGTCGGTGCCGCTGACCGCGTCCTCCATCCAGCTCAGGATCGTGTCGATCGTCTGCGTGTTGTTGAGGATCACGGTCACGCCGCGGGCGAGGACGACGGCGATGCCGGCGCCGATGAAGTCCCGGAAGCCCTGGGTGATGTTCCCCGTGATCTCCTTCTCGCCGTAGCCCGCGACGAGCCCGACCACGACGGCGGCGACGAGGAACAGCGCGGTGAGCTCCGGGAACCACCAGTTGAGGCTCCACCAGAAGTTGTTCTCGATCACGTCGTGCGTGTAGGGGTCCGTCTCGAGCTCGACGTGGATGATCGACTCCCACGGGATGACCGAGAAGACCAGCAGGAGGAATGTGAACGCCGTGATCGCCAGAACGAGCTTCTGGCGCCCCGTGAGTGACAGCTCGGCGGCCGACTTCTCCTTGGCGACCTCGCTGCTGTCCTCCGCGGAGAACCCGACCAGCGAGCGGTCGGGCTGCGCCTTCACGCGCTCGGCGTACCAGACGACGTAGGCGATCGTGATCGCGGTGAGCACGAACCAGCCGAGCCAGCGCAGGCCGATGCCGTCGCCGATCCCGACGCCCGCGAACTCGCTCGCGACGCCGATCGAGAACGGGTTCACCGTCGACGCCATCGCCCCGACCGTCGCACTCGCGATGATCGTCCCCGCCACGACCATCCGGTCGTAGCCGAGCGTGAGCATGAGCGGGATGATCAGCGCGTAGAAGCCGAGCGTCTCGTCGGCCCAGCCCATGCAGGTGCCGAGGAGGGAGAACAGCGCCATCACGGCGACGACCACGAGCCACGGTCGTCCCCGAACCGCGTAGGCGAGCTTGCCGATCGCCACGTCGAGCGCACCCGTGGCGAGCACCATCGTCATGAAGGCGCCGATCGCGAGCACGAACGCGAACACGCCGACGGCGCCGAACAGCCGCCCGACGCCGAACGGGACGACCACGCCGGTCTCGGGGTTCTGCAGCCCGTAGAGGCCGTTGACCGGGGCGAGGAAGAAGTCTTCGACGCGCTCGCCGACGTCCTGTGGCGAGTCGATCTGCCGGTACGAGCCCGGTTGCGGGACGCCGTTCTCGTCGTGCTGGTACGTCCCCGCTGGGATGAGGAAGGCCGCGACCCAGACGAGGAAGGTGACGAGGACGAGCACCGTCATGGTGCTCGGGAACTCGAACCCCTTCTTCTCCGGGGGCTCGTGGGCCGTCTCGGTCTCGGTCATCGCGATACCTTCGCTCGGTCTGCCAGCTCCTTGAAGAAGAGCGTCTCGGCGAAGACGGCCTTCTCCCACTCGTCCACGAGCAGGCGCTCGTCCGGGCCGTGGATGTTGGCGAAGCTGTCCGTGCAGCCGAAGACGAAGATCGCCGCGTCGGGCACGCCCTCGCTCATCGCCTTCACGAGAGGGATCGCGCCGCCGGTCGCGATCTCGACCACCGGCTTCCCCCACGCCTGCTCCATCGCGTGCGCCATCGCCTCCCAGGCGGCCCCGGAGGAGCCGGCACGGAAGCCGTCGCCCGTGGCGCCGGCGGCGACCTCGAGCGCCACGCCGAAGGGCCGCTGCTCTTGGAGGTGGCGCATGACCGCCTCCTGCGCCTCCTTCGCGCTTTGCTGCGGATGAACGCGGACGTTGAGGCTCGCGCGCGCGTGCGACTGGACGGCGGCGGCGGCGCCCTCGACCGCGGGGCAGTCGATCCCGAGCACGGTGATCGACGGGCCGGTCCAGATCCGCGAGCCGACGCTCCCGGTGCCGACGATCGGGAGGCCCGGCTCGATCTCCGCGAGCGCGCGGAACTCCTCGTCGGTGTAGGACTCGCCGCTCCACTCCTCGCGGCGGAGGCCCTCGACGGCCAGGTCACCGTGCTCGTCGTGGAGCGAGGCGAGGGCACGGAGGAGCACGACCAGCGCGTCGGGCGCGGCACCTCCGTACTGGCCGGAGTGCTTGTTGCTCGCGAGCGTGCGCACCTCCACGGTGATGCGCGCGTCGCCGCGGAGCGAGACCGTCAGCGACGGCTGGCCCGCGCGGATCGAGCCCCCGTCCGCCACGATGATCGCGTCGGCCCGGAAGTGCTCGGGGTGCTCGGAGGGGTAGCCCTCCTCGAGCGGGCTCCCGACCTCCTCCTGTCCCTCGATCAGGAGCTTGATGCCGACCGGGGGCCGGCCGCCCCACGCCCGCAGGGCGCCGACATGGACGAGGATGTTCGCCTTCGTGTCGGCCGTGCCGCGGCCGTAGATCGCGCCGTCGCGCTCGGTCGCCTCGAAGGGCGGCGACGTCCAGAGCGCCTCCTCCCCGGCCGGGACGACGTCGTAGTGCGAGTAGAGGAGGACGGTCGGGGCGCCCTCGGGGCCGGGAATCTCCCCCGTGATCACCGGGGCCGTGCCCGGGAGCTCGAGCGACGTGAAGCTCTGGACGCCGGCGTCGCGCAGCAGGTCGACCACCGCCTGGTGCGCCTCGAGCAGCGCCGCGCGCGTGTGCTCCGGAAACCCCCACTCCGAGATCGACGGGATCGCGACGAGGGCGGCGAGCTCCTCCTTCAGCTGCGGCATCGACGCTGCCACCTTCGCGGCGAGTGCGCCGGAATCGACCTCTGTGGCCACGCAAGCTCCCGGGGGTGGAGGAGACGGCGACCTGTCGCGCGCAACACCTGCTCGACAGGAGTTGGGCAGGATCCTCCCCGAACCGCGCCGCTGTTGTCAAACGACGTCGTCGCTGCGCCGCGGAGGGTGCGGTGCGCCCGGCGGGTCGCGGTGCACGAACAGCCCGACGACGGCGCGCCGCAGCTGGGACAGGATCGGCTCGGAGGGCGCCGCCGACGGCGGAACCGCCCACGCCGCCGCGAACTCCGCCCCGAACAGCAGCGCGGATGCGTAGAGGTACACCGAGTAGAGGAAGACGAGCACCACGGTGATCGACCCGTAGATCACGGACAGCTCTGCGACCTGCTCGTAGACGAGCGCGGAGGCGGCGGAGATCGCCAGGAGGAGGAGTCCGGTGACGATTCCACCCGCCACGGTGTCGCCGAGGCGAAGGCGCCGCGCGGGAACGAACCGGTAGAGGAGCATCACGACGACCGTCGTGATCAGCAGCGGGACCGCGAGACGCAACAGCTCGGCCAGCCAGCCGCCCTCGAAGCCGACGACGTCCGCCGCGTCGTCGACGAAGCGCGTGACCACCTGGAAGACGACCGCCACCACGATCGTGAGGATCACGAGCACCCCGGCGGCGACGACGAGCAGGAGATCGACGAGCTTGGCGCGCACGGCCGGGCGGCGGCGCTCGACCGTGAGGGCGGCCTCGAGCCCGGTGCGGAGGGCGCCCATCATCCCCGACGCCGCCCAGAAGAAGAGGACGAGCGAGAGCAGGCCGAGCGCGCTGGTCGGGCTCGCGAGCCGGGTGATCGCCTCCTCGACGGTGTTCGACCCCTCCTCGGTGACCGGGAGCCAGTCGACGATCTGCTCGATCACGTCCTCCCGCCGGGCGTCGTCCCGAAGCACGACCCCGACGATCGAGACGAGCACGATCGCGAGCGGCGCGAGCGAGAACAGAACGCGATAGGCGATCCCCGCCGCGTGCTGGGAGAGCCGGTCGCGGAAGTAGCCGTCGATCGCCGTGGGCAGCGCGCGGGCCGTATGGCCGAGGATGTCGAGCGGCCAGCGCGCGAGGCGCGTGAGCCGTGGTCTCTCGTCCATCGCTCCCTGCCCGCCCATCGGCGGAGTGTAGGAAGGCCGACCACCGGCATGGACCGGCGGCGGCCGCGACGAGGAGGGCTCCGTCGCGCCGCCGCCGATTCGCCGACCGTCCGCTACGGGCGGCCGCGGTTCCTCATGCCGGCCGTGTCCCGAGCGTCACGGTCACCGATCGGCTCGCCCCGTCTCGGACGTAGTCGATCATCACCTCGTCGCCGGGCCGCTTGGAGTCGATCGCTGCCTGGAGCTCCGCAGGGGTGGCGACGGCGTGCCCGTCGACCGACGTGATCACGTCACCGACTGCCAGCCGGGCGTCCTCTGCGGGGCCGCCGCTCCGCACCTCGGTCAGCTGCACCCCGGCTGTGGCGCCGGCCGGCTGGCTCACCGCGACGCCGAGGTAGGCGTGCCGGACGCTGCCGTCCGCGAGCAGTTGCCCGACGATCGACTTCACGGTGCTCGACGGGATCGCAAAGCCGACGCCGTCGTTGCCGCCGGACTCGCTCGCGATCTGGGCGTTGACGCCGATCACACGGCCGGACTGGTCGAGCAGCGGGCCGCCGGAGTTGCCGTGGTTGATCGCGGCGTCGGTCTGGATCGAGCCGTTGATGGTGAACCCGTTGGGCGCCTCCATCGAGCGGCCGAGCGCGCTGACGATGCCGGCCGTGAGGGTGTTCTCGAGACCGAACGGGCTCCCGATCGCGACGACGAGGTCGCCGACCGCCACCTCCGCCGAGTCCGCCAGCGTGAGCGGCCTCAGCACCGACGCCGGCGCCTCCACGTCCAGCACGGCGAGGTCGGTCGAGGCGTCCGTGCCGACGACCGTCGCGTCGTACGTCTTCCCGTTCGAGAGCCTCACCTCGACGGACTGGGCGCCGTCGACGACGTGCGCGTTGGTGACCACGTGGCCGCTCGTGTCGTAGACGAACCCCGAGCCCTGCGCCTCGGCCGTCCCGGAGCCCTGGCCCATCGGGCCTGCCGGAGCCGACGTCGACACGGTGATCTCGACCACCGATGCGTGCGCGCGCTCGTAGATCTCCCCGATCGTGAGCGCGCTCGTGCTCGCCGCCGGGCTGCTGTCCCCCACGGTGACCTCGCGGACCGCCGACGACGGCGAATCCGAGATTGCCGCGTAGGTCGCCGCCCCGGTACCCGCGGCGAGCACGAGCGCGGCGGTGCCGGCCGAGAGCTTCGTGAGTGTTCGCTTCATGTGTCTGTCCTCTCCTCTGGTTGTCTCCGGTTCATGGCACCACGCGGCTCTGAGCCGCCTCTGTGACTCCGCTGTGAATCGCCTGTGACCCGAGGGTCCGTCCCCTCAGGGGACCGACCCGGTGACGCTCACGCCGCCGGCAGCGTCACGGGGGACAGGCCCTCACGGGCCGGTCCCCGTAGGGCCAAACCCCTGTCGGGTGGATGCGTCCCCCTCGGCGAGAGGAAGCGCGATCTCGAACGTCGCACCCCCGTCGGGCGTGGAGCGGGCGGAGACGGTGCCTCCGTGCGCCTCCGCCACCGCGGCGACGATCGAGAGCCCGAGGCCCACACCCCCGCTCGCGCGGGCACGCGACGAGTCCGCGCGGTAGAAGCGCTCGAAGACGTGCGCGAGGTGCTCCTCGTCGACCCCAGGCCCGGAGTCGGTGACCGCGATCGCCGCGGTGCCGTTCCGCCGGCGCACGGAGACAGAGACGGGGGTTGCCGGCGGCGTGTGGGCGCGGACGTTCGCGAGCAGGTTGTCGACGATCTGGCGGAGCCGGTCGCGGTCGCCCACGACGACGGCCGGGTCGGCGTGCAGCTCGATCGGCCGCTCGGGCTCGACCGCCTGGGCCGTCTCGACCGCCTCGCCGACGACCTCGTCGAGCTGGACCGGGGCGCGCTCGAGCGGGCGGCCGTCGTCGAGGCGGGCCAGGAGCAGCAGGTCGTCGACGAGCAGGCTCATGCGCTCCGACTCCCGGCCGATACCCGTCATCGAGCGCTCCAGGTCCTCCGGCCGGTCGGCAGCGCCTCGGTCGAAGAGCTCCGCGTACGCGCGGACCGCGGCGAGAGGCGTTCTGAGCTCGTGGGATGCGTCCGCGACGAAGCGCCGCAGCTTGCGCTCCGATGCCTCTCGCTGTCGGAACGCGGATTCGATCTGCGACAGCATCGCGTTCAGGGACAGCCCCAGGCGCCCGACCTCCGTCCGCTCCTCTGCCCGCTCGACCCTGCGCGAGAGATCGCCCGCCGCGATCGCCGCGGCCGTGTCGCCGATGGCGTCGAGCGGCCTGAGCCCGAGCCTCACGAGCCACAATCCCAGCGCGACGATCCCGCCGAGGACGAGCCCAGTGACGATCAGCTCGATCAGCAGCAGCCGGTCGAGCGTCGAGTCGACGTCGGCGAGCGACGTCGCGACGACGAGCATCGCGCTCGCGCCGTCCTGGACCGACGCACGGACGCGGTAACGGTCGCCGTCCGCCCCGGGGACGGTGAAGTAGCGCGCGGCCTCGAACTCGGCCGACCCGGCCGGCGGATCGATCGTCTCGGGCAACTCCGGCGACGGCGGCGCCTGGCCCGGGAACTCGGAGTGCGTCAACGTCACGAGCACGTCCGCTCCGTCGAGCGAGCGCACCTGAACGGCCACCCCCGGAGGGGCCGGGCCGCCGCTCCCCGGCCTCCGCAGCGAGCGGGCGCTCTCCTCGAGCGAGCTGTCGGTGCGGTCGACGAGGAACGAGCTCAACGAGGAATAGGTCGCGACGTTCGCCGCCACGAGGCCGACGGTCGCCAGCGCGATGACCGCCAGCAGGAGCCGTGCGCGCAGCGACAGGCGCCCGAGCATTGCTACCCCTCGAGCATGTAGCCCGCCTGGCGCACGGTCTTGATCATCGGCGGGCCCGTCGCGTCCAGCTTGCGGCGGAGGTAGCTCACGTACGTCTCCACGACGTTCGAGTTGCCGCGGAAGTCGTACCGCCAGACGTTCTGGAGGATCTGGCTCTTCGAGAGCACGCGCCGCGGGTTGAGCAGGAAGAAGCGGAGCAGCGCGAACTCGGTCGCAGTCAGCTGGAGGGGCGTGTCGCCGCGGAAGACCTCGTGGCGGCTCTCGTCGAGCACGAGGTCCCCGTAGCGCAGCACGTCGCCCGGAAGGTCGCCGCCGGTGCGCCTCAGGATGGCCTGCACCCGCGCGACCACCTCTGCGAGGCTGAACGGTTTCGTCACGTAGTCGTCTCCGCCGGCGCGGAGCGCCTCCACCTTGTTCTCGACGGCGTCCTTGGCGGTGAGGAAGAGGATGGCGTTCTTGTGACCCTGCTCGCGAAGGCGGCGTCCGACCTCGATGCCGTCGATGTCAGGGAGCATCCAGTCCAGGACGATCAGGTCCGGGTCGAGGCGGGCGACGGCTGCCAGAGCCTCCCGACCCGTCGCGGCTTCCTCCACCTCGAACCCTTCGTAGCGGAGAGCGGTCGCGACGGCGTCGACGATGGAGCCTTCGTCGTCGACGACGAGGATCTTCCTGTCGTTGCCGTTGGCGGTCTGCCGCACGCCCTCCACGCCCGAACAGTGCCTGCGGAACCTGTGAATCGCGTGAGAAGCCCCGCATCTCGCCTGGGAATCGGCTGAGAATCGCGTGGCGCCGCGTGTGAGAGGGCTCGGGAGAGGGCACCATCAGAGACAGGGCCCGCCCGGAGTGCCCGGGTGGGCCCGTTTTCGGGCCGCCTCCGCGGTGTCACGACCCGGCGTGTTCCCCTCATTCCCAGGTGGGCGGGTCCGGCTCGACGAGGTCGCCGTACCCCGGATGACGGCGGAGATAGTCGGCGACGAACGGGCAGACCGGCACGACGCGCAGACCACGGGCGCGGATGTCGTCGAGCGCTCCCCGGACGAGCGTCGAGCCGAGCCCTTGCCCCTCGACGGAAGGTGCCACGTCCGTATGGATCAGGAGGACGAGGCCGGGGGCGGTCGCATAGCGGATCTGGCCGACGACGTCCGGGCCTCGTCGCAGCTCGTATCGAAGCTCCGACGGGTTGTCCACGACCTCGACGTCGTCTCGCCCGGCCACCAGCCGACCTTGTCGCCCGCTTCAGTGCTCGGCGGCCAGCGCGTCGGCCTTCGTCCGGTGGACGGTCCCGTCGGGATGCTCGGGCGGCGAGTAGAGCGAGTAGAGCTTGAGGCGCCCCGTGCCCGTGTTGACCACGTTGTGCCACGCGCCCGACGGGACGATCACGGCCCAGTCGTCCTCGACCTCGTGCACCTCCTCCGGGGAGCCCTCGCTGCCGCCGAGCTCCACCCGAGCGCTGCCCGCCTCGATCCGCAGGAACTGATCGTGGCCGTGGTGAACCTCGCCTCCGATGTCGTCGCCCGGCTCGATGCTCATGACCGTCAGCTGGGTGTGCTCTCCGGTGAAGACGACGGTTCGGAAGGTCTCGTTCCGCAGGGTCTCCTGCTCGATGTTCCCTACCCAGCCGGGCATCCATCCTCCTCGGGTCGCGGGATCTCGAGTCTAGGCGACCGCCCTCGACACCCGCCCTTGGTGCTTCTCGTCCACTGCCCGCGTAGGATCGGGTCGTGGACGCAGCCGAGGTCCGGTGGATCGGGCACTCGACGGTGCTGATCTCGCTCGACGGCGTGCGCCTGCTCACCGATCCCCTCCTGCGGAGGCGAATCGCTCACCTGCGGCGGCGCGCCCCAATCCACCCGGATGCTCTCGAGCCGGTCGACGCCGTGCTGATCACCCACGCCCACCACGACCACCTCGACTTCTCCTCGCTCCGTCGCGTCGGCCGCACGACGCACATCGTCGCGCCGCGCGGGCTGGGATCGCTGCTCGGTCGGCGCGGCTTCAAGGACGTGCACGAGGTCGACGTCGGCGAGAGCCACCGGATCGGCGAGGTCGAGATCGAGGCGACCTTCGCGGCGCACGCCGGGGGCCGGCCGCCGTTCCCCGCCGTCGCGCCCGCGCTCGCCTATGCAGTGCTCGGCAGCAGCCGGATCTGGTTCGCGGGCGACACGGACCTCTTCCCCGAGATGGCGGGGCTCGTCCCCGACCTCGACCTCGCGCTGCTTCCCATCTGGGGCTGGGGGCCGACGCTCGGCCGGGGCGAGCATCTCGACCCCGAGCGGGCCGCAGACGCGCTCGCCCTCCTCCGACCGAAAATCGCCGTACCGATCCACTGGGGCACGTACGCGCCCCTCCACCACGGGCTCCGGGTCGCGCCGTCCTTCCTGTCGAACCCTCGCCGCGCCTTCGAGCGCGCCGCGTCGCTCAAGGCTCCGGACGTCGATCTGCGCGTGCTCAACCCGGGCGAGGCCCTCGCACTCCCCTGACCGGGCGGCGAGAGCCCACGCTCACCGCCCGGCCGACGTGAGCACCCGCTCCTTCGCGGCCGCGTACTCCTCCTCGGTCAGCAGCTCGTCGGCCCGCAGGCGCGCAAGGCGCTCGAGCTCCTCGGCAGGGCCCGCCACAGGTGCCGGAGCCCTGCGCCATGGCACTTCCAGGCGGGCGCCGGGAGCCGCCGGGCCTTCCTCCTCGTACTCGGCGACGATCTGACGCCGGGCAATCTCGAATCCGGCTGCTCCGAGGACGACCAGGACCGCCGTCGTCACGAACCGGTGCAGCGGCAGCGCCCAGACGACCGCGATGAGCAGCACCGCGAAGCCTGCCCACGCGAGGTCGGCGCGCTGCAACCACGGGCCGAGCCACCTCCGGGCACCGACGGCGCGGCGACCGTCGCTCGTGAGCCAGAGCCCGGCGGCGCCGATCGCGCCGACCACGATGCCGACCCACGCGCCCTCTGCGAGGCCGTCCGAGAGGATGTCCCAGAACGCGCTGACAGCCGGCTTCACCGACTCCGACTCGACGAGGTTCTCGACGAGATAGGAGCCGGCCAGTCGCCGCAGGACGAGGACCGCAACGCCCGCGACGATCAACCCGATCGCGATCGCCCTGACCTCGAGGCGCCTCCGACCGGGCACGAGCCAGATCGCAAGCGCAAATGCGAGGAAGGCGAAGACCCAGATCCAGTCCGCCACGACCTTCAGCGCTTGCGTGAGGTTCTGGGCCGTATCGAGCTCGTCGGACTCCATGATCGTGATCCGCCCCGCGTCCGGCGGCAGGGTCTCGTCGACGTTGCCGAGGAACCCGAAGCGATCGCCCAGCCGCACGACGAGCGGACGAAGGTCCAGAACGACGTCGCCGCCCTCGGTCTCGAGAGCCCTCGTCTCGCCCTCGAGGACCCTGACCACCTGCTGCTGCGACAACGATGCTGACGCGACGAAGAGGTTCTGCACCCTGGGGCGCTCGAGCAACTCACGGGCCGCCCTGTCGATGGCCTCGCGCGAGAGGCCCGCGATCGGGCCCGCGAGCGACTGGAGGTTCTCGGGCAACCTCGCTTCGAGACGTGCCGCGACGTCGACGTTGGTGTAGAGCTGCTCGACCATCGTGGCCGCCACCTGGTCGCGGATCTCGTCGTGGGCGATGAGCTCCTGCGAGGTCTGGCGGAACGTGTCCTCGTCGAGCGCCTCCCGCTTCACGAAGTTGGCGAGCAGGCTGATCACCAGGAGCAGGACGCCGAGGACGACGAGGATGCGCGCGGCGACGATGCGCATGCGGGAAGGCCCTCCGGTCTCGTTCGTCACGTCGTCTCCTTCCGTCGTCGTCTCACCGGTCGACACCGTCCCCTCCGACACGCGCCGGCGCGCTGCCCTCGCCGGTTCCGCTCGCGGCCTCCGCCGGCGGCGCAGCGTCCACGGCGCCGAGCTCGGATCCGGCCAGCTCCGACCGCCAGCCGCGCAACAGCTCGTTCACCGCGGCGGCGCCGACGAGCGGCTCGTCGGGGACGCGGAGCCGGTCGGGATGGAGGAGGAACGGCTCGGTCTGGGGCCCGCCGATGCCTCCGTGGAACGAGATGAGCTCCTCGAAGGCGCAGCCCTCGTCGAGGTGCGGGTCGTAGAAGGAACCGACCATCACGTCCGCGACGTGCGGAAAGCCGTCGGTCCGGAGCAGGTGCCGCGGAGCGTTGGCCGAGAACGGCGCGAGTGGATCCTCGCCCTCGAGGCGGCCGTCGGCGAGGTAGTGCGCGCCGTTCGCGCCCAGCACCACGGGGCCGTGCTCCGCGGAGCGGACGAGCAGCCAGCCGACGTGCGGGTGCGCGGCGAGCGATGCCAGCAGCCGTGGGTGGCGCTCGTCGATCTCCTCGCGCGTCATGCGGCGCGCCTCGTCCATCAGGTAGACGAGCCCGAGGTTGCCCGACGCCAGCACGACGACGTCCTCGCCGGAGACGTCGTTCTTCGCCCGCTTCTTCTCCTTCACCGCCCTGCCGGTCGCCTCACCGAACGCCGTGCCGACCGCGCGGTCGTTCTCGTCCCCACTCACGAGCGATGCGACGTCCGCTGCCTCCAGCGACGAGCGGACGAGCTCGTCCAACCCGTGACCGTTTCGCTGCTTGAACGTCGCACCCTGGGTCTGGCCGTGGTCCGAGAGCACCACGATCTCGTACGGGCGCGGTGCGTAGGGTCGGGCCCGCTCGATGCGACCGAACTGGTGGTCGAGCTTGCGCAGCGCCTCGAGCGTGTCGGCGCGCTCCAGCCCGGAGTGGTGGGCTACCTCGTCGTAGCTCGAGAAGGTCGCGTAGATCGCGGGCCGGCCCTTCATCATGTCGGTGAGCACGGCCTGGACGATGAGGTCGCGCACGACGACGCACATCCCGGCCCGCATGAACGGATAGATCCCTCCTCTGTGACCCCGCGGCTGGACGTCGCGCCGTATCGCCCGCAGAGCGGCGATCCATTCGAGGATCAGCTCCCAGCCGAACAGCACGAGCACACGCGTGACGTTGAAGCCGTTCGCGAAGAACGTCCGGTAGCCCGGGTTCGCGCGTTTCTCGGCCTCGATCCGGCTCACCGTGAGGATCACCTCGTCCGCCTGTCCCGAGAGTAGGTTGCCGCGGCTCGAGCCGCCGTTCAGGAGCAGCCCCCTGTCCGAGGCATGTCGCCGTTCGATCTCGGCGCAGTCCGCGGGGGCCGAGCAGGTCATCACCCTCCCGGTCTCCTTCTCGACCCAGCGAAACGCCGGGATGTCCTCGTTCGACCCGAGCAGGATGCCCGCCTGGCTCGCCCCCGTCTGGGAGGAGAGGTCGGGCTCCCACCCCGTCAGCCGGTAGCCTTCGTCGGCCACCCAGCGGGCCATGTGAGGGGCGTTGCCGTCCCGCATCGCACGGCGCAGGACCGGGAGGGCCAGCCCGTCGATCTCGAGGAACACGATCCCGGGTGCGTCGGTGCGGGTCGGCTCGCCGGTCTTGCGCGCGATCCGCTGGACGACGCGATACGAGAACTCGCTGTCGTCGTCCACTCCGGCCGCGACCTCGATCACGAGCGTGACCGCCGAGGCCACGAGCGCGACGAGGAGCGCCCACCAGAAGCCGTCGACGGACAGGTCGCCGTCCGTCAGGCGATCGGCCGCGAGCAGCATCAGCGCGTCCAGCACGAGAATCGCCAGGAAGCCGAAGACGAGCATGAACGGGAGCCGCAGCGCCGCGATGAGGGGTGGCAGGAACGCGTTCAGCAACGCGATCACCGCCGCTGCGACCACCGCGCCGAAGAAGCCCTTCACCTCGGCTCCCGGGAGGATGTAGGCCGCGACGAGCAGCGCCAGCGCAGCCATGAGCCACGACCGCAGGAGATGCAGCGGGCGGAAGCGGAGCCGTTGCTCCCGCCAGCCGGCGTGCAGTCCTTCGACCGGGATCGGCTGGTCCGTCATCGTCGACCTGTCCGGTGGCCCGCGCGCATCGTCCGGCATCGTCCGCCGTGGCGCGCTGTGCGTCAAATGTCGTCGGTGATTCACCCGGGTGAACGATCGCTCCGGATCGGGCTAGAGCCGGCACAGAGGTTCTAGGGTCGGCCGATGGACTGGGCGCTCGCGAGCGTCTCGGTGGCGCTGCTCGCGTATGCAGCACTTTCCGGGAGGATCGAAGGCACCTCCCTGACAGCCCCGATGGTGTTCGTGGCGGTCGGCCTGTTCTTCGGCTCGGAGGTCATGGGGTTCATCGATCTCGCGCCGGCCGGCGAGCACGTGCAGGCACTCGCCGAGGCGACCCTGGCGGTGGTGCTCTTCGCGGATGCCTCCCGCATCGATCTGCGTGCCCTCCGCGGGGAGGTGGCCGTCCCCGCGCGCCTGCTCGGCATCGGTCTGCCGCTGACGCTGGTCGCCGGCTTCGCAGCCGCCGTCGCGCTCCTGGGAGCGCTCAGCTGGCCGGAGGCGCTCCTCCTCGCGGTGGTGCTCGCGCCGACCGACGCGGCACTCGGGCAGGCCGTCGTCACACTGCCGAGGCTGCCGTCCCGTGTGCGCCAGAGCCTGAACGTGGAGAGCGGGCTCAACGACGGCATCTGCGTCCCCCTCTTCCTGATCGTGCTCGCGTTCGCGACTGCGGAGTCCAACACGATCAGCGACAGCTCGGCCGTGAGGCTCGTCGCCGAGCAGATCGGCTACGGTGCCCTCGCCGGGGCGATCGCGGGCGCGGCCGGGGCCGCGGCGGTCGTCCTCGCGAGCCGCGCATCGAGCAGGGAGGGGGCGTGGCTGCAGATCGTGCCCCTTGCCGCCGCCGCGCTCGCATGGGGCATCGCCCATCCGATCGGCGGCTCCGGGTTCATCGCAGCCTTCGTCGGCGGCGTCGTGTTCCAGCTGCTCCGGCGGGACTCGGAGGGCGCCGTCGAGCACCTGATCGAGGAGCTCGGTGACGTGCTCGGCGCCGTCACCTTCGTGATCTTCGGCGCCGTCTTGCTCGGCCCCGCGCTCGGCGACCTCACCGTGCCGATTGTCGTGTACGCGATCCTGAGCCTGACCGTCGTCCGGATGGCGCCGGTCGCCCTCGCCCTCGCGGGCACCGGCTCGCGCCGGGAGACCGTCGGGTTCCTCGGCTGGTTCGGGCCGCGGGGCCTTGCGTCCATCGTCTTCGCGCTGATGCTGGAGGAAGACGGAGGGCTCCCGCACGAGGAGACGATCATGGTCACGGTCTTCGTCACGGTCGGTCTCTCGGTGCTCCTGCACGGCCTGACCGCAGCGCCGCTCGCCGGCCGGTACGCCGGGTGGTTCGAGTCCCATCCGCCGGGCCGCGAGCCGGCTCTCGAGGCCGCTCCCGCGCCTGAGATCCGGGTGCGCGCCCGCCTTCACCCGGGTGATCCACCTCCGGCGGGCTAGGTTCGCGCCTGTCCCGCGCCCTAGCATCGGTGTTCGGCGAGTGAACCGAGACGTGAGAGGAGCGCCCTCGATGGCGGACGAGCGAGACCCGATCCAGCGCCAAGTGCTTCCGATCCCCGACCTGACACCGGTCGGGCTCACCACGTACGACGCGAAGGACCCCGCCACGTCGTTCCCGCCGATCGAGCCGCTCCGGCCGCCACGGGGCGCTCCCAACGTGCTGATCGTCCTGATCGACGACTGCGGCTTCGGCGCCTCGAGCGCCTTCGGCGGGCCGTGCTCGACCCCGACCGCCGAGCGCCTCGCGGCGAACGGCCTCAAGTACAACCGCTTCCACACGACCGCGCTCTGCTCGCCGACCCGGCAGGCGCTCCTGACCGGTCGCAACCACCACTCGGTCGGGATGGGCGGGATCACCGAGATCGCCACGTCGGCGCCCGGATACAACTCGATCAGGCCCAACACGTGCGCGCCGCTCGCCGAGACGCTCAAGCTGAACGGGTACTCGACTGCGCAGTTCGGCAAGTGCCACGAGGTGCCGGTCTGGGAGACGAGCCCGCTCGGGCCGTTCCACGCCTGGCCGACGGGCTCGGGCTTCGAGCACTTCTACGGCTTCATCGGCGGGGAGACGAACCAGTATGCCCCGGCCATCTACCGCGACACCGTGCCGATCGAGCAGCCGAGGACGGCGGAGGAGGGCTACCACTTCACGGAGGACATGACGGACCAGGCGATCGACTGGGTCAAGCAGCAGAAGGCACTCATGCCGGACAAGCCGTTCTTCATGTACTACGCGCCGGGAGCGACCCACGCTCCCCACCACGTGCCGCCCGAGTGGTCGGACAGATACAAGGGCGCGTTCGACGACGGCTGGGATGCGCTGCGCGAGCGGACGTTCGCGAAGCAGAAGGAGCTCGGCGTGATCCCCTCCGACGCCGAGCTGACCGAGCGGCCGGGCGAGATCCCGGCCTGGGACGAGATGCCCGACGACCTCAAGCCCGTGCTCGCGCGCCAGATGGAGGTGTACGCCGGCTTCCTCGAGCACACCGACCACCACGTCGGGCGGCTGATCGACGCGCTCTCGGAGCTCGAGATCCTCGAGAGCACGCTCGTCTACTACGTGATCGGCGACAACGGCGCCTCGGCGGAGGGAACGCCAACCGGCTGCTTCAACGAGCTCGTTGTCCTGAACGGCGTCACCGGCGTCGAGACGACGGAGTTCATGGTCTCGAAGATCGACGACTTCGGGACACCCGAGGCCTACAACCACTACGCGGTCGGCTGGGCGCACGCGATGGACACGCCGTACCAGTGGACGAAGCAGATCGCCTCACACTGGGGCGGGACGCGGAACGGCACGATCGTGCACTGGCCGGGCGGCATCCAGGCGCGGGGCGAGATCCGCTCCCAGTTCCACCATGTGATCGACGTCGCACCGACGGTCCTCGAGGCTGCCGGGCTTCCGGCGCCTCTGAGCGTGAACGGCGTGCAGCAGCGGCCGCTCGAGGGCGTCTCGATGGGGTACTGCTTCGACGACGCGGACGCGGCCGAGCGTCACACGACGCAGTACTTCGAGATGTTCTGCAACCGCGGCATCTACCACGAGGGCTGGACCGCCGTCACCCGCCATTCGATCCCGTGGGCCACGACCGAGCTGCCGGCGTTCGACGACGACGTCTGGGAGCTGTACGCGCCCGACGACTGGACGCAGGCGCACGACATCGCAGCCGAGCAGCCGGAGAAGCTCGCCGAGCTCAAGCGGCTCTTCATCATCGAGGCGGGCAAGTACAACGTGCTCCCGCTCGACGACCGGCGCTTCGAGCGCTTCAACCCCGACCTCGCGGGGCGGCCGCAGCTCGTCAAGGGCACGTCGCAGCTCCTCTTCGGCCGGATGGGTCGGCTCTCCGAGAACTCGATCGTCGTGATGAAGAACAAGTCGCACTCGATCACGGCGGAGATCGAGGTGCCCGAGGGCGGCGCGAACGGCGTCATCATCGCCCAGGGCGGAGCCTTCGGCGGGCTCGCTCTGTACGCCAAGGACGGCAGGCCGGCGTACTGCTACAACCTCTTCGGCCTCGAGCGGTTCAAGGTCTACGGCGCTGATGCGATGTCCTCAGGCGTCCACCAGGTGCGGCTGGAGTTCACCTACGACGGAGGCGGGGTCGGCAAGGGCGGCGACGTCACGCTCTTCGTCGACGGCGAGAGGGTCGGAGACGGGCGCGTCGAAGGCACCGTGCCGATGCTCTTCTCGGCGGACGAGACGACCGACGTGGGAAGCGACACCGCGACCCCGGTCAGCGACGACTACAGCACCCACGACAGCGCCTTCACCGGGACGGTCCGCTGGGTCCAGCTCGACGTCGACGCGGCTGCGGAGGACACCGACCACCTGATCTCACCCGAGGAGCGGCTCCGGGTCGCGATGGCGAGACAGTAGGAGGGCGCAGGGAGGCGCGAGGCCCTCCCTGCGCGCAACATTGGGGGCGACGGCCCTCAGAAGTTCATACTCCTGTCATGACACAGGCCGGGGCCGCGGCGCCCGAGACGACAGGCGCGCCGCTCGTCGAGACCAAGCTCATTCCTCCCCGCGCGCGCCCGCAGCTGGTCGAACGCCCGCGGTTGCTGCGCGCCCTCGACCGGCTCGACGGGACGGAGCTCACGCTCGTCAGCGCTCCGGCAGGAGGTGGCAAGAGCGTTCTCGTGGGCTCCTGGTGCGAGACGCGCCCGGAGACCGCTGTCGCCTGGGTCTCGCTCGACCCGGCCGACAACGACCCGGCGCGCCTGTGGACGTACGTTGCCACGGCCCTCGACCGGATCCGACCCGGCGTCGGAGGCCGCGCCCTCGACCGGCTGCAGAGCCCGGGCGCCACGGTCGGTGCCGGCCTCGACGAGCTCCTGAACGCGATGGCAGCCCATCGTGAGCCGATCACCGTCGTGCTCGACGACCTCCACTCGCTGAGCGACGAGCCTGCCCTCGAGTCGTTCGAGTACGCCGTCGAGCGGCTCCCGCCCGGGGCGCGGATGATCGCGACGACGCGCATCGATCCACGGATTCGACTCGGCCGCCTGCGCGCCAGGGGCGAGCTCGCCGAGCTCCGGGCGCGCGACCTCGCGTTCACGCTCGACGAGGCGCGGGAGCTCCTTGTCGTCCGGGAGGGGATCGCCCTGGACGACGACGACCTCTCGCACCTCCTCGAGCGCAGCGAGGGCTGGCCCGCCGGGCTCTACCTGGCGGCGCTGTGGCTCCGTGAGCACCCGGATCCACGGGCCGGCGTGCGTGACTTCACCGGCGACCACAGACACGTGGCGGACTACCTGCTCGGGGAGGTGATCGACGCGCTGGACGAGGCGACGCGCGACTTCCTGCTGCGCACCTCGGTCCTCATACGTCTCTCGGGTGCGCTGTGCGACGCGGTGCTCGACCGCACCGGCAGCAGCGCGATCCTGGCGAACCTCGCACGCTCGAACCTGTTCCTCGTCCCACTCGACGCGCGGGACGAGTGGTACCGGTACCACCACCTCTTCGGCGAGCTGCTGCGCATGGAGCTGGCGCGGGCCCGGCCCGGGGATGTCGACGAGCTCCGCCGCAGTGCGGGAGACTGGTGCAGGCGGCATGGCCTGATCGAGGAAGCGCTCGAGTACGCCGCCGCGGCCGGCGACGAGGCGGCGGCCGCCGAGATGCTGCTCGAGCATCACGCCGCGTTGCTGCGAAGCGGAAGGGAGACGACGCTCCTGCGCTGGGTGGAGCGCCTGGGGACGGGCACGCTGATGGAGGTCCCGGAGCTGCCGGTCGCGGGCGCGATCGCGGCTGGCCTCCTCTCGCGGCCGGCGTCGGAGCGGTCCCGCCTGCTGCTGCTGGCGGACGAGTCCGTCGCCGAGCGGCCCGAGCGGTCCTCCGCCTACCTGGAGTCCGCCGCCAGCCTCGCGCGCGGCGTCTGGATCGACGGCGACGTCGGCGGGGCCGTGGGGAATGCCCGGCGCGCCGCCGGCTTCGGGCGCAACGGTGCCAACGAGATCGCGACCGCCGCCCTCAGCGCTCTCGCATTCGCCCTCTTCCTCCAGGGCGAGCTGCCCGAGGCGCGCAAGGTCGCGCAGGAGGCGCTCGACCGGCCCGATTCGCCCGAACGCCCGCACGGCCTGGCCTACGCCCTGTCGACGCTGGCGCTGCTGGAGCTGGAGCGCGAGCGGCCGCACGCGGCCGAGGCCTACGCGCGACGCGCGCTGGACATAACGGCCACCGCGGGCCTGTCCGGCTCGTGGACCGCTGGCCTCGCCCACACGGCGCTCGGGGCGGCGCTCGTGTCGCTGAAGCGGTTCCCCGACGCCGAGCGCCATGCCGCGCGCGGCGAGGCCCTGCGCCGCGCACCCGAGCCCACCGTCGAGGAGGTGCACGCACTGGTCGTGCTCGCGGACGCGCGCCTGGCACGGCGCCGGTTGTCGGCCGCGGCCGCCGACCTCGAGCGCGCCAGGGAGGCCCTCGAAGGGTTCACGGACCCCGGCTCACTGCCTGCATTGGCTGCCCGGGTCGAGCGAGATCTCGAAGCCGCGAGGGAGTCTGCGCCCACGCTCGTCGAGGAGCCGAGCCGGTCGGAGCTCGCGGTGCTGCGCCTGCTGACGACCGACCTGACGCAGCGTCAGATCGGCGCGCAGCTCTACCTCTCGGTGAACACGGTCAAGACGCACACGCGTGGCATCTACCGCAAGCTCGGCGCGAGCTCACGACAGGAGGCAGTCGCGGCCGCGGAGACGCTGGGGCTGCTCGACGACTGACGACGACCGGTCGTCGCGCCCGGCGGGTCAGCGGCCGCCGAGCTTGGCGACGCTCACCAGTGTCAGGTTGAGCGCGGCAACCCGGTCGAGGACCCCCTGGAGCTGCGCCTGATCGGCCATCTCGCCCTCGAGCGCGGTGTCCCATCCCTCTGGCTCGACCTCGAGGTCGGAGAATGCCTCGCGGAACCGAGGCCCGAAGCCGCCCTCGACGACGATCCGGTACCGACACGCCTGCACGTCCAGGATCCTGCACCTCCCCGCTCCCCGGCGGGTCGACGCAGGCTCCGGATCACCCGGGTGAACACTTCCGCGCGCCTCGCGCGGCGACCTCGAATCTCGGAGACTTCTGCTCGGAAAACCACTGCGAAGGCCGCGTCAACGGAACGTCGGCCGGAGGAGGTGCCGTGATCGTCGCAGCCGACTACCCGTTCCTCGACCTGATGTGGACGATGATCGTCTTCGTCGCCTGGATCATCTGGATCTGGATGGTGATCGTCGTCCTGGGCGACGTGTTCCGCCGCCGCGACGCGAGCGGGGCGAAGAAGGTCATCTGGACGTTGTTCATCATCTTCCTGCCGCTGATCGGCGTGCTGGCCTACCTGATCGCGAACGGCGACAGCATGGCCGAGAGGAGCGCCAAGGAGGCGAGAGCTCAGCAGACGCAGTTCGACGACTACGTCCGCTCGGTCGCCGACACGGGCGGCGCGGCTGCAGAGATCGAGCGGGCCAAGGGGCTCCTCGACAGCGGCGCGATCTCGCAGTCCGAGTTCGACGCGCTCAAGACGAAGGCGCTCGCGGGAGCGTGACGGACGAGATCCGGCCCCGGGGAGGGATCGCGCGAGAGGATCTGGAAGCGAAGACACAGATCCTCGGGATCTGACCGAGGCGCTGACGGGGCCCGCCCGGAAGGGCGGGCTCTCGCCTCGACCCCGTCGCTGCTCGGGGCGATGCCGTCCGCCTGGCCGACTCGGTGCCTGGCCCGCGTGACGGCCGACCCTCCTCGTAGCATCGCTCCCAATCGGGCAACGCAAGGAGGGCATATGTCGACGTTCGAGCTCGAGGAACGGGAGGCGCTCGCAGACGCCTCGAGGAGCTGGTGGCTCTTCCTTCTGACCGGGATCCTGTGGTTCCTCGTCGCCATCATGATCCTGCGCTTCGACTACACGTCGGTGAGTGCGATCTCCATCCTCTTCGGGGTCGTCGCGATCGCCGCGGGAGTGAACGAGTTCTTCATGCTGGCCGCGTCACGCGGATGGTGGAAGATCCTGCACGGCCTTCTCGGGCTGCTCTTCGTCGGCGTGGGAATCGTCGCGTTCATCCATCCCGGCGACACCTTTGCCGCGCTCGCGGCCGTGATGAGCTTCTTCCTCATCTTCAAGGGCTTCTTCGACATCGTGGTCTCGATCGCGACGAAGGACGAGATCCACGTCTGGTGGGTGCAGCTGATCGCGGGGATCGTGGAAGTCCTGATCGGGTTCTGGGCGGCCGGCTACTTCGGCCGGAGCGCGATCCTGCTCGTCGCCTGGGTGGGGGTGATCGCGCTCATGCGCGGGATCACCGAGATCCTCTTCGCGTTCAAGCTCCTGTCGGCACGGAGGATGACCCCGGCGGTGTAGCGCCCGGCGGAGCGAGCCACCGGGCTCTGGCCGAGCCCTTACTCGAACGCGCTCACCGCGAAGGCGGTCGCGAACCCGACCGTGGTCATCACGCCGGCGAGCTTGCCGCCGTGCGCGAACGCCTCGGGCATCATCGTGTCGGCGAGCATCGTCAGGATCGCGCCGCCCGCGAAGGCCAGCACGAAGGCGACCACGCTCGGCGAGGCGCCGTCGAAGAGGCTGTAGCCCGCGAGCGCCGCGAGGCCCGACACGACCATCACGCCGATCCAGAGCTGGAGGATCCGGCTGCGCCGCCAGCCGGCATCGGCGAGGCCGGAGCTGGCGGCGACGGCCTCCGGCAGGTTGGAGAGGAAGACGGCGACGAGCATCGCCACGCTGACCGCGCCGCCCTCGAGCACGGTGAGCCCGATGACCGCCGACTCGGGGATCCCGTCCAGCACGATCCCGAGCACGATCGCGAGCGGGGACCCCTCGGCCTCGCCGCCGTCGATCCGCTTCCGACTCTCGCCCCCCATGCGGTCGATCAGCATGTCCCCGAGGGAGTACACGGCGCACCCCGCGAACAGGCCGAGCGCGACGTCCCGGAGCAGCCCCGACTCGGCGAACGCCTCCTCGACCAGCTCGAACGCGACGGCGCTCAACAGCACGCCGGCGCCGAACGCCATCACGAGGCCGAGGACCAGCCTGTCGATCGAGACCCGCAGCGCGACGAGGCCGCCGATCAGGAGCGACGAGCTCGCGACGAGCCCCCAGAAGAGAGCCTCGCGCATGATGCGGCGCTACGCGTCCTCGGCCGGCTCGCCGTCGCCCGTCGGGTCGTCGCCCTGTCGCCGCGAGTCCTTCATCTCCCGGGCCTTGACCTTCGCCTCGGCGTAGCTCTGCGAGACGAGGAGCTTGCCTCCCGTCCAGCCGAAGATCAGCACCACGAGCAGCAACCCGTACCCGAGGTTGACGACGGTGGTGACCAGCTGCTGGGAGAGCGAGTAGGCGGTCGCCGTGTCGGCATTCGTGTAGTCGTTCAACGCGACGACGTTCGCCGCCTGGGTGATGCCGACCGACCCGGGCGTCACCGCCGTCATGTTCGCCGCCGAGCTCGAGCCGATCACGCTCATCACGGAGTCGAAGGTGACCGGGATCGAGTACGCGGCCAGGAACACCATGATCACGCCGACCTTGGCCGCATAGCTCCCGAGCTGGGGCAGGAGGACACGCGTCACGAACGCCCGCGGCGACGCGAGGATCTTGCCGCCTTCCTTCGCCTGCGCCCAGAGCTTCTTCAGCCAGCGCCAGAAGATGCGGACGACCACGACGACGAGGAACACGCCACCCAGGAAGAGGAGCAGCGCGAGCGCCCCGTGATCGCGGAACCAGCCGAGCTCGACGTCGAACGCCGAGCCCGCTTCCAGGAAGAGATAGAGGTACACGAGGCCGCCCACGATCGTGAAGAAGATCTTGTTGACCATGTAGGCGGCGAGGATCCCGGGGAACGTCGATCCGGGGATGATCGCGACGAACATCAAGAGCGTCACGAAGGTGCCGATGTTCGCGGGCAGGAAGTTGTTCATCGCCACGCCGACCGCGTACGCGGTGATGATCGGCCACAGCTGGACGCGTCCGGGGTACGCATAGGCGAGGATCCCGTAGTAGGCGAGTCCGTTGAGCGACGTCTGCAGGACCTGGAGCAGCCCGCCGAGCACGAGGTAGCCGACCGGGACGTCCTTGATCTGCTTCCAGACGTCGTCCAGCCAGTCGAGGACGTCGACGCCGAGCAGGTGCAGGACGACGGCGAGCGCGAGCAGGCCCGCGATCCAGCCCCCGATCTTCACGAGCCGCCGCTTGCGCGAGGGCTCGTGGAACGGAGTGACCGCCTCGACCGCGCTAGACACGCAGCCTCAGCGAGCGTCCCCTGGCGCCAGGGGGTCGGCTCCGTCGAGCGGGCTCAGACGACGGTCTCATCGCCGATCGCGACGGGCCCCGGGTCCAGCTTCCCCCTGGCGACCTGCGCGCGGTAGGCCTTGGTGACCTCGCCGAGGATGATCTGGATCGTGGCAGCTACCGGGACGGCGATCAGCGCGCCCACCACGCCCAGCAGGGCGCCGAAGAGCGCGACGGCCACGATGATGAAGAAGGCGGAGAGCTTGACCGCCTTTCCCTGGATCGTCGGGGTGAGGATGCTGTTCTCGATCTGCTGGTAGACGAGCACCACGGCGAGCATGATCAGCGCGGCCGTGAGCCCCTCCTCGGCGAGGAGCGTGGGCACGAGGATGAAGCCCGCGATCGTCGCGCCGATGTTCGGGATCATGTCGAGGAACCCGGCGATCAACCCGAGCGCGATCGCATAGCTCGATCCGAGGAGGTACGCAGTCAGCCCCTGGGTCGTCCCCGCGATCGTGGCGATGACCACGACGCCGATCGCCCAGCGCGAGACCATCGTCGTGATCCGGTCCCAGAGCGGCAGCCACAGCTCCTCCTGCCCCTTCGGCAGCACGCTCGCGAGCGCCTTCTTGAGATCGCCCACCTCGCAGAGGAAGAACAGGCAGATGAAGGTGATCAGGAACACCGAGAGGGCCGCGGACGCGATCGACCCGGTGAACCCGACGAGCGCCCCGAGAACGTCCGGCACGGCATCCGAGACGCTCTGCGCCCCCGACTGCACGTTGTCGGCGGCACCCGTGTCGCCGACGAAGTCGAGCTCGCCCGAGTCCCGGAGCTGATCGACGATCTGCGGCAGGTCCTTGAGGAAGGACTGGAGACCCTCGAGAAGCGGCTTCAGGAGAGCAAGGGCGAGCAGCGTCACCACCAGCAGGGACCCGATCACCGTGACCGTCGCCGACATTCCACGACCCAGCGGCGTGTGGCGCTCCACGAGCCGGACAGGGGCCTCGAAGACCAGCCCGAGAAAGATGCCGACGAAGACGATCATCAGCGTGTCCCGGATCGAGACGACCGCCCAGGTCAGGAGGAAGAGCCCGACCGCCAGCAGCAGGGTCTTGAACGTGAGGATGATCGGCAGCGCCCGGCCCGTCATCATCCGTCCCGATACCCGGACACGCGGCGAGGATAGAGCACCCTCCGGCCGGAGCCGCCTCCGCGGGAGAGTCCACCCGGCCTACCCCGCGTCCGCCGGAGGAGGATCCCCGAACACCGTGCTCCAGTCTCGCTTCACGCTCACGACGGTCCAGCCGTCTGCCTCGGCCTGCTCGAGCGCCCGCTCTGCGCCCTTGACGTAGTCGAACTCGCGCACGGGGTCGTCGTGCAGGACGAGCAGGCGGAGCGCCGGCCGCTCCTTCCCACCCGTGAAGCGCAGCATCGGGATGTCCCCGTTCGAGTTGCCGGCGGAGACGATCGGCCGGCGCCCGATCCGGCTCCAGATCCGCACCGGCTTGACCGGGCCGTCGTCGAACACGTCCGGCTGGGCGAGGTAGGCGAGCGCGCCGCCGTGCTCGTCGTCGGTGTATTGGAGGCCGTTCGAACTGCCCACCACGCGCTCTGGAGGGATCCCGTAGACCTCGTGCGTGATCGCCCGCATGAAGTCACGGCTCCCCCCTGAGGCGATGAAGCAGGTGAACCCGTGGCCCTCGAGGAACCGCAGCAGCTCGACCATCGGCACGTAGGTGCAGTCGCGCAGACGCCGCCCCAGCGTCGGGTGGGGCTCGTCGTCGAGGAACGACGAGGCAGCCGCGAGGTACTCGTCCACCGTCTGCCCTGCGAACGCCTGCAACAGCCCGCCCATCAGCACCCTCACGTCGCTGTCGTCACCGGCGTAGTGCTTCTCGATCACGCCGCCGAGCCACGCGTGGTCGCGCTCGTGCGCCGCCTTCCACGGCTGCTTCTCGCGTAGCGCGGCGTCCGCCTCCGCCATCGCCGCCAGCCGCTGCAGGATGAACCCGAGCTCGACCGGCATCGGCTTCTCGCACCAGAGCGTGCCGTCGTTGTCGAAGACGGCGATGCGCTCTTCGGGTGGCACTGTCTGCGCCGCCGACTCCGCGAAAGCGACCAGCGCCTCGCGCGTCGACGTGTCCTTCCAGGACGCGAGCGTCATTGCCCGGCCGTGAATGCCACCTCGAGCTTCTCCACGACCTGGTCGATCGTGAAGGTCGCCGCACGCTGCCGCGGTGGAAACGACTCGAACGTCTCGAGGAACTCTGAGACCAGGGCGGTCGCCGCGAACACGAGATACGCCTGGTCGATGAACCAGTCGTAGTACGTGTTCGAGGTCACGTCGGCTCGCTCGAACGGGTCAATCCGCAGGTTGAAGATCTTCGGGATGCGAAGCGGGACGAAAGGCTCCACCCACACCTGCAGCGTCCCCGGCACCCGTTGCTCCATGAAGACGGCCTTCCAGTTGTCGAAGCGCATCGCGAGCACGTCGCCGTCGTCTGAGAAGTAGACGAAGAGCTGGCGCGGGCTTCGATCCGAGTCGCCCGTGAGGTACGGAAGCAGGTTGAAGCCGTCGATGTGCACCTTGTAGGCCTTCTCGCCCACCGTGTGGCCCTCCCTCAGCTTCTCGCCGATGTCCGGCTCGCCCGCTGCGGCGAGGAAGGTCGGGAGCCAGTCGTGGTGCTGGACGATCTCGTTGGAGATGCTCCCCGCCGCGATCTTCCCCGGCCAGCGCACCATCAGCGGGATCCGGAAGGCGCCCTCCCAGTTCGTGTTCTTCTCGCCGCGGAACGGCGTCATCCCTCCGTCGGGCCAGGAGTTCATGTGCGGCCCGTTGTCGGTCGAGTACACGACGATCGTGTCGTCGGCGATGCCGAGCTCGTCGAGCAGGTCGAGCAGCTTCCCGACGTGCTTGTCGTGGTCGATCATCGTGTCGTGGTAGGGGGACTGCCACCGCCCGGCCTGGCCGCGGCTCCGACGCTTCGTGTGCGTGCGGAAGTGCATGTGCGTCGTGTTCACCCAGCAGAAGAACGGCTTGCGCCGATTGTTCTGCCGACGGATGTAGTCGCACGCGGCGTCGACGAACTCATCGTCGCACGTCTCCATCCGCTTCTTCGTCAGCGGGCCCGTGTCCTCGATCCTCTGCTTGCCCACACGCCCCCAGCGCGGGTGCTCCTTCGGGTCGTCCTTCCCGGTCGCCCTGCACCGCAGGACGCCGCGCGGGCCGAAGCGCTCGCGGAAGTTCGGGAAGTCCTCGGCCGGCGGGTAGTTCGGCAGCTCCGGCTCCTCCTCGGCGTTCAGGTGGTAGAGGTTGCCGAAGAACTCGTCGAACCCGTGGACGGTCGGGAGGAACTCGTTCAGGTCGCCGAGGTGGTTCTTCCCGAACTGCGCGGTCGCGTACCCGAGCGGCTTCAGGAGCTCCGCGATCGTCGGGTCCTCGGCGCTCAGGCCGATCGGCGAGCCGGGCACGCCGACCTTGCTCAGGCCCGTGCGGAAGACGCTCTGCCCGGTGATGAACGACGAGCGCCCGGCGGTGCAGCTCTGCTCGCCGTAGGAGTCCGTGAAGCGCATCCCCTCGTTCGCGATCCGGTCGATGTTCGGCGTCCGGTAGCCCATCAGCCCGTCGCTGTAGCAGCTGAGGTTGGTGATCCCGATGTCGTCTCCCCAGATCACGAGGATGTTCGGCTTGTCGGCCATCAGGCGGTCACTCCTTTTCCCCTCGGCGGTGGTCGGCGGACGATGCAGCGGAAGCCGAGGTGCGACATCGACGTGTCGATCATCTGCGGCTGTCGTGCAGCCGGGCGGTAGCGGAGGCAGTAGTTGGGCGCGCAGAGGTGCGAGCCGCCCTTGATCACGCGACGCGGGATGTGCTCACCGGGCCGGCCCGCGTCGTAGCTCTCGTCCGGTGAGGTGACGCGTGGATTGCTCGGGGCGCAGCACGGGCTCGTCACCTCCTCCGGGTGCCGGGGGACGTACCAGTCCGTCGTCCACTCCCAGACGTTCCCCGTGACGTCGTAGAGCCCGTACCCGTTCGGCGGGAAGCTCCCGACCGGTGAGGTGCGCTCGAACCCGTCGAGCTTCGTGTTCTGCCAGGGGAACTCGCCCTGCCAGGTGTTCGCCATGGCCTTCCCGTCCGGGAAGTGCTCGTCGCCCCAGGCGAAGACGGAGCCCTCGAGCCCGCCGCGGGCGGCAAGCTCCCACTCCGCCTCGGTCGGGAGCTCCTTCCCCACCCAGGCCGCGTAGGCCTCGACGTCCTCGTAGGCGACGTGCGTGACGGGGTGGTTGTCGCGCCCGTTGATCGTGGTGCCCTTGCCACCGGGCCGTTTCCAGAAGGCGCCGGGCACGTACGACCACCAGTTGCGGTAATCGTCGAGGTCGACCGGCCCGTTCGTCCCGCGGAAGACGAGCGAGCCGGGGACGAGCAGCTCGGGGTCGGCGTCCGGGTAGTCCTCCGGGACGAGTGGGCGCTCCGCGACGGTGACGTACTTCGTCTCGCGCACGAAGCGTCGGAACTCGCCCGCGGTGACGGGACGCTCGTCCATCCAGAACCCGTCGACCGAGACCCGGTGCACCGGCCGCTCCTCGGGGTAGAAGTCCTCCGAGCCCATGGCGAACGCCCCGCCCGGGATCCAGCGCATCCCGGGATACGGCGCCTGCGCGGGGCCGGCGCCGGCAGCGGTTGTCGTCGGCGTCGTCAACGCCTCGCGACGGCGGCGATGAACCCCATCAGGATGAAGCCGGCGCCGAGCCCGATGAGGAGCCAGGCGAAGAAGTCGCCGAGCAGGATCCCGAGCCCGATCCCGACGATCACCCCACCGGGAAACGCCGGGCCACCGTACTCGTAGCCGCGTCCGGATCTCGCCTCGTTGGACATCTCGCCCTCCTTCCTGGTCGCCGAGCGTCAGCGAGGCCGACCGCGGCTCCGTCTCCCCGTACGGGGGACGAGCACGACGGTGACGTTGAACGGCGCGGCCATGCTCCCATCTCCCTCGTACGGCGTCGTACGACTGCCGGACAACCTACCCCATCGCCCTCACCGTTGTCCAATCAGTAACCAAGACGGGGGCGCGCGCGTCGACTTGACGCTGTCACGACAGAAGGCGAATACTGCCTCTTGCCGTCAAGGTGCACGAGGCGCGCGACCCCCGAGCACGACGCCTCGGCTTACGACCGTAGGAGGAACGGACTGTGAGCGACTACGAGCCCCAGCCTTCGGGATGGGCGATCGGAGGAGTCACGTTCGCGGCGACGATGCTCGTCGTGATCGGCATCTTCCAGATCATCGCCGGCCTGGCCGCGATCTTCGACGATCAGTTCTACGTCGTCACCCAGAACTACGCGTTCGACCTCGACGTCAGCGCGTGGGGCTGGATCCACCTGATCGTCGGGATCCTGCTCGTGGTGACGGGCTACTTCCTGTTCGCGAGAGCGACCTGGGCCGCGGGCGTCGCGCTCGGCCTCGCCGTGCTCAGCGCCGTCGCGAACTTCTTCTTCATCCCCTACTACCCGTTCTGGGCGATCCTGTTGATCGCGCTGGATGTGTGGGTGATCTGGGCGCTGACGCGTCCCGGGGTGACGCGGACCTGACGACCTGAGGGAAGCGAGCACGCTCGCCGGAACTCCGAGGGCCGCGCTCGCGGCCCTCGGTGGCTCCTCACCTCAGCTGCTCGAGGCGCTCGCGGTATTCCTCCCCGCTGATCTCCCCGCGCGCGTAGCGCTCGGCAAGGATGCCGCGGGCGTGCTCCAGCCCCGACGGCTGGCGGAACCGCCGACCGCGGGCGAGGAACCAGATCCCGACACCGAGGAGCGCCAGCCACAGGAGCCCGAACGGGAACCAGAAGTGGTCGTGGTCGCCGTGCGAGCCGACGACCGACGTGAATGCGTTCAGTGTGTCCATGCGGCCACGGTACGGCCGGAGACCCCTCGGCCGAAACGCCCGCAGGGAGGAACTTCGCCGTCCTCCCCGAGGGGGACGAACATCCACCGCCGGGGCGACTCGCGCCCCGTCAGGTGGCCGCTACCGTCGAGACATGCGCACCGCGCGGCCCCGCCGGCTCCTGCTGGACGCGGTGATGGCAGCCGCCGTCCTCGCGGTCTCGGTCGGCGCGATCTCGCACGGCGAGTGGGGTCGTGACGACCCCGATCCCGACCCCGGCGACCGCCGGCTCGACGGAGTCGGAGGCGGCCTCGCCCTGCTCATGGCGCTCCCGCTCGCGGCCCGCCGCCTCGCCCCACTCCCGGTGCTCGCCGTCGTCGCGGTGGCGACGGGGGCGTTGTACGGGCTCGGCTACGGGTTCCCGCCCCTCGCCTACGCGATCGCGCTCTACACCGTCGCCCGCTGGCCCGACGAGACGCGACCTGTCGTCCGGGGCGGTGTCTTGGTCGCCAGCGTCGTCTTCCTCCTCGCGCCGTCGTCGGCACGGTACGGCTTCGGCCCCGAGCTGTTCCTGGGCGCGGCCGTCTCCGCCGTCGCCTGGTTCGTCGGCGACCGTGTCGGTCAGCGGAGCGAGCGGCGAGCCGCGGCAGCGGAGCGAGCACGCCAGGCAAGGCGGGAGGCGGAGCGAGAGCAGCGTCTCGCGAGCGCGGAGGAACGGACGCGCATCGCCCGTGACCTCCACGACTCGGCCGGACATGCCGTCAACGTGATCCTCGTGCAGGCGGGCGCCGCACGGCTGCTCCTCGAACAGGACCCCACCCGGTCGCGCGCTGCGATCGAGACGATCGAGGACGTGGCTCGGGACACGCTCGTCGAGATCGATCAGCTCGTGCGCGCGCTCAGGGAGGTGGCTCCCTCCGACGGCGTCGAGCCTCCCGCCGGGCTCGCAGCGCTCGACACCCTTGTCGACCGCTCGCGTGCCGCCGGCCTCGACGTCGACCTGCAGATCGACGGCCCGCAGCGGGGACTCCCCCCGAGCGTCGACCAGGCCGCGTACCGCATCCTGCGCGAGGCGCTCACCAACGCGGCCCGCCACGGCACGGGCCGCGCCGAGGTGCGGCTCGAGTTCTCGCCCTCTGCCCTCGGGATCTCCGTCGCGAACAGGCCGCGGCCGGGCGCGCCGACCGCCAACGGCGGCGGGCACGGCATCGTGGGCATGCGTGAGCGGGCGCTGCTCCTGGGCGGGACGCTCGACGTCGCGGCGACGGACGACGTGTTCCGTGTCCGCGCTTCGCTTCCCTACCGGGAGGGCTCGTGACCCAACCTCCCGTGCGCGTCCTCATCGTCGACGACGACGCGCTGATGCGCGCCGGCCTGAGGGCGATCCTGTCGAGCGACGAGTCGGTCGAGGTCGTCGAGGAGGCGGAGGACGGACGGGCCGCGGTCGACCGGGTCTGCGAGCTGCGGCCGGACGTGGTGCTGATGGACGTGCGCATGCCCGGCCTCGACGGGATCCAGGCCACCCGGGAGGCGGTGACGGTGTCCCCCGCGACCCGCGTGGTGATCCTGACGACGTTCGAGGACGACGAGTACATCTTCGGCGCGTTGACCGCGGGGGCCTCGGGCTTCCTGCTCAAGCGGACGAGCCCGGAGGAGCTGCTCGCCGCGATCAAGGCGGTGGCCGACGGCGACTCGCTCCTCTCACCCTCGGTCACCCGCCGCGTGATCGACCGCATGGCGCGTCTTCCGGCCGGTGAGGTGGTTCTCGACGACCGGCTGGGCGAACTCACACCGCGCGAGCGGGAGGTCCTGGAGCAGCTGGCGCGCGGGCTCTCGAACGCCGAGATCGCGGCGGTCCTCGTGATCGAGGAGTCGACGGTGAAGACGCACGTCAAGCGGGTCCTGATGAAGCTCCGGCTACGCGACCGCGTCCAGGCAGTGATCTTCGCCTACGAGAGCGGCCTCACCCGGCCCGGTCGGGATACCGGCATTCGTTGAGAGGGCACGCGGCGGCCGGAAATGCTCACGGTCGGAGCGATCGTGGTGCTGGAAGGGGCAGCCGAGACCGAGGGCCGCTCTCGCGGCCCTCGGCTCCTCAGGTGGATGGTGGACGTCGGCTAGCTCGGTTCGGCGGCCTCGGTCCGAGGCTGAGGCTCGACCGGCACCACCCGGCCGTTCCCTTCATGCGGAGACTCGACCGTGACGTTCGGAAGCAGGCGATCGAGCCAGCCCGGGATGTACCAGGTCTTCTCGCCCAGCAGCGTGAAGAGCGCCGGGACGAGCGTCATCCGCACGATGAGCGCGTCCGTGAGGATCGCGACCGCGAGCAGGATCCCGAACTCCTTCGAGACGCGGTCGCCGCTCAGGATGAAGGCGGCGAAGACCGTGCCCATGATCACCGCGGCTGCGACGACCACTCGGCCGATCGCTGCGATGCCATGGTCGAGCGCGTCGCGTGTGTGCAGGCCGTGGATGTGCTCCTCTCTGACGCGACTCATCAGGAAGACCATGTAGTCCATCGAGAGCCCGAACAGGATCGCGAACGCGATCGGAGGAATGAACGTCTCGATCGGGCCTGTCCGGTCGAGCCCCGTCAGACCCAGCAGGTGGCCCTCCTGCACCACGAGCGTCAGCACGCCGAAACCGACGAAGGCAGACAGGATCGTCGTGATCGCGGCTGTGAGCGACACCACGATCGAGCGGAACGCCATCGCCAGGACGAGGAACGTGACGCCGATGATGTAGAGCAGGAACAGCGGCGCCCGCTCGGTGATCCGCTCTCCGATGTCCTTGAACGCGGCGGTCTGACCCGAGACGTACGCGACCGCGTCCCCGGCCGATGTCGCCGCCGGCACCACGTCGCCGCGGAGGCGGTCCACGAGGTCGTTGGTCTCCTCTGCCTGCGGCGCCGTCTCGGGCGTCACGAAGACGATGCCGACCGTCCCGGCGTCGTTGAGCTGCGGCTCGCCGACGGACGCAACGCCAGGGAGCCCCTGGACACGGTCGAAGATCCGCTGCGGCGCCTCCGCGTCCCCGTTGAGGTCGACGACGATCGGGATCGGACCGTTGAACCCGGGCCCGAAGCCCTCGGCGAGGAGGTCGTACGCGCGCCGCGCGGTCTGCTCCTTCGGCGCCGTGCCCTGATCGCCGACGCCGAGCCTGACGAGCCCCGCCGTGGCGGCGAGAGCGATCACGAGCAGCAGCACGATCGGGAACACGAACCGCGCGTTCCGCGTCACGAACCGGCCCCAGCGCGCGACGAGCGTCTTCTCGCGCGCTGCCTCCGAGTCGTCGATCGCCGGCAGGAACGGCACCTTCAGCCGGTCGATCTTGTGGCCGAGCAGCCGCAGCACCGCGAGAAGCAGCGAGTTGGCGAGCAGGACCGTGGTCAGCACGCCGAGCGCACTGCCGATTCCGAGCTTCGTCACGAAGTCGAGCCCGAAGAAGGCGAGGCCCGTCACGCCGATCGCGACCGTCAGGCCTGCGAAGAGCACGGCGCGGCCGGCGGAGGCACCTGCCTCGGCTGCCGCGTCGACGGGGGAGATGCCCTCGTGCAGCAGCTGCCGAAAGCGCGTGACGATGAACAGCGAGTAGTCGATCCCGACCCCGAGGCCGATCATGGTCACGAGGATCGGCGTGATCGTGTTGATGTCGGTCAGGCCCGCGAGGATGAAGAGCAGGAGGAACGCGGTCGCCAGGGCGGCGATCGCGAGGAGAATCGGGATGAACGCGGCCACGAACGTGCGGAACACGATCAGCAGCACGATCATCGCGGCGAGCAGCCCGAGCAGCTCGGCGGTGCCCTGCTCGATCGGCGGGAACTCGGCCTCGCCGTTGTACTCCACCGTCACGCCGGCCGGCTCGACCGCCTCGCGGACGGCCTCCTGCACGGCGACGACGGAGTCGCGGTCCTCGTCGTAGATGACGCGGTCGAACTGCGCCTCCGCGTAGGCGATCCTGCCGCTCTCGGAGAACGTGTTCTCGCTGAAGGGGTCGCCGACGCTCTCGAGACCGGCGCGGTCCTCGGTCGGCTTGAACTCGCTGCCCTGCAGGCGGGTGATCGCCTGCTCGATGGCTGCCCTGCGCTCCGGCGTGTCCAGACGCTCGCCCTCGGGCGCGGCGAAGACGACGTTGAGCACGCCGCCCTGCTCCGATGCGAACTCGGACTCGATCAGGTCGGTGGCCTTCTGTGTCTCCGACCCGGGGATCTCGAACTCGTCCCTGAGACCGCCACCGACCGTCCCGACGAGGACGATCAGCACGACGACGATCCCGAGCCAGCCGAGGACGACACGCCACGGGTGCGTCGCGCACGCGCGCGCCCACCCGGCGAGCGAGCCCGTCGAGAGGCGCTCGTGGGCCGCCAGCCGGCCCTCTGTTCCGTTCTCGTCCTGTCCCACCGTGTGCTCGGTCATGCGTCCCTTCCTTCCGGGCGTTCCCGTGGATCTCTCAGGCTTTCAGCTTGGTCTCGCGTGCACAGTACGGCCGGCCGGTTTCGGGTGGGTACGGTCACCCGCACCTTGATGTCGATCTCCCGTGTAGGTCGTTACGACCGCGGCGGGTGGAATAACTCATCGCCGACGCCCCGAACGGCTATCAGCCGGGTTCTCACGGGAGCCACCCGGCTCGGTCGGCACACGGCCGTCGCGTCGGTCGTGCATGGTGGTACCAGGTGCGCCGTCTCGTTCCTGCCGGCCTCTGCGCCGCCGCCGTTCTCTCCGGATACGGGTGGGCTGCGCCCTCGCCCGAGGCGTCGCGTGCGGTCGGCCTCCCGTGGCAGGGTCGGCTCGTCGCAGGCGTGGAGCTGCCTGCATCCGGCGAGCGGTTCTTCACGTGGGACTTCGTCCGCCGGCGCTCGCCGAACCGCGCGTGGCGGCGTCACGGCACCACGAGGCTCGTCCGGACGCTCGTCGAGGTGATCGGCGAGTACGCGGCCGCGCACCCGGGCGCGCCCCGGTTGGGCATCGGGGACCTGTCGCGACCCGACGGCGGGAGGTTCGGCGCCGAGCTCGGGCCGCCGGGCCACGCATCGCACCAGAACGGCCTCGACGCCGACGTCTACTACCCGCGCAAGGACGGGCGCGAGCGGCCACCCGCGCGCCCGCGCCAGATCGACCGCGGGCTCGCGCAGGACCTGCTCGACCGGTTCGTCGCCGCAGGCGCCTCGAATGTCTTCGTCGGCCCGAACACGGGCCTGAGCGGGCCACCGGCCGTCGTCGAGGTGCTGCCGAGCCACCACGACAACCACATGCACGTCCGGCTCCCGGGCGACGGGGTGGCATCCGCGGAGATCGGCACCAGCATGCTCGGCCAGTCGATCCGCGCGTTCCGGCTGGGGCGGGGCAGTGCCCGGGTGCTCGTGATCGGGTGCGTCCACGGCGACGAATGCGCGGGCAGCATCGTCGCGACGCGGCTCCTCCACGCCCGCCCGCCCGGGAGTGGCTCGATCTGGGTCGTCCCCGATCTGAACCCGGACGGCCACGCCGCCAAGCGCCGCACGAACGCCCGCGGCGTCGACCTCAACCGGAACTTCCCCGGCACGTGGCGAGGCCTCCCCGTCTCGGGGGAGGCCCCGGCGTCGGAGCTGGAGACGCGGCTTGCGATGCGCCTGATCCGGCGGCTGCGACCCGAGTTGACGATCTGGTTCCACCAGCCGCAGGCACTCGTCCGCGCGACCGGGCCGAGCGTCGCGATCGCGCGGCGCTTCGCCCGGCTCGCCCGGATGCGCTTTCGGGAGCTGCCTAGACCCCCGGGGTCGGCGACGGAATGGCAGCACAGGGCGCTGCCCGGGACGCGTGCCTTCGTCGTGGAGCTGCCACCGGGGGTCCTCCACATCCGCGAGGCAGGGAGGTACTCCCGCGCCGTGCTCGGACTTGCGGGCTGACTACTCGATGCGCACGCGGACCTCGCGGCTCGCCGCGTCCGAGGACGCGAACCGCAGGTAGCGACGGCCCTCGGCCTCGATCGCCGCGATCGCCCTCTTCGACCGTGGTGTCACCAGGCGGACGTCGAGGCTCGCCTCGCCGCTCGCCCGGTCGCGCTCGAGGCGCCAGACGCCGGCCGCGAGCCCGTCGGAGAGCACCGAGCCGTATCCGACCCCACCGGCTCTGCCAAGAGCGGCGCGCACCCGGTCGGAGTGAAATCGACTTCGGTCGGCGTGGGAGAGGAGCACGTTGTCGTACTCGGGCAGGAACCGAGGCGGCGCCGGGGCATCCGGATCGGGGCGCGGTGCCTCGGGCAGGTCGAACAGCTCGCGGCCGTTCTCGTCACGGAAGGGTCGCAGCCGGGGCCGGAGCCGCTCGATCACCTCCCGCATCCCGGTGAGGCGGCACCAGGTCGTCACATCCGAGGCGGAGGCCGGCCCGAACGCGCCGAGGTAGCGGAGAACGACGTCGGCGAGCTTCGGCTGCTCGAGGAGCGGACGGCCGAGCCACGACTCGGCCGTCGTCACGGTCACCTGGGCGGTCTTCCCCCAGACCCCGCGGGGCGGCACCTGGACGAGCGCAAGCAGGCAGCGACACGCGTAGGCGAGGGCCGCCGGGTCGTGGCGGGGGAAGCGCGCGGCCAGCGCCTCTCTGGCCTCCGGCCCCGTCCGCGGCCGTTCGGCGAAGAGCTCGCGCGCGAAGGACAGGACAGGCTCGAGGTCGATCCCCTCGAGGGCCGGCGAGTAGTCCCGGTGACGCGCGAGCTCCGCGTCCAGGACCGGCTGCATGAGCGGACGGAGGAGGAGGCAGTCCTCCGCGCCGACGAGGTGGATCGTCGCGCGCATCACGCTGACCCGCACGACCTTCCGTTCGACCAGCGGCTCGGACAGCTGCTCCGGCCGGAAGCGCGCGAGCCGCGACCAGAGCGCGGTGTACGGGTCGAGCGGGACCTGGGCCTGCAGCCCCACGAGATGGGTCACCGCCCGGGTCGCCGACAGGTCGGCGCGCGTGAGCAGGAGCTGCCGCGCGAGCGTCGCCCTGTTCAGCTCCCGCGTCGTCAGCACGTCCGCGCGCATCGCTCGATTCTCGCCGTGGGCCTAAGCTGCGCGCGTGAGCAGCCCCAGCCCAGACTCGACGCTGGAGGGCCGGGTCGCGATCGTCACGGGCGCGAGCCACGAGATCGGCGCGGCGATGGCCGGGGCTCTCGCCGCCCGCGGGGCAGCCGTCGTCGTCGCACACCACGACGCCGCCGAGCGGGCCGACGCCGTTGTCGACCGCATCCGCGCGGCCGGGCGGGAGGCCGTCGCCGAGAACGGCGACCTCTCGCGCGTCGAGGACAACCGGAGGCTCGTCGCGCGCGCGGTCGGGGAGTTCGGCCGCCTCGACGTCTTCGTTGCCAACGCGGGGCTGACACGCTGGTCGCCCTTCCTCGACGTCGATGAGGAGACCTGGGACGTCGTCACCGACCTCAACCTCAAGGGATCCTTCTTCGGCGCGCAGGCCGCGGCACGCCAGATGGTCGCCCAGCGCGCCGATCGCCCGGACGACCCGTACGGCGGCAGGATCGTCTTCTCCTCGTCCGTGACGGGCCTCCTGGCGTTGCCCGGCCTGTCGGCGTACGGGACCACCAAGGCGGGCCTGATGCACATGGCGTCGGTGCTGGCGCTCGAGCTCGGTCCGCACGGCATCACCGTCAATGCCCTCGCGATCGGGGCGACGCTCAACGAGAGGAACCTCGCCGGCGATCCGGACTACGCCGAGCACTGGGCCGGTGTGGCGCCGATCCGACGCGTGGGGACGCCGCAGGACGTTGCCGCGGCACTCACGTACCTCGTCTCCGAGCAGGCGTCTGCGGTGACAGGGCACACGCTGAGGGTCGACGGCGGCTGGGCCGTGGTGGGCCGGGTGCCCTAGTGCCGACTGCTGACGCGGACTGGGAGCGGCGGCTGGCCGAGGCGTGGGCGTCGGCCGACCGCCTGGGCGACGCGGAGCTCCGCGAGCTCATCGAGCGGCTTGCCGCGGAGCTGCCGCCGGAGAGCCCCGTCGGGCTGTTCGAGCGGGCGGGCTCGTTCGACTCGACGGGCCGGTCGGACCTCGCGGTGCCCCTCTACCGGCGGGCAATCGCCGGAGGGCTGACCGGCGAACGGCGCAGGCGCGCGGCGATCCAGCTGGCGAGCTCGTTGCGGAACGTCGGCGAGGCGCAGGAGAGCGTCGCACTGCTGAGGGCGGAGCTGCACGAGGAGTCCGACCAGCTCGACGGCGCCGTCCGGGCCTTTCTCGCGCTGGCGCTGGTCGACACCGGGCAGGAGCGTGAGGCCGTCTCGCTCGCCCTGGAGGCGCTCGTGCCCCACCTTCCTCGCTACCAGCGCTCCCTCGCCGCCTACGCCCGCGAGCTGGTCGAGCCGGAGCCGCCCGGCACCGGCCCCTGACGCCCGCTCGGGCGAGAGGAGCGCGATGCGGGCTCGGCCGTCTCGCCCAGCCCGGTCTTCGGTCTCAGCTCGCGGAACGGGCGGTCTTCCTACGCGTCCCCGACTTCCGTGCCCGGCTGCCGTTCCCGCCGGCGGGCTTCTGCGTGGTCTGCCGGATCCGGCCCAGCAGGTCCTCCGGCAGCTCGGAGGCGCGCGTCTTCGCCTGGTCCATCACGTCCTTGGCCTGGCGCGAGAAGGTGCCGGACGTCGCGAGCGCATAGAGCCCCGCTCCGGCGGCCGGCAGGATCAGCCAGCGCGTACCGAAGCTGCCTCTCCGGATTCCCTTTCCCTTGGCTGCGTCCGACACGTCCTCCAGCCGCTCCGCCCAGTCGATCATCCGGGCGGAGACCTTGTGGATGTCTGCCATCGTCTTCGAACCTCCCTCGTCCGTTCCAGTGACCTGCTCCGGCCGGTGTCGGCGGCAGCTCGACCGAGGTGCCGCTGTGCGGAGCGTGGATCGAACGCGTACCCCCATCGGGTCGGCGGGAAACGGTGGCGGCCGCCCCGCCGAAGCCCCGACGCGCGACAATCCCGGGGTGACGGCGGACGCGCGAGAGCATGACGCCGGCTGGGCGGCACTCGCCGACGGGCGCTGGACGGAGGCCCGGGCGCAGTTCGAGCAGGCTCTCCGCCTCGACGAGAGCGCCGAAGGCCTCGAGGGGCTCAGCTGGGCGGCCTGGTGGCTCGACGACGCGCCCACGGTGCTCGCGGCCAGGGAAGGCGCCTATCGCCTGTACCGCAGCGCCGGCGAGCCTCGTAACGCCGCCCGCATGGCGACGTGGCTGGCGGCCGACAACCTCGACTTCCACGGGGCCTGGCCGGTCGCCTCGGGATGGCTGCGCCGGGCGCATCGCCTGCTGGATCCGCTCGAGCCCGGACCCGAGCACGGCTGGCTCGCGTTCCACGAGGGGTACCTCGCCCACGGCGCGGGCCAGACCGCCGACGCCTGCGCCGCGGCGCGGTTCGCCGCCGACCTCGGCCGACGCTTCCGCGTGCCGGATCTCGAGATGCTCGGGCTCGCGCTCGAGGGAGCGGCGCTGGTGGCGTCCGCCGAGGTCGCAGAGGGAATGCGCCGCCTCGACGAGGCGACCGTGACGGCGCTCGAGGGAGCGGCGACGATCCCGATCTCGAGCGCCTGGACGTGCTGCTTCCTCGTCTCGGCGTGCACCGCGATCCGCGACAACGACCGCGCGTTCACCTGGTGCGACCGGATCGCCGAGTTCGCGGAGCGCTACGGAAGCCGCTACATGCTGGCGTTCTGCCGGTCGGAGTACGGGCTCGTGCAGCTCGAGCGCGGCCGGTGGCAGGACGCCGAGGCGCTGCTCGAGGCATCGTCCGAGGACTTCGCGGCATCACGCCCCGCCTGGGTCGCCGCACCTCTCACCCAGCTCGCCGAGCTCCGGCGCCGCCAGGGGCGTCCCGACGAGGCCGGGTACCTGCTCGACCGCGCAGGCGCGTCTCCGGGCGCGCAGCTCGGCCGGGCGCGGCTTGCGCTCGACGCCGGCGACGCTCGGCGAGCCGTCGAGCTCGCCGAGCGCGTGCTCCGACGGGTCCCGCCGGGCCGCGCTGTGCAGCGAGTTCCCGCGCTGGAGCTCGTCGTCCGCGGTCGGATCGCGCGTGGAGAGCTCGACGAGGCCTCCGTCGCGTGCGAGGAGCTGCGCCGGACGGCGATCGCGATCGCGACGGCCGCGCTCGAGGCGAGCGCTGATCTCGCCGCCGGGATGCTCGCCGCGGCCCGCGGCGACCACGACCGCGCCCGGTCGCTGCTCGAGGACGCCGTCGACGGGTTCGTCGCGAGCCGGGCGCCCTTCCAGGCGGCGCTGGCCCGGAGGGAGCTGGCCGTCACGCTTCTCGCTCTGCGTCGCAACGCCGCCGCCGCACAGGAGGCGGGAGAGAGCCAGGAGACCCTCACGCGCCTCGGGGCGCGGGCCGAGGCGGCGCGCTCCGGCCGGGTGCGGGACTCCGTCAGCGGCTCCGCCCGGTCGCCCGTGACACGCCGCGAGCGGGAGGTCCTGGGGCTGTTGGCGGGAGGCCTCACGAACAGGCAGATCGCCGAGCGCCTCGTCGTCAGCGAGCACACCGTCCACCGCCATGTGACCAACATCCTCCGCAAGCTCGACCTCCCCTCGCGTACCGCCGCCGCGACGTACGCCGTGCGGACCGGCCTCCTCGAGTAGGCAGGGAAAGATGGCCGGTCCTGGCGATGCCGCCGCAGCCCTCACGCCCTACCGTTGACCCGGAGAGAAGGCTTCGGCCCAGCGGGAGGACACGTCCATGCAGCAGGCCCAGGAGGATCCGAAGACCGTCGCGCGGGCGATGTGGGCCCTCGGCGACTACCACCGCTTCGCGCGAGCGACCGTGTGGGAGGTCGGCCCGGTCGTCACCGCAGCCTGCGGGATCACCGCGGGCCAGCGCGTCCTCGACGTGGCCGCGGGCACGGGCAACGTCGCGATCCGCGCGGCGGAGGCGGGGGCGCACGTGGTCGCCGCCGATCTCACGCCCGAGAACTTCGACGCGGGGCGGCGTGAGGCTCGTGCGCGCGGGGTCGAGCTCGAATGGGTCGAGGCGGATGCCGAGGCGCTTCCCTTCGACGACGAGTCGTTCGACGTCGTGACATCGGCGTTCGGCGCGATCTTCGCCCCTCACCATCGGACCGTGGCCGACGAGATGCTCCGCGTCTGCCGGCCGAGCGGGACGATCGGGATGGCGAACTTCGTGCCCGAGGGCACGGGGGCGGCGTTCTTCGAGGCGCTGGGTGCCTTCCTGCCGCCGTCTCCGCCGGGCACGCAGCCGCCGCTGCTCTGGGGTGACGAGGACCATGTGCGCGGGCTGTTCGGCGATCGCGTCGCCTCCCTCGAGCTCACCCGCCGGACCTACGTCGAGCGGAGCCCTTCACGCGAGGCGTACGTCGAGCTGTTCCGGACGACGTTCGGCCCGATCGTCGCCCTCCGCGAGCACCTGGCGGGCGACCCGGAACGTGCAGGGCAGCTCGACCGCGCGCTGGACGAGTTCGCCGCCCGCTTCGATCGCGGTGCGCCCACGGGCCCCGCCGAGTACCCGTACGACTACCTGCTGGTCGTCGCACGGAAGCGCTGAGCTCCGGCGCGTCGAGCCTCACAGGAGCTCGCGGAACACGCTCTCGACGGCGTCCACCCGCCCATGGTCGCCGAGCCCGCGGGTCACGTAGCCGATCGCATACCCCTCGCCGGCCCACCAGCCGAGATTGCCGCCCAGGCCGCCCATCCCGAAGCCACCCTCCTCGAGGTCGGCCTGGACTCCGAGGCACCATGCCGCGGTCCGGCCGAGCACGCGGTCGGGCGCGACGAGCTGCGGGCGGATCGCCTCCGTGACGAGCTCCTGCGAGAGCAGGCGAACCCCGTCGATCGCGCCGCCCGCCCCGAGGGCGGCGTAGAACCGCGCGAGCGCGAGAGCGGTGCCGTGCCCGTTGACCGCCGGGATCTCCGCTGCCCGCCAGGCGGCGCCGTTGACGACGGCGGGGTCGACCATCTCCACGGGCCGCGCGAGCGGCGCCTCGAACGTCCCGTCCGGGTCGACGACGTCGGCCGCACGCCGTTGGAGCTCGTCGGAGAGCCCGACGTGAAAGTCCAGGCTCCAGGGCCCGGCGAGCTCCTCGCGCAGGAACGCGCCGAGCGTTCGCCCGTCGACGCGGCGGACGACCTCGCCGACGAGATGGCCGTAGGTCGCGACGTGCTCGGCGTGCGCCGTGCCCGGCGGCCAGGCCGGGGTCGAGCGCGCGAGCAGGTCCACCATCGCCTGCCAGTCGAGCAGGGTAGCGAGCGCGGGCGGCTGCTCGAAGAGGTGGAGACCCGCCTGGTGGGCGAGCACCTGGCGGACGGTCAGCTCCTCCTTCCCGGCAGCCCCGAACTCGGGCCACCAGCGCGCCACGGGGTCGTCGAGGCCGACGCTGCCGCGCTCCACGAGCAGCAGCAGGCAGGCGGCCGTGAGCGGCTTTACCACGGAATAGGCGTTCACGATCGTGTCCGGCGTCCAGGGGGCGCCGGACTCGTCGGCCGTCCCGCCGACGAGATCGACGACCGCACGACCGCCCACCACGATCGCGACGGCCGCCCCGACCTCACCGCGCTCGGTGAAGCCCTCCGCGAACGCGTCCGCCACCGGCGCGAACGCCGGATCCACGTGACCCTGCACCTCCACGCCCGCGAGGTCTACCCGACCGGGGCGCTCGGCCGCACGCCTGGCGTCGGAGCGCTCTCGGAGTAGGCTCGAGCGCGATGCCCGCAAGCGCCGTCCTGCTCGCCCTGCCGCTCGCCGGCCTCGCCCTCCTGCTCCTCGAGCCGGACGCGGACGCGCACTGGCTGCACCGGCCGACGCACTTCTGGTTGATCCTCCTGACGGCCCTCGTCAACGTCGTCCTGGGGCTTGCCGCAAGCGAGGCGGCGCGCCGACGCGGCGACGCGCGCGCGACGCTCGTCTCGCTTGCGTTCCTCTCGAGCGCGGGTTTTCTCGCGCTCCATGCGCTGGCGACGCCGGGGCAGGTGCTCGACGCCGCCAACACGGGCTTCGACATCGCGACCCCGGTGGGGCTCCTGATCGGCGCCGGGTTCGCCGCAGCGTCCGCGCTCGAGCTGTCGCCCTCGCGGGCGGCGGCGGTGCTCCGGCACGGGCGGCTGCTCCGCGGGGGGCTCCTGACGTTGCTCGTCGTCTGGGCGGTCGTCTCCCTCACCGAGGTCCCGCCGCTCGACCGGCCGGTCGCGCCCGAGGACCATCGCGCCGAGCTGACCCTCGTCGCGATCGTCGGCTGCTTCCTCTACGGCTTCGCCACCGTCCGGTACCTCCGCCTCTACCGGCGGCGTGACGACCTCCTGCCCGCAGCGATCGCCGCGGCCTGGGTGCTGCTGGCCGAGGCGCTCGTCGCGATCGCGCTCGCCCGGAGCTGGCACGTCTCCTGGTGGGAGTGGCACCTGATGATGACCGCCGCGTTCGTGCTCGTCCTCTGGGCGGCCTACGTCGGCTACCGTCGAAGCGCCTCGGTCACCGCCGCGTTCGGCGGCGTGTACCTCGACGCCACCCTCGAGCGCGTGGACGAGCGCACTGCCGACGCGCTGCGGGCGATCATCGAGGCGCTCGCGGAGAACCGGCCGCTCGAGCCGGTGATGGAGGGGCTCCGCGGGCACGGATACACGGCGGACGAGACGGCCGTCCTCGAGTCGTCGGCACGGGAGCTGCGACGGGTGGACGACCTGTTCCGGCCCTACGTGTCGCCGGCGCTCGCCGACGACCTGGAACGCCAGCCGGGGCTCGCGGAGCTGGGAGGCACCGAGCGCGAGGTGACGGTGCTGTTCGCCGACCTGGAGGGATTCACGGCCTTCTCGGAGCGGTGCCCGCCGGCGGTGGCGATCGGGATGCTGAACGCGTACTGGGCGGCGGCCGTCCCCGACCTGCTCGCGGAAGGGGCGACCATCGAGCGCTTTGCCGGGGACGCCGTGATGGCCGTGTTCAACGCCGTCGGCGACCAGCCTGACCACGCGCAGCGGGCGACGCGGGCTGCGAAGGAGCTGCTCGGATCCTCGACCCGCATCGCCGACGAGCATCCGGGCTGGCCACGCTTCCGGGCCGGGCTGGCGACAGGCAAGGCGGCGGTCGGCCACGTCGGCACGGCGGAGCAGCGGAGCTTCGCGGCGATCGGGGACACCACCAACCTCGCCGCGCGCCTCCAGGCGCTCGCACATCCCGGCCAGGCGGTGCTCGCAGGCTCGACGGCCCGTCGCCTCTCGGACGTCCCGGTCGATCCCCTCGGCACCGTCGAGGTCAGGGGGCGCAGCGACCCGGTCGAGGTGTTCGTGCTCGCGGTCTGACGATCCGACGTATCGTCGACGGTCGCGGCCGGGTCCGGCTCCGAAATACTCGGTGGCACGTTGGAGACGCTCGCCGCCCTCGGCCTGACCGACGACCTGTTCGTCCAGGTCGCGGCGATCCTGGTCGTCTCGGCGGTCGCGGGCACGATCGCCGTCTGGCTCCGGCTGCCGCTCGTGATCGCGTACGTCGCGGTGGGCGTCGTCGCGGGGCCGAGCGCCGCGGATCTCGTCCAGCCGGGCGGCGAGCTCGAGCTCCTCGCTCAGCTCGGCATCGCGCTGCTCCTCTTCGTCGTCGGGCTGAAGCTCGACATCCACGTGATCCGCACGCTCGGGCCGGTCTCGCTGGCGGTCGGCGGGGCCCAGGTCGCGCTCACCGCGGCCGGCGGGTTCCTCCTCGCGCTGGCGTTGGGGCTGGACGTGACGCCCGCGCTGTACGTGGGGATCGGCCTCGCCCTCTCGAGCACGATCATCGTGATCAAGCTCCTCTCCGACCGACGGGAGCTCGAGGACCTCCACGGACGCCTGGCGGTCGGGATCCTGATCGTCCAGGACCTCGTCGTGGTCGTCGTGATGATCGCCCTCACCGCGAGCGGCGAGTCGGAAGGCTCCACGGGCGCAGCTCTGCTCGGTGTCCTCGCGAAGGGCATCGCGCTGCTGGCCGTCCTGGGGGTGCTGATGCGGTGGGCCCTCACCCCGCTGCTCCACGCCCTCGCACGGCTGCCCGACCTCCTCGTCCTGTTCGCGATCGCGTGGGCCGTCGCGCTCGGCGCGCTCGGCGACGAGCTCGGCTTCGGCGTCGAGGTCGGCGCGTTCCTCGGCGGCGTCTCGATCGCGTCGACCCCGTACCGAGAGGCGATCGGCTCCCGGCTCGTCACGATCCGCGACTTCCTGCTGCTGTTCTTCTTCATCGACCTCGGCTCGAGGGTCGACCTCGGCCAGCTCGCCGACGAGCTCTGGATCGCGGTCCTGCTCTCGGTGTTCGTCCTGGTCTTGAAGCCGATCATCGTGATCGGGCTCCTGGGCGCGATGCGCTACCGCAAGCGCGTGTCGCTCGAGACCGGGCTCGCGCTCGCCCAGATCAGCGAGTTCTCGCTCATCCTGGGCGCCCTCGGGTTGCGGCTCGGGCACATCGACGAGGACACGACCTCGCTCCTGACGGCCGTGGCGCTGGTCACCATCGCCGTCTCGGTGTACGTGTACCCGTACTCGGGCGCGATCGCCTCGAGGCTCGAGGGATTCCTCGAGATCTTCGAGCGCGCCGAGCCGAGGCCGGAGGAGGCCCTCACGGAGCATCCGCCCGACGTGATCGTGCTGGGCCTCGGACGCTACGGCGACGGGATCGTGGAGGGCCTGCGGGAACGAGGGGTGGCGGTGCTGGGAGTCGACTTCGACCCCGTTGCCCTCGCGGACTGGTCGGAGCAGGGGGTCGACGTGCTCTACGGCGACGCCGAGGATCCCGAGTTCCTACACGTGCTGCCGCTTCCCGAGCACGGATGGGTCGTGAGCACGGTTCGTCGGGTCGACGTGAACCTCGCGCTGCTGCACGCGCTCTCCCACCACGGCTACACGGGGCACGTCGCCGTGGCGGCCCATCGCCGGGCGGACGTCGAGCGGCTGACGAAGGCTGGTGCCGACCACGTGCTGATGCCGTACGTCTCCGCGGCGCGGGAGGTCGTCGAGCTGATCTCGGACGGGCGCTGAGCGAGACGCGCCGTGCCGGGACGTCACTGGAGTCAGGCGGCCTGCGCTGCCTGCAGCTTCGCGAGGAGCCGCTTGACGCGCCGCAGGACGTCCGCCTCCTCGTGACCGAAGTCGTCGAGGTAGGAGTGGACTGCCGCGAGCAGCAGCTTGAGCTCCTCGTCTTCGAGCTCGAGCGTGTTCATGCCCTCGAGCCTACTCCGCCGGCAACGCGTCCGAGGCGACGAGCGAGAGCAGGCTCTCGTGGTCGTCGTGGCACGCCGGGCACCCCTCGAGGTGCGCGCGCAGGCCCGGGATCGCAGCGTCGGCATCGACGCCTGCGAGCTCCAGCTCGACGTAGCGATCGAGCTCCTCGAAGCACGTCTCACAGCTCACCTCGGGCCCCTCCGGCCCGAGCACCCGTGCGACGACGCGCTCGCTCTCGTCCTGTTCCGTCACGACACCTCCTCCAGTGGTTCCCCGACGGCGTGACCGGCATCCGCGAGATACGCACGGAGCTTGCGGCGCGCGTCGTGCAGGGACTTGTAGAGCGCCCCGCGGGTCGTCTGCAGCCGCTCCGCGAGCACGTCGATGGGCACCCCGTTCAGCGCGAGCGCAACGAGGACGCGCCGCTGGTGCGGGGTCAGTGCCTGCGCGATCCCGGTCTGGATCGCCGCAAGCAGCTCGCTCTGCTCGGCCTCCTGGTCGGGCTCGAGCCCCGCGCTCGAGAGAACGCTCCATGCCTCGTCCTCGACGGGGATCTCCCGACCCTGCCAGGCGCGTCTCCTGACCTTGACCGAGGCCTGGTAGAGGGCGAACTTGTAGGCCCATGTCGTGAAGCGGGAGAGGCCGCGGAAGTCGTCGAGCCGGGACAGCACGCTCAGCAACGCGTCGTCCGCCGCCTCTTGGGCGATCTCGTCGATGTCGCCGCGGAGGTGTGGGTGCGACGCTTTCCGACGGCCGGTCTCGAACCGCGCCGCCCGCAGCAGGAGCTCGTGGAGCCGGGCGACTGCCTCGTCCCGCACGACGCCCTCGCCTCGGAGCTCCTCGAGCCACCGGCGCGAGTCCGCATCGAGCGCCCGCGTGGGCTCCGGCGCGTGCGTCACTCCCGGCTGGGAGGAGGGCTCCACGCGCCGAACCATAGGCGCAGCCCGCACGCTCATGCGTGCGGGCTGCTCTCGTCGAGCGGAGCGAGAATCCGGACGGCAAGCCCGGGGGGGCAGCCCCCCTCCACGAGCTCGATCAGGCGGTGAAGGTCGTAGCGGCCGTCGCGCGCGAGTGTCCCCGCGAGGAGGGCCGGGAACCCGGCGTCCACGAGCTGCGCGCGCCGCCACCCGAGCGCCGACACCGGGCGGCGGCGCCGTGCCCCTACCTCGTGCCCGTGCTCGGTGTCGTGCATCACTCGTCTCGAGTCCTCTCAGGAAGTCGCAGTGGGGTCTGCCGGCCGACGTCCTCGGTGACCGGCGTCGAGTGGTTGGTGTCGGAGGCGCCGCAGGTCTTACGTCCGGGTGCCCGTCCCGCTCGCGCGCTCAGCGCTCGCGGTGGGCCTTCACGAGCGCGTCGATCGCGGTCGCCTCGCCGTCCTCGAGGGCGACCGTGCGCCGCACCTTCTCGGCACGCTCGACGACGAGGTCGCCGAGCTCCGGCACGACGTCCTCGGGCGTGAACAGGACCGAGGCGTCCTTCGGCCCACCGTGGCCGTGCTCGAGGTTCGTCGTGTCGTGGCCGAGGACGAACAGCGTCCCACCCGGGGCCACGGCCTCGGCGGCCCGCCGCAGCGCTCGCGCGAGCTCGTCGCGCGGCAGCTGCAGGTACAGCACGGCAACGAGGTCGAAGGCGCGCCGCCCGGGGTCGTGCTCGAGGACGTCGGCGACGACCCATTCCACGTGCACGCCGCGGCTCGCGGCCAGCTCGCCTGCCTTGGCGATCGCCACGTCGGAGAAGTCGACCCCGGTCACCTGCCAGCCGCGCGCGGCGAGCCAGACCGCGTTCCGGCCCTCCCCGCAGGCGAGGTCGAGGGCGCGTCCCGGTTTCAGCCCGCCCACCTCGGAGGCGAAGAGCCGGTTCGGCTCGGCCGTCCAGACGAGCTCCTTCTGCGCGTACCGCTCGTTCCAGTCCGCGCGGGCGAAGCCGGGGCGGATCGAGCTCGACGGGCGGCTGCCCTCCGTCACGCCGCGTCCAGCCGCCCGGCGGCCGTCTCGGCCATCAGCGGCACGGCGTGCTCGAACGCCGCCGCGCGCGAATCCTCCGCCCCCAGCTCGCCGCGCGTGTAACGACCGAAGATCGCCTCACAGAAGACGGCGGCCTTCCAGAGCGCGAGCGCCTCGAACCACCCGAGCGGCCCGATCCGGCGACCGCTACGCCCCGCGTAGCGCTCGACGAGCTGCGCCTTGGTGGGAAAGCCCTCGAGCGCGGTGACCGGCGAGACGCCGAGCGGGCTCGGCCCTCCGCCAGGCTCGGTGTACGTCGCGAGCAGGTAGCCGAGGTCGGCGCGCGGGTCGCCGATCGCCCCCATCTCCCAGTCGAGCACCGCCTGGACCCGGTCGGGACGGTCGCGCTCGACCATCAGGTTCCCGAGCCGGTAGTCGCCGTGCACGACCGTGTCGGGCAGCGGCTCGGGCAGCTCGTCGGCGAGACGGCGCCCGACCTCGACCACCGCGGGGATCTCGCGTGTCGCGTTGATCTCCCAGAGCTGCGTGAAGCGACGCACCTGACGCTCGAGGTAGCTCCCCGGCCGCGCGAACGCCGCCAGCGCCGGCTCGGCGACGTCGGCGGCGTGGATCTCGACCAGCGCGTCGACGAGCTCCTCACCCAGCCGGCTGCGGGCAGCCGGATCTTCGAGACCGGGCGGCAGCGCGGTCGTGACGACGGAGCCGTCGAGAAATCTCATCACGTAGAACGGGACGCCGAGCACGCTCTCGTCCTCGCACACGGCAAGGATCGGGGGCAGCCGGATGCCCTGCGGCGCGAGCGCGAGCTGGAGCCGCGCCTCTCGGACGACGTCGTGGGCCGACGGCGGCAGAGGGGGCCTCGGGGGCCGGCGGAGCACGTACAGCTCGCCACCACGCTCCAGCAGAAAGGAGAAGTTCGAGCCGCCGCCGACTCCGATCCGCTCCGCCCGAACCGGCCCGTCGCCCAGGCCGTGCTCGTCGAGGAACGCCTCGACCCGCTCGAGCACCAGGAGCGGCGGCCGGTCGGCCGCCGACGCCTCGGCGAGCGTCGAGACGATGTCCACCACGCCGGCCACGGGACGATCGTGCCACGACCGCCCCGTGGCCGCCGAGGGCTACGAGAAGGACGCCCTCGCGGTGCACACCGCACCCGACGCGCTCGTCGCCCGCGCCACGAACCGGTCGGCTCCGGCGCGATTGCCGGCAACGAAGCGAGCCTCGAACGAGCCGCTCGGCGCGCGCGTCACGCGGACGCGGCTTCCGATCTGCTTCCCGTTCTGGGAGAGCGTGACGCGCCACCGCACGCCGTTCCGGTTCTGGTCGACCTCGAACTCGACCTCGATGCCGCCGTCCTCCTCGGACAGCTTCAGCTTCGACGTCGCGGGCGTCGAGCACACTCCGGCCACGCGGATGTCCCCGTCCTTCGCGCCCGCGGCCGGCGCCAGCAGGAGCGCCACCCCCAGCGACATCGCCACGATCAAACCCGTCACACCCTTCATCGTCCGACTCCTCTCGACACGACTGATCTCGACGCATCGGAGGCTGACAGCGGGCCGGTCCGGGCCACAATGGGACCTTGGTCTTAGAACTCGCATCGGAATGAGGCCCAGCGCGGTCGGAACGCGCCGGGCGGCGCGCTGCTTCGTCCTCGGTCGCCCCGATCTGCCTGCAGATCGAGGCTCCCTGCGTCCGTACATCGCACTCGTCCGGGCGCGCCCCGCCGACGAAGCGTCGTTTGGATTCGAGCTCTTCGGCGCCGAGGGACTCCGGTGAGGCATCCCGTCGTGCAGTTCGCGCTCGCCGGGCTCGCCGTGCTGGCCGTGTTCGGAGCCGTCGCGGTGCTCGCGCTCCGCAGCCTGGGCCACGAGGAGGCCCTCCGGGACGCGCGGCAGTTCGCCTCGCTGGCCGGGCAGGGAATCCTCGAGCCGGCGATCGACGTCGACCTGCTCGAAGGCAACCCCGCCTCGATCGCCACCGTCGACCGGGTCGTCCAGGAGCGCGTCCTCGGCGACCGTGTCGTGAGGGTGAAGCTCTGGGACCGCAGCGGACGCATCGTGTACTCGGACGAGCCGCGGCTCTTGGGGTCGACCTTTCCGCTCGACGCGGAGAAGCTCGACGTGCTGCGCACCGGAAGCACGAAGGCCGAGCTCAGCGACGTCTCGGGGCCCGAGAACCGGTTCGAGCGTGGCCTGGGCGACCTGTACGAGGTCTACCTGCCGGTCCGCGCGCCGGACGGCACGCCCCTGCTCTTCGAGACGTACCAGCGGCGAAGCGCCGTCGCCGCTACGGGGCGGAGGATCTGGGTGCCGTTCGCGGCGCTGCTCCTCGCGAGCCTCGTCCTGCTCTGGCTCGTCCAGGTGCCGCTGGCCTGGCGGCTCGACCGCAAGCTCCGCCGGACACAGGAGGAACGGGAGGCACTGCTCCTTCGTGCGGTCGAGGCATCCGCCGACGAGCGGCGCAGGATCGCGGCCGCGTTGCACGACGGCGTCGTCCAGGATCTCGCCGGGATCTCGTACTCCCTCAGCGCCGCGGCGCAGACCGAGGCGTCCCCGGGTGCGCGCGAGGCGCTGCAAGAAGGGGCCGCGGGGACGCGTGACTCGATGCGGCAGCTCCGGGCGCTGCTGGTCGAGATCCACCCGCCGAACCTGCGCGCGAGCGGGCTCGAGGCCGGTCTCGCCGACCTCCTCGCCCCCCTGCAGGCCCGCGGCCTCGAGACCGAGCTCACGATCGAGCCCGACCTCGACCTGAACGACGACGACGAGCGGCTCGTCTACCGGGCGGCCGCCGAGGCGCTGCGCAACGTCCAGCGGCATGCACGGGCCGCAGCCGTCGCCGTCGCCGTGCGGTCGGAGGACGGACACCTCCTGCTCGAGGTGAGCGACGACGGCGCCGGTATCCCCCAGGGCGAGCGTGAGCGGCGGCGCGGGGAGGGGCACGTCGGCCTCTCGCTGCTCGACGAGCTGGCGACGAGTGCGGGAGGCGATCTCGATGTACGCTCGACACCCGGCGCGGGCACGATCTTCGCGCTGAGGCTGCCACGTCGATGATCCGACTTCTCATCGCCGACGACCACGCGGTCGTGCGCACGGGCCTCCGGCAGCTCGTGGGGACGTTCGCCGACGTCGAGCTGGTCGGCGAGGCCGCGAATGGCGAGGAGGCGGTCGCACTCTGCGCGGAGCGCAAGCCCGACGTCGTGTTGATGGATCTGGAGATGCCGGTGCTGGACGGGATCGAGGCGACGAGCCAGATCGTCGCGGCGCAGCCCGGCGTCGCCGTCGTCGTGCTCACCTCGTTCTCGGATCGAGACGAGATCCTGCGCGCGCTCGACGCCGGAGCGGTCGGCTACCTGCTCAAGGACGCCGAGCCCGCCGACCTCGCCAAGGCCGTGGACGCGGCGGCGCGGGGTGAGGCTCCGCTCGATCCGCGCGCAAGCCGTGCGCTCCTCAGCGCCCGGAGCCGTTCCTCGCCGATCGACGCCCTCTCCGAGCGGGAGCGCGAGGTCCTCGCGATGGTCGCGCGTGGGCTCCCGAACAAGCTGATCGCCCGCGAGCTCTCGATCAGCGAGAAGACCGTCAAGGCTCACCTGACGAACGTCTTCCGGACGATCGGGGTGACCGACCGGACGCAGGCGGCGCTCTGGGCCGAGCGCAACGGAGTCACCGCCGGTGGGTCGTAGGACCCAAGTCCGATTGCGCGAGCCTCGCTCCCCCGTCACCATCGATACATGCCGAACGGCCGCCTCCGGCACCTCGTGGCGCTCGTCTTGGCCGCGCTCGTGACCGTTGCCACGCCGATCGCAGCACGCGCGGACGACGGGGACGATTCCCGCTCCGACGTTCGGGCCGAGCTCTCGTGCAGCGCCGGGAGCACCGTGCGGCTCCGCGTCCGCACGCGCGACGACGACCGGCTGAGGGTCGACCTCGACGTGCGCACACCGAGACGGGGGACGACCTGGAGCGTCGTGATGATCCACGAGCGTCGACTCGTCTTCCGATCCCGGTCGCGGACCGGGGGCAGCTCGGGGTCGTTCTCCCTGCGCCGGACGCTGCCCGACTGGCCCGGTCGCGACACCGTCACCGTCCGCGCCAACGGCCCGCGCGGGGAGACCTGCCGCGCGAGCGCGACGGTGGACGGGGACTAGAGCTTGCTCGCCGAGCGAGAATCCGCCAAGCGGATTCTCGCGGCTTGATCCCCGCCTGCGGGGGACAGACCGCTGAAGGCGTCGCCTGCGGCGCCGCTACCTCGCCGAGCGGGACGTCTCGGTCATCAGGCGAGGCCGCGTGCCTTGCGGCTCGCGGACTGCTGGCGCCTGGAGGCCGACAGCTCGACCTTGCGCAGGCGGATCGAGGCCGGGGTGACCTCCACGCACTCGTCCTGGCGGATGAACTCGAGGGCCTGCTCGAGCGACAGCGGGCGCGGGGGGATCAGGCGGACGAGCTCGTCGGCGGTCGACGAGCGGATGTTCGTCAGCTTCTTCTCCTTCGTGGCGTTGACGTCGAGATCCTCGGCGCGCGCGTTCTCGCCGACGACCATCCCCTCGTAGACCTCGACGCCGGGCCCGACGAAGAGCGAGCCGCGCTCCTGCAGGTTGAGCAGGGCGAAGGTCGTCGTCGGCCCGCTGCGGTCGGCCACGAGGCTGCCGCTCGGGCGGGTGCGCAGCTCGCCGTACCAGGGCTCGTAGCGGTCGAACACGTGGTGGAGGATCCCGGTCCCGCGCGTCTCGGTGAGGAACTCGGTGCGGAACCCGATCAATCCCCGCGCGGGCACGAGGTACTCCAGCCGCACCCACCCCGTTCCGTGATTGACCATCTCCTCCATGCGTCCCTTGCGGAGCGCGAGCAGCTGCGTCAAGACGCCGGTGTACTCCTCGGGCGCGTCGATCGCGACCCGCTCGACGGGCTCGTGCACCTTGCCGTCCACCTCGCGCGTGACCACCTGCGGCTTGCCGACCGTCAGCTCGAAGCCCTCCCGGCGCATCAGCTCCACGAGCACGGCGAGCTGGAGCTCACCGCGGCCCTGCACCTCCCAGACGTCCGGCCGCTCGGTCGGCTCGACCCGGAGGGAGACGTTGCCCACGAGCTCCTGGTCGAGCCGCTGCTTGAGCAGCGGCGCGGTCAGCTTCGATCCCTCCCGGCCGGCGAGCGGCGAGCCGTTGATACCGACAGTCATCGAGAGGCTCGGCTCGTCCACCTCGACGACGGGGAGCGGGCGCGGGTCGTCGGGGTCGGCGAGCGTCTCGCCGATCGTCACCTCCGCGAGGCCCGCGACGGCGCAGATCTCGCCCGGCCCCGCTTCCTCGGCCTCCACCCGGTCGAGCGCCTCCGTGACGTAGAGCTCGGTCGCCTTCGCGCGCTCGATGACCCCGTCGCGGCGGCACCACGCGAGCTGCTGCCCCTTCCGGATGGTCCCGTTGTGGATCCGGCAGAGCGCGAGCCGTCCGACGTACGGCGACGCGTCGAGGTTGGTGACGAGCGCCTGCAAGGGATGGCCTTCCTCGTACGAGGGCGCGGGGATCGTCTCGAGCAGTGTGTCGAAGAGGGGCTGCAGCTGCTCTTCCAGGCGGGAAGGGTCCGCCGTCAGGCCGGCTCTGCCCGCGCGCGCGTTGCAGTAGACGATCGGGAACTCGATCTGGCTCTCGTCGGCGTCGAGGTCGAGGAACAGCTCGTACACCTCGTTCACGACCTCCTCGATGCGGGCGTCCGGCCGATCGACCTTGTTCACCACGAGCAGCACAGGCAGACGGGCCTCGAGTGCCTTGCGCAGGACGAAACGCGTCTGCGGGAGCGGCCCCTCGCTCGCGTCGACGAGCAGCAGCACGCCGTCGACCATCCGCAGCGCCCGCTCGACCTCTCCGCCGAAGTCCGCGTGACCCGGGGTGTCGACGATGTTGATCTTGACGTCACCGAAGCGGACCGCCGTGTTCTTCGCGAGGATCGTGATGCCCTTCTCGCGCTCGAGATCCATCGAGTCCATGACGCGCTCCGCGACGTCCTGGTTCTCGCGGAACGACCCCGACTGCCAGAGCATCGCGTCCACGAGCGTGGTCTTGCCGTGATCGACGTGCGCGACGATCGCGACGTTGCGGATGTCGGCCCGGACCGCCACCGCGGGAGGGTAGCCGCGTGGCGGCGAGGGCTAGGAAGGGCCCGGCGGCATCTCGCCCACCGGCCACGGCTTGCCGCCGAGCCCCCAGTTCTTCGGGTCGTGACCCTCGACGATCACCCAGGTGTGGTCGCGCAGGCCCTCGTGAGTCGCCTCACAGAGGGCGTCGGTCAGGCCCGCGATCAGCTTCGCGCTCGTCTCCTCGTCGACACGGAAGTCGAAGAGCTCGACACGGATGAGCGGCACGGCACGCCTCCTTCCTCGGTCGGATGCCAACGACCATATGCTCACGTCGTGGGTCGCGTGCAACGACTCGACGACGTCCGCGCGGACGTCACCGACGGCGTCGATCGCCGCGCCCTCGTGCCGCCCGAGCGCGGCTCGGAGCTCGCGCTCGACGCTCTCCGGCTCGAACCGGGCGCGGCGCTCGACCTGGCCGACCCGCTGCACGACACGCTCCTCTTCGGCCATGCGGGGGCAGGCGAGCTGGACGGCCAGCCCCTCGCCGGCCGCGCGGCCGCGCTGGTGCCGGCCGGCAAGCCGGGGGCGCTGACCGCGGGCGCCGACGGGCTCTCCTGCGTGCGCGTGACCGTCGGCGCGGCGACAGACCTCCACGCGCCGATGGGCGGCCTCGAGCGAGCCGTCGCGCTCGACCACGTCGAGCCGGGGACGGCAACCGGCGCCAGGTCGTTCCAGGTGCTCTACGGGCCGCACAACGGCTCGACCAGGGCGACGATGTTCGTGGGCTACATCCCGCCCGGTCGCGCGCCGTGGCACTACCACCTCTACGACGAGATCGTCTGGGTGCTGCGCGGCGAGGGGAGGCTCCACATCGGCGACGCGGTCGAGTCTCTCGCGCCCGGCGCGGCCTTCAGGCTCCACCCGCGGGAGGTGCACATCGTCGAGAACACGCAGTCGAAGGACGAGCTCGCGG
>NZ_DASTCS010000043.1:0-11342 GCF_035710885.1 Gaiella sp. | reverse complement strand
CGCGAGCGCGATCTCTTTCGCTGACCGCGCGGGGCTTTGAGCGCCGAACGGCCACGGTAGAGTTGCCGCATGCGGAGGTACGCGATCTGGGGCACTGCGACGTCGCCCGAGCACGAGGCCTGGGTGCGGTCGATCGGCATGGAGTTCGAGGCGGACGGTTTCGTCCTCGTCGACGACATCGCCGACGCGGACTTCGTCCTCAACATGTTCGACGCGGAGCAGCCGAAGGCGTTCCGCCGTCAGTCCCGCGGCACGTACTCGGCCTCGTTCTACGAGCTCGACGAGGCGCCCGACGACGTCCTGAAGACGAGCTACCCGATGCTCGTGCGCACGCTCGCGAACGTGGTCGTGCTCCACGTGCCCGGGCAGGGCGTGTGGTTCACGACCATGGAGCGCGGCACGTACAAGATCTCGGACGACCCGCGTGAGGTCTTCGAGCGGCTCGCGCCGCTCGCGAAGTCGAAGCTCGTGATCGACAACGAGTTCGTGGCGGATCTCGAGCCCGAGCTCTGGGACGGCGACGAGGTCACCGCCGACATCGGTGCGGCAGGCAAGCGGATGCAGGAGCTCGACCTCCTGCCGGCGCCCTTCCCCGTCCACGAGTACCTCGACGAGCGCGACCTGCGGCATGTGATGCGGCTCTACCAGGTGGGCGGGCTCTCCTACGGGAACCTGTCCGCGCGGAAGGACGCGACGAGGTTCTGGATGAGCGCGAGCGGCGTCGACAAGTCCCAGCTCGAGGTCGCCGGGCGCGACATCCTGATGGTCACGGGGTACGACGAGGACAACGCGAAGATGGTGATCAGCGTCCCGCCCGGGATCGAGCCGCGTCGCGTGTCGGTCGACGCGATCGAGCACTGGATGATCTACCGGGCCCATCCCGACGTCGGAGCGATCCTCCACGTCCACGCGTGGATGGAGGGCATCGCCGCGACCGATATCAACTACCCCTGCGGGACGCAGGAGCTCGCCGAGTCGGTCGCGGAGCTGATCGACCGCGAGCCCGACCCGGCGCACGCCGTGATCGGCCTCCGCAACCACGGCATCACGGCGACGGGCGACACCCTCACCGAGATCCTCGACCGCATCGAGTCGAGCATCCTGCGCCAGGTGCCAATGACGTAGCTCTAGGGCTTCGGCATCAGCCGGACGTGTGGGTGCGGGCCCGCCACACGGTCAGCAGCGCGAGCAACGGGACGATCAGGACGTCGTTGACCAGGCACCAGACGCACCACGCGTCGATCACGAACGCCTGCAGGATCACGAGGTACGCCGCGAACCCGAGCGCCACGAGTGCGAGCGCGGCGGCGAGCGTGCGGGCGAGCTCGCTGTCCCACGCGAGGAGGCCGAGCAGCGTCAAGAGGGCGACGAGGCCGAGCAGCGCCACCGGGATCCCGGCCAGCTCGGCGTAGGAGGAGTCCTGGACGGTCTCGCACCCGCCCCCGCCGGTACAGATCAGCGCCTCCGGTTGGTAGTGGACGTACGTCAGGTACCCGGCCACGCCGACGCCTGCCAGCGCGACGACTGCGGCCGCGGCGCGGAGCGTGCGGTCGCTCATCCTTCGATTCAGCTGCTGAGCGCGTCGTCGAGGATCGTGCGGAACTCCTCGATGTCGAACGAGCCCGGCCGGACCTCGTACGGCTCCGCGTCGCCGACCTGGACGTAGAACCACGGCGTCCCGGGAATCTCCCGTTGCTGCGCTTCGGCCGCCATCGAGTTCGCCTGCTGCAGCGCGCCCGGGCCGTCGGCATCCGTGCTGAGCTTCTCGTAGTCGAGGCCCAGCTCACCGGCCAGCCGCTCGAGCAGCTCGTCGGTGACCCACCCCGAGTTCTCGTCGCCCTGATTCGCATAGAGCGCGTCGGCCAAATGCCAGAGCTTCCCCTGCTCACCGGCGGCGATCACGTGGAGGAGGGCCTTCTCGGAGTCCGGGCCGAGGAACGCCATCCCGACGAAGCGAAGCTTGACCCTGCCCGGCTGGACGTACTCCTCGACGATTCCCGGGAAGGCCTCCTCCTGGAAGCGCTTGCAGACGGGGCACTGGAGGTCCTCGAACTGGATCAGCGTCACGGTCGCGTCCGGGGAGCCGAGGATGGCGCGCTCCTGGGGGATCCCGTCGAGCAGCGTCGTTGCCTGCCCGGTCGTGGTCGGGGAGGTCTCCTCCGAGTCGTCGCCTCGCAGGAGGAGGCTCGCCGCGACGAGCCCGATGACCACGACGGCCGCGGCTGCCGCCGCGATCAGGAGGTTCCGGTTCCCTGACCCCCCGCGGGGCGGAGGCTTTCGCGGCTTCGGCGGCATCGCGCGTCAGTCTGCCTGCGATCGTCGCGCGCGAGTCGCAGTGCCGTTCACGGCGCGAGCGTGAGAGGCACCTCGAAGACGTGCAGCGGCCGGCCGTCCTTGGCAGAGGACTCGAACGCGACCACCGTCACGTCCCCCGTCCGCCCAGGGAGCGGAAGGCTCGTCTCGAAGGTGCCCCTCGTCCCCGTCCCCGTCGTGGCGGTCGTGAAGGTCTCGAGAATCGCCTTTCCGGCCGAGTCCCGGACCTCGAGCGAGACGGTCGCCTCGAAGACGTTCGCGGTCCCGACGAGGCGGATCGGAGCCGAGACGTCGTCACCCGGAAGTGGCGACTCGACGAGGATCTGCGGCGTCTGGTCCTCGATCGCCCGGCGGCCGATCGGCGGGTCGACGACGACACCCTCTCCGCCGATGCTCTCGACCGGCTCTCCGTCCAGACGGAACGCGACGCGTCCGACGGTCGGGAAGCGGGTGAGCGTCGCGACGACCTGCGCGACGCGCCCGAGCATGGACGCACTCCCGCCGCCGTCGTCGAACCTTCCGTCGAGATCGACCGTGGCAATGCCGTTGGCGATCGAGATGTCCCTCAGCGCAGTTCCCTCCGGGATCGCGCTGACCAGGCCGTCGCCGGCCTCGTCCGGCGTGGGACCTTCGAGCAGTTCGGTCAGCGCGGCCCGCGCGACCGCCGGCGTCGCCTCGATCTCGCGCCGGACCGGCGCCACCTTCCCGTCCCGAAGGAGGTAGACCGCGACCGAAGTCGTGCCGCCGGCGGGAGGGATCGTCTCGGTCACCGTCTCGGGCACCGTCGGCGGCGGAGTGGCCTCGTCGCCGTTGCCGTCGCAGCCCGCTGCAGCCACCGCGAGCGAGGCGAGCACCGCAAGCGCGGCGAGGCGCATCGGCCACTGGATCACGGGCGCATCGTGCCTGGCAGTTGTTCGGAATTCAGTCGGCTGCCTCGCGCGCGAGGGCGGCGAGCGTGCGCCCGACGAGAGGTGCGAACTTGAAGCCGTGGCCGGAACATGCCGAGCCGACCACGACCCGCCCGTGTCGCTCGAGCACGAACTCGTCGTCGGCCGTGTTGGTGTACAGGCACGTGTCCGCGCCGAGCCTCTCGCCGGCTCTTTCGTACCGCGAGGCGACCCACTCTCGAGTCCACGCCGCGATGAACTCATCCGGCTCGGCCGTGGAGCCCGGCACGACGGCGGGGCCGGAGTGGTGGAGACCCGCCTTGAGCCCCTGTCCCGGCGCCGCCAGCGCGTAGCCGGCGAGCCCAGCGCGCGCCCCGCCCTCGCTCGGAGAGGGAAGCCTGCCGTAGTCGATCAGCGCCGGGATCGTTCCTGCCTCCGGCACGTCCACGTAGACGACGGTCTCGCGCGTCGGGACGACGGCGAGGTCGATCCCCACTGGAGCGAGTAGCTCGGGAGCCCAGGCGCCGGCGACCACGACGACGGCACGTGCCGTGAGGACGCCGCCGTCGAGCTCGATCTGGACGGCGCCCCGGCCGAGCGAGAGCGACCGAACGGGCGTGCTCGTGCGAACCTCGAGGCCTCCTCCCTCCAAGGCCCCGGCAAGAAGCGCTTTGTATGCGCGGTCGGCGTACGTCACCCCTCCGTCCGGCTGGAACACTGCGGTCTCGCCTGCCTCGAGCAGCAGCGGCCATCGCTCTCGCACCTCATCCGCCGAAAGCGTCTCGCTGCGCACCCCACACGCTGCGAGTGCCCGCGACGTCTCGATGGCGACCGGCCCGAGATCGAGGGACCCGACCCGGTCGATCAGGCGCTCGCCCCGCTCGGCTTCGAGCTCCCGCCATGCCGAGTCGGCCGCCAGGGCGAGCCGGACGAACCGCTCGTCCGGGTAGTTGAGCCGGAAGATCCTCGAGGTTCCGTGGCTGGATCCGTGCGCGTGGCCCAGCTCGAACTGCTCGAGCAGGAGCGCCTTTCCGGCGTATCCGGCGAGCGCCCGAGCCGTCGCGATGCCCACGATCCCCGCGCCGACCACAACGATGTCGGCGTCCGGGGGCACGGTCCGATCCTACGCGGGCTCCGGGCGCAACCGAGGCGAGCGGCGTCAGGCGGCGCGCCGCGACTTCGCGGCGCGTGACGCCGCGCGTGCCAGCGCACGGTACGCCCTGGCGAGCTCGTCGCGGTCGCCGGCGGCTTCGGCGGCCTCGACCGCGGCAACTGCCTCCGAGACGGCCGCATCCATGCGCTCCCGGCCATAGGCGAGAGCCGACTCGCTGATCCCGATCCGGCGCGCGAGCTCGCGCATCACCTGCAGCGACGGGATGCGCTCGCCTCGCTCGATACGCGAGATGTACGCAGCGCTGCATCCGGGGAATGCGAGTTCGCGCTGACTGATCCCGGCGGCCTCACGTGCGGCGTGCAACCGAAGGCCGACCGCCATGGGGTCGTCGTAGTGCGGCGTCCTGGGACGCTTGAGCTTCACCATGCCAAATGATCGCACGGAGGGCGAGAGGGGCAAACCTGCCGGGATCTCGGCCGGTTAGCCGCGCAGCGCCCGGAGCGCGTTGAGGATCACGGCGACGTCGATCACCTCCTGGAAGAGCGCGCCCCACACCGGGGGCAGGTAGCCGAAGGCGGCGACGACCATCGCGCCGACCGACAACCCGAGGCCGAAGACGACGCTCTGACGCGCGATCGCGAGCGAGCGTCGGCCCACGCGGACGGACAACGGGATACGGCCCGCGTGGTCGACGACCACGACGACGTCTGCCGTCTCCGAGGAGACGGTCGCTCCCCTGCCCGCCATCGCGATCCCCACGTCGGCGAGCGCCAGCGCCGGCGCATCGTTGATGCCGTCACCGACCATCACGACCACACCGTCGGTCCGCTCGCGGGCCTGCCTCACCGTCTCGAGCTTCTCCGCGGGATCCTGCTCGGCGTAGACCTCGTCAATGCCGAGCGTGGAGGCAACCTCGCGCGCGATCTCCATCCGGTCGCCGCTCACGAGAGCGACGTGCTCGACGCCTGCCGCGCGGAGTTCCTCGGCGACGGTCTCCGCCCCCGGCCGAAGCTGATCGGCCATCACGATCACACCCTCCAGTCGCCCGTCCACGCCGACCAGGACCTTCGCGCGACCTGCCCCGTCGCCGTCGTCGAGCGCTCTCGCGTGCTCGCGCACCGCGTCGTACCCGCGCTTCTCGAGCCAGCCGCTCGAGCCGACCGCGACGCGGCGCCCGTCCACGACGCCTGCGATCCCGCGGCCCGGCTCCTCTTCGACGCCCGTCGGCGTCGTCAGCGCGATTCCGCGGGCGCTCGTCGCGTGCACGAGGCTCTCGGCGAGCACGTGGGCCGAGAGCTGGTCGAGCGACGCGGCCAGGCGAAGCGTCTCGTCGGCCGGCAGCGTCCCGAGCTCGACGATGCGCTCGATCGCAGGCTCGCCGCTCGTGAGCGTCCCCGTCTTGTCCAGGAGCACCGTCCTGGCAGCGCCCAGGCGCTCGAGCACTCCTGCTCCCTTGACGATCACACCCGCGCGCGCGGCGCGCGACAGCCCGCCCACGAACGCGATCGGAGCCGCGAGGATGAGCGGGCACGGAGTCGCGACGACCATCACGGCGAGGCCGCGCTTCGGATCTCCGGACGCTCCCCAGGCAAGGCCGGCGACGGCGAGCGAGAACGGGAGGAAGACGGCCGCGTACCGGTCTGCGAGGCGTGTGAACCTGGCCCGGTCACTCTCCGCCGTCCGCACCAGCCGGACGATGGCCGCGTAGGCGCTCTCGGCTGCGGGTCGCATCACGCGGGCGTCGAAGGCATTGCCCGCGTTCGTGGTGCCCGAACGCACCTCGCCTCCCGTCGGGATCGTGACCGGGAGCGACTCTCCCGTGAGCGCGGACTCGTCGACGACGGCGTCGCCGGCCGCGACGACTCCGTCCGCCGGGACGATCTCTCCGGCGCGCACCGCGACGAGATCCCCGGGCTGGAGCTCCTCGACGGGCACCTCCTCGACCCCCGATGCCCCGTGGCGATGTGCAACGCGGGGCGCCCGCTCCACCAGCCGGCGCAGCTCTCGCCGGGCTCGGCCCGCCGCCCACGCCTCGAGCGCCGCACCACCGGCCATCATCAGGGCGACGATCGCCGCCGCGAGCTGCTCGCCGAGGAGCAACGCCCACGCGATCGCGACGAGGGCGATCGCATCGACTCCGATGTCTCCCTCGAGCAGGCTGCGCAGCGTGTCGACGATCAGCGGGACGAGGACGACCGCCGCTCCGGCCCCCCACACGATGTCCGCCCACCCCGGCTCGCCGAGCAGCCAGAGGATCCCACCTGCGACGATGGCCGCGAGCGCCGCGACTGCGAGCACGCGCTCTTTCATCCGGAACTCCGGCCTACGCCCCTCACCGCGGCACGCATGGCCTCATCGTGCCCGCAGCGACGCGATCGAGTGCCCCCACGGGCCGACCCGCGGGTTACACCCCTGGTTACACCCGCTGACGAATGGATCCCTCGAACGAGGGACGAAAGAATCCGCGCCATGACGAGGACGGCCACCGCAGTCGACGCGCCGCTGACCGACCGCCAGCGCGAGGTTGTCGCGCTGATCGCGGCCGGGTGCTCGAACGACGAGGTCGGGCGGTCCCTGGGGATCTCCGCTCGCACCGCGAAGGCACACAGCGACGCGCTTCGCGTGAAGCTGGGCGTTGCACGCCGGAGACAGATCCCCGCCGCGTATCGCCTGCTCACAGGTGAGGACCCCTACGTCCCCGCCCTCGTCAGGCTCCGCCCCCCACGGAGCCGCTGACGGCAGACGCCCGCGGTCCGCACACGCCGGCCGCGGGCGTCCTCTTCCCAGAACGGAGGGGAGTGGAGTAGGTTCACTCCACCGATCCTGATGGCAGAGGAGCCACGGAAGCCGAGGATCCGACGGCGCCGGATCATCGAGCGCCCCCGTCTGATCCGCGCCCTCGATCGGTCGAGCGCACGCGTGCGGACGCTCGTCGCCGGATCCGGGTATGGCAAGACGATTCTCGTGGAGCAGTGGGCGCCGCGGGACGGTCGTGCGGTCGGCTGGTTCCATGCGCGGCGCTCGGCCGCAGACGTCGCGGTGGTCGCGAGGGCGCTCGTCACCGCCGCGGACGCAATCCTGCCGGGCGCCGGTCGGCGCCTCCTCGAACGGCTGGCGGTGACCCAGGACCCCGAGCGGGAGGCGACGCTGCTCGCCGAGATGCTCGCGGAGGATCTCGACGACTGGCCCGCGCACGCCTGGGTCGTGATCGACGATTACCAGCACCTGGCGGTATCCGTGGCGTCGGAGGCGTTCGTGGAGACGGTCGTCGAGCGGTCACCGGTGCAGCTCTTGATCGCCAGCCGCGTCCGTCCGACGTGGGTGCAGCCCCGGCGGATCCTCGACGGTGCCGTTCTCGAGATCCCGCAGACCGCGCTCGCCATGGGAGCCGACGAGATCGAGGAGATCCTGCAGGGCGCTCGAACCGAGCTCACCTCGGGGCTGGTGGCGCTCGCGGGCGGCTGGCCGGCGGTGGTCGGTCTCGCGGGCATGGCCCCGGACGCGCCAGACACGGACGCCGACCTGCCGGAGACGCTCTACGAGTTCTTCGCCGACGAGCTCTATCGTGGCCTCGACCCCACGGTCCAGACCGGCCTCGCGATCCTGGCGGCCATGCCGCTCGTCGACCGCGAGCTGGCGGAGACGATCCTCGGCCCCGAGCGCGCGGAACAGGTATGTCACGAGGCGCTTCGCCTGGGCATCCTCGAGGAGCGAGACGCCCGCCTCGAGCTCCACCCCCTCGTCCGCGCGTTCCTCGAGGCGCGCGTGCCTAACGAGCCAATCTCCGGGCTAGCCGCTGCGACTGCCGACGCGCTTTCGGTGTACAGGAAGAGACAAGAGTGGGACCCCGCATTCGAGCTGGTTCGCCAGCACGACCTCCACGAGGAACTAGCCGGGTTGGTGCTCGAAGCGGTTGACGACATGGTCTACAGCGGGCGTCTCATTGCTGTGGAGGAGTGGGTCCGCTACGCGAGGGCACGCAGGCTTTCAAGGCACCCGGTGTTCGCGGTCGCCGAGGCGGAGCTTCATATACGCCAAGGACGTCACGTAACCGCTCTGACCGTTGCGCGGTGTGGGATGCACGATAAGACAGCCACCGGCGAGGTGAAGTACCGCCTCTTAGTCGCTGCGGCACGAGCGTCGCACGTCGGTTCCCACGAAGAAGAGGCGCTCAACTACTACCGAAGCGCCTGTCACGCGGCGCGCACTCGCGCCCAGGAGCGAGAAGCGAGGTGGGGTGTGTTGATGTGTACCTCGGCGCTCGAACGGCCGGAGGCTCACGAATTGCTCAGGCAGCTTGAGCAAACGGTCGATGTTACGGACGTCCGAGACCAGGTGCGGATGGCAGACAAGCAGTTGAGCCTCGGGTTTCGGTTCGGGTTCGTCACCCACCTCCCCGATAGTCGAGCAGCCCTCGAGCTTGTCCACAGTGTCGATGACCCGCTAATTCGCTGCTCGTTCCTGAGCATGCACGCGTGGGCCCTTGCTCTTGGCGCCTATTACGGAGACGCCCTGGAGATGGCGAACCTGCTCATCGACGACGCGACAGGATTTCGTGTCAGTCCAGCCCTGCCGTACGGCTATGCGACACGAGCGGTAGCACTAGCCGGCCTGAGCGAGAGTGAAGAAGCCCTTCGCGCGGTCGAGCAGTCGAATCGGGAAGCGAGTCGACTGAACGACGTGAACGGATTGCAGAACGCATACGCGATCCGCATGCGAGTGCTTCTCCAGACAGGCGCGGCGGCAGAAGCTTGCGCTACGGAGCCGCCGAGCATCGACGACGCGCTCCCGAGCATGAGGGGTGAAGTTCTAGGTTCGCGCGCACTCGCACTCGCAACGATTGGACGGCTGAGCGAGGCGATGGAACTCGTTGAGCAGGCGGCCATGTGTACTCGGGGAATAGAGGCACACGCTCTGTTCCACGCCGTCGACGCTGTTTGCGCGCTGAAGGAGCGGAGCGTTGATCTGATCCAACGCTGCGAGGCGTTGGTAGACCACGTGTTCGAGACGGGTTCCGTTGACTTCGCGGTGACCGCTTATAGAGCCAATCCCGATTTGCTTTCTACTCTCCTTGCGTCGAGCCGCGTACGAGACAAGGCGGTCTTCCTAGTTCGTCGAGCCGGAGACGATGAGCGTGTCGAGGCACTCGGCGTCTCTCCAGCATCGCTCGTTGATCCTGCAATCTCGCTCTCGGCACGTGAGCGCGAGGTCTACGACCTAGTCTGCGAAGGTTTGTCCAACGCCGAGATTGCGCGCCAGCTCTTCATAAGCATGGGCACAGTGAAGGTGCACGTCCATCACGTGTTTGACAAGCTGGGGATCCGTTCGAGGACGGCGCTGGCTCTTAACTCGGCGCGTGGTCGCTACGCGGCGCCGGCCGCCGCGAAACCGTCAGACGAAGACTCACCTTGATCGATCATCACGCCAAACCCGGACCCGCGTGCCCCGCGATAGTCACCGTCGGCATCGGCAAGCACCGAGAGGAAGGCAACGACCGCGTCGGTGAAGAATTGGCTCCCCATCGCTTGCAGAAGCCGATCTCGGGCAACCGTGTACTCCATTGCCAGTCGATACGGTCGATCAGAAGTCATCGCGTTGTAGGCATCAGCGACAGCGATGATCCGCGAAATCAACGGGATCTCCGTTCCTCGGATCCCGTCGGGGTAGCCCTCCCCATCCATTCGTTCATGGTGGTGACGAACGATCAACGAGACATCAGAGTAGGCCTCGACCTTGGAGAGAATTCTCTCTCCGATCTCGGAGTGTCGTTCCATCTCTCTGAGTTCGTCAAGAGTGAGGCGCCCCTCCTTGTTCAGGAGTGTGGCTGGCAGTCCGATCTTCCCAATGTCGTGCACGAGTCCCGACAGGAATGCGCGTTCCTGTTCTTCCGGAGCGAGTCCCATCTTCTGGGCGATGTCGCGGGAGTAGGTCGCGACTGCCCTTGAATGTCCGGCTGTGTAGCGGTCACTCTCTTCAAGCGTCTGTACAAGCGCAGTGGCGAACGACAGGTTTGCGTCTCGGAGCGCTGTATTCGCAGACTGCAGGTCTGCATAGAGAGTCAGTTGTTCCTCGTACAAGCGCGCCTTCTCCTGATAGAGGCTGAACAGCCTCTGCGCGGCGAGGGCAGGCGCGAGGAACAGGAACGCCGTCCAGGGAGAGAGGTCGCTGTACGTGAATGCCAGGGCCGCGACTACTGGTGCATATACGCACATAGCTGTTGCCATCACTGGGCCGACCATCCGAGCTATGGCGGTTCGGTTGCCACGTACACGACTCGTAACGGTGGCAAAGGCAATTTCGAGCGCTTCGCCTACCGCGGATGCGGCGATCGTCGCTACAAAGAGGCCAGCCGTGCCTCCGATGCGGTCCTGCACAGCACCGGCCGTGAGGCCCATGGCCGCGCCGGCCATGAAGCGGCTGCTGGTGTAAGTCAGCCACTTGAGATGGAGCGAACGTCCGTGCTTGTCCTGGAAGAGCTCGGAGTCCCCGATCTCAGACGCTGCACCGACAATTCCACCTGCTAGCGGGCCGAAGAGGACCGCTGCGAACAGCGTCAGGACTGGCGAAATCGACAACTCCGTCGTGTCGCTGAGCCGCACAGACGCACGCTCCGCGACCGCGGCGGCCAGGCAGAGCGCGATGACGACCCAGGCGTTCCCAAGCGTGAAGCCGAACTCGATCAGGATGTAGGCCGTAAGAAGAGCGGCCGCCGTCAGCCCAAGGACGTATCCGATGAGCAGGCGAGTGGGATGGCCGTGGTGATCCAAACTTGCTCTATCCCTCGAACGGGGTATACGATCCCTCTGCCGTCAGTTCCCAATCTAGGAGTAGCGAATGCGGAAGGCCTTCGTTCGCAACCTCCTTCTCGCCGTCATGTCAGCTGGCGTGAAGGACTGGTAAGCCCGTCGAATCCTCGTTTCTGTCCACAACCCGGGCATCCCTCATCCGGGGGATCGCTGGGTCCGAGCAGAAGTGAGAGTCGACGGATGGAGTTCACGCAATGAGCCCACGCCGGAAGCCAACGGCTA
>NZ_DASTCS010000042.1:0-15921 GCF_035710885.1 Gaiella sp. | reverse complement strand
ACGATGACTCAGCCGCGCCGTCGCGCCTGGAGATCGCCTCTCGCCGCCGTTGGTGCGGGCGCGGCGGTGGCGGCCGCGGTGCTCGTCCTCGCTGTCCGCGCCGGCTCGCCGGCCGGAGAGCTCGAGCTCCAGGCGGTGCTGGCGGCCCCGATCGGGCCTGCCCGCGCGGCGGTCGACGTCCGCGAGACCGGGATCGGCCGCGTGATCACGTTCCGCAGCGATTCGCTCCCGATCCTTCCGAAGGGCGCCTACTACGAGCTCTGGTTCGTCGGCCCGGGTGACCGCGCCGGGCGGCGGAACCGGATCTCCGCGGGGACATTCCATCCCGACCAGCAGGGCCGCTCGGACGCGCGATTCACGGCCGCGGTCGATCCTGCCCGGTTCCCGGTGCTGAGCGTGACCGCCGAGCCGGGCGACGGCGACCCGCGGCCGACCGGGCCGGAGGTGCTCAGGTCACGGACGTGACGCACGTTCTGGGAGACTCGGGCGATCGACGGGCACGACCTCGCGCTGCGCAACGCCACGTACGGCCTGTTCGTCGAGCTGGGGCGCGCGCCGGCGTCCTACGAGGTCGGACGCGCCCTCGGCATCGAGGCCGGCGACGTCGGAGCAGGCTGGGCGCGACTCCATGCGGAGCACGCGCTCGTTCTGGACGACGCGACGGCCGAGCTACGCATGGCAGCCCCGTTCTCCGCCGTCCCCACGCCCTTCCGGGTGCGGGCGGCCGATCGCTGGTGGTACGGGAACTGCGCCTGGGACGCATTCGGCATCTGCGCGGCGCTCCACGTCGACGGCCACATCGAGACCGTGTGCGCAGACTGTCGAGAGCCGATCGTGGTCGAGGTGCGGGACGAGCGACCCGACGACCAGCGCCTTCTGTTCCACTGCCTCGTCCCGGCCGCCCGCTGGTGGGCCGACATCGTCTTCACCTGAAGCGCGATGCATCTCTTCCGGTCGGAGGAGCACATAGACCGCTGGCTCGACGGCCGGGCGCCGGGGGCGACGATCACGGTCTCGAAGCTCAGCGAGCTCGCGCACGCGTGGTGGGGCGACCGGTTGGCGCCGGACTGGCGGCCGCAGACGCGCTTCGAGAACCAGGAGATCCTCGAGCGGCTCGGGCTGACAGGCGAGTTCTGGCGGCTGCCGTAGGCAGGCGCCTCAGCCGGCGTGTGCCCGGTCGACGAGCTCGAGCAGCGCCGTCGCGATCGTCTCCGGTGTCGGGGGACAGCCGGGGATCCGCAGGTCGACGGAGAGCAGCGTGTCCACGGCCCCGAGCAACTCCCCGGGGGAGCCGAGCACGCCGCAGCCGAGGGCGCAGTCGCCGAGCGCGGCCACGAGACGCGGCTCCGGCATCGCCGCGTGGGCGGTGAGCAGCGGCTCCCGCATTCGCGTCGTCACCGGCCCCGTCACGAGCAGCACGTCGGCGTGGCGGGGGGACGCCACGACCCCGAGCCCGAAGCGCTGCAGATCGTAGTAGGGGCTGGCGAGGAGGGTGAGCTCGTGCTCGCAGCCGTTGCAGGACCCCGCATCGACGTGACGGACGGCGAGGCTCCGTCCGCGTCCCGGCGCCGGCAACGAGACGGTGCGGCGAAGGCGGCGGAGATCGCGGAGGAGGGTCAGCATCAGCGGTCGGCGCAGGCGTAGCAGAGCTCGAAGCTCTTGTTGATCAGGGGGAAGTCGGGGAGCAAGTTGTCGGCGGCGGCGAACGCGACGGAGGGCCAGTTCGCGTACGAGCCCGTGCGCAGCCGCACGCGGGCGAGCCGGTCGCCCTCGCGCTCGACGACGCACAGGGTGGCGCCCCGCGCCGACTCGACGAGGCCTACCCCGATCGCCGACCCGGAGCGTGCCGCCGTGGCGAGGGCCGGCCGGACCGGGCCGTCGAGGAGCCTGCCCAGGACGTCGAAGGACTGCCCGAGCTCGAGCGCACGCTGCTCGAGGCGCGCGCGGACGTCGCCGTCCGGCCGCTCGGGCGTCCGCGGCTGGAAGCCGGGATAGTCGAGCCGAGGACTGTCCGCTCGCACGTCGCGTGCCACGCCCGCGGCGCGAGCGGCCGGCCCGACGGTGCCGAGGCGGTCGACCTCCTCCGGCCGCAGGACGCCGACGTCGGGGAGCCGGTCCTGGAAGGAGGCGTTGAACTGCAACTCGCGCCAGCCGCGGGAGGCCTCGCCGCGGATCCGCCCGAGCTCCTCGCGCGCACGGCGAACGGCGTCGGCGTCGAGATCGAGGGAGCTCCCCCCCACCTCGACCGCACCGAAGAGGAACCGGTGCCCGCCGACCACCGCGTTGAGACGACGCGCACGCTCGGTGAGCGCCGCGAAGTGGGTGTTGCCGGCGGCGAGGCCGACTCCGGCGCAGACGGCGGCGATGTCGTTGAGGTGGCTCCAGGTGCGCTCGAGCTCGAGGAGGATCGTGCGCGCACGGGCGAGCTCGGGCGTCGCGTCGAGGCCCCGGGTGTCCTCGCACGCGTGGGCATACGCGAGCCGGTTGGCGACGGCGCACGCGGCGCAGGCGCGGCCGACATACGCCGCCCCATGCTCGAGCGAGCTGCCCTCGGCAGCCCGCTCCAGGCCGCGGTGCTTGTAGAAGAGGCGTGCGTCGAGGTGGAGGATCCGGTCGCCCACGACGTGGATGCGGAAATGCCCGGATTCGATCACCCCGGCATGGATCGGCCCGACGGCCACCTGATACGCATCCTCGCCCTTGACGTGCACCGTCCAGTGGGAGAGCGTCGGATCGTGCTCGACGAGCGGGCGGAGGGGCTCGTGACCGTCGAACCCCACGCCGTAGAGGTCGTGTGCCTCACGCTCGTCCCACCCGGCAGCCGGAACGAGATCGACGATCGTGGGCACGGAGTCCCCAGTCGCGCGGACGGACTCGACCCTCACCGTGCCCTCCGGGCCGACGAGCACGGTGCGAACCACCGCGCCCCCCTCGGCTGCGTGAAGCCCCCCGAAGCGGAAGCCGTCGGCGAGCGCCGCCTGGATCGCCTCCCTGTACGACAGTGCTGCATGGACGGTCATCCGACCCCCCGCACGAGTGCCTCGACGATGTCCGTGTCGGGGAGCCAGAACGCGGCGCCCGCCAGCGCGAGCAGGATCACCGTCGCCGCGGCGCCGAAGGCCACCACGGAGCGCAGCCCGGGCGCGTTCGCGCGCTCGCGGCGGCGGGTGCTGCCACCGGTCGTCTCGACGAGCGCGTGGGCCAGCCCCACGAACCCGAGCGCCAGCAGGACTGCCGCCGCGGCGGCCGCCCACGGCCGCCCCGCGTCGAAGCCCCCGGCGATCACGAGGATCTCGCTCAGGAAGAGCGGCGACGGTGGCAGGCCGGCGAGGGCCCCGAGCGAGATGCCCATCGTCGTGCCGAGCGCGGGCTGGGTGCGCGCGATGCCGGTGACGGCGTGGCCGGCGGCGCGCGGCTCGTGCCCGAGCAGCGGCGTGGCGGCATAGAAGCCCAGGGCCTTGGCGACGGCGTGGCCGGCGATGTGCACCGCCACACCGGCGAGCGCAAGCGGTGTGCCGAAGCCGATGCCGAGCGCGATCACGCCCATGTGCTCGAGGCTCGAGTACGCCAGCAGGCGCTTCCAGGCGAGCGGCCGCCAGAGGAACGGAACGGCGACGCCGAGCGAGACGAGGCCGAAGCCGATCAGCACCGTGCGCCCCGTGCTCTCACCGACCGCGGGCTCGAGCGCCCGCTCGACCCGCCAGGCGACGAGCAGCACTGCCGGGAGCAGGGCCGCGGACAGCAGAGCCGAGACGGGAGGCGGCGCCTCCGAGTGCGCGTCGGGGAGCCAGTTGTGGACGGGCGCCCAACCGATCTTGGCGGCCAGTCCGACGACGACCAGGAGGAACGCGACGAGCGTCGTCTCCCCCGCCGGCACGTCGGCCGACAGCGAGCGCCACGAGAGCACGTCGAGCGTGCCTCCCGGGGTGACGGACGCCAGCAGCACGATCCCGAGCAGTGAGAACCCGAGGCCGAGGGAGGTGAGCAGCAGATACTTCCAGCCGGCCTCCAGCGCGCGCGGCTTGCCGCTGAAGCCGACGAGGATCGCCGACGCGGCGGTCGTGGCCTCGACGAGCAGCCACGCCGCGCCCAGGTTCCCCGCGAGCGGCACGGCGGTCAGCACGGCCACGAACGCCGCCAGCGCGGCGTAGTAGGCGCGCGTCCCGTGCGCCTGACCGAAGAGCCCCGACGGCGTCGAGTGGAGGTAGGCGGGCGAGGCGAGCGCGCTCGCGAGGCCGACCAGGCCGATCACGCCCACCATCAGCCCTGCCGCGGCGTCGATCACCACCCAGTCCGAGACCTCGGGCGCCGACGGGTCGCCGAGCGCGACGATCCCCAGTGCGATCGCGACGAGCCCGGAGAGCACGAGGCCGGCGAGCGCGACGGGCTGCACCACGCGCCGTGGCACGACGGCCACGAGGATCGCCGTGAGCGTCGGCAGCCCCACGACCGCCAGCGCGAGGGCTTCGCGGCTAGTCACGCAGTGTCTCCAGCACCGCCGTGTCCCCCGATCCGAACTCGGCAAAGATCCGCTCGTGGAAGACGACCGCGACGATGGCGATCAGGGTGAGGTCGAGTGCGACGCCGAGCTCGACCGCGAGCGAGGCCCCGCCGGGCAGCTCGATCGCCCCGAGCACGAGCCCGTTCTCGACCATCACGATCCCGAGCAGCTGATGGAGGGTCGCCCGGCGCGTGGCGACGATCGCCGCGCCGAACGCGACGAGCGCGAGCATCGCCCGCTCGGACTGCGAGGACTCCAGCCCGATCGACGGCACGAGCCACGTGAAGGCGAGCGCCAGCCCGACCGCGACCCCCGCACGCGCGAACGGCGCCACCCCGGCGCGGACCGGGCCCGGCTCGCGTGTCCTCGAGACGATGACGAGGAACAACGCGGCGAGCGCAACGCCCCGCACCGCGAGCGCGAATGCGGCGCCGAGATCGTCTGTGTTCGACGCCTCGGCCATCGCCACCCCTGCGAGGAGAAGCGCCTGGACCGTGACGAGACCGACCGCCACCGAGCGTCGGCGCACGACGACGACGGCGAGGCCGAGCGCGACCACCGCCCAGGCGAGCGTGCCGCTCATCCGGTCTCCACGAGCCACGCAACCACGCCGAGCAGGGCAACGAGCGCCGCGACTGCCAGCAGCCGGGGTGCCAGGAGGATGCGCATCTTCGCGACGAGCGTCTCGGTCAGAGCGAGCCCTGCGCACAGCACGGCGAGGACGACGGGCAGAAGCGCGAGCTGCACCCACGGGTCGGTCGGGTGCGGAAGGAAGACCTGCGCCGCGAGGACGAGGACGAGCCAGTGGCGAACCGCGGCCGCCCAGTGCAGCAGCGCGAGGTCGCGGCCCGCGTACTCGAGCAGCGGGCCTTCGTGGATCATCGTCAGCTCCAGGTGGGTGTCCGGATTGTCGACGGGTTGGCGCCCCGTCTCCGCCACGACCACGAGGGCGAACGCGACCGCCCCGAGAGCGAGTGCCGGATCGGTCCATGCCTGCGTGCCGGACGTGCCGGCGACCATCGCCACCAGGTCGGTGGAGCCGGAGACGAGCGCCGCGACCGCCAGCGCGAGCACGAGCGCGGCCTCGACGAACACGGCGATCGTGAGATCCCGGCTCGCCCCCATCAGGGCGAACCCGTTCGCGACCTCCCAGGATGCGGCTGCGACGGCGAAGCGCGCGAGCGCGAGCAGGCCGGCCAGCACGAGCGCGTCCCGGCCGACACCGAGGTCGGGCGAACCGGCTGCGACCGGCACGAGCAGCACCGCCACCGCGACGCTTCCGGCGGTGAGCGCCGGCGCGAGCCGGTAGACGATCCCCGCCCCCTCCACGTCGACGGAGCTCTTCCGCCAGAGCCGCCGGAGCTCCCGGTAGGGCTGCAGCGGCGTCGGCCCGCGACGGCCCTGGAGGCGCGCCTTCCAATGCTGCACCAGCCCGGGCAGGAACGGCGCGAGCGCGAGTCCGCCCACGAGCTGCACCGCCGTCGCGGCTGCCTCCCGGCCGCTCACCCCAGGACCCCCAGCTTCGCCGCCGTGAGCACGACCAGGACGAGCGCGAGCAGGTAGCCGACGTAGGTGCCCAGCCGCCCGCTCTGCATGCGCCTCGCGTGGTGCGCCCCCTCCATCGCCAGTGCCGTCAGCGGCCGATAGAGGCGTTCCTCGAAGAGATGCGGGACGCGGCCCTCGTAGGCGACCTCCTGCACGACTCCTCCCTCGACCCGAACGTCGATCTCACGCTCCGGGCGCAGGACGTCCTCGAGCACCAGGCGCAGCGCCTTGGTGAACCCGGCGCTCGTCCAGTCGAGCCGGCGCTCGACGAGCTGGCCACAGGCCCAGGTCGGAGCGGGAGCGGCGACGCGCCGACCCCGGAGCACGTAGAGAGCGGCAACGAGCGCCACGAGCACGAGCGCGATCCCGCCCGAGCGGAAGAGCCCCGTCCCGGGCAGGTCGAGCCCGATGGACGTGGGGACGGCGCTGGCCCAGGGCGCCAGCCCGACGAGCGATCCGAAGAGGAGGCCCGGCGCCACCCCGAGCAGCACGCAGGCCCCGGCCAGCGCGACGATCCCGGCGCGCATCGGGACGGGCGCCTCCTGCGCGTGTGCGACGGCGTCGCGGCGCGCCGGCCCGAGCAGGACCAGCCCGACGACCTTGACGAAGCAGAGGGCCGCGAGGGCCGCGGTCGCCGCCAGCGCCGCCAGTGCGAGCGCCCCTGCGGTCCCGTCGGCGACGCCGCCGTAGGCGGGCAGCCGGAGGAGGGACTGCAGCGTCGTCCACTCGGACGCGAACCCGTTGAGGGGCGGGAGCCCCGCGATCGCGACGGCTCCGACGAGGAACGCCCCGCCCGTCCATGGCATCCGCCGGATGAGGCCGCCGAGGCGGTCGAGCTCGAGCGACCCGACCGCCTTCTCGAAGGAGCCCGCGCCGAGGAAGAGCAGCGCCTTGAACAGCGCGTGGTTCACGGTGTGGAGCAGCGCTGCGGCCAGGGCGAAGGCCGCCCAGGCGTCGGCCCCCCGCGCGCGGAGCACGAGGCAGGCGCCGAGACCGAGGACGATGATCCCGATGTTCTCGATCGAGTGGAACGCGAGCAGGCGCTTCAGCTCGTGCTGGAAGAGCGCGTAGACGACCCCGGCCACCGACGAGAGGGCGCCGAGTCCCAGTACGAGCACGCCGAGCCACTCCGGCAGGACGCCGAGCCACTCGACGAGGACGCGAATCAGCCCGTAGATCGCGATCTTGATCATCACGCCGCTCATCAGCGCAGAGACGTGCGCGGGGGCGATCGGGTGTGCGAGCGGGAGCCAGACGTGGAGCGGCATCAGACCCGCTTTCGCGCCCATCCCCACCAGGGCGGCGAGCGCGATCGCGATCTGCACGCCCGAGCCGGAGGCGATGACGCTCGGATCGCCGATCGCGCCCTCGCGCGCGAGAAGCAGGATCGCCACCCACGTCCCCGCACCGGCGAGGTGGGTCAGCGCGACGTAGAAGAAGACGGTACGCCGGGCAAGCTCGTCCGCGCGGGCAACCAGGATCACGGCGGCGGGAACGAGCGTCATCGCCTCCCACGCGACGAGGAAGGTGAGCGGATCGCGGGCCACGAGGACGAGCGCCTGCACGAGCACGAACACCGCCGTCAGCGCGCCGATCGCCCGTCCTCGGCCCGACGGCTGCAGATAGCGGGTCGCGAACACGAGCGCCGCAGCACCGACCGCGCCGAGCACGCCGAGGAAGAGGCCCGAGAGGCCGTCGATCCCGACGCGCGGATCGAAGGCGCTCGTGAAGGACGCGCCGGCCGCCTCGTCCGTTACCAGGGCCCAGAGCCCGCCTCCCGCCAGCAGCGCGCACCCCATCCCCTGGGTCGTCAGCCCGAGGGTGAACGAGCGCCGGGCCACGGCCAGCAACCCTCCCGCGGCGACCGCGGCCGCGCCGAGCGACACGACGACCGCGAAGCTCACGGCTCGGAGAGCTCCCGCAGCATCGACTGCTGCTCCTCGAGCCGGCGCGTGACGAGCGCGCGGCCGGCCTCGAGCAGCTCGAAGACCTTCTTGTCGGCGGCCCGGTAGTAGACGCTCGTCCCCTCCCGGCGCGACTCGACGAGGCCGACGCGGCGCAGCGCCGTCAGGTGTTGCGACGTCGGGCCGGACTCGAGCCCGAGCTCGGCCTGGAGCGCGCCGACCGAGCGCTCTCCGTCACGCAGCAGCTCGATGATCCGGACCCGGGCCGGATGGCCAAGCACGCGAAACAGGCCCGACTTCACCTCGTACACGGGGCGCACGTTGTGCGGCACCGGGGCACCATAGCCTAAATCTCAATAGATTTAGAGATAGATAGATTGAAGTGTGACGACACCGGAGCACGGCGGCACAGGGCTCCGATCCGACCGTTCCGGCTGCGTCGGCAGGATCCGCGGTGCGCGCAGCGCCCCCCGGGTGGGCGATCGGACGAGAGGCTCGACGAACGCTCTAGGCGCTCTCGCGCTTGCGCGCGGCCTTGCGCTCGCGCAGCGCCGAGACGGCCCGCTCGAGGAAGACGATCGGGCTCTCGCCGGGCGCCCGCACGCTCGAGCCGACCGACGCCCCCTGGTAGAGGTACCTCAGCGCACGCGGGAGCCGGAGCTGGGCGAGCGCCACCTCCAGCTCGTAGGCGCGCACAGTTGCCCCGTCCTCGTCGAGGTCGGGGCAGCAGACGACGAACTCGTCTCCGCCGGAGCCGTGCAGCCGTGCGACGAGCTCGTCCGGCTGGAGCGACTCCTGGATCGCCGCGCCGACCCGACGGATCAGGTCGTCTCCCGCCTGGTGACCCAGCACGTTGTTGACCGCCCGCAGCCCGTCGAAGTCGACGAGCAGAACGGCAAGCGACGTGTCGCCGTCGATCTCCGCGAGTCGCCGCAGCAGCGCTCGGCGGTTCGGCAGTCCCGTGGTCTCGTCCTGGAGCGCCTGCTCCGACAGCGCGGCGATCTGGCCGAGCGCGTCCTCGAGCGTGCGCCGTGCGCTGATGCTCGGGCCCAGGAGCCGGCCGGCCTGCGCCACCATCACGCGCTCGCGACGCCCGAACCTCCAGCCTCGGCGGAGCACGGCCACCGCCCCGCCGTGCGAGTCGTGAGGTCCGAGCGGAGCGGCGACGACCTCCCACTCCGCATCGCGCGTGTCGACGAAGCGCCCGGTGTCCGCCGCCTCCCGTGCGGCGCGCGACGCGATCTCGACCGCAGCGGCGGCTGCGAGGTCGGGCGCGAACGCCACCTCGTCGGCGACGAGGACGAGCCCGAAGTCGGCCGCCGTCAGGTGCAGCATCGCGCCTGCGGCGGCGTCGAGCAGCTCCACCTCGGGCACCCGGTCGAGGACGACGGCGACGAGCTCGGCGAGGCCCCCGAACGCGTCCTCCTGCCGATAGACCTTCGCGACCATCACCCGCTCGTCGGCGGCCGCGAACACCGCGCGCGGATCTTCGCCCGGTCGCCAGAGAGCTCCTGCAGCGGTCGCGCTCAGCTCGACCGGCGCGGCCAGCCCGACGTCGAACGGCACGGCGAGCGTCTCGGTGACGCGCGTGACGACCCACTCGAGGGCCACGGCGTCCTCGAGGTCGGGCACCAGGAGGGCGAACTCGTCGCCTCCGACCGGTGCGGCGAACCCGGACGGCACAACTCGGACGAGCCGGTCGGCTGCCTCGCGGAGGACCCGGTCGCCGATCTCGGCCCCGTGCCGGTCGTTGACGTCCTTCATGTCGTCGAGGTCCACGAAGACGACCCCGCACGGGCGCTCCTCTGCCGCGAGTCGCGCCTCGAGGCCCGCAAGGTTGGGCAGCCCGGTCACCGGGCGGTCACCCGCGCAGCAGGGGAGCCCGGCTGAGCCGGCCCGATTGCCGCGTGAACACGTCCCCGCTCCCCCAAGATCCCGCTGATCGTCATCGGCGGGAAAAGCGCCTGCATCCCCCGTCCGAGTGATACGGAGCCGACGCTGTTGCCGGGTCACCTCGTTCGCGGGAGGACGGTGACATCCGTCAGGAGCAGCACGGCGTCGACCGACGCGATCGCGTCCTCGAGCGCCTTCCCTCCGGCGTCTCAGCCGAACCAGCGGGCCCGGCGACTCGAGCCGAACCGACGCTTCTCGGCTACGAGCTCGCTCGACGGCGCACGGAACGTACCGGTCGGCTTCGGCCCCGACAGGAAGTCGACGTCGACCTTTCCGACGCGCCCGCCGCCGAACTCGATGTAGCAGCCGCCGCGCCCGTCGTACGCCGGCGGCGGCGCGTCTCCGCGCAGCCGCGCGAGCAGCGAGGCGGCGACGACGCGCGCCGCGCCCTCGGAGAAGACACCCGCCTTCGGGACGCCCACGGTCGCCACGTCGCCGACGGCGTAGACGTTCGGGAAGCGGGTCTCGAGTGTGCGCGAGTCGACGGGGACGTAGCCCTCCTCGGCCATCCCGCTCGCGAGGACGACGTCGGGCGCGCGATGCTTCGGGACGCCGAGGAAGAGCCCGTACTCGAGCTCCGCGCCGTCGTCGAGCACGGCGACGCGGCGCGCTGGATCGAGCGAGCTCACCCGGCGGTCGGGCACGAACTCGATCCCACGCTCGGCGAACTCGGCCAGCAGCGCCGCCGACGTGTCCGGCGACGGAGGCACCGGCGTCCCGAACGGCATCACGAGCGCGATCTCGCACGCGTCCCGGACGCCCCGCTCCACGAGGTGGTGGTGCAGGAGCAGCGCGGCTTCGCTCGGCGCCGGCGGGCACTTGAACGGCGCCCCGCACACGCCCACGATCGCGCGCCCGGCGGTGAAGCCGTGTATGACCTCACGCAGGTGCTCGGCGCCACCGACCGAGTAGAACTCGTGCTGCCCCCCGACGAGCCCCGGTGTCGCCTCGAAGTCGTAGTCGGCCCCGAGCGCCACGACGAGGACGTCCGCCTGATGCACGCCCGCGTCGGTGGTCACCCGGAGCCCGTCGGGGTCGATCGCCGTCACCGTCTCGCGCAGGAACCGCACGCCGGGCTTCGCGAAGCTCGCGTACGGAAGACCAACCTCCTCGAGCGTCTCCCGCCCGAACATCACGTCGAGCTTCGCGTAGCCGAAGACGAAGGCGTCGTTCCCGTCGATCAGCGTGACCCCTGCGCTGTCGCCGAGCGCCTCGGAGAGGAGGGTCGCGAGCTCGAGACCGCCGAAGCCCGCCCCCAGGACGAGGATGCGCGCGTCCACCGGACGAGCCTATCGCCGGGGCCGACCCGGCGCGGCCTCGGGGCCTACCGGTCTACGCTCCCGTCGGCGTCTCTCAGGTACTGGTGCACGAAGGCGATGGCCATGCTGCCCTCGCCGACGGCAGCAGCGACGCGCTTGACGGGGGCGAAGCGCACATCTCCGCACGCGAAGATGCCGGGCACGCTCGTCTCGAGTAGGTAGGGGTCGCGCTCGAGGTCCCAGCGCCCTGCATCTCGCACGTCGGATCCTGTGAGCACGTACCCGCGGCGGTCGAGCGCGATCTCGTCGGGCAGCCAGTCGGTCTCGGCATCTGCTCCGATGAAGATGAACAACCCTCCGGACTCGAGCCGCTTCGACTCTCCGGTCTCGGAGCTCCGGACGTCGATCGCCTCGAGCGAGACGTCGCCGTGCGCGGCCACCACCTCGGTGCGGGCGAGCATGCGGATGTTCGGACGAGACGCGAGATGATCGACGAGATAGCGCGACATGCTCTTCTCTATCCCGTCACCGCGGCAGAGGAGCGTCACGCTCTGCGCGTGGGTCGAGAAGAACAGCGCCGCCTGACCCGCCGAGTTGCCCGCGCCCAGGATGTGCACGTCCAGTCCGTGGGCGTTGGCCGCCTCGCTGCGTGCCGCGCCGTAGAACACCCCTTTCCCCGCGAGCCGGTCGAAGCCCTCGGTCGACAGCCTCCTCCACGTGACCCCGCAGGCGAGGATGATCGTCCGTGCCCGCAGGACGTCACCTCCGTCGAGATGCACCTGACGGGTGGCAGCGTCGATGCGGACGATCGCCCGGGTCACGAGGATCTCCGCACCGAGCCTCCGCGCCTGCTGCAGCGCCCGGCTCGCCAGCTCGTCGCCCGAGACGCCCGACGGGAAGCCGAGGTAGTTCTCGATCCGTGAGGACGTGCCGGCCTGGCCGCCTGGCGCCTCGCGCTCGACGACGATGGTGCGCAGGCCCTCCGATGCGCCGTAGACGGCCGCAGCGAGCCCGGCGGGCCCGGCGCCGACGATCACCGCGTCGTACTCCGCCGCGACGGGCTCCGTACCCAGGCCGAGCAGCTCGGCCACCCTGCGCAGCTGCGGCCGCACGACGGTCTTGCCGTCGACGACGCGAATCGCCGGCCAGTCCCCCTCGGCCGGCAAGGGACCGCCCCACTGCTCCGTGGCATCCGGCGTGTCGGGCGTGAGCCAGGCGTGCGTGATCTGGTTGCGATCGAGGAAACGCCGGAGCTCCGCGCAGGTCGCATCCCACCGATGCCCCACCACGATCGCCCGTGGTGGCGGCGGCTGCGCGGCGAGGCCCTGCAGCCCGCCCGGGCCGCCGATGCGGTTCGCCGCCAGGCTCCCGACCTCCTTCGCGAGGTCAGGCGCCGTGGCCGCGACGGCGTGGTAGTCGTGGGCCTCGACACGCATGATGCGCGAGCTCTCCGCCGCTCGAAACCCGACCGGGAACACCGTGCCGAGCGTGAGCGGCACCTCTCCGAAGACCTCTCCTGGGCGTCGCTCGCCGACGACGCGCTCGATGCCGTCGACGAGCTTGACCGCCTCGATGCGGCCCTCGAGCACGGCGAAGAGAGCGCGCTCGCCGCCCTCGTGCACCGCGTACTCGTCGGGCGCGAGGCGGATGTCGGCCGCTGCGCGCGCCAGCCGCTCGCGCTCCTCGAGCCCCAGCGGCGCGAAGATGGTGACCCGCGCGATCTCGTCGGCCGTCACCATGGCGCGGACCTCCGCCACAGGGCGCCGGCCGCAGACAGCCGCCCGCCCGCATGCGCCTCCGGACCGGCTGCCGCGGGCTCGCGTTCACCGAGAAGTCTCACGTGGCAACGCTACTCACCCGAGGCAGGGCATGCACGCGATGGCACCGGAGCGCTCGGACGCGCACGAGACACGGTGGTGAACGACGTTGCGGGAAGGGCGCGGACGAAATCGGCAATATCCCCGATGGCAAGGCGTGGCGTCCCGGGGCAGGATGGCGTTGGGCGAGAGGAGTGTGAATCATGTCGCTCCGACGCTGTACGGCTTTCGGCGCGTCCCTGCTGGCCATTCTCCTGCTGACGTGTGGCGTCGCGTTCGCGGCCAAGAGCTACTCCGACCGTGCGGGCGACGTCGCGGGCGGACCCGGTCCGGACATCGTCTCGCTGAAGGTGTCCAACACGAGGACGAAGGTCACGTTCGTCCTCCGCTTCGCCAAGGCGCCGCCTCTCCGCGTCAGCGCGCGCGAGGGGTGGATCGACATGCTGCTCGTCGGCATCGACGTCCCGCCACTCGGCCCGCGGCCGATCATCCCCGGCGGCGAGTGGCGCGGCGCGAACTTCGCCCTCGGCACCCATGGCCCGTCCAGGACGGGCCGGATGGTGCGGCTGACGCACCCCGCCGCCGCCGAGTCGCGCCGGGTCGCCACGTTCGGGATCGTCGCCGACGGGTCGACGCTGACCTTCTCCGTCCCGCGCCGTGCTCTCGGCAACCCCGGCTGGTTCACGTTCACGGCCGCGGCGGCGCGCGAGACGGCAGACGAGGGACAAGGCGGAGGCGCGGACTTCGCGCCGGCACGCGGCACCTTCCGCTACGCGCTGACGGGCTGACCTCCGCGTCCCACCGGGCTCGGTCAGTGGCCCGTGGACGAGAAGTGCATGTAGTCCTTCGTCGCGCCGGTCCAGGCGCCGCCCCAGCCCCAGCCGATCGAGCGGAACGCGCTCACCACCGCCGGTGTGACCATGCCGTGGCGAAGCCGCGAGCGGTCCAGGTAGCGGGCGCTCTCCCGGTCGCGTGTCCGCCCGCACCCGACGTACGGGTTCTCGACCGGGTTCAGGTCGATTGCGCGGCCGTATGCGTGGTTCGACCAGCTCCCGGTACCAGAGCCGCCCGAGCACGGCGAAGGCACTGCCTGGCGGCACTCGAACGAGCCGCTGACGTCTCCGTCGGCCGGTCGTGCAGCTTCGGGCCCGTAGGAGTCGGCGAGGCGCATGTGGCGGATCGGGAACCGAAGGCCGTAGAGCTTCCGGAAGACGCCGCGGAGCGAGGCTGCGTACTCGCGCGCGACGATGAGCTGGCCGGTGCGTGCCTCGCCGTCGAACCCCCAGTGCACCACTGTGAGGAGCCGAAGACGAGAGAGGGGCACCGGGCACCCGGGCCGCCAGTAGCGGCCGGTGAGATCCGCCCGGAGCGAGGCCGGCAGCGGTCGCACCGACGAGTCGAACGGACGCTCGGCGGCGGGAGCCGCGGCCGCGGCGGCGAGCCCCAGCGCACCGAGGAGGAGCAGCAACGCGAGAGCGCGCGTCACATCCACGAGGCTATCGCGCGCGACGCCCGGCCGTCACGAAGGCCCTGACGAGCGGCCAGTAACGATCCGGTGCGTCCTTCCAGGGGAAGTGGCCCGCGCCCTGGATCACCTCGAGTGTCGCGCTCCCCTCGGGCAGCGCGTCGACGATCTCCTGGGCGGCGGCGACCGGGGTAACCGGGTCGCGGTCCCCGACACACACCAGCGTCGCGCAGTCGACGTTCGCAAGCTGATCGACGGCGTCGAACGTGCGTAGCAGCTCGAAGCCCTGAGCGTTCACCTCGGGGTTCCGGATCCTGCGGGCAAGCTCGTCCTCATCCGGAACGACAGGCCCGAACACGGCAAAGACGCGGCTCCACTCCTCGTCGGAGACGGAGTCGCCCGAGTAGGAGCGTTCGGCGAGAGCCGCCACCTCGTCGCCACCGAACCTGCGAAAGGCCTCCACGAGCCGCGCCAGGTCGAAGCGGGCTTTCGTGGACTGGAGCACCAGCCCCGAAGCGTGGCCGGGATGGCGCGCCGCGTAGAGCATGGCGACGAAGCCCCCCATCGAGTGGCCGTACACGACCGGCCGCGCGATCCCGAGCGCGTCGCAGAAGGCACAGACGTCGTCGGCGCACACCTCGAAGCACCATGCAGCAGGATCGCCCCACTCGGAGCGGCCGTGCCCTCGCAGATCCAGGTAGATCACCTGTGCGCTCTCCGAGAACTGGGCGAAGTCGGGCTTGAAGTAGGAGTGGTCGTAGCTCCCCGGACCGCCATGCAGCACCAGGAGCGTGGGGCGTTCTCGCATCGCTGCGCCGTCGGGCACGAGCGCAGGACCTTCCACGTCGAACCACAGCCGTGTGCCGTTCACATGCACGTGCATCGTCATCCCATTCTCCACTCGGAACGCAACGAGGCTCCTTTCGTCCGGTCTGCAGAGCGTCCCCAGACCCGGGTGAGAGCACGCTTGCACACACCGGAGACCCGTCCCGAGGTGCGAGAATCGCGTCCGTGCCCGAAGCACAGCTGGAGGACTCCGGATCGGGGCTCACGCCCGTCACCCAGGGCTGGTTCGTCGTCAACGTGCGCGACGCCGAGTGGTTCTCCTCGGAGACGCGGGGCGCGAGGTGCGCCTTCGAGAGCGAGTACGGCGACCCGCCGGTCGAGTTCGCCCAGTTCGGGATCAACGTCACCGTCCTGGAGCCGGGCCAGACCGGCCTCTACCACGCCGAGTCGGATCAGGAGGCGTTCCTCGTCCTGTCAGGGGAGTGCAGGCTGCTCGTCGAGGGCGAGGAGCGACGCCTACGGGCGTGGGATTTCTTCCACTGTCCGCCCTGGACCGAGCACGCCTTCGTGGGCGCAGGCGACGGCCAATGCTTGATCCTGATGTCAGGAGCTCGAGGAGCCGCCACGAGGTCGGAGGAGTGGCAGGTGCGCTACCCGGTGTCCGAGCTCGCGGCGCGCTACGGCGCGAGCG
>NZ_DASTCS010000041.1:0-36886 GCF_035710885.1 Gaiella sp. | reverse complement strand
ATCACCACAAGCTCGGGTCACCGGTGCCGGACGCGCGGCCGAGCGCCACCCGGGCGCGAGCTCGAGCATCGGGCGCGCCCAGGCGGGGGCGGGAAGCCGACGCGCGAGCGGCACGAGGCGCAACGCGGCCCGAAGCCGTCGCGGATGGGGGAGCGTGGCGAACAGGAGCCGGCGCTGGAGCCGTTCGGCGCGGGGCCGGGTGTGCTCCTCCTCGACGACGCGCCGGGTCTCCTCGATCAGGACGTCGTAGCGGACGCCCGAGGGGCAGCTCGAGACGCACGCCATGCAGCCGAGGCAGCGGTCGAAGTGCTCGACGACGGTCGGGCTCAGCCGCAGCGTGCCCTGCGCGGTCTTCTCCATCAGCTGAATGCGCCCGCGGGGCGAGTCCATCTCCTCGTTCCAGAGGACGTAGGTGGGGCACGTCGGCAGGCAGAAGCCGCAGTGGACGCACGCTCGCGTCAGCTCCTCGATCACGCGATCACCCGAGCACCCCGGCCGGGTCGAAGCGCTCCTTCAGCGCGCGCTGCAGCCGGCGCGCCGCGGCGGCGGGCACACCGCCCACACGATGCGGCACGTAGGCGATCCCGGCCGACGGGCGGACGACCGCCTCGCCGAGCGTCGAGAGGGTGTTCCCGAGGTCGGCCGGGGCGAAGCGGAGGCGCCCCAGAGACCGGCCCTGTCGCTCCCGCGCCTCGTCCCACACGGCCGTGTCGGCCGCCTCGCCCCCGACCAGCGCGCGGGCCGCCTCGAGCTGGGCCGCGACAGCGCGCTCACGCCCCTCGAACAGCACGGCGACACGGCCGGGGTGCAGGACGTCCAGCGCGCTCGGCTGCAACGCGGAGTGCCGGAGCGCCCGCACGACGCTCGGCGGGTCGTCCGTCTCGACGACGAGCGTCGAGGAGGTGGAGGGGAGTGGGTGCAGACGGAGCGAGACCCGCGCAACCAGTGCGAGGCTACCGCCAGAGCCGCAGACGAGCTTGCCGAGGTCGTAGCCGGCGACGTTCTTGACGACCTTGCCGCCGGAGCTCGCGATCGTCCCGTCGCCGAGGACGAGCGTGACCCCGAGGACGAGGTCGCGGGGCGTCCCGAAGCGGTGGGAGAGCGGGCCCGAGAGCCGCCCGGCGAGACATGCGCCGACGGTCGGGTCGCCCGGCGGGTCGAGGGACAGCCGCTGGCCGGAGGCGGCCAGCGACGTCCGCAGCGCGGAGAGCCGGATCCCCGCCTCGACGGTGCACGTGAGATCGCCGGCCTCGTGCTCGAGCACCCGGTCGAGGCCGTCGGTCGAGAGGTCTTCCCCGATTCGCACGCGCCGCCCCGCCGCGCTCGCGCCGGCGAGCAGCTCGGCCGCCTCCTCGACGGTGGCGGGCCGCATCAGGGGCACTAGAAGCGCTCCGCGAGCCCGAGCCGCTCGAGCGGATGTGCGCGGTAGGGGCCCGGCACCTCGCCGCAGAGCCGAGGCGTGGGGATCACCTTGCCCGGGTTGGCGAGCCCGTCGGGGTCGAACGCCCGCCGTACCCGCTCGAATGCCTCGAGGTCGCGCTCGGAGAACATCGACGGCATCGCGCACGCCTTGTCGACCCCGATCCCGTGCTCGCCCGTGAGGGAGCCGCCCGCCTCGACGCAGGCGGCGAGGATCTCGTCGGCGAGTGCCTTGGCGCGCTCGTATTGCCCGTCGACCGCGGCGTCGTAGAGGACGAGCGGATGAAGGTTGCCGTCGCCTGCGTGGAACACGTTGCCGACCCGGAGCCCGTGCTCGTCCGAGAGCTCGTCGATGCGCCGCAGCACCTCGGGGAGCCGCGTGCGCGGGACGACGCCGTCCTGGACGTAGTAGTCGGGTGAGACACGGCCCATCGCCGCGAACGCGCCCTTGCGCCCGAGCCAGAGGAGGGCGCGCTCGGCGGCGTCGCTCGCGGTGCGGATCTCGAAGGCGCCCGCCGCGCGGCACAGCGCCTCCACCGCCGCCGTGTCCTCGTCGACCTGCGCGGACACGCCGTCGAGCTCGACCAGCAGGACCGCGCCCGCCCCCTCGGGGTAGCCGGGACGGTAGGCCTGCTCCGCCGCCTGGATCGTGAAGCGATCCATGATCTCCATCGCCGAGGGGAGGATCCCCGCCGCCACGATGCGCGAGACGGCGTCTCCGGCCGCGTCGACGGACGCGAACGCGGCGAGCTGCGTGACAACCGCCTCGGGCGCGCGCACGATCCTGAGCGTCACCTCGACCGCGATCCCGAGCGTCCCCTCAGAACCCACAAGCACGCCGAGCAGGTCGGGGCCGTCGTCGCCGTCGATCGCCTTGCCGCCCAGCTCGAGCAGCTCGCCGTCCGGGAGCACGACCTTCGCCCCCGTGACGTGGTTGACCGTGAACCCGTGCTTGAGGCAGTGCGCGCCGCCCGAGTTCTCGGCGACGTTCCCGCCGATGGTGCACACCTGCTGGCTCGACGGGTCGGGCGCGTAGAAGTAGCCGTGCTCCTGGACGGCGCGGGTCACGTCGAGGTTCGCGACCCCGGGCTCGACGACCACGCGCTCGCTCTCGACATCGATCTCCAGGATCCGGTTCATGCGCGCGACGGAGACGACGACACCGTCGGCGACCGGTAGCGCGCCGCCCGAGAGGCCGGTGCCCGCGCCGCGCGCGACGAACGGCACCCGGTCGCGGGCGCAGAGGCGCAGCACGGCTCGGACGTCCTCCGCCGACCCGGGCAGGACGACGCAAGCGGGCTGGGCCCGCCACCCGGTGAGACCGTCGCAGTCGTAGGTCGCGAGGCGATCGGCGTCGATGATCACGAACGCCTCGCCCAACATGCTCGTGAGGTCGTCGACGAATCCCGGCGGAAGCGCCATGCTCCGATCCTACTTTCGGCCCGATCCGAAAAGCATCGATGATCGATGATCGCTCAATCGGTTAGGGTCACCGCCATGACGGTACCCATCGCGCGCCCCGGCAAGATCGTCTGCGTGGGGCTCAACTACAGAGACCATGCGGAGGAGCAGGGCGTCGACCTTCCGGCCGCGCCGCTCTTCTTCGCCAAGTACACGACCGCCCTGATCGGGCCCGGCGATCCGATCGTGATCCCCCCCGTGGTGACGAAGTGCGACTACGAGGCGGAGCTGGGCGTCGTGCTCGGCGCGACGGTGCGAAACGTGTCGAAGGAGAACGCCCTCGAGGCCGTCGCGGGCTACGTCGTCGCGAACGACGTGTCCGCTCGCGATCTCCAGTTCGCCGACGGCCAGTGGACGCGCGGGAAGTCCCCGGACACGTTCTGCCCCGTGGGGCCTCTCGTCCCCGCGGCCGAGGTGACCGACCCGCATGCCCTCCCGATCCGCGCGATCTTGAACGGCGAGACGATGCAGGACTCGACCACCGCGAACCTGATCTTCGGGATCGACGAGGTGATCAGCTTCGCCTCGCAGACATCGACCCTCGAGGCCGGCGACCTGATCCTGACGGGCACTCCTGCGGGCGTCGGGGTCTTCCGTGACCCGCAGCGGCTCCTACAGCCCGGGGACGAGATCACCGTCGAGGTCGACAGCGTGGGGTCGCTCACCAACCCGGTCGTGGCAGGGTGAGCGCGGCAGCTTGACGGAGGGAGCGCGGGTGCCGGATAGTCGTCGGGCCGTCATGAGCGCGATCTCGAGAACCGTGCTCCGCGAGCAGGTGAAGGACGTCCTGCTGCAGCGGATCGTCAGCGGCGAGCTGAAGCCCGGCGAGCGGCTCGTCGAGACCCGGATCGCGAGCGAGCTGGGGACGAGCCAGGCGCCGGTGCGCGAGGCGCTCCGCGACCTGGAGCTTCTGCGCATGGTGGAGTCCGAGCCGTTCCGTGGCGCGCGTGTCCGTGCATTCGGCGACGACGAGCTGATCGAGGTCTATCCGGTCCGAGCCGTCCTCGAGGAGCTCGCCGCGAAGGAGGCGTCGAAGCTGCTCGACGGGGACGTCGCCGTCCTCGAGCGCGAGGTCGACGAGATGCGCGCCGCCGCCCGGCGGGGTGACCTGAACGCGCTGGTGCGGCACGACATCGCGTTCCACCGCCTGATGGTCGAGGCCGCGGGCAACCCGGTGCTCGAGCAGTGCTGGAAGTCCCTCGGCGTCGAGGGACGGATCACGATCTCCCTCTACGGGACGTACGTCGAGCCGGACGAGGCCGCCGAGAAGCACGTCCCGATCCTCGAAGCGATTCGCTCGCGCAAGCCCGGGGCCGCTGGCCGGGAAGCGAGAAGGCACGTGGAGGAGTTCGCGCGCATCGCCCGCCAGCGCGCGAAGCGCGCAGAGGCCGCCACCCGCTGACCAAGAGGGGCTCGACCGGCGCGGCTCTCTCGGGGCTGTTCCTCGCCGCGCTCGCGCTGCGGCCGCAGATCGTCGGCGTCGGGCCGCTGATCGACGAGATCCAGGAGGACCTCGACGCCTCGCACGCGCTCGTGGGCCTGCTGGGGACGATCCCCGTGCTCTGTATGGGGCTGTTCGCCCCGCTCGCCGCCTACCTCTCCGCCCGCCTCGGGACGCGCCGGGCGATGACGATCGGGCTCGTGCTGATCGGGACCTTCGGCGTGCTCCGCGCGCTCGCACCGGGCGCGTGGCTCGTCGTCCTGCTCACGTGGGGCGTCGGCCTCGGCATGGGGCTCGGGAACGCCCTCGCGCCGCTCGCCGTGCGGGAGACGGTGCCCGAGCGCCCGGCGACGGGCACCGGCGTCTACACGACCGGCATCCAGCTCGGCTCGACGATCTCCGCGGCGGTCGCCGTGCCGCTCGCGGGGCTGCTCGGCGGCTGGCGAGGGGCCCTGATCGCCCTCTCCGTCGCAGCCTGTGTCGTCGCGCTCGCGTGGACAGTGCTCGAGCGGGGTGGGGAGGCTCACGTGCGCCCGGCCGTGCTCGTGCCCCGCCTCCCGTGGCGGTCGCGCACCGCCTGGTTGCTCGTCGCGATCTTCGCCTGCATGGGCTCGGCGTACTACGGCCTCAACGCATGGCTTCCGGACGCCTATGGCGAGCGCGGCTGGAGCGACGAGTCGGCGGGCCTGCTGCTCGCCGCGATGAACCTCACCGCCATTCCCTGCTCGTTCCTCGTCCCCTGGCTGTCCGACCGGCACGGCGGCCGCCGGCCGTGGCTGATCGGGATGAGCATCGTGTTCGCGACGGGCGCAGTGGGGCTCGTCGCCGTCCCCGGGGCCGCCTACTTCTGGGCGCTGCTCGCCGGGATCTCCCAGGGAGGGGCGTTCGCGCTGGTGATGACCCTCCCGCTCGACTTCGAGTCGACGCGCGAGCGCGTGGGGGCCCTCGTCGGGCTGATGCTCGGCGGCGGCTACTCCCTCGCCGCCGTCTCGCCCTTCGTCCTCGGCGCAGTGCGGGACGTGACGGGGTCGTTCGACGCGGTCCTGTGGGTCTGCGCGGCCTTCCTGGTGGTGATGGTCGGGCTCGTCAACGTGCTCCCGCGCCCCGCGCTCCGCTACGCCGGCGGATAGATTCGCTGCGCGTACTCCCCGACCATTCGCGCCGCCGAGAAGCGCGGGCCGTTGGTGACGAGCGAGCGCTTCACCATCGCGAGCCAGCGCCGGGGGACGCCGTCGGCGTCCCGCTCGTGGAACAGCGGGATCACGTGCTGCTCGAGGAGGTCGTAGAGGGCGTGCGCGTGCCGTGCGTCCTGCGCCGTCTCGTCCTCGCCGTCGCGCCGGGCGCCGTCGATCTCCCAGCCGTTCTGCCCGTCGTAGCCCTCGACCCACCAGCCGTCGAGCACGCTGAGGTTGAGGCCGCCGTTCGCGGCCGACTTCATCCCGCTCGTGCCGCTCGCCTCCTGCGGCGGGCGCGGCACGTTGAGCCACACGTCGCAGCCGCCCACGATCGGCGCGGCGACGGAGAGGTCGTAGTCCTCGAGGAACACGACGCGCGACGTGATGCCGATGGACTGCGAGAGGCCGAACGCGTCGACGAGCATCTGCTTCGCGTTGTCGTCGAGGGGGTGCGCCTTGCCCGCGACGACCATCTGCACCGGGGAACCGTCCGCGAAGATCCGGCGCACGCGCTCCGGGTCGTACGTGAGCAGGAACAGCCGCTTGTAGGTCGCGATCCGCCGCGCGAACCCGAGCGTCAACGTGTCGGCGGTGAACGTCTCCGCGACGGCCTTGACGCTCTCGGGATCCTCGCCCCGAAGGAGCCGGTCCTGTACGGACTTCGCCTTCACGTAGTCGACGAGCAGGCGCCGCGCGTCGTTGCGGGCGGCCCAGAGCTCCTCGTCGGGGATGTCCTCGACCGGCGCCCAGGTCTCGGGCTCGGCGGCCCGACCGAGCCATTCCTCGCCGAGGTGCCGATCGAGCAGCGCGCGCATCGGGGTGGAGAGGAAGGTCGGCAGGTGCACGCCGTTCGTCACGTGCGTGATCGGCACCTCGTCCGCGGGCACGTCGCCGTAGAGAGGCCGCCAGATCTCGCGCGCCACCTGGCCGTGGCGCAGGCTGACTCCGTTCGCCCGGCGCGAGAGCCGGAGCGCGAGCGGCGTCATCCCGGGCCACTCGTCGGTCCCCGGCCGGGTCCGGCAGAGGTCGAGGAACCGCTCCGCGTCCATGCCGAGACGCGCGGGGAGATCTGCGAAGGCCTCGAGGAAGGACGACCTCTCGTACGTCTCGTTCCCGGCGGGGACCGGCGTGTGCGTCGTGAACACGCATCGCTCCCTCGCAGCGGCCAGCGCCTCGTCGAGCGGGACGCCGCTCGCGACCTGCTCCGATGCGAGCTCGAGCGCCGCCAGCGCCGGGTGCCCTTCGTTGAAGTGCAGCACGCCCGGCTCGATCCCGAGCGCCCGCAGCATGCGGACCGTCCCGAGCCCGAGCAGCCCGTACTGCCCCAGCCGGGTGAGCGGGTTGCCCTCGTAGAGCCGCGCCGTGATCCACCGGTCGACGGGGTCGTTCTCCTCGAGCTCCGCGTCGAGCAGGTAGAGCGGCACCCGCCCGATCTCGGCCCGCCAGACGTGGAAGGCCACCTCACGCCCGAACAGCGGGAAGGCGAGCCTGAGGGGGGCGCCGAGCTCGTCCAGCACCTGCACCGTCGGCAGGCGCTCCGGCATGATCTGCGTCCAGTACTCGTGCTGCAGACCGTTGCGGTCGACGCGCTGGTGGAAGTAGCCCTTGCGGTAAAGCAGACCGACGCCGATCATCGGCAGCGCGAGGTCGCTCGCCTCCTTGAGGATGTCCCCGGCGAGCGCCCCGAGGCCACCCGAGTAGATGGGCAGCGACTGGTGGATGCCGAACTCGGCGCAGACGAAGACCACCGGTCCGCCGACTCCGTCGACGGGCGTCTCCGGGCGTGCCTTGTCCTCCTCGAGCACGCGAGCCACGCGGGCGATCCGCTCGAGCGTCGGAACGTGCGAGGCGGCGATCTCCGCGGCGTGCGTGGTGAGGTCGGCGAGCTGGCGCACGGGGTTGCGGTCGTTGATCTCCCAGGCGTGCGGGTCGAGGGCGCGGAACAGCTCCGGCCCGTCCGCATCCCACGCCCAGCGGTAGTCGAGGGCGATGCGCGCGAGCGGCGCGAGCGCACCGGGCAGCCGCAGAGCGAGCTCGGCGGCCCGCTCGTCCGCCTCCCGCGCGCCGGGCAGCGCCCCGATGTCCACGATCCGCGTCGCGCTCATGTGCCGACCCCGGTTGCCCAATGAGCGGGGAGGGGTGTGGGGAACCGGGAGGTTCCCCACGCATTCCAGAGGAAGGGGGCTCGTGGGGAGAACATGGCTTCCCCCACGAACGCGAGCCGAAGGCGAGCGTTGCTCACGGCGCCCCAAGCTAGCCGACCGGCGCTAGCCGGCGGCGCGGAAGTGGGCGATGGTGGCGGCGACGCCGACGCTCAGCGGCGTGCGCGGGAAAGATCCGACGTCGCGGTCGAACCCGGTCGCCTCGAGCTCGGCCGGGAACGGCAGCGCGTCGCCGCCCCAGGTGATCTGGGCCTCCGGCACGATCGCCCGGATCTCGGCGACGACGTCCTCGACGGTGGCCGGGACACCGGGCGCGTTGTAGACCGCCGCGCCGGGGCGGCTCGACGAGGCCGCCGTCACGAAGGCACGGGCGACGTCGGGCGCGTAGTCGTACTGCGCGGGGCCCGTGAAGCCGATCTCGTACGGCTCGTCGCGCACGGCGGCGAGCATCGCCGCGGTGGGCCCCGAGGTCATTCCCTGGTCGCGGCCCGGCCCGTACACGATGTACGGGCGCAGGCCGATCGACGGCAGTCCGGCGTCGGCTGCGTAGACCCGGGCCATGCCCTCGTCGGCGAGCTTGGAGACGCCGTAGAGCGTCCCGGGCGTGACCCCGCCGGACTCGGGCGCCGGGGACGGGTCGGACGGGCCGTAGACCGCGGTGGAGCTCGCGTACGCGACGCCGGGGATCCGGTCGAGCCGCCTGGACACCGCCTCGAGCACGTTCACCGTGCCCGCGACGTTGACCCGCATCCCGAGCGGGGGGTCCGCGCGCACGAACGGCACCTGGAGCGCCGCGAGATGCACGACACGGGTGATCCGGTGCTCGTCCAGTGTCCATTCGAGTGCGTCGAGGTCGGTGATGTCGCCGTGCACGACCGTGATCCGATCGGCCTCCTCGCCCAGCACGAGCCGCAGCCGGGAGACGTCCTCCCCGAGGTCGTAGCCGACCACCTCGGCTCCGTCTGCCAGCACCGCCCGGGCGACCCACGCGCCGAGGCAGCCGAGGACGCCGGTGACGAGGAAGCGCTCGCTCACGCCGGGCGAAGGGGGAGAGGGGGGCGAGGCCGAAGCCACGCCCCTCGCGGTTTCGGCTCAGGCAAGCGGGGCGTCCTGGTAGACCGTCACCGCTTCCGTGAAGAACTCGAGCGCGGCCCGGCCCTGCTCGTGCGGGCCGAAACCGGATCCCTTGATCCCCCCGAAGGGGACGTGTACATCGGCGCCCGCCGTCTGCGAGTTGACGTGGAGGATGCCGGCCTGCTGCTCCTCGGAGAAGCGCTGGACCGCGTGGAGGTCGCGGGTGAAGATCGACGCGGAGAGGCCGAAGGGCACGGCGTTCGCGCGCTCGAGCGCCTCGTCGAGGGTGGCGAACCGGTAGAGCGAGGTGACCGGTCCGAAGACCTCCTCGCAGGACAGGTACGCGTCGTCGGCCACGTCCTCGAACACGGTGGGCTCGACGAGGAATCCCTCGCCCTCGCCGCGCGTGCCGCCGGCGGCGACGGCCCCGCCCTCGTTCCGTCCGCGCTCGACGGCCGCGAGGACGTCCTCCAACGCGCCCTCGTTGACGAGCGGGCCGACCTCCGTCTCGGGGTCTGCCGGGTCGCCGACCCGGCCCGCCGCGATCCGTGCGAGGAGCTTCTCCCGGAAGGCGTCGTACACGCCCTCCTGCACGAGGATCCTGCGCGTGGCGGTGCACTTCTGGCCGGCGGACCAGAAGGCGCCCGCGTAGGCGGCCTCTGCGGCGCGTTCGAGCTCGGCGTCCGCCATCACGACGAGCGGGTTCTGGCCTCCGAGCTCGAGCTGCACGCGGCAGCCCCGAGCGGTGGCGGCCTCTCGAACACCGTGACCGACGGCGACCGAGCCGGTGAACGAGATTGCCCGAACGTCCGGGCTCTCGACGAGAGCGGCGCCGACCTTCGAGCCCGAGCCGGTGAGCACGTTGAGAACGCCCGCGGGCAGCCCCGCCTCGGCGAAGCACTCCGCCACGTGCAACCCGGTCCTGGGCGCATCCCACGCGAGCTTCAGCACGACGGCGTTGCCGTGGATCAATGCGGGTGCGAGCTTCCACACCGGGATCGCGATCGGGAAGTTCCACGGCGTGATCAGGCCCACCACGCCGAGCGGGCGTCGGACCGTGTAGAGCCGCTGCATGGGCACGGACGCGGCGTAGACCTCGCCGATCGGGCGCCAGGCCTCGCCCGCGGCGAAGCGGAGGATCGTCGCTGCGCGGGAGGCTTCCATGCGCGCCTCGCGCAGGGGCTTGCCCATCTCCGCCGTCATGTCCCGGGCGATCCGCTCCGAGCGCGCGTCGAGCGCGTCGGCCGCGCGGTGGAAGAACGCGGCGCGCGCGGGCGCGGGCAGGGCGGCCCAGCCCGGGAATGCCTCCCTTGCTGCGACGATCGCCGCGTGCGCGTCCTCCGCGCCGGATGCCTGGTAGACCCCGCACGTCTCGGACGGGCGCCAGGGGTCGAGCTTCTCGTAGGTCTCGCCCGAGCCTGCCTCGAGCCATTCGCCGCCGACGTAGTTCCGCGCGGGCGTCCCGGTCAGCGTCTCGGTCATCTTGCGCCCCCTTTCAGAGCAGTGAGGTGGCGAGCGCCACGGGGTTCACCAGCGTGCCCACCTCGGGGACATGGATCTCCACCCAGTTTCCCGGAACGAGGCTGAACGACTCGGGCGGGACGAGCCCGGTGCCCGTGAGGAGCACCGACCCCGGCGGCACGGGATTGTCCTTGACGAGCCAGGCCGACAGCTCGTCGAAGCTGCGCACCATCTGGGTCGTCGAGGTCTTGTCCTCGTACAGCACCTCGCCTTCCTCGTCCGAGATCCGCATGATGATCTGGAAGCCGAGTGGCTCGCGCGGCGGGATGTAGAGAGACGGGCCGATCGCGCACGCCCCGGCGTACACCTTGGCCTGGCTCAGGTAGAGGGGGTTCGCGCCCTCGATCTCCCTGGACGAGACGTCGTTGCCGATCGTGTAGGCGAGGATCTTGCCCCGCTCGCCGATCACGAGCCCGATCTCCGGCTCCGGGACGTTCCAGGTCGAGTCGCCTCGGATCCCGATGGGCTCGCCGGGCCCGACCGTGCGCCGGGATCCTGCGTCCTTGAGGAAGAGCTCCGGCCGGTGCGCGTCGTAGACGAGGTCGTACACGTCCTGCACGGCGCTCTCCTCCACGCGTGCGTTCCTGCTCCGCTCGTAGGTGACCCCGGCGCACCACACCTCCGGCGGGTCGAGCGGCGAGATGAGCGTGAGCCCCGAGTCGAGCTCGAGGCTGTACGGGTCGGCCGGTGTCACCGGGCTGCCCTCGGGCGAGAACATCTCCCCCTCCAGGAACTGCATGGGATCCGTGACCCCGGACAGCCTGCGGAAGTGACCCTCGCTGTCCACCTCGACGCCGACCGACACGCGGCCCGCTGAATCCACCCAGCGGATGATGCGGCGCATCAGTAGACCGCCCGGCCTCCGGAGATGTCGTACGTCGCGCCGGTCGAGAAGGAGCACTCCTCGCTGGCGAGCCAGCACGCGAGTGACGCGACCTCGTCGGCGGTTCCCATCCGGCCCATGGGGACGCGCTCGATCATCCAGTCGACGTGCTCTTCGGAGAGGCCCGCGAGGATCGGCGTCTCGATCACGGCCGGGGCGATGCAGTTGACGATCACGCCGGTGCGCGCGACGTCCTTGCCGATCGACTTCGTCAGCGCGATCACCGCCGCCTTCGCGGCCGAGTAGGCAGCCGCCATCGGGTTGCCTTCCTTGCCCGCGATCGACGCCACGTTGACGATCCTGCCGTACCCGCGCTCGGTCATGCCGGGGAGGACTGCGCGGTTGCAGAAGAAGACGCCGTCGGCGTCGATCGCCATGACCCGTTTCCACTCCTCGTCCGTGACGTCGACGGTGGACAGCGACGCACCCGTGATGCCGGCGGAGCAGACGAGGATGTCGATCGGCCCGAGCTCCGCGGCTGCGCGCGCCACCGCCGCGTCCACGTCGGCGGACAGCGAGACGTCGCCGGCGAGCGCGAGCGCGCCCTCCGGTGCCCCCCCGTCGACGTCGAGGGACGCGACCGTCGCGCCCTCGGCCATCAGGCGCCGCGCCGTGGCCGCGCCGATGCCGCTCGAGCCTCCGGTGACGAGCGCGACGCGGCCGGCGAAACGATCGTCGTTCGTCCGCGCCACGGCGGCTAGCCTAACTTCTCCCCGTGGGGTTCGATCCCGTCACCGACTACCCGCTCGGGTCGCGCCGCCCCGATCTGGTGACGACGCCGTCCGGGCTCGGCCTGGACGACGTCACGCTCGACGCGGCGCGAGACGGGACGCTCGTGGCGGCCGACGTGCGGGCCACCGGGGAGACGCTCGGCCTGCAGGCCGAGGTCGCGCGCGCAGGCGGCCGGTCCCAGCTCGGCGAGGCGCTGGAGCGGGCGGCGGAGCTCACCCGTGTCCCCGACGAGGAGCTGCTGGCGATCTACACGGCGCTCCGGCCCGGCCGCTCGTCGTCCGAGGAGCTCGAAGAGTGTGCTGCCAGGCTGGAGGAGCTGGGAGCGCCCCGGAACGCTGCCTTCGTGCGCGAGGCTGCGGATGCGTACGACGTGCGGGGCCTGCTGGCGCATGGCTGACGCGCGGCGGAGCCGCCGCTTCGCGGCCCGCGAGGGCACGGAGCTGCGGCGCGAGGTCCTCGTCGAGCCCTGGGCCGAGCTGGGTCTCGTGGCGGCGGACGGGCCGTCCGATCCCGCGCCCGAGCTCCGTGTCGTGGGCGGGGTCGTCACCCGGCTCGACGGGCGGGACAGCTCGGAGTTCGACGTGATCGACCGGTTCCTCGTCGCCCATGGGCTCGACCTCGAGGTCGCCGGTGAGGCCATGGCGCTGCCGGACGAGCGCGTCGCGCGGATGCTGGTGGACATCGACGTGCCGCGCGACGAGCTCGTGCGGCTCGGTCGCGGGCTGACGCCGGCCAAGCTGGCCCGCGTCGTCGGGATGCTCGACCCGGTCGAGCTGATGATGGCACTGAAGAAGCTGCGCGCCCGGCGCGACCCCGGCAACCAGGCTCATGTGACGAACCTGAAGGAGAGCCCCGCGCTGCTGGCGGCGGACGCTGCGGAGGCCGCCAGACGAGGGTTCGACGAGCTCGAGACGACCGTCGGTGTCGCCCGTTATGCGCCGCTCAACGCCCTCGCGCTGCTCGTCGGGTCGCAGGTCGGGCGTCCGGGGGTGATGACGCAGTGCGCCGTCGAGGAGCGTCGGAATCTCGAGCTCGCGATCCGCGGGCTGGTCACGTACGCCGAGACGCTGTCCGTCTACGGCACCGAGCCCGTGTTCGCCGACGGCGACGACACCCCGTGGTCGAAGGCGTTCCTCGCCTCCGCGTACGCCTCGCGCGGCGTGAAGGTGCGCTTCACCTCCGGGACCGGGTCGGAGGCGCTGATGGGCCACGCGCAGGGGCTCTCGATGCTCTACCTCGAGGCGCGCTGCGTGTCGGTCGTACGAGCCGCGGGCGCGCAGGGTGTGCAGAACGGCTCCATCTCGTGCGTCGCCCTCGTCCTGGCGCTGCCGGGCGGGACGCGCGCGATCCTCGCCGAGAACGTCCTCGCCGCGTGGCTCGACCTGGAGGTCGCCTCCGGGAACGACGCGATCGCGTCGCACTCGCCGATCCGCAAGACCGCCAAGCTGATGGGACAGCTCCTCCCCGGGACGGACTTCGTCACCTCCGGGTACTCCGTGATGCCCCGCCGCGACAACACCTTCGGCGGCGGCAACTACGACGCCGACGACCTCGACGAGTGGCTCACGATCCAGCGGGACTGGCAGGTCGACGGGGGGATCGAGCCGGTCTCGGAGGACGAGGCCCTGCGCGTGCGCGAGCGAGCCGCCCGCGCCGTGCAGGCGGTCTTCGCGGAGCTCGGCCTGCCGCCGGTCACGGACACCGAGGTCGACGCCGCGACGCTCGCCCACGGGAGCGGCGACGTCCCCGACCGCGACCGGGCGGCCGACGTCGAGGCGGCCGACGAGCTGCTCGCACGCGGGGTGTCCGCGCTCGACGTCGCGCTGGCGCTCGACCGGCGGGGGTTCGCGGACACGGCCGAGGCCGTCGTCGGGATGCTGCGGCAGCGGGTCTCGGCCGACTACCTGCAGACCTCCGCGGTGATCGAGCCCGACGGACTGGTGCGCTCCGCGGTCAACGACCCCAACCTGTACCTGGGGCCCGGGACGGGCTACCGCCTCGAAGGTGAGCGCTGGGAGCTGCTGCAGGCACTCCCGCACGTCGTCGACCCCCGGCTTCTCGGGGCCGCCGTCGCGGACGCGGAGCCGGTCGTGGAGGAGCGCGGGACGGCCGGCCCGGGCAACGATGGGTCCGAGGTCGTCGTCGCCGTGGGGCCGGCGTTCGCCGACGGGTCGCGCGAGACGATCGCCGGGCTCGGCCACGACGAGGTGCTCGCGGCGGTCCTCGACGGCCTGAGAGAGGGCGGCGCGGTCGCTCGCGTGGTGCGGATACGGCGGGCTGCGGACGTGGCCTTCATCGCGCACGACGGGGCTAGGCTCTCCGGCTCCGGGATCGCCCTCGGCCTCCAGTCGAAGGGGACGGCGGTGATCCACCGCGCCGACCTCCAGCCGCTCGACAACCTGGAGCTCTTCGGGATGAGCCCGCTCTACACCCTCGAGAGCTACCGGGCGATGGGGCGCAATGCGGCGGGGTACGCGCTCGGGCGGCGTGTAGGCCCGGTGCCGACGGAGCTCGACAACTTCGCGCGGGCCAAGCTCATCGTGCGGACGACGCTGCTCCACGCCCAGGAGGCGCGCGCGGTGGTCGCAGGGGCGCCCCCGGTCGAGCTGGCCCTGCTGAACGACGCGCCGGGCGCCGCGAGGGACAGGCCGGCCGAGGCTCAGCCGACCGCGGTGCCGAACAGCGCGCCGATCCCGTAGGTCGCGGCGAACGCCGCCGCGCCGAAGAGGAGCTGGCGGGTCCCCGAGCGGAGCACGCTCCTCCCCGTCAGCAGGGTGATCGCGGCGCCGATCCCGAAGAGCCCCGCCGCGGAGATCGCGAGCGCCAGGCCGACCGCGGCATTCCCGGACAGGAACGTGAACGGGATGATCGGCAGGATCGCCCCGAGGATGAAGAGGGCGAAGGACGTGCCCGCCGCCACCCACGGGGAGCCACCGAGCTCGTCCGGATCGATCCCGAGCTCCTCGCGCGCGTGGCTGTCGAGCGCGGTGACCGGATCGGCCGAGAGCCGCTCTGCGACCTGTCCCGCCTCACGGGGGCTGAGCCCCTTCTGCTCGTAGACGAGCGCCAGCTCGGCCCGCTCCACGTCCGGTGACGCGGCGATGTGCGCCTCCTCGACCGCGAGCTCCCGCTCGCTCAGCTCCCTGCTGGACTGGACCGAAATCCACTCGCCCATCGCCATGGAGGCGGCACCGGCGATCAACCCCGCCACGCCGGTGATCAGGATGTCCTCGGAGGCGACCCCGGCGCCGGCGACGCCCATCACGAGGCTGGCGTTGGACACGAGGCCGTCGTTCACGCCGAGCACCGCCGCGCGGAGCGCGTTCCCACCGGCCGCCCGACCACGCTGGAGGCGCGCCAGCGCCCGCCCGATCGGCTCGCCGCGCGTGTCGCCGACGAGGGCGGCGAGCGTCCGGGCGTGCCGCTCCTCGTCCCGACTGAACACGCCCGACTCGTCGAGGTAGGCCTCGGTCGACAGCAGCTCGCGATCCCGCATGATCGGCACGACGACCGTGTCCCCGAAGTCCCCGGCGAGCCGGCAGAGGATCCGTGCGCGCTGGGAAGGGTCGGCCGGCCCGGGATCGACGCCGACCTCCAGCAAGCGGGCATTCCAGTGATCCGCGTGGCGGCGCTCGTCCGCCGCGATCTGCGTGAACAGCTCCTGTCGCTCGGGATGGACCTCGGACCGGGCGAGGGCCACGTAGATCGCCTCGGCGTCCAGCTCGTCCCTGCGCGTCGCCTTCCAGCGCTCGATCGTCGCGGGATCGGTTGCGATCTCGCTCATCCGGACGGACCCTAGAGCCTCTAGTGCTCGCGCAGCCCGGCGGCGCGCTGCTCGGCGGCGAGGCGCTCCTCCGCCTCGGCTTCCTCGCGGAACAGCCGCACGAGGAGCCACACGATCGCGGCGAAGAACACGAGCGCCTGCTCGGTGGACATCAGGATCCCGCCCAGGTTCTGGTCCTGCTCCGCCGTGATCCCCCAGAGGCGCTCGGGACGCGACTCGTAGTAGTCGTAGACGGGAGGCGAGAAGGTGAGCGCGAGGCCGAGGAAGGCCGAGAAGACGAAGGCGGCGAAGACGTAGCCGATCCGGGTGAGCGTCGCCGCCGCGCGCGGGACGTCACAGATGACCGGCCACCAGAAGAGGACGCCGATTGCGATCAGGAAGGCGTGCTCGAGCGCGAGGAGGAGGGGGTTGCGCACAGCGGCGTCGTAGAACGCGCTCAGGTGGACGACGTACCAGCCGACCAGCCAGACCGGAAGGGCGACGGTCGGCCGTGTCAGCGACGCGAACCAGCGGCCCCCGTGTGCTGCGACCGCCCCCCGCATCGCCGGTGTCAGCCCGATCAGGAGGAGCGGCGGCGCCCAGTCGCTGATCATCACGTTCTGCAGCAGGTGGAAGAGGACGAGGTACTCGATCGCGATCGTCCCGAGCGGCGAGTTGAGCGCGCCGACCACGAGCACGACGCCCGCGCCGAAGCACCAGGCGCGCCAGGGCGGCCCGGGAGCTCTCCGCCACGCGCGGACGTAGAGCACCACCGCGACGCCGGCCAGCACGAGGAACAGCGGCTCGAACGTGAACGACCAGGGAGAGGGCGGCATCAGACAGGCTCGGGCGTCGCGCCGGGAACGGCGCGGCGACGCGCCACGAGGAGGAGAAGGGCGAGCGCGAGGCCGAGCGTCAGGAGCTGCTCCGTCATCATCACGACGCCCGCCAGCTTCTGGTCGCCGAGCGGGGAGAGCCCGAACAGCCGCTCGGGCTGCTCCGTGTACACGTCGTAGTACGGGTGGAACGAGAAGACGAGGGCGTACGCCAGCAGCTGTCCCATCCACAGCATGACGACGGCCAGCCCGATGCGTCCGTTCACGCTCAGCCGTCCCTGCCCGGCCGGGTCGACCAGCAGCGTCCAGACGAGCGCTCCGACGAGGACGAACGAGAGGTGCTCGACCCGGTGCAGCAGCGGGTGCCGCAGCGCGGCGTCGTAGAGGGCCGGCACGTGCCATGCGACGAGCACGGCGAGCCAGAGTGCCACCGCGACCCGTGGGCGCAGCAGGAAGGACAGCAAGCGACGCAGCCGCTGCATCCGCGCGAGGGGGGCGAGCAGGTCGCGGGGGAGGAAGAACATCGACAGCGGGCCGCGCACCGCGACCAGCGCGAGCGCGACGCCGAGGTCGGCGATCAGCACGTGCTGCAACATGTGCGCGGACTGCAGGTACTCCTCGGCGATCGCGTCGAGGGGCGAGACGATCCCGAGCACGACGATTGCGACGCCGGCGAGGAAGAGGGGCCAGCGCGACCAGGGCGCGAGCTCCGGGCGGCGACGGTGGAGCCGCCGCCACCCCTGCCCGAAGAACGCCACCGCCACGGCCGCCGCGGCCAGCACGAGCGGGTCGAACGACCAGGCCTTCCAGAGATCGTCCGAGGCAGTCGCCGCGAGCGTCGTCACGGCCTCACGGTAGCCCCGTGGGAACGGAGGCGGTGCCCGGTCGGCTCAGGCGAGTCGGACGAGCAGCTCCGCGAGCTCGGCGGGACGCGAGACGAACGGCGAATGACCGCCGCCGAGCTCGAGCGGCTCCACGCCCAGCAGCTTGCGCGAGATGCGCCGCGACCAGTCCGGCCGTATGCAGCGCTCGTCACGGCAGAGGATGGACGTGCGCTCGACGTCCGGGATGCCGCCGCCCGGCCACGGCTCGAGCCGTGGCGCCGCCGACTGCGCGCGGAAACGGCTCACCGCCCATTCGGCGTCGCCGTCCGTGCAGTCGTGGTAGAAGCAGCGCTTCGCGGCCGCCGGGTCCGGCCAGAACGAGGCGCCGTCCGCTCGCGTGTCCGTGTTGCCGACGAAGCCGGGCGCGAAGACGTCCTCGCCGTACCGGTCGGTGACGCTCCTGCCCGGCTCGGGCACCAGGCCGCAGAGGAAGACGAGATGCCGTACGGGTCGCAACGACGCGACGAGCGGGATGGTGGCGGCGCCGAGCGAGTGGCCGACGACGACGACGTCGTCCGCGTCGCCCATCGCCGCGGCCGTCAGCTCCGCGTACCGCGTCAGCCCGGCGTCGGGGTCCTCCGCCGGCAGGTCGACCGCGATCGTCGTGTGGCCGTGCGCCTCGAGCACTGGGGCGAGCCGCTCCCAGCACCAGGCGCCGTGCCAGGCGCCGTGGACGAGGGCGAAGGTCGCCATCCCTCACCGCTCGACGTGGAGCGACCCTCCCAGGTCTCCGAGCACGAGGTCTCGCTCGCGATCCGGGATGTGATCGAGCGGCACGGGCCCGAGTGCCTCGATGAACGTGACCCCGCGTGGCGAGTGGAGCTCGTGCTCGACGCCGCGGTTGACGACGCACACGTCGCCCTCGCGCATCTCGCGCGACTCGTCGCCGATCGTCATCGTCACCGAGCCGTCGAGGATCAGCATCACCTGCTCGGTGTGGTCGTGGCTGTGCCGCGCGACCGTCGTCCCGGGGTCGTACGTCACGCGCCCGAGGAAGACCTGGTCGCCCGCGATCGCCCGGAGCCCCACCCCGTCGAACATGGGATAGGGCTCGCGACCGTTGAACGTGGCGAAGGGCGAGTCGGCCATCCCTAGATGATTGATGCCGCGAGATCGCCTGTGTCGGGGCGTGGGCTGGCCGCCCTGGGGCGTGGGCCGAGTGCCTCGGCGATGCTGGTGGCATCGGTGAGGTGCTCGGCACACGAAGCGCACGGGGCGGGGAGGCCCGTCCTGCGGGCCTTCCCGCCCCGGAAGCGGCCCAGACGCGCCAGACCGCGCAGCCGAGCGCGCGAGATCGTGACATCAATCATCTAAGCCGGCACCTCGAAGGCGATCCCGCCCTGCGAGACGGCGTTCACGGACAGCTCCGAGTCGAACACGACCCGCTTGCCGTCACGGACGGGCTCGGCCTTCGCCTCGAGGGCGCGGAGGATCCTCTCCGGGGTGATCGGGAGCTCGGTGACCCACACGCCGACCGCGTCGAACACCGCCGCGGCGATCGCCGGCGGCTGCGCGTTGTTCGCCATCTCGCCGATCCCCTTGGCGCCGTAGGGCCCGTCCGAGGACGGGTTCTCGATGATGATGGTGTCGATCTTCGGCAGATCCTCGAAGCCCGGGGCCAGGTAGGAGCCGAACTGCCCGCCGCGGTGCTCCGCCGACGGGTAGTACGGGTAGCAGTTCTCGAGCACACCCAGGCCGAGCCCCTGAACGGCACCGCCCTCGATCTGCCCTTCCACGAGTGTCGGATTGATCGCCCGGCCGACGTCGTAGACCTGCACGAGCCGCGTGACCTGCACGACGCCCGTCTCGTCGTCGACCTCGACCTCGGCCGCGCACGCCGCGTACGAGATCGCGGAGTGGGGCGGCAGGTCGACCTCGCCGGTCTCCGGGTCGACGATCGACGCGTACGGCTTGAGCTGCGCGCCGGTGCCCGTGATCAGCTCGCCGTACGTCCACGTCGCCGCCGCGGCGACGTCGGGCACGGCGATCTTCTTCTGCGGGGCACCCTTGGCGAGCACCTCCCCGTCGACGATCTCGAGGTCGGACGGGTCGATCTCGAGCTCCTTGCCGGCGATGTCGAGGATCCGCTCCTTGACGCGCTCGGCTGCCTTCTCCACGGCCTTGCCCGCCACGAACGTTGCCCGGGACGCGAACGTGCCGGTGCAGACCGGGGACGAGTCCGTGTTCGAGTTGTCGTACGTGACCCAGTCGTAGGGCACGCCGATCGTCTCGGCCACGATCTGGGACTGGATCGTCTTCGACCCGTTGCCGATGTCGGACGTCCCGGCGAAGACGTCCACGCGCCCGTCCGGCTTGACCTTGATCCACGCCTGCGACGGGTCGCCGTTCTGGTTCATCCCCGTCGGGTACTCGATCGCCGCGATCCCGCGGCCGGTGTGCTTGGGCATGTCAATGAGCCTCCGGGTCGGCCATCTGCGAGACGAGGTGCTCGGGCAGCAGGTCTCCCTCGCGGGGGTCGCGGGTCATCGCCGCGTACTCGGGTGCGAGCTCGACCTCCATCCCCCCTGCGAGGGCCTTGACGACCGAGACGGTCGACGGGTCGGTGTAGACGATGCGGTTCGGGGACGTGTCCCCGATCCGGTTCGCGTTCTTCAGCCGCACCTCGTACGGGTCGAGCCCCAGCACGTTGGCGACGCGGCTCATGTGCGTCTCGGTAGCGAACGAGACCGAGGTGACACCGAACCCGCGCATCGCGGTCGTCGGCACGCGGTTCGTGAAGATCACGAAGCCGTCGAACGAGAGGTTCGGGATCGTGTACGCGCCGGTGTGGTGGAACGAGTGCTTCGTCAGCCCGTACGGCGAGAAGCGCGCGTACGCCCCGGAGTCGTGCAGCGTCAGCATCTTGCGTCCGAGGATCCAGCCGTCCTTCGTGACCGCGTCGGCGATCTCCATGTGCCACGGAGCGCGCGTCGAGGAGCAGAGGAACTCCTCCTCGCGCGTCCAGCGCCACTTGACCGGACGGCCCGACTTCTGCGCGAGCAGGGCGCACATCGTCTCCGAGGCCGTGTCGACCTTGCCCCCGAAGCCGCCTCCGACGGTGCCGCCCACGACCTTGAGCTTGTTGAGCGGCACCTGCAGGTGCGCGGCGATCACTCCCATCGAGAAGTAGAGCGCCTGCGTGCACGAGTAGACGGTGAGGCGGCCGTTCGCCTCCGGCACCGCCAGCGAGACCTGCGTCTCGAGCGGCACGTGCTCGATCGCGGCGGGCCGGTAGACGCCCTGGACGATCACGTCGGCTCGGTCGAACGCCTCGTCGATCGACCCCTTGCGGATCTGGCGCCGGTCCATCTCGCCCTCGAAGTGCGGGTACCAGTTGCCCCAGGGATGGACCTTCGGGGCGTCGGCGTCGAAGGCCTTCCGGATGTCGAAGAGCGGCGGCCGCTCGTCGAAGTCGACCTCGATCGCGTCGACGGCCGCCATCGCGGTCTCCTCGTCCTCCGCGGCGACGATCGCGATCGGCTGGCCCTTGTAGCGCACCTCGTCCTTCGCGAGGAGCGGCTCGTCGGCCGGGATCCCGAGCGCGGACAGATGCCCGTACTCGAGGAGAGGGACGTCCGCGGCGGTGATCACGGCGTGGACGCCGGGCATCGCCTCGGCCGGCGAGACGTCGAGCCCGCTCATGGTGGCGCTGTGGAGGGGCGAGCGGAGCGCCTTCGCCCACAGCGTCCCGGGCACGCGAACGTCGTCGACGTAGGTCGTGCGCCCGGTGACGTGCTCGATCCCGTCGTAGCGCGGCAGCCGTGCCCCGACAGCCTTCATCGGTGATCTCTCCGATGCATGCGGTGCTCCTGCGCGCGAAGGGGGGCTGGATGTATCGGGGCGATCACGCTACACACCTCCCAGGTTCGTCATGCCCGCGCTGGGGGCGGTGACGGTGAGGTCGAACGAGTCACCGCGGGCTGCGGCGGCGACCGCGTCGATGATCTTGACGTAGCCGGTGCAACGGCAGACGTGCCCGGCGAGGGCCTCCTGGATCGCCTCGCGGTCGTCCGTCCCGCCCCGCTTCAGGTAACCCTCCGCCGCGAGCATCATCCCGGAGGTGCAGAACCCGCACTGCGCGGCGTAGTGGTGGGTGAACGCCTGCTGGAGCGGCGAGAGCGACTCGGGCGCGCCGAGCCCCTCGACCGTCGTCACCTCCAGCCCCTCGAGCGAAGCCGCCGGGGTGAGGCACGCGCGCTGAGGCTCGCCGTCGACGAGCACGGTGCACGCGCCACAGCCGCCCTGCTCGCACCCTGCCTTCGGGCTCGTGATGCCGAGATCCTCCCGCAGCACGTCGAGGAGCGTCGCCAGGGGTGCGCTGACCACGTCGTGCGCGATCCCGTTGACCGTGAGCTTCATGCGGCCTCCTCGAGCTCGGAGAGGACACGCCGGACGAGCACCGGGAGCGTGCGTTCGCGGTACCAGCCGGACGCGAGAGCGTCGTCGCCGACCGTGACGTCCTTGAGCGCAGCGGCTGCCGCCTGCTCCGGGTCGGAGGACGCCGCCTCGGCCGAGCGCAGGCGCGTGCCGTACCCGGCCAGGCCGGTGGCGGCCAACCGGGTCTCGCCGCCCGTCGTCCGCACCCCGGTGACCGCCAGGACGGTGTACTCGTGCGTGTGCGGGTAGTCGATCGCCGCGAACGCCGAGGCCGCGGGCTTCTCGAAACGCAGGTCGAGCAGGAGCCGCCCGGCGCGGTGGGCGAGGAAGTCGTCCAGCGGCTCGGTGCGCTCGCCGTCGGCGCCCACGGAGCATGCCTCCGCGGCGAGCGCGAGGAACGGCCCCTGGAGGTCGCCCCGCGGGGCGTCGTGACCCTCGCCGGCGCACACGTTGCCACCGACGGTCCCCTGCCTGCGGATCTCGTAGTCCGCGACGTTGAGCGCGCACTGCGCGAGCGCCGTGACATCCTCCGCGAGCTCGGCGAGGCGCCCGATCGGGAGCGCCGCGCCGACGGTGACCGACGCGCCGTCGACCTCGAGCGTGTCGAGGCCCGCGCGCGAGAGCAACAGGGCCTTGGTGGGCGCCATCCGCCCGTATGTGATCTCGGGCATGACGATCGTCCCGCCGCCGATCACGGTCACGCCCGACCCGTCGCCGAACTGGGCGATCGCCTCGTTCGCAGAGGTCGGGAACAGGACCTCAGTGCCTTGCGTCATTGACCTTCCTTCGGTCGTAGGTCAGGTCCGAGTCTATCGCCGTGCTTCGTGGAATCGATTATCGGTTGACCACCCGATCCGGGCGGGCGCCAGGCCACCGGCTACGACTGCTGCTTGCCGGCGATGCCCCAGTGCTTCGGGTCGACGCCCTGGATGACGACCTGGATGTGCGCCGGGTCGGCGCCGCTCGTCTCCGCGAGCGCCGTGGTCAGCGCCTCGATCATCTTCGGCACCGACTCCTCCGTGACGCGACGGTCGTAGAGCCTCACGTCGATGATGGGCATCGCGTACCTCCTCGTAGTCCCGCTCGGTCTCGAGCCGCGAGTGTTACATGCGTGTAACGCGTGTGCAACGCTTCGACGATGGCCGGGCCCGACGGGATGCACGAGCGGGTCGCAGCGGGTGCGCTGGCAGCGGCGACCGAGCACGGGTGGGCAGGCGCCACCCTCGCCCGGATCGCCGAGGCCTCGGGCACCTCGAGGATGACGCTCCACCGGCACGGGCTCGGGCGTGAGGAGATCTTCCAGCTGCTCGCGCGCGCCTACGAGCGCGACATGCGAGTCACGCTCGCCGCGGCGGTCGCGGAGCCCGGAGCAGCGGCGGACCGCTTGCGGAGCGGCCTTGCGTCGGTCTGCGCCGTGAGCGAGCGGCACCTCGCGTTCCTGCGCGGCCTCGACGAGGAGGAAGACACGCGACTCTTCCACGTCGACGGCGTCTCGCGGGCGGGCTTCGTGGCGCCGCTCGAGCGCGTCCTTCGCGAGGGAATGCGCGACGGCTCCTTCCGAAAGCTTCCGGTGCGGGCGACCGCGACGCTCCTCGTCAACGCCGCCGACCGGACCTACCGCCACATGCGCGCCGCGCACGGCTGGAGCCCCGCGAGGTCGCGGCAGGCGATCGACCTGCTCGTAAGGGGAATCTCGACGGGTCGGTGAGCGGTCCCGTCGCCCGTCGCGGACGTCAGCCAGGTGCCGACCGTCCCGGAGGCTGCGCCCAGACGCCCTCCTCGAGCGTCGCCGGGTCAGGGGCCGGCGAGCGCTCCGCCTCGGCCAGCCCGGCCGCGACCTCGCGGGCCACGCCGTCGCGGACCGCGGCGAGGGCCTCGGCGGGCTCGCCGTCGCGCAGCAACCTGCCCTCGAGCCGCTCGAGCGGGTCCCGCCCGGCGAATTCGTCCCGCAGGTGCTGCGCGACGTAGCGGGCGTCGTCGTGCGCCGCATGGCCGTGGATCCGCAGCGTCACCGCCTCGACCGCCTGCGGCCCGTCGCCACGGCGGGCCCGTTCGACGGCCGCGCGCACGGCGTCGAGCGCTGCGACGCCGTCCGTGCCGTCGACCGGCTCGCACGGGATCGACCAGCCCCCGACGATCCGCTCTGCAAGGCGCGGGTTGACCATCTGACGATCGAGTGGCGTCGAGTAGGACCACTGGTTGCGCTGCAGCACGAAGACCGCGGGCACCCGCAGCACTCCGGCGAGGTTCAGCCCCTCGTGCGTGTCACCGACCGAGAAGGCGCCCTCGCCCACGAAGGTGAGCGCCACCCGCGCCTCACCGCGGCGCTTGAAGGCGAGCGCGGCGCCGACGGTGACCGGGACGAGGTCGCCGAGCATCGAGACGAGCGGGAAGACGCCCCGGGCCGGGGCGCCGAAGTGCATGTTCCCGTCGCGTCCACGGGTGGGGGAGTCGCCCTTGCCGAGGAAGTTCCTGAACGCCTCCGCGACCGTCACACCCCGGGCGAAATGCGTCGCGAGCTCCCGGTTGAGCGGGCAGACGACGTCGTCCGGGCCGAGGGCGAGCCCCGCGGCCGCGGCGACGGCCTCCTGGCCCCGGCCGTCGTAGAAGGAGCCCGGGATCCGGCCCTGCCGGTACAGCGCGAGGGCCCGTTCCTCGAACGTCCGCTGGAGCAGGACGAGCCGGTGGAGTGCGAGCCGCGCGTCACGACCGACCGACGCGAGGTCGGCGCACGGCACCGGACGCTCAGTAGGCGAGGAGCTCATCGAGGGCGCTACGGACGGAGTCGACCGAGGGCAGGTACGCGTCCTCCAGCTCGGGGGCGAACGGGACGGGGGTGTCCGGAGGGGCGTGGAGGGAAGGGGGAGCGTCGAGCGTCTCGAACGCCTCGCGGGCGAGCAGCGAGAGGACGAGGCCGGCGGCGCCGGTCGACCGCGCCGCTTCCTGGACGACCAGCACCCGCGACGTCCGGCGCACCGAGCCCAGGACCGTCTCGCCGTCGAGCGGCCAGACGGTGCGCAGGTCGACGACCTCGACGTCCGCCCCGGCGCGCTCGACCGCCTCGAGCGCGATCGCGACACCGGAGCCGTACGTGACGATGGTCGCGTCCCGGCCGGACCGGGCGACGGCTGCCCGGCAGAGGGGCGTCCTGTGACCCGAGGAGGGCCTGGCACCGCGAGCGCGGCGGTAGAGGGCCTTGTGCTCGAACACGAGCACGGGGTCGGGATCGTCGATCGCCGACCGTGTCAGGCCGTAGGCGTCCTCGACCGTCGCGGGGCAGGCCACCTTCAATCCCGGCTGCCCCACGAACAGGCCCTCGGGCGAGCCTGCGTGGAACGGACCGCCGCGGACCCCGCCGCCCGAGGGCATGCGGATCACGATCGGGATCGCCTGTCCGCTCCGCCAGTGCGTCTTCGCGGCGACCGTCAGGATGACGTCGAAGGGGCAGGTCGCGAAGTCGGCGAACTGGAGCTCGACGACCGGCCGCTCGCCCATCCACGCAGCCCCGATCGCCGCACCGACGAATCCTTCCTCCGAGATCGGCGTGTCGAGCACGCGCTCGGGCCCGAACTCGGCCGCGAGCCCGCTCGTGACGCCGAAGGCCCCTCCGAATGCCCCGATGTCCTCGCCCAGGAGGAATACGCGAGGGTCCTCGGCCAGGGCGTCGCGGAGCGCGAGCCGGATCGCCTCGAGGTACGTGATCTCAGCGGGCTCGGTCAACGGATCCGCGCGTGCGTCAGGCGACGGGCGCGCCGACGGCGGCAAGGATCGTCTCGCGCCCGCCCGCGTCGAGCGCCCGGCGCGCTGCCGCGCGACCGGCCTCGACGGCACGGTCGAGCGACCGGAAGTCCCGCAGCGGGACGTCCTGGACGTCGGGCGTCACGACGAGGAGCGCCAACGCCCGGTTCCGCTCGGCGCGCTCGACGCTCCCGAGCACGGTGGCCCGCGAGAGCGTCTCCATGATCGAGGGGAGCCGCGGCTCCATCGCCTCCGACGGCTCGAGGCGCCGCACGACGTCGACCGCGAGGATCGGGCCCTCGGCGGTGTCCGCCATCGCGTCGACCGGCAGGTTGTTGAGCACGCCGCCGTCGACGAGCAGCCGGCCCGGGCGCGAGAGCGGCGGCACGAGCCCCGGGATCGACATGCTCGCCCCGACTGCCTCGACGACGCTCCCGCGGCGATGGACGACCAGCCTGCTGGAGAGGAGATCTGCGCTGACGGTGAAGAGCGGCCTCGCGAGCTCCTCGATCGTGAGCCCGCCGAACAGCCGCTCGAGCATCCGCCCGGCCTTTCGAGAGCGGATCAGCGCGACGCGGGGGAGCGTGTAGTCGTTGAAGGGCGAGCGGCGCACGAGCTCCTCGTTGCAGCGGTCGCGGATCTCCTCCGGCTTCCAGCCCGCGGCGCCCATCGCCGCGATGAACGCTCCCATCGAGCAGCCGCCGTACCGGTCGACCTCGATCCCGTCCGCGGCGAGCTCGGCGAGGGCGCCGATGTGCGCGAAGCCACGGGCGCCTCCGCCCGAGAGCACGACCCCCAGCGCGCGGCCGACGAGCCGGCGCGCGAGGCGCCCCGCGCCGAGGTCGCTCGGCTCCGTGGTCGCGAGCCGGTGGAGGGCGCGCGGGTCGACCCGCTCGACGAGCGCGCGGACCGTCTCGCCGGACGCCGGTCCGAGGATGACGAGGTCGGAGCCCGGGAACGGCCCCTCGGGCAGCGGGCTGTCGCCCGTTGCGACGCGCAGGATCCGGTCGGCCTGTCGGGCGCACAGGTCGCTCCACGCGCCGGCGCCCGCTTCGTCGAGCAGGAGCACGTGGGTGTGCTCGTCCTCCGCACGCTCGACGCCACCGGTGCCCGCGGCGGCCGCGTCGAGCACCTCCACGGAGCCGTAGGGCTCCAGCGCAGTCGCGAGCGAGGCGGCGACGGCTCGCAGCGGGACGCCCGGGCCGATCGCGGTGAGCGCGATCAGCGCGGGTCGCGACGGCCTCGCTTCGAGCCCGCCGCTCGCCTGGAGCTGGAGGGCGAGCTCGCGCGCGACTGCTGCGGCGAATCCCGTGTCGCGCTCCATCAGCTCGACGAATCGCTCGCGCCGCAGGCGCAGCAGCGTCGTGTCGCGCACCGCCTGGACGGAGGCCGAGCGCGGCGAGCCGGTGAGCAGGGCAAGCTCGCCGATCGCGGCGCCGGGCCCGAGGGTGCGAAGCGTCCGGTCCTCGCCGTCCGCGGGCGACGTCACGCGCACCCGGCCCCGGAGCACGACGTAGAGCTCGTCGGCGTCGTCCCCCTCCCGCAGCACCCACTCCCCGGCGAGCACCCGGAAGGGCCGCGCGTCGGCCGCGAGCGCCTCGAGCGCGTCGGCGTCCGCCCCGGCCAGCAACGGAACGCCCGCGAGCGTCGAACCGGAGACCCGGGTCGCGCTCATCGGCTGCACCGCCGCATGGCGCCGATCGTACGCCTATCTCCGCGCAGCCTCCAGCGCAGCCATCCGGCCGATTTCGTCGTCTCAGTGGGGGAGGAAGACGGTGACGGGGTCGGAGGACATGCGGCAGGGCCCGCACGACGAGCTGCGGGCAGAGCAGGAGCGGGAGCTCGTGGCGGGCTTCGCGCTGGCGTCGATGGAGCATGCTCTCGCGCGCGAGGCGTTCCACGTCGGCGTTGCCCTGCGACAGGCAGGTGTCGAGCTCGACCCGCGGACGTTCGTGGCGCTCCGCATCCTGGAGGCCTGCGTCGGGGAGCTGATCGACCCGTCCGAGGCGATCTGCGAGCTCCTCGAGAACGGCTCGCTCGACCGGTCGGTCGAGCTCGCGACCGACCTCCTCGACCGCGACGCCGCGTAACGGCCGGCCGCAGCGGCGGCCGGACGAGCTCTCCCCGGTACGCTCCTCCGTGTGGGATTCCGCACCATCGACGAGCTGGAGGAGGCACTCCGCGGTGCGGACTACCTGCCGGACCGCGGCCTCTCGACCGCGCTCTTCCTCTCGCTGGCGCTCTCCAAGCCCGTCCTTCTCGAGGGCGAGGCCGGCGTGGGGAAGACCGAGGCCGCCAAGGCCCTGGCGACCGTCCTCGGCGCACGGCTGATCCGCCTGCAGTGCTACGAGGGCCTCGACGTCGCGCATGCGGTCTACGAGTGGAACTACCCCCGCCAGCTGCTCCACATCCGCGCCGCGCAGGAGGGAACCCTGCGGGAGGAGGAGCTCTTCGGGCCCGAGTACCTGATCCGACGGCCGCTCCTCGAGGCGATCGACAGCGAAGGGCCGGTCGTGCTGCTGATCGACGAGATCGACCGCGCGGACGAGGAGTTCGAGGCGTTCCTGCTCGAGGTCCTCTCCGACTTCCAGATCACGATCCCTGAGCTGGGGACGATCGCCGCGCGGCGCCGCCCCGCGGTGATCCTCACGTCGAACCGGACCAGGGAGCTGCACGACGCGCTCAAGCGCCGGGCGCTCTTCCACTGGATCGGACATCCCTCGATCGAGCGGGAGATCGCGATCGTGCGCCTGCGGGTCCCGGGGATCGCCGAGCAGCTCGCGGCAGAGGCTGCCGCCTTCGTGCGCGAGCTCCGTGGCCTCGACCTCGCCAAGCCGCCGGGGGTGGCCGAGACGATCGACTGGGCGATGGCCCTGAATGCGCTCGGCCGCCAGGAGATCGACGCCGAGGTGGTGCAGCAGACCCTCGGCTCGGTGCTCAAGTACCGCGAGGACATCGAGGCGGTCCAGGACGAGACCCTGTCGCGCCTCGTCGAGGAGGCGCGCGCCGCATCCGCGGCCCGCTAGCGACGTGGCCGCCGGCGACGCGATCCTCACGCACGTCGTCACGTTCGGACGCGTGCTCCACGAGGCCGGGCTCGAGGTGGGTCCCGGCCGCGTGGCCGACGCCCTGCGCGCTCTCGACTCCGTCGACCTGGCGCGCCAGGAAGACGTCTACTTCTCGCTCCGGCAGACCCTCGTCTCGCGCCACGACGAGCTCGACCTGTTCGATCGAGCCTTCAGCGCCTGGTTCCTGCGCGCACCCGTCCTGCCGCCGGCGCGCGCGCGGTCCGCGGCCGAGCTCGAGACGAGCGTCGGTCAGGCGCCGTCCGACCGGCTGCGCACCCGCGAGACCGACGAGGAGGCCGACCCCGGCGATCCGCTCGAGCTGGGTGCCTCCGGCCAGGAGCTCCTCCGCGACAAGGACTTCGCGGAGCTGACGGGCGACGAGCTCCGGCGCCTGCGGGAGCTGATCGGCCGGATCGCCCGCACGCGCCCGCAGCGGCACTCGCGCCGGCGCACGGCGGACACGCGCGGCGACCGCCTGGACATGCGGCGCATGCTCCGGCGCTCCCTCCGAGCGGGCGGGGACCCGCTCGACCGGCCGTTCCGCGCGCGCAAGGACGTCCCGCGCAAGCTGGTCGTGCTGTGCGACGTGTCGGGGTCGATGGACAGCTACGCGCGCGCGCTCCTCCTCTTCCTGCACGCCGTCGTCGGCACCGGGCGCGGCGTGGAGGCGTTCGCCTTCGGGACGCGGCTCTCGCGGCTGACGCCCGACCTGGAGACGCGCGACCCGGACGCAGCGCTCGCGCGCTGCACCGAGGCCGTCGTGGACTGGGGGAGCGGCACGCGGATCGGCGCCTCGCTGCGCGAGTTCAACGAGGTCTACGGCAGGCGCGCGCTTTCCCGGGGGGCGATCGTGCTGATCGTCTCCGACGGCTGGGAGCGCGAGGATCCCGAGCTGGTCGGCCGCGAGATGGCGAAGCTCGCCCGGGCGGCCTACGCGGTCGTGTGGGTCAACCCGCTCAAGGGGAATCCGCAGTACCAGCCGCTCGCGGGCGGCATGCGCGCGGCGCTGCCGTACGTCGACCGGTTCCTGCCCGGCCATAATCTGAGGAGTCTCGAGGAGCTGGCGGCCGTGCTCGCCGGCATCGAAAGGAGGCACGCAGCGTGAAGGAGATCCTGTCCGAGGTCGAGGCCTGGCGCGGGGCCGGCGAGAAGGTGGTCGTCGCCACCGTGGTCGCGACGCGGCGCTCCGCGCCACGTCCCGTCGGAACGAGCCTCGCCGTGTCCGAGTCCGGGAAGATGTGCGGCTCGGTCTCGGGCGGCTGCGTCGAGAGCGACGTCTACGACAACGCCCTCGAGGTGATGAAGACCGGCGAGCCGAAGCTCCTCCACTACGGCATCACCGACGACCAGGCCTGGGAGGTCGGTCTCCCGTGCGGCGGCGAGATCGACGTCTTCGTGGAGGCCGTGGAGTGAAGCTCGTCGAGCGTCTTGCGGAGCTCCAGGCGACGGGCGGCCGGGCCGTCCTGTTCACGGTGGTGGAGGGGGACGGCGTCGGCTCGAAGGCGCTCGTCGTCGAGGACGGCGAGACGATCGGGGACGGTGTCCCGGCCGAGGCGCTGGAGCAGTTCCACGAGCTCGTGCGACGGGGGCGGAACCGGATCGTGGAGGTCGACGGCGCGAAGGTGTTCGCCGAGTGGTACGGCCCCCCGCCCAGGCTGCTCGTGTACGGCGCGGTCGACACCGCGGAGGCGCTCAGCCAGGGCGCGAAGCTCCTCGGCTGGACGGCGATCGTCGCCGATGCGCGCGCGACGTTCCTGACTCCGGAGCGCATCCCGTCCGCCGACCGGCTGATCCTGAAATGGCCCGAGGACGCCATCGCCGAGGTCGCACCCGACCACCAGACCGCGATCGTCGTCCTCACGCACGACGACAAGTTCGACGAGCCCGCGCTGATCGCGGCGCTCGACACCGAGGCGTTCTACATCGGGGCGCTCGGCTCGCGCCGCAACCAGGAGCGCCGGCGAGAGCGGCTGCTCGAGGCCGGCGTCGCCGAGGAGCACCTTGCCCGGATCCAGGGGCCCTGCGGTCTCGACATCGGGGCCGACACACAGGCCGAGACGGCGCTCTCGATCCTCGGGGAGATCCTCGCCGTGCGGGCGCAGCGCACCGGCGGCCCGCTGCGCGAGGCGAAGCAGCGGATCCACGCGGAGGTTGCCTGAGGGCGGTCGCACGGCGCGCCTCGACGCCCGGTCGAGCGACGTACGGGACGTGGGCTCGCGTCCCGGCCGTCCGGATCCACTGTGACTCAGATCCGCCAGCTCTTCCGGCCGGCCCACCAGAGCTGGAACGGCAGCAGCGGCCACAGCGTCAGCTCTCGGAGCAATGCCCGGCGGGACGCGCCCGGCGGCGACGTGGACCGCACCTTCACACCCGTGTGACGGACAAGCCAGCGGAGCGCCGCCTTCGCCCGCGCCTCGTGCCAGGCCGAGGTGACGATCAGGACCTCCATGGCACCGACGCGCAGGACATCGTTGAGGGCGTTCGCCAGGTTCTCGACCGTGGTCCGTGCGTCCGGATCGACGACCACCTCGCGCGCCGGCCCGCGCCATGAGGCATGCATCAGTTCGGCCTCGGACGGCGCGTGCGGGGCACGTGCCCAGCCGGAGAGGACGACCACGTCGTCCGCCGTCGTCAGCTCCGCCGCATGCGTGAGGCGGGCGGCACACACCGGATGGAGCTCGCCGCGAGCACCGTCCGAGTAGCCGAGCACGACGACGACGCGGACGCCGCGAGGAGCCTTCACGGACGCGTCCCGATCGGACGTGGCTTCGTGCCTGGCACGCATTTCGCGTCGAGCGGCGCCTCGCGCGCGCCCGAACCCGCATGGTTCCGTCGGGTGCTACCGCCGGTCCCGTACGCCGCGGCCATGGCCGTGTCGGACGTGGCTACGTGCCTGGCACGCCCGCGCTGCGCGCCGCGCCGGCTCACGACCGGCGGCGTCGCAGCCAGCGGAAGAAGAGCAGCGTGCCGACCACGGTGAGCACGAGCTTGACGGCCTTTCGCCCCTGCAGCTTCGACTCGCCGTGCGCCCGTTCGCGCATGTGCACGGCGACCTCCTCGACCCGCAGGCCGGCCTCCTTCAGCCGCAGCAGCGCCTCGACCTCGGGGGCGCCGCTCACGTACGGCTGCGCCATCACGGGCATCGCCTTCCGGTTCACGGCGGCCATGCCGCTCGTCGGGTCGTGGAACGGCCTGCCGAGCCGGACGTGCATGGCCTTCTGCAGGAGACCGATCCCGAACCGACGCGCGGGCGACGGCTCGTAGCGGTCGGCGCCGTAGCCCTCGCCCTCCGCGAACCGCGACCCGACCGCGACGTCACACCGGTCCGAGCGAACGAGCTCGAGCAGGCGCCGCAGCTCGTCCACCGGATGCTGACCGTCGGCGTCCACCCGGCCGCAGAAGCCATAGCCGCGGTCGTGCGCCTCGCGGTACCCCGCTGCGATGCCGGCGCGGAGACCGCGGTTCTCGCCGAACGAGACGACGAGCGCGCCGTGGGCCGAGGCGACCGCTGCCGTCGCGTCCGTGGAGCCGTCGTCGATCACGAGGACGTCGGAATCGGGGAGCCCGGCGCGAAGCTCGTCGAGGACGCCAGGGAGGCTGCGCTCCTCGTTCCAGGCAGGGATGAAGACGACCGTGTCGGCGTCGGGCACGGGTGGAGCGTACTGCGACCCGCGCCGAGGTCGTCGTGGTGGCGAAGCGCGAAGGATCGGCCGTCCTCCGGGATGTGCCACGCCCGTCGCGGGCGGAGATTCGCGGCGACGGGGATCCGGTACCGCGGATTCCCGCCCGCGAACCGGGGTAGAGTCGCGCGGACGCAGCTGTCACGAAAGGAGAAACGCCGTGTCGGGTATCGACGCGAAGTCGGACGCGATCTTCGAGCTCGTCGACGAGGGCTCGGCGGTCGAGCAGCTCGCGACCGGCTTCACCTTCACGGAGGGGCCGATCTGGCACCCCGACGACGAGGTTCTCTACTTCTCCGACATGCCCGCCGACATCCGGCGGAAGGTCACCCTCGAAGGCGAGGTGACGGAGATCCGGAACCCCGCGTTCAAGTGCAACGGCATGACGCTCGACGCCGACCGGAACCTGCTCGTCTGCGAGCACGTCACGAGCTCGCTCGTGCGCGAGCGGCAAGACGGAGTGCGGGAGCTGCTCGCCTACCACTACGAGGGCAAGTACCTCAACAGCCCGAACGACGTCACCGTCCGCTCCGACGGCACGATCTACTTCTCCGACCCCTGGTACGGGCGGTTCCCGGGGTTCGGGATCGAGCGCGAGCGCGAGCTCGGCTGGCAGGGCGTCTTCCGGATCCCGCCCGGGGGAGGGCAGGACGAGCTGGAGCTCGCGGTCGCGAAGGACGAGTTCGACATGCCCAACGGTCTCTGCTTCTCGCCCGACGAATCGCTCCTCTACGTGAACGACACTCCCCGCGCCCACATCAAGGTCTACGACGTGGACGCCGACGGGACGCTCTCGAACGTCCGCATGTTCTTCGAGGGCATCGGCAGCGGCGTGATCGAGGAAGGCATACCGGACGGGATGAAATGCGACGAGCGCGGGAACATCTGGGTCACCGGCCCGGGTGGCGTCTGGGTGATCTCTCCCGAGGGCGAGCACCTCGGCACCGTCCTCGTGCCCGAGAACGTCGGCAACCACACCTGGGGCGGGCCAGACTGGCACACGCTGTTCATCCCGTCGAGTACGTCGGTCTACACGATCCGCACCACGGTCGGCCCGCGGCGCGAGCCGTACATGCGCTAGAGCGAGGAGGAGACGAGATGCCGGACTACAGCTTGGACGCGTCGCGCTGCGTCCTCATCGTCCAGGACCTGCAGAACGACGTGATGATCGACGGCGGCGCCTTTGCCGAGTCCGGCGCGCCGCAGCACGCCAAGGATCAGAACGTCGTCGAGAACGTCAAGGAGCTCGCGGCGTTCTGCCGGGACAAGGGAATTCCGGTGATCCACGTCTGGTACATCGTCGACGAGGGAGCGCCGGGGCTGAAGGTCAACGCGCCGCTGTTCGAGGGTGTCGCAGCCGGGGCGCTCGTTCGCGGGACGTGGGGCGCGGCGCCGGCGGACGGGCTCGAGGCGCAGGACGGCGACTTCGTCGTCGAGAAGATGCGGATGTCCGCCTGGCAGGGGACGAAGCTCGAGAACCTCCTGGCCGGGCTCGGTCGGGACACGATCATCGTCACGGGCGCCTGGACGAACATGTCGATCGAGCACACCTCCCGCACGGGCGCCGACAAGGGCTACTACATGGTCGTTCCCGAGGATGGTTGCTCGACGATGAACGCCGACTGGCACAACGCCTCGATCAACTTCGCCCTCCAGAACGTGTCGACGGTGACGAACTGTGCCGACGTGAAGGCCGCCCTCGGCGGCTGACCGGAAGGGCTCGTGACACGCTCACGAGCCCGTCCGCACGACGATGAAGACCCGCGCCGCACTCTTCCACGCCGTCGGCGAGCCGCTCGAGGTCGCCGAGATCGAGCTCGAGGAGCCCCGTCCCGACGAGGTCGTCGTGCGCATGGCGGCGGTGGGGATCTGCGGCACCGACCTCCACCAGGTGAGGGGCGAGTTCCGGCGCCCCACGCCGATGGTGCTCGGCCACGAGGGCGCGGGAGTCGTCGAGGAGGTCGGCGAGGCTGTGACGATGGTGCGCCCCGGCGACGAGGTGGTGCTCTCGTGGGCGCCGTCGTGCGGCGAGTGCGCGGGGTGCCGGCGCGGCCGCCCCGCGACGTGCCGTCCGCTCAACGCCGCGATCCCGAACGGGACGCTCCCCGACGGGACGACACGGATGTCGTACCGCGGCGAGACGGTCTACCGGGGCACCGCGACGGGCTGCCTTGCAGACCGCGTCGTCGTGACCGAGAAGGTCGCGCTTCCCCTCGTCGGTGCGCTTCCGTTCGACCAGGCGGCGCTGCTCGGCTGCGCCGTGCTCACCGGGGTCGGCGCGGTGCTCTACGCGGCCAAGGTCGTGCCCGATGCGTCGGTGGTCGTGATCGGCGCGGGCGGTGTCGGCCAGTTCGTCGTCCAGGGCGCGCGGATTGCCGGCGCCTCGACGATCGTCGTCTGCGACCCCGTCGACGCGCGCCTCGAGGCGGCGCGCGGGGCTGGCGCGACCCACGTCGCGGCGCCGGACGACCTCCGGGACCTGATCCGCTCCGAGCTGCCGGACGGCGCCGACTACGGGTTCGACGCGGTGGGCGATCCGGCGACGAGCGCGACGGCGCTGCGCTTCACCCGCGACGGGGGCACCACCGTGATCGTCGGCCTGCCGGCGCAGGGCCTGCGCCTCGACCTCGACCCGTTCGAGCTGATTCGCAAGGAGAAGCTCCTCACCGGCACGCTCTACGGGTCCCAGGACCCGGCGATCTCGCTCCCCGCGATGCTCGACCTGGTCCGCGCGGGCCGGCTCGACCTCGCGTCGACGCTCGGTCCGTCGTTCCCGCTCGAGCGGGTCGACGAGGCGGTGCAGGCGAGCCTGGCCGGGGAAGCGGGGCGCGTGCTCGTCGTGCCCTGAGCCCACGTTCGGGGTCAGTCGTCGTCCCTCCCGTCCGGAAGCGACGCCGAGAGCGCCTGGACGACCTCCTCCTGGAGCCACGACAGCCAGTGGTAGAGCGCGAGCCTCGCGGCATCGGGGTCGTCGACGTCGAGCGTGCCGTAGCTCTCCTCGGTGATGTCGAGCTGGGTTCCGAGCACCAGCCGGAGGCTCTCGAGCGCGCCGAGCCAGGTGCGCAGGCCCGCCTCCGAGAGCGATGCGTCGTGCGCCGTGCGCTCCAGTTCGGCGAGCGCGTGCAGCTTGCCCTCGAGGAGCCCTGCGCCGACGAGGCTCGCATACTCGACGTTCGCAGCATCGTCGTCCACGTACGCCGGTGGGAAGAGCCGGTGGAGTGTCGGCTCGCCGGCTGCGAGGGCATCGCGGAGCTGGCCCGGCAGCGCGGCGAGCACGTCCCGCTCCTCGGGCGGCAGGCGCACGCGGTACGTGCCGTCCCGCCGACGATCGATGCCGCGTCGCAGCACCGTCAGTCCTGCTGCATGGTCGCCCAGAGGCCGTGGGCATGGAGCCGGGAGACGTCGAGCTCGGCCTTCTCCCGTGTCCCGGTGGAGACGGCAGCCTTCCCCTCGTTGTGGACCTGCAGCATCAGGCGCGTCGCCTTCGCGCGCGAGTAGCCGAAGAGCTGCTGGAGGACGAGGGTCACGTAGCTCATCAGGTTGATCGGGTCGTTCCACACGATCACGACCCACGGGCGCTCGTCGACCGGCGTCTCCTCGAAGGACGGCTCGCGGGTCTCGACCGGCGCTTCGACCGGTGCCTCGACGACCTGGCTCATGCCCTCAGTGTGACCGACGACGGCCTCCGCGAGGACGTGACGAGGGCTACTCGGAGTCCGCGGTGCGGAACGCGGGCGGGTCGTCGCCGACCGCCTCGCCCGGCTCCGGCTCGGCGCCGGAGGCCTCGGATGCCTGCGCATCGCGCGAGTAGTAGCGGAGCCGCTCGACGATGTCGGGGATCGGCTCCACGGGCGTCTCGTCGTCCTCGTCGTACTCGTCGTGCTCCTCCCGCTTGAGGAGCCGCCCCAGGCCTCCGGCGCGTCGCGCCTTCGCCGCTTCCCGCTGCCGGCGCCGCTCCTCTTCCTCCTTGCGCTTCGCCGCGTCCCTCGCCTCGGCTTCGCGGCGGCGCTCCTCCTCGGCACGCTGCTTGGCGGCCGCCTTCTCCGCTGCCTCCCGGCTTCGGGCGGCCTCGGCCGCGGCCGCCTCCTGCCGCTTGCGCTGCTCGGCATCGAGCTTTGCCTGCTGGCGCTCTTCCTCGGCCCGGCGCTTGGCGGCTTCCTTCTCCTCGATCTCCTGACGCCGCTCCTCCTCGGCCCGGCGTTTCGCCGCCTCCTTCTCCTCGATCGCCCGACGCCGCTCGTCCTCGACCTGTTGCTTGGCAGCGATCTTCTCCTCGGCGGCACGGCGCTTGGCCTCCTCACGGGCGGCTGCCTCGTCGCGCTTGCGTTGCTCGGCCTCGGCCTTCGCGCGACGGTGCTCCTCCTCGGCCTGCCGCTTGGCGGCCGCCTTCTCCTCACGACGGCGCCGGCGCGCGTCGGCACGCGACTCGCGCCGATCTGCGACCTCCGCCGTCCCGGTCTCGAGCTCCTCATCGCCCTGCAGCGCCTCGAGCTCGGCCGGCGCGAGCGCCGCGGCCTCGGCTTCCACCCTGGCCGCCTCCTCCTCGGCCTCGATGCGGGCGCGTTCGGCCTCTTCGGCTTCGAGTCGCGCGCGCTCGGCGGCCTCCGCCTCGATGCGGGCCTGCTCGGCCGCCTCGGCCTCGATGCGGGCGCGTTCGGCCTCTTCGGCTTCG
>NZ_DASTCS010000040.1:0-54781 GCF_035710885.1 Gaiella sp. | reverse complement strand
CGCCGGACATGCTCGGCGAGATCATGCCCCTGCTCGGGATCGTGGGGCTCGACAAGGCGAGGCTCGAGCTCGACGCGACGCTCGTCCCGGAAGAAGTGGCTCGCTACGTCGTGGGCGTTGTCCGCAAGACGCGCGTGATCGACGGAGTGATGCTCGGTGCCAGCTCACGCGCCGCGATCCACCTGATGAGCGCGACGAAGGCGCACGCGCGACTCGAGGGTCGCGAGGCAGCGACGATCGAGGACGCGCGCGAGATGGCGCCGTACGTCCTGACGCACCGCCTGATCATCGAGGACGACGACCTCCGCCCCGAGGACGCGCTGGCCGAAGCGATCGAGTCGCCGATCGGCTTCTAGCGTGGAACGGGCAATGCCCGTCCCGTTCTAATCCGCCATCGCCTGCTCTAGGGCCCTTCTGGCGACGACCTGCGCGAGGTGAGCACGGTACTCCGACGAGGCCGCGAGGTCGCTCGGCGGCTCGGCACCGTCGGTGACCGCGGCGGCCGCATCGCCCACCGACGCTCCGCCCGCCAGCGCATCCTCCGCCGCACGTGCGCGAAGCGGCGTGCCGCCCATGTTGACGAGCCCGATCGACGCGCCCGCCACCGTGCCGTTGTCGCGGTGCACCAGCACCGCGACGCCCACCGTCGCCCAGTCCTGGGCCCGCCGATTCGCTTTCACGTAGGCCCACCCGGTCGACGCGGCGAGCTTCGGGACGCGTACCTCGACGAGCACCTCGTCGGGTGCGAGGGCCGTCTCGAAGACGCCGGTGAAGAACTCCGTCGCCGGGATGACCCGCTCGCCGCCCTTGCCGCGGGCGACGAGCTCGCCACCGAGCGCGAGGACGACCGCCGGCATGTCCGAGGCCGGATCGCCGTGGGAAAGCGTTCCACCGATCGTTCCCCGGTGGCGCACCTGCGGATCCCCGATCTGTGCCGCGGTGTGAGAGACGATCGCGCAGTGCTCGGCGAGGAGCGCATCCTTCGCAACGGTGGCGTGCCGGGTCATCGCCCCGACCGCGATGTGCGTGCCTCCGTCCTTCACGTACGCGAGATCGTCCAGCCGCCCCAGGTCGGCGAGCTTCGCGGGACGCGCGATGCGGAGCTTGAGCGCCGGGATCAGCGACTGGCCGCCCGCGAGCAGCTTCGTGTCGCCCCCACCCGCGGCGAGCAGCTCGATCGCGTGCTCGACGCTTTCGGCGACGTCGTAGTCGAACCGTGCGGGGATCACGCCTTCGCCTCCTGGATCGCACGCCAGACACGCTCGGGTGTGGCCGGCATCTGGATGTCCTTCACGCCGAGGTGCGAGACGGCGTCGAGCACGGCGCCGAGCACCGCCGGTGCCGCCGCGATGGTGCCCGTCTCCCCCACCCCCTTGACGCCGAGCGGGTTGGTCGGGCTCTTGCTCTCCGTGCGATCGAGCTCGTACGACGGCAGCTCGGCCGCGGACGGCACGAGGTAGGAGAGGAGGTTCGCCGAGAGCAGGTTGCCGTCCTCGTCGTACACGCCCTCCTCGTAGAGCGCGGTCGAGATCCCCTGCGTGATCCCGCCGTGCACCTGGCCGTCGACGATGATCGGGTTGACGACCGCGCCGACATCGTCGACCGCGACGTACCGCACGAGCCGCGCGTCGCCGGTCTCGGTGTCGACCTCCACGACGGCGGCGTGGGCGCCGCCGGGCCAGGAGAAGTTCGGAGGGTCGTACGTCGCCGTCCCCTCCAGGCCGGGCTCCATCCCCTCGGGGAGATCGTGCGCCGCCCAGGCGGAGAAGGCGAGCGCCTTGAGCGTGCGCTCCTTGTCGGGGGAGCCCTTCACGGCGAACGAGCCGTTCGCGTACTCGAGGTCGTCGGCCGACACCTCGAGCTCGTGCGCGGCGAGCTGACGCGCCTTCTCGATCACCTTGTCACCCGCGTGCCAGACGGCGACGCCGCCGACGGGCAGGCTCCGACTCCCGTAGCTGTCCAGGCCGAAGTGCGAGACGGCCGTGTCGCCGTGCAGCACCTCCACCTCGTCGACCTCGAGGCCGAGCCGCTCGGCCGCGATCTGCGCCCAGGCCGTCTCGTGCCCCTGGCCGTGGGGGGAGGTGCCGGTGACGACCTGCACCGTACCGGTCGCCAGGAAGCGGACCGTCGCTTGCTCCCAGCCGCCCGCGGCGTACCGGATCGCCCCGAGGATGCGGGACGGCGCGAGCCCGCACATCTCGTTGTACGTCGAGAAGCCCACCCCGATCTGCTTCACCTCGCCGTTCTCGCGCCGCTTCGCCTGGTCCGCGCGGAGCGCGTCGAGATCGAGGAGCTCGAGCAGCTTGTCGAGCGAGGCGTGGTAGTCGCCCGAGTCGATCGTGAGCCCCGAGGCCATGGTGAACGGGAACTCCGTGATGAAGTTCTTGCGGCGAACCTCGAGCCGGTCCATCCCGAGCTCGTCGGCGAGCGCGTTCATCGTCCGCTCGATGACGTAGGTCGCCTCGGGCCGGCCGGCTCCGCGGTACGCGTCGGTCGGCGTCGTGTTCGTGAAGACGCCGGTGAACTCGACGCTGTAGTTCGGGATCGCGTACGGCCCTGAGTAGATCCACGCCCCGAGCAGCGGGATCCCCGGTGTCACGAGCTGCAGGTAGGCGCCCATTGCCGCGGTGACCTTGGCGCGGCAGTGGGTGATCGTCCCGTCCTTGCGCGCGGCCAGCGTGTACTCCGTCACGAAGTCCCGGCCGTGGATCGTCGAGAGGTATCCCTCGGTGCGCTCCTCGACCCACTTCACGGGACGGCCGAGTCGAACCGCGAGCGCGAGGGCGAGCAGCTCCTCGGCGTAGACGTCGCACTTCGAGCCGAAGCCGCCGCCGACGTCGGGCGCGACGACGCGCACCTTCGACTCGTTGAGCCCGAGCGTCGCCGCGGCGAGGAGCCGCAGGATGTGCGGGATCTGCGTCGTGGAGTACAGCGTCAGGTCGCCCGTCGCGCCGGGCACCGCCACGACGGCCCGAGGCTCCATCGCGTTCGGGATCAACCGCGGCTGGTAGTACCGGCAGGTGACGACGACGTCGGCGTCCTCGAGCGCCTCCCCGGTGGCGTCCGTGTCGAGCCGCCACACGTAGCACTCGTTCGTCCCGAGCTCCGGGTGGGCGAGCGGGGATCCTTCGTCGAGCGCCTTGGAGACGTCGACGATCGCGTCGAGCGGCTCCCAGTCGATCTCGACCAGCTCGGCCGCGTCCTGCGCTTCGCCGCGGGACTCTGCGATCACGACCGCGACGCCGTCGCCCTGGTAGCAGGCCACGTCGGTCAGCGGATAGTGCGGCGGGTTCTTCATGTCCTCGGTGACCGGCCACGCGCACGGCATCGCAGCCTTCCAGTCACCCTGCAGGTCCGCTGCGGAAAAGGCCGCCACCACGCCGTCGGCCCCGCGTGCCGCCTCGAGGTCGATGCTCGTGACCCGCGCGTGTGCGTAGGGGCTGCGGACGACGGCCATCGAGACCGTGCCCACGGGGGCCATGTTGTCGACGTAGGTCGCGCGCCCGGTGAGGAGCGGCTCGTCCTCCCGCCGCTTGACCGGAGCGCCGACGTACGCCGTCCTCTCCTCCGTCGCGCTCATGACGCCCTCCCCATTGCGCTCGCAGCGTCCTGCACCGCTGCGACGATGTTGTGGTAGCCGGTGCAACGGCAGAGGTTCCCCTCGAGGCCGATGCGGATCGCCTCCTCGCCCGTGGCCTCGCCGTGCTCGATCAGCGACACGGTCGCCATGACCATCCCCGGCGTGCAGAAGCCGCACTGGAGGGCGTGGCGGTCGTGGAACGCCTGCTGGACGGGGTGGAGCTCACCGTCCCTCGCGAGGCCCTCGATGGTCGTGATCTCCTCCCCCTCCGCCTGCACGCCCAGCACCGTGCAGGACTTCACCGCCGCCCCGTCGACGAGCACGGTGCACGCACCACACGAGGACGTGTCGCAGCCGACGTTGGTGCCCGTCAACCGCAGTCGATCGCGAAGGACGTAGACGAGCAGCTCGCGAGGCTCGAGCTCGAGCTCGTGCCGCGTCCCGTTCACAGTCAGCGCAACGCTTCGCACCTGGCGGCCTCCCTTCGTCCAGTGAGCCTGTGGCCAGCCTACTACGGCTCCACAGCGTGGAACGCTGCCCTAGGCTGCGCCCGTGACCGAGATCCGGGAGATCCACGAGGACGAGCTCGACCGCTGGGTCGAGGCATCGAAGGCCGCGCTCGACGAGGTCGACACGGCGGAGGGATACCTCGACTGGAAGCGCCAGGCGCGCGAGACGATCTGGCTGCTCGCCTCCGAGGCCGGGCGCGACGTCGGCACCGGGATCGGGGTCGGGGGCTGGCATTCGCCCGAGGGCGTGGCGCGGGCAGAGGTGCGAGTGGTCGGCGACGCCCGCGGCCGTGGTCTCGGCTCGGCACTGCTCGCCGAGCTCTCGGCGTGGGCGCGCGGCCTCGGCTACGGGGAGCTGATGGGAGGCGTCAAGGAGGCCGACGCCGAGTCGCTCGCCTGGGCCGGCCGACGAGGGTTCGTAGAGGTCGGGCGCAACTCGATGCTCGTGCTCGATCTCACGGCGATCGAGGCGCCACGGGTCGAGGCCCCCGATGGGATCGAGATCGTCTCGTGGGCACAGCGGCCGGGCGTCGAGCGAGGCATGTACGAGGTCGCTCGTCAGGCGTATCCCGACGTCCCGGGCGAGGAGGAAGCCGAGATCGCCTCCTTCGAGGAGTGGCTCTCGATGGACATGCAGGGCGCGGGCGACCGCCCGGAAGCGACGTTCCTTGCGTTCGCGGAGGGCGAAGTGGTCGCCTACGCGAAGCTGTCGCTCTCCCTCGCGCGCCCGACCGTCGCGATGCACGACATGACGGGCGTGCTGCGCGCCTGGCGCGGCCGCGGGATCGCCCGCGCGCTCAAGGCCGCCGAGATCGCGTGGGCGAAGGAGAGCGGCTACGAGCGTCTGGAGACCCAGAACGAGGAGCGCAACGAGCCGATCCGCCGACTGAACGAGCGCTTCGGGTACGTCGTCACGCCCGGCTCGATCACGGTGCGCGGCGCGATTTGCTTCCCGACGCTCGGCTAGCCGACGGCCCAGAGACGGCGCGAGGTGGTCGGATGGATGCCGGCGCGAGGTCGTAGCGAAACGCGCGGCCGGTCATGTCGTCCGCGTCGTCGGCGGGGAAGATGTCCGCGGCCAGTAGGTCGAACTCGGGGCAGCGGACGAAGCCGAGCCGCTCGTAGAGGCGTACCGCGTCTGTCAACAGCGAGATCGTGTGGATTCCCAGCGTCGGTGCGCCTACCCCTCGCGCTCGCGCCATGCACCGTTCGACGAGCGCCCGCCCGATACCGGCGCCGCGGACACCGGGATCCACGACCAGCGCCCGGAATCCCGCCCAGCCGCTTGGGAGGTTGCTCCAGCCTTCGAGGACGATGTCGGGGTAGAACGCGATCGACCCGACGATGCGCCCCGTCTGCACCGCGACGTAGGTCTCCGCCACATCGAACCTTCCGCGCACGCGCGCAGGGTCGACGAGGTCGGCGAGGTACGCGTCGAGGATCCAATCCGAACGTGACCCCCGATAGACCGCGAGCGCCGGCCCGAAGAGCGCGGCGATGACGTCGAGCTCGTCCGCGCGCGCCCGGCGAATCGCGGGTGTCGGAGGAGGATCCGGATGCCTCGACATCCGGATCCCCCCGTTCCGATCAGGCGCTGCGAAGCCGGCCATCGTGCCGCACGAGCGTGACACATCCGAGCAAGACGCACATCCCGATGGCGCCTGCACCGAGACCCAGCAATGCCGCGCCCCACGCGAAGCCGTCGTCGGGCGACGGCGCCGTCGCATCGGCAGTCGACGCGATCGGGCTCTCCGACGAGCGCACCTCGATGGCGGTGCGGATTGCCGGATCGAGCTGCTGCAGGGCGATCCCGGCGGCGCGGTCGCGAGCCCAGTCGTCGCCGAGCGCAGCCGGCGCCACGCCGAGCGCGAGCGTCGCGAGGAGCGCCACCGTCGCCGTGAGGCTGGTAAGGCGCCGAAGCGAGAGATGCATGTCTCCTCCTCCAATCGCGCGAATACTCCCTATAGGAGTATCCTGATAGGAGTAAGATATACTCCTGTCAGGAGCAATGTCAAGTCGACCTCTCACGACGACCTCGTACGCGATCCTCGGCCTGCTCGCGATCCAGCCCTGGGCGACCTACGACCTCGCCCAGTTGATGAAGCGGTCGCTCCACTTCATCTGGCCTCGGGCCGAGAGCAACCTCTACGCCGAGCCCAAGCGCCTCGTCGAGGACGGCTACGCCTCCGCCACGGCTGAGTGGAACGGCGATCGCAAACGCACCGTCTATGCGATCACGGCGAAGGGGCGCGCGGCGCTTCGTGGTTGGCTCCAGGAGCCCCCGGCGGGGCAACGTCTCGAGTCCGAGGCTGCACTTCGCATCCTGTACGGCAACCTCGGCTCGAAGGCGGACCTGCTAGCGGCGGTTGCCCGCGTCTCGGTCGATGCGGAGGAGACGATCGAGCACTTCCTCCGTCTCGGCGACGAGTACGCAGGAGGGAACGGGCGTTTCCCCGACCGGATTCACGTGAACGCCCTCCTGCTGACGCTCATGCTCGAGCAGGCCCGCGCCGCCGCACGCTGGGCGTCGTGGGCGGCCGCGGAGATCGAGCGCTGGGACGGGACCGAGACACCAGACGTCGAGTGGGCAGCACGAACGATGCGACGCGTCATCGAGGACGAGACGGCTAGCGGCGCGCCTTGAGCGCGCGCTCCATCTGGCGCTGCGCGTCACGCTCGGCGAGGTCGCGGCGCTTGTCGATCCGCTCCTTGCCGCGCGCCACCGCGATCTCGACCTTCACGCGACCGTCCTTGAAGTAGAGCCGCGTGGGGACGAGCGTGAGGCCCTTCTCGCGCACCTTCCCGTAGAGCGAGTCGATCTCGCGCCGATGGAGGAGCAGCTTGCGGTCGCGCTCCGGCCTGTGGTTCGAGATGTTCCCCCGCGCGTACTCCGAGATCGACGCACCGACCAGCCACGCCTCGCCGTCGCGGATCTCCGCGTAGGCCTGCCCCAGCTGGGCACCGCCCTCGCGGAGCGACTTCACCTCGGTCCCCGTCAGCTGGAGACCGGCCTCGATGCGATCGAGGAGATGGTAGTCGTGCCGCGCGCGGCGGTTCTCGGCGATGAGCTTGGAGCCTGACACGCGGCGGATTGTAGGGCGAGACCTGCCGCCCCCCGGAGCCTAGACCGCCGCGCGAGCCTCGGTCAGCCGGCGCGCGAGCTCCCGCAGCATGTGCAGCGCGAAGCTGGGCTCGGTCTCGACCAGCGCGAGGAAGTCCGCGCGGGGGATCGAGAGGCACCGCACGGGTGTCGTCGCCCGCACGCGGGCGACCCGCGCGCCGTCGTCCACCAGGAGGGCGAGCTCGCCGAAGAAGTCCCCCGGCCCGAGCTCGAGGCTGCCCGACCGGAGCTCGACCGAGACGGTGCCGTCGCAGAGGATGAACATCCCTGCTCCGGGGTCGTCCTGCAGGGCGAGCACCTGGCCCTCCTCGGCCTCCAGCTCCGCGGCGCGCGTGAGGAGGCGCGCGAGGCCCGTCTCGCTCACTCCGGCGAGCGGGGGGAGTCGGCGCAGCTCATCGACGTCCATGCCCAAGGTCATATCAGGCGCGCGCGCGGGGGTGGTGCCCCAGCCGCGGGCCTACCGCCGGCCCGACCGCGCGCACCTGTCGCAGAGGGGATACCAGGGCGGGCACGTCCGGCCGCACGAGCGGCAGCGCCCGAGCTTGCCGTCGCGCACCTCGACCGACAGGCGCCTGACGACGCGCTCCGCGGCCGCCTGCTCCAGCGCGGCCGCCCGCTCCATCGTCACGCCGCCGACGCCCAGGTACTGGAGCGCGAACCACCGGAGGATGGCGGCGACCCGTCCCGCCTCCTCCGCCTCCTCGAGGGAGGCGTCGCGAAGCCGCGAGGTGTCGAGCAGGAACTGCAGCAGAGGGCGCTGCGCACGATCCCCGGCGACCGCGAGCGCCAGCACGCCCAGCAGCTCTGCGCCGTCGGGATCGATCGGCGCATTGACGAGCTGCCACGTCTCGTCGAGGCCGAGGCGCCTGCCCCGGCTCCGCAGATGGCGCTCCACCACGGCCAGGCGTCCGCGGATGGGCTGGAGCGACTCGACCGCGAGCCAGCTCTCGTGGGCCCACTGACGCGTCGCGACGCGATGCCAGGCTGCGAGGGCGGCGTCGAGGTCGCGCGGGTCGTCGATTCCCAGATCTCCGAGGCGCGGCCCGATCCGCGCCTCGTCCACGATCCTGTAGCCGCGGTACCCCTCGGGGAGCTGGACGTGCGGCTCGAGCGCCGACTCGACGAGCTCGGGGTCGGCGCTCGCCCACGGCACGCCGACGAGCACGCCGACGTGCCCGCGCTCGACCAGCCCGAACCGGCCGGCCCGGCCGGCGATCTGGGCGAGCTCCCAGGGCAGCAGGTTGCGCCGCGCCTCGCCGTCGAACTTCGTCGTCTCCGCGAACAGCAGCGTCTCGCACGGAAGGTTGACGCCGTGCCCGAGGACGTCCGTCGCCACGCACACGTCCGCGGCGCCCGAGAGGAAGCGGTCGATCTCCTCGCGGCGCGACGCGAGGGGCATCGCGCCGTAGAGCACGGCCACCTTGTCCGGGTGCAGCCGATTGATCTCGCCCGCGAGCGCGAGCACCGCCTTGCGGCTGAAGGCGACCACGACGGTGCCCACCGCGAGCCCGCGTAGCTGTCTCGCACCGACGAACTCCAGCGGCAGCTTGCGCTCGTGCACGCGGAGCTCCGCGTGGGGAAACGCCCGCCGGACGAGCGGCAGCGCGTCGAGCGCGCCGAGCAGCCGCACGTGGCGGTACTCCCCGGCGAGCAGCAGCTGCGTCCAGGCCGCGCCCCGCTCCTCGTCGTCCGCCCACTGCACCTCGTCGAGCACGAGCACCTCACCCGAGCCGGGAGCCATCTCGACCGTGCAGCAGAGGATGGGCGCGTGCTCGTTGACTCGCTCCTCACCGGTGACGAGCCCGACGCGGCCCTCCCCGAGCTGGGCCGATAGACGTCGGTGCGCCTCCTGCGCCAGCATCCGCAACGGCCCCGCGTAGACCCCGCGGCCGCTCTCGGCGAGGAACCCGAGCGCGTCATGGGTCTTACCCGAGTTCGTTGGGCCGAGGTGCGCGACGACGCTCTCCGGCGGCGTGCGCCGCTCGGGCAGGCGGATCTCGATCCGGTCCTCGGCGCGCTTCACTGCGGCGCGCTTGTAGGCGCCGGTGGCGCGGGCGTGGCGCGCCGAGCGGGAAGGGCGCCTCGGCGGGCGGGAGCGGCGGCTGCGCGGCATCGGGCAACGGTAGCCGCGCCGTCGGTGCGCCCCCAGGCGTGGTCCGAGCCGGATCGTGCCAGGCACGTAGCCACGTCCGACACGGCCGCGTCCGATCAGGCCAAGTCGGACCGCCGAGAACGTCGCAATTTGCGCTCCTCGAGCGCGGGTTGACGCCGAAGCGGGGCGAGGAGCGTGCCAGGCACGTAGACACGTCCGCACCGGACACGGCTCGGAGAGCGGTGCCGACGCCAGGAAGGCCCAATCGCCCTGGCCGAGCCGGCCGTGTGGTGGTCAGACCTTGAGGTACCGGCGCAACGTCAGCCCCGAGCCGAGGGCGCCGACGACGAGCCCCACGCAGAGCAGGATCAGCGCGATCAGGCCGAAGCCGAGCGCACGCACGTCGTCGGAGGAGTCGATGTGACCCAGGATCGAGGGCAGGGCCACTTCTTTGCCGACGAGGAGCAGTACCACGGCGGCGAGCGCACCCAACAGCCCGCACAGGAGGCCCTCGACCATGAACGGCCCGCGGACGAACCAGTTCGTCGCCCCGACGAGCTTCATCACCTCGATCTCGCGGCGGCGGGAGAAGATCGAGAGCCGGATGGTGTTCGCGATCAGGAGGACGGAGGCCGCCAGCAGGACGATCACCGCGACGAGGAACACCACCTCGATCACCCGTGCGACCTGGAGGATCCGCTTCGAGGTCTGCTGCCCGTCCTTCACGCGCTCGACGCCCGCGAACTCCTGCGCGCGGAGCGCGGCAGAGAGCTCCTTCACCGCCTCCGCCCGCCTCGGCGTGATCTCGTACGACGCGGGGAGCGGGTTGGTGGGGAGATTCTCGGTGAGCTCCGGGTACTTCTTCCGCATGCGCTCGAGAGCCTCCGCCCGCGAGACGAACTGGTAGTCCTTGATCCGCTCGTCGGTGCGGAGGAACGATCCGACCGCGTTCACCTGCTTGGGCGTGACGCCCTCCACGAAGAAGACCTTCACCTCGAGCTGGTCCTTGACGTGCTCGGACCACGAGACGACCCACGAGCCCAGGGCGATCAGCAGGCCGAGCAGGAACATCCCGATCAGCACGGTCATCGTCGCGGCGAACGACGTCGAGATGTTGGAGCCGATGGAGCGGAACGCCTCCGAGACGACGAGCTTGAAGCGGCTCATTCCGTCTCGTACCCGCCGCGGCGCTCGTCGCGGACGACCTTCCCGTCGTCGAGCGCGATCACGCGCTTGCGCATCTTGTCGACCATCTCGCGGTCATGGGTGACCATCAGGATCGTCGTGCCGGCGGTGTTGATCCTGTGCAGGAGCTGCATGATCCCCACCGACGTGTCGGGGTCGAGGTTCCCGGTCGGCTCGTCGCAGATCAGGAGCGGCGGGTGGTTCACCACCGCCCGCGCGATCGAGACGCGCTGCTGCTCCCCGCCCGAGAGCTCGTCGGGCCGCGACCCGGCCTTGTGGGCGAGGCCGACGAGCGCGAGCACCTCCGGAACCTTGCGCCGGATCGACGTCGACGACTCGCCCTGGACACGCAGCGCGTAGGCGACGTTCTCGAATGCGGAGCGGTCGCGCAGCAGCTTGAAGTCCTGGAACACGCAGCCGACGTTGCGGCGCAGGAGCGGCACCTTCGAGCGCTTCAGGCGGGTGAGGTCGCGCCCCCCGACCATGATGCGGCCCGACGTGGGCTCGAGCTCCTTCAGGAGGAGCCGGATGATGGTCGACTTGCCCGAGCCCGAGGGGCCCACGACGAACACGAAATCGCCCTTTTCGATCACGAACGAGGCGCGATCGAGGGCGAGGACATCCGGGTCGTAGACCTTCCGGACGTCCTCGAAGACGATCATCGCCGCGGAGGCGGCCTGCTTCGAGCCGTTGTCGGTCGAAGCGTCCGGGCCTTCCAGGAGCGCGGCGGCGGAATCAGATGCTGATGTGAGGAGATCGTCCATGCACCGGGCGAGAGCGTTCTACGCGGCAGTGACCCCCGTGGCCGCTCCGGTTCAGGTTCGCTCGATTGTAGCCGAGTCCTGCGACGGATCAGCCCGAGATCGCCGTCGGACGGCTAGGCCCTGCCAGTCGCGCGAGCGAGGAGATAGGCCTGCACGAAGCCGTCGAGCGCGCCGTCGAGGACGCCCTGCGCGTTGCCGACCTCGTGGTCGGTGCGGTGATCCTTGACCATCTGATACGGATGGAGGACGTAAGAGCGGATCTGGCTGCCGAAGCCGACGTCGACCTTGCTCCCCCGCTCCTTCGCGAGCTCCGCCTCCCGCGCTTCCTCGGCGAGCTCCGCGAGCCGCGAGCGCAGGATGCGCATCGCAGTCTGCTTGTTGGACGTCTGGGACCGCTCGTTCTGGCACTGCACGACGATGCCGGTCGGGAGGTGCGTGATCCGTACCGCCGAGTCCGTCTTGTTGACGTGCTGTCCTCCCGCCCCGCTCGCGCGGTAGGTGTCGATCCTCAGGTCGCCCTCGTCGATCTCGACCTCCTCGCTTTCGGGCAGGAGCGGCGCGACCACCACCTGTGCGAACGCCGTATGGCGCCGGTGTGCGGAGTCGAACGGGGAGAGGCGAACGAGCCGATGGACGCCGCGCTCCGCCTTGAACAGCCCGTAGGCGTTTTCACCGCGAACGGTGAACGTCGCCGACTTGAGCCCCGCCTCCTCCCCGGGGCTCGCTTCCACGAGCTCGGCCTGGAAGCCGCGGTCGGCGGTCCAGCGCAGGTACATGCGGAGAAGCATCTCCGCCCAGTCCTGCGCGTCCGTGCCGCCCGTGCCGGCGGTGATCGTGACGACCGCGTCTCCCGGGTCGTACTCGCCGTTGAACAGCGCCTCCTCCTGCAGCCGGGCGAGCTCGTCGCGCACCGGTGCGACCTGCTCCGCGACCTCGGCCTCGAGTTCCGGGTCCAGCTCGAGCAGCTCCGCGGCCTCGTCGACCTCCCGGCGGAGCGCCTCGTACCGCTCGAGCTTGCGCGTCGTGCGTGCGTGCTCGGTCGAGATGCGGGCGGCCTGCGCCTGGTCGTCCCAGAAGCTCGGCGAGCCCATCGTCTCCTCGAGCTCCGCCAGTCGGCGCGTCAACGCATCGGGGTCAAAGGTAGTCACGGACCCAGGCAAGCTGGGTCCCGAGCTCCTCGAGCTGGTCGGCGACGGGCCTGTCGTCCGTGACTGCCATGCCGGCGATCGTACCGGCTGGCGTCGAGACGGTCCGGGCCGCGCCCCGGGCTCAGCTCCTCAGGCGTCGGGCGAGGCGCACGAGCAGGATGCACGTCACGAGCCACGCGAAGCCGAGGCACGCGCCGGCGAGCACGTCGGAGAGGTAGTGCACGTTCAAGACCACCCGGCTCGCGCCGATAGCCGCGCCGAGCGCGAACCCTGCCACGACCGCGGCGATTCGGGCAGCTCTGGTCCGTGCGTAGATCGACGCGAGCAGCCCGAGGAGCCCGAAGACGGCGATGCCCGTCGCCGCGTGGCCGCTCGGGAACGAGAACGACGAGGGGAGGTCGATCGCGCTCCCGACGTCGGGGCGCGGGCGGTCGTAGCCCTCCTTGCCCGTCATCACGAGCAGCTGAATCCCGCCTGCTGCGACGAGGAGGATCAGCGCCTGGGCGCGGGAGCTGCGGACGAGAAGCCAGGTTGCCGCGGCCACGACCACCGCGGTGGCGCCCACGAGGCCACCGACCCAGGTGAACGGCCGCGCGAGCCACTCGGCCCAGCTCGGCATCGAGCCCGCGACCCAGGTCGCAATGTCGACGTCGACCTCGGCGAGCCGTCCGTTGTGCACCACGTCTGCTGCAATGCCGGCATACAGGCCGAGCGACGCTGAGAGGAGCGCGAGCAGGAGCCAGGTCGGCCCGCCCAGCTGTGTCCCAGGCTCCTCCCCGGCGGCTCGACCGCGGTCGTCAGTGGCGGGCGCGGGGGCGGCGGGAGCTACGGTGACGGCGGCGAAGGCGGTTCCGTCGGTGGCCCCACGTTCCCCCAGGGGGGCGGATGGCCCCCCTGAAGTCACGGTATCCACGATCTCGTCACGCGTGTGTGCCGGAATCGTGCCGTGTTTTCGCGCAGGTTCCGGCCCGGTCGCGGGCCGCTCCGACGTACGGCCAGGCTCGTCGCCCGGGAACGCCGATGAGATCCGCCGCCGACGGGGGTCCGATCCCACACGTGACCACTAGCTGATCGATGCCATGAGATCGTCCTCACCGGGAGCTGCCCAGACGCGCCAGGCCACGCAGCCGAACGCGCGAGATCGTGGCATCGATCATCGAGACCAAAGCGCCCCGAATCGCGATGCGCGGACACGTGGTCGCCGACGCTCGAAAGGAGACGAACATGGCTACCCAGACGCCTCCGGATCAGGCTCGAACACCGTTGAGGAAGCGGTTCACGGCAACCCTGGTGAAGAGCCCGGGCAAGGCCGGCTGGACGTACGTCGTGATGCCCGATTCCGTCGAGTTCTTCGGCACGCGGGGGCTCGTGAAGGTCGCCGGCACGGTCGACGGCCATCCGTTTCGCAGCGCCTTCATGGCGATGGGGGACGGGACCCACATGCTTCCGCTGAAAGCAGACACCCGTCGCGCGATCGGGAAAGAGGCCGGGGACACGGTCGACGTGCACCTGGAGGAGCGGCTGAGCCGAGGAGAAGCGCGTCGTCCGGCGTGAGAGCAGGTGTCCGGCTGAAGCAGACACCGCGGCCGCGCACCCATCGCCACGCGAGCGCGGATCCGGGACGAAAGCCAGACACCGCCGACGCGCGCCCGTCGAGCTCCGAATGGCTCAGGCCCTGGCTGCGCGCGGCGCGTACCGGTGGTGGAGATCGAGCGAGTTGCCGTCGGGATCCTCGAAGAGCGCCTGATGGCAGACCCCGCTGTCGACGATCTCGCCCTTGAACTGGACGCCGCGGGCCTCGAGCTCCGCGCGCGCGACCGCGACGTCGTCGACCTGGAGGGCGATCGGGACCTCGTGCGGCTGAAATGGGATGCCGACCTGCTCGGCGGCGATCAGGGCGATCGTGACGGTACCGGTCTCGAACTCGATGCCGAGCGGCTCCTCGCCCGGACGCTGCCAGGCGCTCGAGCGCTCCAGGCCGAGCACGTTCTCGTAGAAGTCGGCCGCCGCCGTGAGGTCCCTGGTCGGGATCGACACGAAGTCGACGCCCGTGACGATCGAGGTCGTTCTGCCCATGGCGCTCCTTCCTACCCGTGCACGACGAAGGAGAGGGCTCGTTGGGGAACCATGGGCTTCCCCAACGCTAAGCGCCGTGGCAGCGCTTGAACTTCTTGCCCGACCCGCACCAGCACGGGTCGTTTCGCCCGATGTCCCGGTGCTCGTTGACGACCGGCTTGGGAGCGCCGGTCGCCGTCGTCGCAGGCGCCGGGGCGAGCGCGGTCGCGGCCCCCCCGCCGGCGGCGGCGATCGCATCCGCGCCGTGGACGCTCTCGTGCTCGTACGCGGTGGGCTGCGGCGCGGCAACGGGCTGGAGCTGGCGCTCGGCTTCCTCGCGCTGCACCTCGACGTGGAACAGAGTGAGCACGACCTCCTCGCGGATCACGCGCCCGAGCTCCTCGAACATCACGTGGCCCTCGCCGCGGTACTCGACGAGCGGGTCCTTCTGGGCCATCGCCCGGAGGTGCACGCCCTCGCGGAGGTAGTCCATCGACTCCAGGTGCTCGCGCCAGCGGGTGTCGACGATCTGGAGGATCACGTACCGCTCGATCTCGCGCATCAGGTCGGAGCCGAACGACTCCTCGCGCTCCGCGTACGTATCGAGGGCATCCTCCACGAACTCGTCGACGAGAGCGTCGCGGCTGTCGACCGCCACCTCCTCGCGGAGCTCCTCGACCGTGATGTCGGTGCCGTAGAGCGAGCGCATCTGCGCGACGAGGCCGGTGAGGTCCCACTCCTCGGCCGCCTCGGCGTCGGTGAACTGGGCGACGTTTGCGGCGATGACCTCCTCGATCCAGGTGCGGATCTCGTCCGAGAGGTCGTCGCCCTCCAGCACGCGCCGCCGCTGCTCGTAGATGACGACGCGCTGCGTGTTCATCACGTCGTCGTACTTGAGGACGTTCTTCCGCGAGACGAAGTTCTGCTCCTCGACCTTCTTCTGCGCGTTCTCGATCTGGCGCGAGAGGATCGACGCCTCCATCGGCTGGTCGTCCGGGATCTTGAAGCGCTCCATGATCCCGTGGATCCGGTCGCCGGCGAACAGGCGGACGAGATCGTCCTGCGCAGAGAGGTAGAAGCGCGTCTCGCCCGGGTCGCCCTGACGCCCGGAGCGGCCGCGCAGCTGGTTGTCGATCCGGCGCGACTCGTGTCGCTCGGTGCCGAGCACGTACAGCCCGCCGGCCTCGACGACCCCCTCGCCGAGCTTGATGTCGACGCCGCGGCCGGCCATGTTCGTCGCGATCGTGACCGCGCCCGGCTGACCTGCGTCCATGATGATCTGTCCCTCGCGCTCGTGCTCCTTCGCGTTCAGCACGTTGTGCGGGATGCCGCGTCGCGTCAGGAGCTCGGAGAGGTACTCGGACGTCTCGACCGCGATCGTGCCGACGAGCACCGGCTGGCCCGCCTCGTGGCGCTCGACGATGTCCTCGAGCACTGCGTTCCACTTCGCGTCCTTCGTCTTGAAGATGTAGTCGTTCTCGTCGGCGCGCGCGACGGCGACGTTGGTGGGGATCTCGACGACGTGGAGGTTGTAGATCTCGACGAACTCCTTCTCCTCCGTCTTCGCCGTGCCCGTCATCCCGGCGAGCTTCTCGTACAGGCGGAAGTAGTTCTGCAGGGTGATCGTGGCGAGCGTGACGTTCTCCTCGCGAATCGCGACGCCCTCCTTCGCCTCGATCGCCTGGTGCAGGCCCTCGCTCCAGCGGCGCCCCTCCATGATCCGCCCCGTGTACTCGTCGACGATCTTGACCTCGCCGTCCTGCACGACATAGTCGACGTCGCGCTTGTAGAGGGACTGCGCCTTGAGCGCCTGCGTGAGATGGTTGACGAGCTGGACGTTGCGCGGGTCGTAGAGGTTGTCGATCCCCAGTGCACGCTCGACCTTGTCGAGGGACGACTGCGCGGGCGAGACGGTCTTGAACTTCTCGTCGTAGAGGAAGTCCGCGCCCGAGAGCTCGGTTTCGTCCTCGCCCTTCATCACCTTGCGGGTCAGCGGCGCGCCCTCGAGCTCCTTGACGACCCGTGCGAAGTCGTAGTACGTCTTCGCGGCGGTCTCGGGCTCGCCGGAGATGATCAGCGGCGTCCGCGCCTCGTCGATCAGGATCGAGTCGACCTCGTCGACGATCGCGAAGACGTGCCCGCGCTGCACGGTTCCCTCGAGGGCGACGGCCATGTTGTCGCGGAGGTAGTCGAAGCCGAACTCCGAGTTCGTCCCGTACGTGATGTCGGCGGCGTACGCCTCCCGGCGCCGCGCGAACGGCATCATGTTCTCGATCCAGGCAACCGTGACGCCGAGTCGGTCGTACACGGGCCGGTTCCACTCCGCGTCGCGCTTCGCGAGGTAGTCGTTGACGGTCACGAGGTGGACGTTGTCGCCGGCCAGAGCGTTCAGGTAGAGCGGCGCGCTCGCGACGAAGGTCTTCCCCTCGCCCGTCTTCATCTCGGCGATGTCGCCCTCGTGCAGGACGATCCCGCCCATCAGCTGGACGTCGAAGAGGCGCTGCCCCGACTCCCGCTTGCGTGCCTCCCGGACGGCGGCGAACGCCTCGTAGAGGATCTCGTCGAGCGACTCGCCGTTCTCGATCCGCTGCTTGAACTCGGCTGTCTTGGCGAGGAGCTCGGCATCCGAGAGGCCCTCGAAATCGGGCTCGAGCGACGTGATGTACGCGGCCTGCTCGCCGAGCCGCTTGAGACGTCGTCCCTCGCCGATCCGGAGGACCTTCTCGAAGCGTCCGAAGCTCGTGGTGGGCATGGGTAGAGGGTACCGAGTTCGCTGCGGCCGATCTCGCGCGGCTCGTTTCCGAACGAACCCATAATCGCGCCTTCATGCGCGAGGCCCATGATTCCGGGGATGCGACTCGTGGCGATCTCGTTCCTCGTGGCGCTCGCCGTTCCGGCAACCGCAGGCGCGGTGCTGACACCGGGCCGCAGCGTCGTGAACGCGGCACCCGTCACGGCGCTCTCCGTCACGGGTCGCTCGGTCGTCTACGCCGTCGGCAAGACGAGCGCAAGCTGCGGCTCGGTGCGGCTCTGGGACACCGCCACACGCGGCCTGTGGACGTACGGTGAGCGGACGATCCGCGGCTGCGAGGAGGGGCCGAGCGGAGGCTTCGGGATCTCCGCGGTCTCGACGTCCTGGCACCGGGCTTTCTGGCTCACGCACATCGGGGGGAACTTCACCGACTGGCAGCTCTGGACCGCGACCCCCACGCGCAGGTCGCCGCGACGTCTCGCCTTCGCCTCGTCCGAATCCGGCGGCCCCGCAGCGATCGTGCTCGGCGCAGGCACCCGCGACGGTGTCCCCTACGCGGTCGGGGACACTGTCACCTACGTGAGCGAGGGGGGCGCGCGGCTCTTCCGCAAGGACCTGGGCAGCCCCGTGCGACTGCTCACGTCCGGGGTCGGCCCCGGCCCGGCCCGCGTGCTGGCGTCGCTCGCGGACGGGCGCGAGGTACTCCTCTCGAGCACGGGACAGGTGATCCGGACGGTCGAGCACGAGCCGGGGGACGTCGTGGCGATCGCCCTGGCGCTTCCCGGCCCGCTCGTCCAGATCGGACGGGAAGTCACGGTCGGCCCCGCATCGGTCACCCTTCCGGCCGGCGCACGGATGCTCGACCACCGCCAGGGACGGGTCGTGTACCGCACCGGTAGCCAGGTGCGGGCGCGGCGCGTCGCCACCGGAGACGACACCCTGCTCCAGGTGATCCAGGTCGAGCCGTGGCAGCCGATGCTCTTCGCGACGGACAGCTGGGGCTCCGGCTGGGCACGGGGGCGAAGCGTGAGCTGGCGCTCCGGCCCCCTCGCCTGAGCCCAGCGATCAGAGCGGCGTCACCGAGATCTCCCACACGTCGCCCTCGAGGCGGCGCGCCGTGACGACGTACGTCGCGTGACGCGCCGACGCGAGCCGCTCGAGCTCGGGCACGCCCGCGAGGGTCGGCTCGCCGTCGATCCGCACCGTGCGCTCCCTCCCGTCCCATGCCAGCTCGACGGCGTCCCCGCCGGGGTCCTCGAGCAGCGTGACGGTCTCGATGCGCTTCGCTCCCACGACCCAAAGCGCCATGTCGCGGCGCACTGCGTGTGCTCGATACGGCGGCGCCAGGGCGACGGCGTGGGCCAGAGGAGAGGGATCGACCATGCCCTCCTCGATCACGACCCGTCCGTCGGGGAGTGCGACGAACCACGCCTCCTCCCCTACGAGCCCACTGACCTCGACCGTCGTCACGAGATCCCACTCGCGGTGACGGTGCAGCCCGTGGATCCCGACCTCGCCCCAGTGCGGCCCGGGATCGTGCGGAAGCGGCAAGGGCTATCCGTCGGCGCCGGTGCGGAGCGTCTCCTCGATCTGCTCGACCGGGACGGGCTCGGCCGGAGGGATCCCGGTTCGTCGCCGGGGCTCCTGCACCTTCTTGTCGCGTTGGCGCACGATCTGACGCTCCAGCTTGTCGACGAGGAGGTCCGTGGCGGCCTCGTAGGTGGTCGCGGCCTCCCGGCCGAAGAGGTTCGGCCCCTTGACGTGGAGCTCCGCCTCGACCACGTGATCGTCGACGATTCGCGGGTTCCGCTCTCGATCGAGCACGACGTCCACGAGCGTGGTCTCGTGGAGGCGCTTTCCCAGCTTGGCGAACTTCGACTCCACGTAGCTCCGGACCCCGTCGTTCACGTGCCCGTGCCGCACCGTGACCTGCAGTCGCATGGCGCCTCCTCTCGTTGCTCGCCTCCAACGCTAGCGCACCGCCCTGGCCAGGCATACGACCTCGACACGCCGCGCGCCCGCGCGTCGAAGGACGCCCGAGCAGGCCGAGACCGTGGCACCCGTGGTGTAGACGTCGTCGACGAGGACGACCCGTCGAGGCACGTCCCGCGCCACCACGAAGGCCCCTCGGACGTTGGCGCGCCGCTCCGCGCGCGGCAGCGCCGCCTGCCTGACCGACGCGCGTGTCCGCGTGAGCAACCCCTCGGTCGGCAGGCTCCACCGCTCGCCGAGCGCGCGTGCGAGCCGCGCGGCGGGCACGTGTCCCCGCTCTCTGCCGCGCTCGCGATCGCCGGGCACGTACGTGACCACGTCGGCGCCGGGCCGCGCGATCAGCTCCTCGACGATCGCGGCGAGCGGGCCGGCGAGGTCGCGCCTGCCGCGCTCCTTCCAGGCGGAGATCAGCCGCCTCGCCCGCTCGTCGTAGACGACTGCTCCTCGGGCACGCGCGAACGCGAGCCTCCGGCCCGCGCACTCGACGCAGCGGCGCACCGGCCAGGCTCCCGGGCAGCCGCAACGCTCGCAGACGGGCGGTCCGATGCGGATCAGCGCCGCAGCGCACGGGGTGCAGAGCGCCGGTCCGGGGACGTCGCAGCCCGCGCAACGGGAGGGGAGGACGAGCCCGAGCACGCCCATGTCTCAGGCTAGGACGCAGGCTGTGACGCGGGCGTGCCGTCTTCGCGCCGCCTTCGTGCACGCGGACGACGGGCGGCTACCCGATCGGGTGCCGGCCGAAGAACCCCTCGAGGCCGACGGCCAGCGCCTCGGGGTTCTCGACCATGAGCAGGTGCCCGGCGTCCGGGAGCGTGAACCGCTCTGCCCCGGGGAACCAACGCTGGAGCAGGTCGGCCCCCTCGACGAAACGAGGGGCGGTGCGATCGCCGGTCACGTTGAGCACGGGCTGCGCCACCGAGGCCGCCTCGGCGGCACCGAAGCTCCATTGCTGCACGACCGGCATCTCCACCTGGAAGAAGAGGTCTGCGTGCCGCACAGCCGTGTCGAACGAGCCAGGGACCACCCGCTCCAGGATGTCGCGGTAGCCGGTCCCGCAGACTGTCTGGAGGAACAGGTCGACTGCGGTGTCTCTGTCGCCTCTCCTATAGGCGTCCGCCACAGAGGACAACGAGGCGACGACCTGTGCGGAGCTAGGGACGCCGCGGAGCGCAGGCTCGAGGAGCACGACCGAGCGCGCCCGCGCCGGCGCGTCCATCGCCACCTGGAGCGCGATCAGCGCGCCGTAGGAGTGCCCCACGAGATGGGCGGTCGGCCACCCGAGGTGGTCCATCAGCCGGGCGCAGACGGCGGCATCCTCGGAGGCCGAGAGAGGCTCGAAGCCGCCATCCACCCGGGCGGGCTCGCGGGCGTAACGCACCGCGGAGAACCCCGGCATGCGTTCGACGAGCGGTCCGAACCACGAGGCGAAGGCCGAAGCGTGGAGGAGCACGACCTTGGGGCCGTCCCCCCGCACCTCGTAGGAGACATCCACTCCGTCCAGATGGAGCCGATCCATCAGCACTCCACGAGTCGTCCCACGGTCACCGATTGACTTGAGAAGGACTCGAATGAATTGGGAAGTAATCTAGTCGAATGACCGGGAAAGTCAAGGCGTCGCGCAGGTACCACTCCCCGCTTCGGGCCGACCAGGCCGAGCGGACACGGGGACGGGTCCTCGACGCGGCCCTCGGGCTGTTCGTCCAGCGCGGGTACGCCGGGACGACTGTCGCAGCCATCGCCGATCGCGCCGGCGTCTCCGCGCAGACCGTCTATCTCTCCCTGGGCGGCAAGCGCGGAGTGCTCGAGTCGTTGATCGCATCCGCCATCGCGGGCACCGATGATCCGACGGCGGTGGACGCGAGGTGGTCCACCGAGGTCGCTTCGCTCTCCGACGCGCGCGAGCGCCTCGCGAGGCTGGTCGAGCACAGCTGCGGCATCCTCGCCCGGACCCGCCCGATCCACGCGGTGATCCGGGGCGCGGCCGACAAGGAGGCGTTCGCGGCCACGCTTGGCCGCCGGCTGCTCCAGGATCGGCTGGCAGCCCAGACCGAGCGCATTCGAACGCACCTCCGAGACGACCTGCGTCCCGGCCTGACCGTCAGCGAGGCCGGCCTGCGCTACTGCGCCCTCGCGAGCCCCGACCTCTACCACCTGCTCGTGTCCGAGCTCGGCTGGACGAGCGACCGGCACAGGAAATGGCTCACGCAGCTCCTGGGGGCCGAGCTGCTCGGCCCGGACGCCGCCCTGCCCGAGCAGGGTCGGGCCTAGTCGAGCACCGGCGCCGACAGCATCTCGTGGAGCTTCGGACGGGAGCGCTCGAGGTCCCCGGGCTCCTTGATCGGGAAGAACCGTCCCCGAGGCCCGTCGCGAGGCACCTCGAGGAGGGTCGTGTCGAGCTCCCAGGCGATATGGTGGTAGAGCCGCTCGAGCTGGACTGCCGCGCGGCCGCCGACCGTCTTCAGGACGTAGAGCCACTGGAGGTCGAAGCTGCGGTCGAGCCCGTCGACCGCGAGCGTCGTGGTGTTCGTGTTGAACACCCGGATCCGCTCCTGGTCGAAGCCCGGAGGGAACTGCGGCCCTTCGAGGAGACCGAGGCGGCCGTCGACGCGCGCCGGAGCACCCCCCATGTCGCCCTGCTTGACCGCGACCTCCGAGGTCATCGGGCGCCCTGCGAGAAGGTGGGCGCCGATCACGACGGGGTCGAGTCGCGCGCCGAGGTTGTCGACGTTCGAGACGGCGACGTGCTCGACGCCTCGCGCGCGAAGGGCGTCGAGCGTCCGGGAGCGGCGGATCGCCTCCAGCAGGTCTCCGTGGCCGGGCGAGTACAGCGACGGCCGGCCGTCGTCGAGGAAGAGGTCGCCGTTCTCCGTGAGCCGCAACGAGACGAACTGCGAGAACCAGAGCGGCTCCGGGACGTCGAGCGTGTCGACGTGCGCCCGCGTCTCGTCTGCGGTCGCGAAGCTCGTCATCAGCGCAACCGGGATCTCCACCCCGAGCGCATCGGCGAGCCGTGCCGTCTCGCCGAGCTTCCAGGAGAGGAAGCTGCGGCCGTCGAGGGCCTCCACGACGCCCTTCACGACCCCGCCGAAGCGGGTCGCCATGCCGCCGGCGAGCACGACCTGGGCGATCCGCCCGGACTCGAGAGCGGCGACGCCCGCCTGCCGGGCTTCGGCCCGTTCATCCGAGCCGGTGTCGGGCAGCCGCGTGATGTCGTGATCGGCCGGCGGCTCGACGCGCCCACGTACGACATTCGACTCGGGCGAGAGCTCACCGGAGATGACGCGGGCGCGCAGTGTCTCGAACCGATCCGGGTCGAACCCGAAGCGGTCGAGCACCTCCCGGGTCCCCCGGTCGACCTGGTCGAGGATCATCGGGCGGCGGCCGTCTCGCGGGGCAGCGTCTCCGCGTAGGGCACCCTGTGGACGCCGCGCTCGGTCACGATCGCGGTGACGAGCTCGCCCGGTGTCACGTCGAAAGCGGGGTTCCGGGCGGCGAAGCGGGTCGTGACCTCCGCCGGGTCGCGCTCCTCGATCGGGATCTCGTCCCCCGATGCCGCCGTGGGGTCGAGCGTCGAGGTCGGCGCAACGACAACAAGCGGGATGCGGTGGTGCGCCGCGAGCACCGCGAGGCCGTAGGTGCCGATCTTGTTCGCCGTGTCACCGTTCGCCGCGATCCGGTCCGCACCCGTGACGATCAGGTCGATGTCGCCGTTGCCGATGAACGAGGCCGCGGCGCCGTCTGCGATCACCGCGTGCGGAATGCCCAGCTGCTCGAGCTCCCAGGCGGTCAGGCGCGCGCCCTGGAGGAGTGGCCGGGTCTCACCGACCCAGACGTGCGCCACGCGGCCTTCCTCGAACGCGGCGCGGACGGCCCCGAGCGCCGTGCCGTAGCCGCCCGTGGCCAACCCGCCGGCGTTGCAGTGCGTGAGGACGCGGGCGCCGGGGGGAAAGAGCTCCGCCGCGTGCGCGCCCATCCGCCGGCAGCGCTGCACCTCGTCGGCATGGACTCGCGCGGCACGCTCCGGCGTCGGGTCTTCTCGCATCGCGTCGAGGGCCCAGCGAAGGTTGACAGCGGTGGGACGCGAGGAGGCCAGCACGTCACGGGCGACGTCGAGGTCCTCCCCGCGCTCCGCGGCCAGCGCCATCGCGTATGCCGCCGCGATGCCGATCGCTGGCGCCCCGCGCACGGCGAGCACCCGGATCGCCTCCGCCACCTCGGCCGCGGAGGCGCAGCGCAGCTCGACCTCCGCGTCCGGCAGGCGCCGCTGGTCGAGGACGACGACGGCGTCGTCCTCGAGGCGGACGATCCGGTGCGGCTCGAGCTCGGGCATCAGGTCGTTGCACTCATCGGTCGCCTGTGCACGCCCCCGCGCGGCCGGAGCCGGGCTTGGCCCGGCGGGAGGCCAGGCCCGGTCAACCGTGCGCACCCCCGAAGGAGGGGGCCGGCCGGGGGAACCATGGGGTTCCCCCGCCTACGTTCCCTCGTCCCAGCTCGCGAGGTACGTCGCCTGCTCCTCGGTCAGCTCGTCGATCGCGACGCCCATCGTCGCGAGCTTGAGGCGCGCGATCTCGTCGTCGATCTCCGTCGGGACGTCGTACACCTTCCGCTCGAGCGAGGCGGCGTTCTTGATCACGAACTCGGCGGCGAACGCCTGGTTCGCGAACGACATGTCCATCACCTGCGCGGGATGGCCCTCGGCCGCCGCGAGGTTGACGAGCCGCCCCTCGGCCAGGAGGTACACCTGACGCCCGTCCGAGAGCGTGAACTCCTCGACGAACGCCCGTGCCTCCCGCGTCTCGGTCGCGAGCGAACGGAGCGCCGGGATGTCGATCTCGACGTTGAAATGCCCCGTGTTGGCGAGGATCGCGCCGTCCTTCAGCCGCTCGATGTGCTCTCGCGCGATGACGTGCTTGTCACCCGTGGCGGTGACGAAGATGTCGCCCACCTCGGCGGCCTTGGCCATCGGCATCACCTGGAAGCCGTCCATCACGGCCTCGAGGGCCTTCATCGCGTCGACCTCGGTGACGATCACGTGCGCGCCGAGGCCCTTGGCCCGCATCGCCACGCCGCGGCCGCACCAGCCGTAGCCGGCGACGACGAACGAGCGGCCGGCGAGCAGGACGTTCGTCGACCGGATGATCCCGTCGATCGTCGACTGGCCGGTGCCGTAGCGGTTGTCGAACAGGTGCTTCGTGCGCGCCTCGTTGACGGCCACGACGGGAAAGCCGAGCTTGCCGTCTCGCTCGAGCGCGCGGAGCCGGATCACGCCGGTCGTCGTCTCCTCCGTGCCGGCGATCACGTCGCCGAGCTGCTCGCGGCGGGCCGAGTGCAGGATCCCGATCACGTCGGCGCCGTCGTCCATCGTCACGTGCGGCCGATGGTCGATCGCCGCCTCGAGGTGCGCGTAGTACGTGTCGTGGTCCTCCCCCTTGATCGCGAACGTCCCGATCCCGTACTCCTCGACGAGCGCGGCGGCGACGTCGTCCTGGGTCGAGAGCGGGTTCGAGGCGCAGAGGACGACCTCCGCCCCGCCCGCCTTGAGCGTGCGCATGAGGTTCGCGGTCTCCGTCGTCACGTGCAGGCAGGCGGAGACCCGGTAGCCGGCGAGCGGCTGCTCGCGCTCGAAGCGCTCGCGGATCGCCGCCAGCACCGGCATCTGCCGGTCGGCCCACTCGATCCGCCGCACGCCTTCCGGCGCGAGGGCGATGTCCTTGACGTCGTGCTTGATGGTCGTGGCCATGGTTCCTCTCGGTTTGTCGGTCAGGCGACGAGCAGACGCTCGTGCTTGCGCTGCTCCCATTCGATCCAGTCGGCCTCGCTCGCCCCTTCGGCCGGGACGGTCGCGCCGGTCAGCCAGCTCTCCACGGCGGCACGGAGCTCGGGCTCGCGGCGGAGGCGGACGACGAACGCGACGTCGTCGAGCTCGACCTCGTACCGCCGGCGCAGCTCGGCCAGCCCGCGCAGGAGCTCCAGCTCCTGCGACCCGTAGCGTCGGTAGCCCGCCGCGCTCCGCTCCGGGACGACGAGCCCCGTGGACTCGAGGTACCTCAGCATCCGGGGCGACCAACCGGTGCGCTCGGCCGCCTGGCTGACCGTGTAGGTCTGCATCGCGGCAAACCTTACCACGGATGTGTCAAGGTAGTCGGGGGTCTAGGCTTGCCGCGTGCGGGTCCACGTGATCAGTGACATGGAGGGCGTCTCGGGAATCGTCAAGGGGCCGCAGACGGCCGGCGGCAAGCCGATGTACGACGAGGGCCGCAAGCTGTACACGGAGGAGATCAACGCCGCCGTCCGCGGCGCCAGGGCCGCGGGTGCCACGGAGATCGTGGTCATGGACTGCCACGGCGCGGGCGAGGAGTGGTCGTTCAACTCGCTCGTGCCCGACCTGCTCGACCCCGGCTGCGAGTTCGTCGTGCAACAGGACTGGACCGAGTACACGGGCTTCCTCGAAGAGGGGTGCGACGCAGCGCTGCTCGTCGGCATGCACGCGATGGCCGGTGCGGGCAGGGGCGTCATGAACCACACCGTCTCGGGCCGGGACTACCTCAACCTGCGCTTCAACGGCACGCTCGTCGGCGAGACCGGGATCCATGCCGCGCTCTGCGGCACGTGGGACTGCCCGGTGCTGCTGGTGACCGGCGACGACGTGGCCTGCGCCGAGGGCCGCGCGCTGCTGGGAGAGGGCCTCACGACCGTCGCCGTGAAGCAGGGACTGGGCGCGACCTCCGCGCGCCAGATCCCGCCGTTGCGGGCACGTGAGCTGATCGAGGCGGGCGCGAAGCAGGCGTTGTCCGATCTGAAGGCGGTGGCGCCGTGGAGCCCGGGCAGCCCGTGCGAGATCATCGTCGAGTTCAAGCACACGCTCGCCGTCGACAAGCTCCGGTTCCGGGCGGGCGTCGAAGGGGTCGACGACCGGACGATCTCCGTCACCGCGGAGACGTGGTGGGAGGCCTGGAAGACGTTCTACTTCTAGGTCCCGGGTGAGGCCTCGAACCCGGATCAGCAGTCGAAGCACCGGCGTCGGTACGGTCGGGCCAAGCGCGCAACGCGTCTTCGGGACGGATCCGGAGCGCTATGCCGTCGGCCGTCCCGGGTATCCCGCGGGGATCTTCGACACGCTAGCCCATCGCTGTGGACTGGCCCCCGGCACGCCGGCACTCGAGATCGGCCCAGGCACAGGTCAGGCGACCGCCGACCTGCTGGCTCGAGGAGCAGAGCCGCTCACGGTCGTCGAGCCCAACCCTGCGCTTGCGGCGTATCTCCGGCGGCGGTTCGGCAGCCGGATCACGATCGCGGTCGTGCCGTTCGAGGAGATCGACTTGGCGCCCGGAAGCGTCCGCCTCGCGGCAAGCGCGACAGCGTGGCATTGGGTCGATCAGGACGTCGGACTGCGCTTGATCCGCCGCGTGCTTGCCCCCGGAGGCTGGTGGGCCTGCTGGTGGACGCTGTTCCACGACCCGGACGACCCCGACGACCTGTTCGAGGCGCTGGAGCCGATTCTGGAGCCGCTTCCGACTCTGCCCGGCCAGAGCCGGCGGGACCGCGCGGGAGCGTTCGCGTTTGACCGCGAGGCGCGCGCGGCGGACCTTGCCCGCACGGGCTCGTTCGACGCCCCAGAGATCGAGGTCTTCCGCTGGAAGCTCGAGCTCGACGCCCGGCGGGCACGCATGCTCTTCGCGACGTTCTCGCCAATCCTCGCGCTGGCCCCTGCCGACCGGGAGAGCGTCCTCGATCGAATTGTCGACGTCGTCGACGGGCAGCTCGGCGGCCGCGTGATGCGCTCGTGCGTGTCGATCCTCTACACGGCGCGGAGATGCTGAGACCGCGCCTCGAGGAGCCGCGCCATCCGGGCCTAACGGGACACACCCTGGCTAGGGGGCGCTCGTCCCCTCGCGGCCGTAGCGGTCCTCGAGCCGCACGACGTCGTCGAGGTGCGGGGTCGAGACCTCCACGATCAGGGTGTCCTCGATCGCGGTCACGCGGTGCACGGTGCCGGGCCGGTAGCGGAACGCGTCGCCCGGGGTGATCTCGACGGTCTCGAGCCTCCCGTCGAGCTCGCCCAGCTCGAGGGCGGCGCGCCCTTCCTGGACGAGCCAGGCCTCGTCCTTCACCTCGTGGTACTGCAGGCTCAGCGACTGGCCGGCCCGGACGAAGAGGAGCTTGCCGACGTACGCGTCGGCCTCCGCCCAGACGAGCTCCCACCCCCAGGGCTTCTCCACGCGACGAGGGGTGACGGCGTACGGGCTCCGCCCGCCTGCGGCGCTCACGCGAGCCACTCCGGGTGCTTCGCCACGTAGTCGTCCGCGCGTCGGAGCTCCTTGGGCGTGTTGACGGTCAGCCACATGCCGGTGTGACGGAAGGCACGCAGCCTTCCCTCGCCGGCGAGCTCCGGGAACGCCGTCGTCTCGTGGTCTCCCTTCTCGGGGAACCGCGCGAGCGCCTCCTCGCCGAGGACGTAGATCCCGCAGTTGACCCAGTACGGCACGCGCGAGACCTCGTGGAAGCCCGTCACGAGGTCGTCGTCGGTGAGGTCGACCTGGCCGAACTGCGACGGTGGCTGCGCGACGGTGACGGTCGCGGCCGCCCTCGTCGCCCGGTGCGCCTCGAGGAGTGCGGTGAAGTCGACGTCCACGAGCTCGTCGCCGTTCATCGCGAGCACGTCGCCCGACTCCTTGCGGAAGCCGGCCGCGAAGCGGATCCCGCCGCCCCGCCCGAGCCGCTCCGGCTCCCCGGCGCACACGACCTCGACGCCCGCGCCACCGAGCCCCTCCAGGAAGGCGCGCTCCTGCCCTCCGAGGCAGCTGACGATCACGCGCTCCACACCGGCCCGCGCGAGCCGCCCGAGCTGCCAGGCCAGGAGCGGCCGTCCGCCGACAGTCACCAGTGACTTCGGCAGCCCGCCGGTCGCGTCGCCCAGCCGCTCGGCCTTCCCCCCGGCCAGGACGATCGCCTCCATCAGCCGGTCGGCGCCGCGCGGCCGATCGCGTCGTACGTGAACCCCGCGCCGCGCATCGCCCCCGGGTCGAGCATGTTCCGGCCGTCCACGAAGACGGGCCGCCGCATCGTCGCGACGATCGCGGGCCAGTCGACGTCTCGCAGCTGCGGCCACTCGGTCACGAGCACGACCGCGTCCGCGTCCCGCGCCGCCTCCTCGACGGTCGTGACCTGCTCGACGCCGTGGAGCCCGTCGCTGCTCGCGATCGGGTCCCAGGCGACGACGTCTGCGCCCTCCGCGAGCAACCGCCCGGCGAGCACGAAGGCCGGCGCCTCGCGCGTGTCGTCCGTGTTCGGCTTGAAGGCGAGCCCGAGCAACGCGATGCGCTTGCCCCGCAGCGATCCCAGCAGCTCCGAGAGCTTGCCGATCACGCGCCGCTTCTGAAGCTCGTTGACCTCGATCACCGCGTTCAGCACCTGGAAGTGGTAGCCCGAGTTCGCCGCCAGCTGCTTCAGCGCGAGGGAGTCCTTCGGAAAACAGCTGCCGCCGAAGCCGACCCCGGCCCGGAGGAAGCTGTTGCCGATCCGGCGGTCGTATCCGATCCCCTCCGCGACCTTGACGACGTCGGCGCCCGTCGCCTCGCAGACGTTCGCAATCTCGTTGATGAACGAGATCCGCGTCATCAGCGCGGCGTTCGCGGCGAGCTTGATCATCTCCGCGGACGCGACGTCGGCGCGGACGATGGGCGCGTCGATGCCCTCGTGGAGCGCGGCGACCGCGTCCGCGTCGACCTGATCGAAGGAGCCGATCACGATCCGGTCGGGCTCCATGAAGTCCTTGACGGCCGTCCCTTCGGCGGTGAACTCGGGGTTCGAGACGTAGCCGACGTGGCCCAGGCCCCTGGCGTCGAGGCGGTGGCGCACCTTCGCCCCCGTCCCGACCGGGACCGTGCTCTTCATCGCGACCACGATCCGGTGGTCGACCGGAGGCAGCTCGTCGATCACCGTCCAGACCGCCGAGAGGTCGGCGTCACCGGAAAAGGTGGGCGGCGTCCCGACCGCGACGTATACGAACTCCGCGCCGTCGATCGCCTCGCCCACGTCGGTGGTGAACGTGAGGCGCTGCCGGTTCCGCTCGAGCAGCTCGTCGAGCCCCGGCTCGTAGATCGGGACCTCTCCGCGCTCGAGGATCGCGATCTTCTCGGGGATCACGTCCCTGACCGTGACGCGGTGGCCGAGCTCCGCGAAGCACGCGCCGGTCACGAGACCGACGTAGCCCGCGCCGAAGACGGCGACCCGCTTTCCCTGCTCGCCCATGTCGCGCGGCACGATAGTCGCAGCGCCCGGTGGGCTAGATGGTCGGTGACACGAGATCGTCTGTGCCGGGTGCCGCCTAGGCCGTGCCCGCGGCCCTGCCGACCCTGGCGAGGGGCTGCAGGCTCTTGGCGACCGCGATCATCGTCTCGTTGGAGAGGCGGTCGAGCAGCGAGTTGACGACCCAGTACGTCGCGCCGTCGGTGCGCAGGACAACCATGTGCAGCCGGGGCCCGTTGTAGTAGAGCTCGTAGCGCCGGCCGCCGATCTTGCGGACGAAGTTCCGCCCCGAGAGGACGGGTGCGTCCTCCCAGTCCGTCATCTGGACGCCCCAGTACTCGTTCGTCCCGAGGCGGTACGTCAGGCGCACCGCCCTGTGCTCCCGGTCCGGGTCGATCCAGTACGTGCGGACCGGCATCTCGCGGTCGATCCAGGAGGAGCGCTCGATCTTGGTCGGGACCATCAGCGGGAACTCGATCTCGCGACGATGCTCGCGGAGGAGGTCCACGACGGCGCTCGCACCCGAGACGACGGCCGCCGGCTGACGCTTCGGCGTCTGGTCGATCGGCGCGGACGCGAGCCTGCCGTGGAAGGTCTGGCCGAGGACGACCACGATCATCGCGTCGTTCCCGAGCGCCCTGATCCGCGGCGTCAGCTTCTTCACGTCCGCGGTGCCGAAGAGGCTCCCGAGCTTCGCGGCCGCCTGCTTCGCGCCCTTCACGCGGGCGTCGAAGTGCACCTGTGTCCGGAAGTAGTCGTAGCTCGGCGCGTTCGCCGGCAGGCCGTTGGGCGGCACGATCATCTGGTAGCCACGCTGCGAGAGCAGGTAGCTGGCCGTCGAGGCCGAGCCCTCGACCCCGTTGCCGTTCAGGACGAGCACGCTGGTCTCCCGGGGGGCGGGGATACGGACCTTGAGCTTCTCGCCCAGCGCGACGGCCGTGGCCTTGCGGGGCGACTCGACGTCCGGGTTGCGGAACTCGCGCACGGCCCGCTGGATGTTCTCCGCGGAGGTCGTGAGGTCGGCGAAGCCCTCGAGCCCCTCGATCCGCGCCTGGAACGTGTGGCCCGGCGGGAGGGAGTACGCGAGAGCGGCATAGCGCAGCACCGTCTTGGCGCTGACGTCCTTCCCGCCTCCCTGGCCGACCTCGACGTTCGAGGTGATCACCTTGATCACCTGCGGCAGCCTCGTCACGGAGAACGCAGACTCGACCTGGTCCTTGAACGACCGGACGAAGAGCTGCTGGCGCGCTGTGCGGTAGACGTCCGAGTCCGTGTGGCGGTAGCGGACGAAGTCGAGCGCCTTCGTGCCGTTCAGGCGCTGGTAGCCGGGCCGGAGGTTGATCTTCGCGTACCCGGTCGGCCCGCCGTGGTCGTTGAAGTAGCGGCGGTCGACGTCCATCCAGACGCCGCCGAGCCTGTCCACGAGCTGCCGGAAGCCGCGGAAGTTGACGGTGATGATGTAGTTGATCGGAAGGCCGGTGAGATCGCCGACGGTGGCGAGCGCCCCGCTCGGCCCGCACGTGGCGTAGGCGGCGTTGATCTTGGCGGTGAACGGGCTCTTGCCGGGGCAGTGGATCTCGGCGGTGAGGTCGCGCGGGAACGACAGCATCGAGATCGTCTTCTCGCCCGGATCCGCACGAACGAGCATCAGCGTGTCGGAGCGGGACGGCGTCCCCTTCGCCTCGTCCGCGCGACGGTCGTAGCCGATCACGAGCGCGGTCGCGGGCTGACCGGGGAGCGCCACGTCGAGGGCCTTGAGCGCCTTCTTCACCTCCACCGACTTCGGCGCGACCGCGGCGACGGACTCGTGGAGGTACAGGTACGCGCCGCCCGCGGTGCCGCCGACGAGGACGGCGAGCACGAGCACCGTCCAGCCGAGGATCCGCAGCAGGAGCGAGCGCCCGCTCCGCGGCACGGGGGGCGGCTGCCGGTAGACCGTGACGGGCCCCAGCGGCGCCGGAGGGACCGCCGCCCGGCCGTTGCCGTTGAGCACCGCGCCGCGGCCGACTCCTCTCTTCAGCGTCGTTCGCATGGTGAGCGAGGCGCCGCGCGCCCGAGCGCATAACGGTAGCCCACGCGCCGGAAGCCGCGGTTAGGCCTTCGAGAAGACCGCGGCGAGCTGCTCGGCGAGGAAGGCGATCTCGTCCGGCGTCCCGGCCGTGATCCGCAGCGCCGACGGCGCCCCGAACGAGCCCATCGGGCGGACGATCACACCGCGCCGCAGGAGCGCGTCGTTCAGGGCGTCCGCATCCTCGCCCACGTCCACGAAGAGGAAGTTGCCGACGGCGGGCGAGATCGGGCTGAAGCCGTGCTCGCGGAGCACCGACTCGAGCGCCGTCATCGCCTCGCGGTTCACGGCACGGCGCCGCGCGACCTCCGCTGCCCCGTCGAGGCTCGCGAGCGCCGCCTCCTGCGCGGGCGTCGTCACGTCGAAGGCACGCTGTACCTTGCGGATCGCGGCGATCACCGGCGCGGCGCCGACGCCGTAGCCGACGCGCAGGCCCGCCAGGCCGTAGATCTTCGAGAAGGTCCGCAGCGCGAGCACGTGACGGCCGCGTTTCGCGGCCTCCTCGATCGCGTCGGGGAAGGACGGCTCGTCGACGTAGTCGATGTACGCCTCGTCGACGACGGTCAGCACGTGCCCGGGGACCTCCTCGAGGAAGCGGAGCACGTCGTCGCGCGAGGTCATCGTCCCCGTGGGGTTGTTGACGGTCGGCAGGAAGGCGAGCTTCGTCCGCGGCGTCACCGCCCGGAGGAGCGCGTCGACGTCGACCCGCCCCTCGGCGAGCTCGACGCGCACCGTGCGCGCGCCGAGCTTCATCGGATCCAGCACGTAGCTCGGGAACGACGGCCACGGAGTCACCACCTCGTCGCCGGCGTCGAGCGTCGACTGGCAGACGTAGCCGATCACCGCGTCGGCGCCCGCCGCGACGACCACCTCCTCGAAGGCGACGCCGTGACGCCCGGCGAGAGCCTCGCGCAGCCGGTAGCAGCCGCCGTCGGGGTAGCGGTTGGACTCCGCGAGCGCGCGCTCGATTGCCTCGACCGCGATCGGGAAGGGCCCGAAGGGCCCTTCGTTCGATGCCAGCTTGACAACCCGCTCGAGCCCGAGCTCGCGTTGCACGGTCTCGACGGGCTTGCCGGGCTCGTACGGCACGAGTCCGTCGAGCGCCGGGCGGATCAGCTCCGGCCCCGGTCCGGCGAGCGGCGTCGTCTCGCTGCGAGGGACCACCCGCTCAGCTCGCGGCGTCGGCCTGCCAGAACGTCAGCCAGTTTCCCTCGGGGTCTTCGACCGTGAACTCGCGCTGGCCCCATGGGCGCTCGGCGAGCGGGTCGACCACCCGGGCCCCGCCGGCCTCGACGCGGCCGTGCAGCGCCTCGAGGTCATCGGCCTCGATGTACAGGGCGTGCGGCGAGGGGCTTCCCAGCCGCTCGCGGATGGCCGCGTTGTACGCGTCCCCGTAGTGATCCGCCGCCGTCTCGAGCATCAGCCGCGCGTCGCCGTGCTTGAGCGCGCAGTTCGAGTCCTCCGGCCCTCCGCGCTCCACGTCGAACCCCAGCACCTCGCGGTAGAACCGCAGGGCGCCGGGCATGTCGCCCACGCGCACGCTGGGGATCACCCCCCAACCGTTCACGCCGCATCGGCGCCGACGGACGTCACGGAACCGCCGTCGACGGGTGTGCTCGGAACCGGGGCCGGGCCGCCGGAAACGGTGGCCGGGGCCTCGTCGGCCCGCGCGAACAGCTTTCGCCACACGAGAAACGCTGCCGCGAGCGCCGCCACGACGGCCAGCGCCGCGCCGACCGCCCGTAGCCAGCCGCGCTGGGCGGCGGCGCCGGTCGCGATCCCGGCGACGGCCAGCGCGGCCCGCCGCTTCATCCAGCGCCGGGCGAACCACCATGCGAACGCTCCGAGGAGCGCAGTTCTGCGATCTGCCATCCCGGCAGCCTACTACCGGCGCCTCGGCGGCAGATGGATCGCGCGGCCGAGCGCGACGAGCGCGGCCTCCTTCAGGCCCTCCGCCAGGGTCGGATGGGGCGCGACGCCGTCGGCGAGGGTCTCGATCGTCGACTCCGCGTCGAGGGCGACCACGGCCTCGCCGATCAGGTCAGTGGCGTGCGGCCCGACGATCACGACGCCGAGCAGCTCGCCGTACGTGGCCTCGTGGATCGTCTTCACCCAGCCGGTCGTGTCGCCGGACATGACCGCACGGGCGATCGCGACCCACGGGCAGCGGCCGACGACGACGTCGTCGCCGTGCGCCTCGCGAGCCTGCGCCTCCGTGAGGCCCACGCCGGCGATCTCGGGGTCGGTGTAGATCGGCCGCGGCACGGACGGCTCGCCGATCGTCGCCTCGTGGCCCATCGCGTTCTCTGCGGCGACCTCGCCCTCGCGGAAGCCGGTGTGCGCCAGCTGCCAGTAGCCCGCCACGTCGCCGGCCGCGTAGATGTGCGGCACGTTCGTGCGCCGGTGCTCGTCGGTGCCGACCGCCTTGCGGTCGAACGTGACTCCGGCCGCCTCGAGGCCGATCCCGTCGACGAGGGCCGCGCGTCCGACCGAGACGAGCATCAGGTCGCAGTCGACCGTCTCACCTTCGCCGAAGTGGACCGTGAGGTGGTCGCCGTGGTCGTCGACCTGCCCGCACTGCTTGGACAGGTGTTGGGTGATCCCGCGCTTCTTGAACGCCTTCGCGAGCTCCTTCGAGGCGTCCTCGTCCTCCCCGGGGATCAGCGTCGGCAGCATCTCGATGATGGTCACCTCTGTGCCGAAGCGGTTGAAAATCGACGCGAACTCGCAGCCGATGATCCCGCCGCCGAGGACGACGAGCCGCCGCGGCACCTCCGTCTGGGCGAGGAGGCCGGTCGAGTCGACGCAGCGTTCCGAGTCGATCCCGGGGATCGGCGGTCGCATCGGGAACGAGCCGGTCGCGACGATCGCGCTCGCGAACGTGACCTCCTCCGTCCCCTCGACCGCGATCGTCGTCGGCCCCGTGAACGTGCCCTTTCCCTTGACCCACTCGACGCCGTTCGCCTTGAACAGCGAGGCGACCCCGCCGGTCATCTGGTCGACCACCGCGTCCTTCCAGGAGGCGACCGTGGTGAAGTCGAGAATCGGCTCGCCCGTCTGCACGCCCAGCTTCGCGAACGTCTCCCGCGCGTCGTGGTACGCGTGCGCGCTCTGCACCCACGCCTTGGTGGGGATGCAGCCGACGCGCAGGCAGGTCCCTCCAAGCGCGGGCTCCTGCTCGATGCAGGCGACCTTGCCGCCGAGCTGGGCGGCACGGATCGCGGCGGTGTACCCGGCGGGGCCGCCTCCGAGGACGGCGACGTCGACGTTCATTCGGTATCGGTCCCTTCGTTCGGTGTCGTGGGCGACGAAGCCCCGAGGCGGGCGAGCATGGTGACGGAATCGTCGTCCTCCCCCACCGCCTCGAAGCCGTGGCGCTGGTACAGCTCGATCGCACCCGAGTTGGCTCTGTCGACGCTGAGCGAGATCGCGGGGTAGCCGGCGGCGCGCGCCCGGGAGAGCAGTGCGTCGAGGAGCGCCGAGCCGACGCCCTTGCCGCGCGCGTTGGGGACGACCGCGATCGCCAGCTCGGGCGTCTGCTCGTCGACGAACCCGTACCCGGGCCGGTCGCGGCCGAACAGCCGGTACCAGGCGGCTCCCACCGGGAAGCCCTTGTCGATCGCGATCATGGCGGTATCGCCTGGGCGCCCCCAGGCCTTCACGTACAGCGCGACGGGGCCGGGCCCCGTGTCGGGGGCGCGCTCCTTCCAGTAGTACGCGTGGTGGAGCATGTCGCGCAGGAAGCGCATGTCCTGGGCGCCGCCGCGCCGGACGACGATCTTCGCCGCCTCGGCGGTCACAGCGCGAGTGTCGGCTGCTCGAGCAGGGCGACGAGCGTCTGGAGGAACTGCGCGCCGTCCGCGCCGTCGATCGCGCGATGGTCGCAGGTCAGGATCATCCGGAGGATCGGGGCGATCTCGAGCTCGCCGTCACGCACGACGGCCTCCTCCTTCACGGCGCCCACCGCGAGGATCGCGACCTGGGGCGGATTGAGGACGGCGGTGAACTGCTCGACCCCGAACATGCCGAGGTTCGAGATCGTGAACGTCCCGCCCTCGAGGTCGGCAAGCGTCAGCTTGTTGTCACGTGCACGGCCGACGAGATCGGCCCGGGCACGTGCGATCTCCTGGATCGTCTTCCGCGCCGCGTCCCGGATCACGGGGACGACCAGGCCCTGGGGCGCTGCGACCGCGATCCCGACGTCGGCGTTCGGGTAGCGGTGGATCTCCTCGCCCGAGAACGTCGCGTTGATCGGGGGGTGGCGCGTGAGGGCGACCGCGGCGAGCTTCACCAACACGTCGTTCACGGTCGGCTTCGCGTCGCCCTCGGGCAGGCGCTCGACGAGCTTCTCGCGGAGCCCGAGCGTCTCCGCCATGTCCGCCGTCACGCCCAGCTGGAAGACGGGGGCGGCCCACGCCTCGGTGAGGCGGCGCGCGATCGTCTTGCGAATCGAGGTGAGCTGCACGACCTCGACCTCCGCCGCGGCGGGAGCCGCCGCTCGGGGTGTCGCCGCGGGTGTTCCGGCGGCAGCGGCCTTCTCGACGTCCTCGGCGAGGATCCGCCCGTCGGGGCCCGTGCCCTCGAGCGACAACAGGTCGACGCCGCGCTCCCGCGCGATCCTGCGGGCGAGCGGGCTCGCCTTGACGCGGCCGCCCCCGCGGGTGGCGGCGACAGGGGGAGCTTGCGTCGATTCAACGGGAGCGCTGTCATCTGTCGCCGCAGGGGGAGCCGCGGTCTCCTCTGCTGCAGGAGCTGGCGCTTCGGCAGCCGGCGCCGGCGCGGGCTCCTTCGGCTCCGCGGCATCGGCCGCGGGTGCAGCCGCAGGCTCCGCCTCGGCCGCGTCGGCTGCCGGCTTGGCCCCCGCGGTCTCGGCCGGCGGCGCCCCGTCGTCGATCACGGCGACGGTCGCCCCGACCTCGACCTCCCCCTCGGCGACGACGATCTGCTGCAGCGTGCCGTCGACCTCCGCCTCGACCTCCTGGGTGACCTTGTCCGTGTCGAGCTCGTAGAGGGGCTCGCCCTTGGAGACGCTGTCGCCCTCCGACTTGAGCCAGCGCACGATCACACCGGACTCCATGCCCTGGCCGAGGCGTGGGAGCTTGACCTCGGTGGACATCAGCGCTCCCCGGGGAGCGCGGTCGTCCCGGCGAACGGCTCTCCATCGACCCGGGCCATCGGGTCATTATGCTGACCGCCGTGAAGCTGGTGGATCAGTGGGGCGCCATCGAGCGGCGCCTCCCCCGCGACTGGGAGTCGGTCGCGCTCCGGCTCCGCACCGAGCAACCCGACGAGCTGTCGGAGGCGGCGAGGATCCTCGCGCCGATGACCGTCGGACGTGTCGGTGACCATCTCGCCTTCTCCGTTCGCCGTGGCGGCGGCCCGTCCGGTCCCGAGGCGGCGAGACGTCTGTTCCGCCGCCTCGACGAAACGCGCATCTGGTGCCTCCTCGAGCAGGCCGAGATCGACGTCGCCCCGCCCGAACTGCGCGAGGCTGCCGAGGGGGAGCGCGGGGCGTCGCTGCCGGAGGGCTGGGACGCCGCGCTCGCGGAGCTTCCGGCGGACTGGAGCGAGATCCTCTGCTTCCTCGAGCTCGGGTCGAGCGCCCTCCTTCCGCGTGCGGCCCTCGTCTGTGCCCCGCTCAACCCGACGCGTGACCGGGAACGTGTCGGCTTCACCTTCCGTTGCGCGCGTCGGGCGGGCTACGGCGTCTCGCCGGAGATGGCCCGGCGCTGCTTCGAGCGCCTCGACGAGGAGGGGATCCCGGGCACGGTGTCGGTGCTGCGCCTCGTCTCCGACGCCGACAACGTCGCCACGCAGGGCGCCGTCTGGTACGTGGGCGGCAAGGCGCTGTAGCGCGTCGGCTCAGGCGACTCTGACGGTCGCCCGCATGTTCGCCTTGTGCGGGTCGCACTGCACGACGAGCGTGCCCTTGCGGAGGACGACGCGCCACGTCCTCGTCCCGACGAAGCCGACACCCGTGACCTTCGCGGCGCCGGCTCCGCGCAGACGCGCGTTGTGGATCTTCGACCGGTCACGCGCGACCACCGTGTAGGCGCCGGGGCGGAGGAGCGTCACGCGCTTCCCCGCCGCGGTCTTCAACGAGATCGTCGCGCCGGGCCCCACGGCGAGCGTCAGCCGCGCACCGACCTTTGCCGAAGGGGTCGCCGTCGGTGCCGGTGCGGGAGGGGGCGGCGGTGGAGGCGGTGGAGGCGTGGTAGACGCGCCGACGTCGAAAGCCCCCCGCATCACCGGTGCGTGGGGATCGCACACGAAGGTGTACCGGCCGTCGACGAGCGTCACCTTGAACGTCTGCTCGCCGGTCGTCTCGACGGCGGTCGAGACGTCGACTCCCGGACCACGCAGGTGGAAATTGTGCTCCGCCGAGCGGTCGTCGACCTGGATCTCGAACTCGCCCGGGTCGAGTCTCGTCACCGGCTGACCCTGCGCATCTCGGAGGCTGATCGTGAAGCCGGGGCCGACGGTGCCGAAGAGCTTCGTCTCCTGTGCTCCCGCGACCCCGGCGAGCACGAGCGCTGCGAGCCCGAAGACCCCTACCGTGCGCGAGCGCCTCATGCCCCCTTCGTACGCACGGCCGCGCGGATCGGTTTTCTACGCCCGCAACTCGGCGCCGAGGCGCTCGGCGAGCGCGGCCACGATCGTCGACCGAGACGCGGCGACCTCCTCGTCGGTGAGGGTGCGGTCGGGCGCCTGGAAGACGAGATGGAGCGCGACGGATTTCCGCCCCTCCCCCACCTGGTCGCCGCGGTAGACGTCGAAGACACGCGCCTCCCGCAGCTCGGCACCGCCCGCTTCGCGCGCGACGCCCACGATCGCCGCGGCCTCCACGTCCTCGGAGACGGCGATGGCGATGTCCTGCCGATTGGCCGGGTACGTGATCACGTCCTCGTAGAGGATTCGCTCGGGCAGCGGCGCCATCAGCTCGGCGACATCCAGCTCGAACGCTCCCCACTCACCTTCCAGCAGCGACGGGTGCAGCTCGCCGAGCCAGCCTGCCTCGGTCACCGCGGCCTTCCCCGGGTGGAGGTGGTCGAGGGCCGTACGGGTCACGACGAGCGGGAGGTGGAACGCTTCGTAGACGGTCTCGACCGCCCGGCGGACGGCCTCGAAGCCACCCTCGGCGATCCCCCCCAGGTGCCACCGCTCCTCGGGAAGCTGCCCGTCGGCGGGAAGGTAGACGCGAGCCAGCTCGAAGACGCGAATCCTCTCGTTGCCCGCGTCCACGTTGACCCGTGCCGCCTCGACGAGCCCATGGAGCAGGGTCGTGCGCAGCACGGCGTGGTCACCGCTCATCGGGTCGGGCAGCCGCAGTGCGTCCGGGTTCGGGTCGGAGGGCGTCAGACTCCACGTGTACGCCTCGGCGAAGCCCATGCCGACGAGGACATCCTCGAGTGCCCGCCGGAGCCGCTGCTCCGGCGTGAGGTGGCCGGCGACGGCGCGGCGGAGCGGCATCGTGTGGGGAACGCGGTCGAGGACGACGCGCGCGATTTCCTCCACGAGATCGATCTCGCGCGTGACGTCGCGGGCACGGAACGTCGGCACGGTGACCTGCCACGCATCATCCACCTCGAGCTCGAGGCGCTCCAGGATCGACCGCTGCTCGTCCTCCGGGACGTCGAGCCCGATCAGCCGGCTCGCGTGCTCGGGCCTGAGCTCGACGACGGGTCGCCCGGGTAGGCCGTCGTGGACGTCCACGGAAGCCGTCACCTCCGCGCCGGTGAGGTCGACGAGCAGCCTGCTCGCGAGCGCCGCCGCCGGCTCTGCGGCATGCGGGTCGACGCCCTTCTCCCACTTGTTCGACCCCTCGGTGCGCACGGCGAGGCGCTCGGAGGTGCGGAGGACGCCGATCGGCTCGAAGTTCGCCGCTTCGAGGAGCACCTCCGTCGTCTCGTCGGAGACCTCCGACTCGAGGCCGCCCATGATCGCGGCGAGCGCCACCGGCCGCTCGCCGTCGGTGATCAGCAGGTCGCTCGGGAGGAGTTCGCGCAGCGTGCCGTCGAGCGTGCGGAGCGTCTCGCCCTCGCGCGCGCGGCGCACGACGATCCGGCCCCCCGCGAGGAGAGCGCGGTCGAAGGCGTGCAGCGGGCTCCCCCACACGTGCATCACGTAGTTGGTGACGTCCACGACGTTGGAGATCGAGCGCATGCCCGCGAGATGGAGACGGCTCCGCAGCCACTGGGGCGACGGCCCGACCGCGACGTCCCGGAAGACGCGGCCGATGTAGCGCGGGCAGCCGCCGAGATCCTCGACCCGCACGTCGAGCGAATCGCCGCCCCTGACGGGCGGGTCGTCCGGGTCCGGCGGACGGAGCGCGCCGTCGAGCAGCGCGGCGACCTCGCGCGCGATGCCGACCATGGACAGGAGGTCGGGGCGATTCATCGTCGGGGTCACGTCGAGCACCTGGTCGACGAGGGGCAGCGCCTCGGCCAGCGGCGAGCCCGGCTCGAGGCCGCCCGGCAGCAGCATGATCCCCGCATGGTCGGCGCCGAGGCCGATCTCGTCCTCCGCGAGGATCATCCCGCGCGACATCTGCCCCCGCAGGGGGCGTTCCTCGAGCGGCCCGGGAAAGCCCGGCAGGAGCGCACCGGGGAGTCCCACGGCCACGGTCGCGCCGACCCCGAAGTTCCAGGCGCCGCAGACGATCTGCTGCGGCTCGGGGTTGCCGACGTCGACCTGGCAGAGCTGCAGGCGGTCGGCGTTCGGGTGCGGATCGGCGGACAGCACGCGTCCGACCACGAAGCGACCCAGGTTGTCGCCCTCGTCGGGAACGCCGACGTCGATCACCCGGTCGACCTCGAGCGCCGAGATCGAGAGCCGTCGCGCCATCTCGTGCGCGGTCGCGTCGGTCTCGACGTATTCGCGCAGCCAGGAGAGGGGTACGCGCATCGGGCTAGAACTGCCTCGAGAAGCGAAGGTCGTTGCGCCAGAGCTCCCGGAGGTCCGGGAACTCGTGACGGAGCATGGCGATCCGCTCGAGTCCCCAGCCGAACGCGAAGCCCGAGTAGCGCTCCGCGTCGTAGCCGACGAACTCGAAGAGCTTCGGATCTACCATCCCGGCGCCGCCGACCTCGATCCACCCCGAGTGGCGACAAACCGGACAGCCCGCCCCGTCGCAGACGTGACAGGAGACGTACGCCTCGATCGACGGCTCGGTGAACGGGAAGTAGTGCGTGCGGAACTGCGTCCTCCGACCCTGACCGAACAGCGCCTTGAGGAGGAAGTCGAGCGTTCCCGTGAGGTCGGCGAGGGTGATGCCCTCGTCGACCGCGAGCCCCTCGACCTGATGGAAGACGGGGGTGTGGGTCGCGTCGGGCGTGTCGCGGCGATACACACGGCCGAGCGAGACGATGTAGATCGGCGGCTGCTCCGCCTCCATCGTGCGGATCTGCGACGGCGACGTCTCGGTGCGCAGCAGCGTGTCGTCGTCGATGAAGAGCGAGTGGAGCCGTGAGCGGGCCGGGTGGCCCGGCGGGAAGTTGAGCCCGTCGAAGTTGTAGTGCGTCGTCTCCACCTCGCGCCCGTCGACCACGCGGTAGCCGAGGCCCAGGAAGACGTCCTCCACCTCACGGCGGATCTGTGTGATCAGGTGGAGACGGCCCCGCGGGTAGCCGCCGAGAGGAAGCGTCACGTCGACGCGCTCCTCGCTCAGGCGCCGGTCGAGCTCGGCCCGCTGGAGCTCGGCCTCGCGCGCCGCCACCGCGGACTCGACCCGCTCCCGCGCCGCGTTCAGGGTCATCCCGGTCTCGCGGTCGCGCACCTCGCGCAGGGCGAGCTTGAGCGCGCTCTTGCGACCGAGATACTCGACGCGCACGGCCTCGATCGCGTCGGTCGACCTCGCGGCGGCGACCGCCGCGAGGGCCGCCTGCTCGAGCGCCTCGACGTCCATCGGACGACGAGGGTATCGCCCCGCGTCGGGCAGGGGCGGGATATATCTCGCCCTACGATGAGCTCCGTGAGCGACTACGACGGCTTCGCCTCCATCTACGACCAGTTCGCCGCCGGTATGACGGAGGACGTCCCGTTCTACGTCGCGCTCGCCGAGAAATCACGGGGACCGGTCGTGGAGCTGGCGGTGGGTACCGGACGCGTGGCGGTTCCGATCGCCGAGCAGACGGGCCGGCGGGTGATCGGGATCGACGTGTCGTCGGAGATGCTGGGCCTGGCACGTCGACGCGCAGCGGATGCCGGCGTCGAGCTCGACCTGCGCCAGGGGGACATGCGGGAGCTCACGCTCGAGCAGTCGACGGATCTCGTGATCTGCCCCTTCAGGGCGATGCTCCACCTCCCCGGCCACGACGCGCGGGTGGATTTGATGCGGCGTGTGCGGAGCGTCCTCGTCCCCGGCGGCCGGTTCGCCTGGAACGCGTTCGTGTTCGATCCCGCGATCGCGCAGGAGATCGACGGGGTCTGGCGCGTGGAGCAGGGTGTGAGAAACCGGTCGACGTACGACTACGCCGAGCGGCGGATCGACCTGACGCTCGAGAACGATGCGACCGTCCGGCTCTGGTGGGTCGACCGCGACGAGTGGGAGGCGGCGGTCGCCGAGGCCGGGCTCGAGATCGAGGCGCTGTACGGCTGGTTCGACGGGACACCCTTCGACGAGACGAGCCGTGAGTTCGTGTACGTGACTCGACGGCCGTGAGCGACGACGCGCTCTACGACCGGATTGCCGGGATCTACGACCCCTGGTCGAGGTCGGTGACCGAGGACGTCGACTTCTACGTCGAGGAGGCCGTGGCCTCGGGCGGCCCGGTCGTCGAGCTCGCCGTGGGCACGGGGCGGATCGCCGTCCCGGTGGCACGAGCGGGCGTGCGCGTGATCGGGGTCGACGAGTCGCCCGGGATGCTCGGGCTGGCCCGGCAGTACGCCGAGCGCGAGGCTGTCGGGCACCTCGTCGACCTCCGCGTCGGCGACCTGCGGGAGCCGCCCGTCACGGAGAGCGTCCCGCTGGTCGCCATCCCTTTCCGCTCGCTCCTCCACATGGTGGACGAGGAGCAGAAGCTCCGCGCCCTCTCCGCCGCCGCGGCGCTGCTCGATCCCGACGGCCGGCTCGTCTTCGACGTGTTCGCGCCGAGCGAGGAAGACATCGAGGAGACCGACGGGCTGTGGCTGGAGCGGGAGCCCGGCATCTTCGAGCGCGCGGACTGGGACGCTCGGGAGAGGACCCTCACTCTCACGGTGCGGAGCCACGAGCACGCTGCGACGATGGAGCTGCACTGGCTCTCGGCGCCGGAGTGGAATCACCTCGTCGAGCAGGCGGGCCTCGAGGCCGTCGACCTGTACGGCTGGTTCGACCGGCGGCCGTACGACGGAGGTGAGGACCAGATCTGGGTCTGCCGGCGCCCGCGTGCGAGCGCCGGACGTGCTTCCGGTACTCGACGTCGGTCGGACACCTCAGGCTGAACCCGACCCCGGGGCCGACCCTTCGGGTCGGACATCGGTGACGCCGGCTACACGAGCTCGACGGCGTCGCCCACGCGCACGACGCCCGGCTCGAGCACCTCCGCGTAGACGCCGAGACAGGCCTCCCCGTCGACAGGGCCGCGGCGGTCGAGCAGCTCGCGGAGGACGTCCCGGTCGCGCCGCCCCGTATCCGGGCTGGCCGAGGGAACGGCGCAGCGAGGCGTCGGAACACCGACGAGCAGCGTCGCCTCGCCGGCCCGTACCCGACGATCGCGCCACCGCTCCTCCTCGAGCGCGTCGAGACCGTCGAGCTCGAGCAGCATCCGGAAACGGCGCCCGTCCCCGTCGATCAGGCCGACGGACGAGCGCGAGACAAGGGTCGCCGGGCGCGAGTCGGTCGCCCAGGCGCCGTCGTCTCGCTCGACGAGGGTCAGCGAGCGGCCGACGAGATCGGACAGCGCGTCTGCCCACGGGCCCTCGACCACGTGTCCTCCGACCTCCCGTCCGTACACCGCCACGACCAGCGGCCCCGAGCGCACGACCTCGGCCTCGAGCAGCTCCCCGGAGGGAAGCGTCACCGCGAGCAGCCTCGAATCCGGATCCCACGTCGCCGATGCGCGCACGAGCATGGTGTCCCGCTTGCCGTTGTAGAGCCGGCGAGCGTCGTCGACGAGGAGGAAGCGCCTGTCCTCGCGGGCCCCGTCCGGGCCCAGCACGATCTCCTCCGGATGGTTCAGGCGAAGGCTCTTGACGGGCGTGACGTTGATCCGGGAGACGCGCGCGCTGGCCATCGGGAGGGGCGATGCTACAGGGGCCGGTGGACGCGCCCCTCGCGCGCCGCGTAGGATCGCCCGCGATGCTCTGGATCATCATCCTGCTCGTCGTCGTCGGGCTGATCGTCGTGGCCCTGATCGCGCTCTACAACCGGTTCGTCCGGCTACGGAACCGCGTCGACAACGCGTGGGCCCAGATCGAGGTGCAGCTCAAGCGGCGCTGGGACCTGATCCCGAACCTCGTCGAGACCGTCAAGGGCTACGCAGAGCACGAGCGCGGCACCTTCGAGGCCGTGACCGAGGCGCGCGCCAACGCACAGCGGGCGCAGGGCCCCGCCGAGACCGCGGCGGCCGAGGGGATCCTCGGCCAGGCACTGGGGCGACTGTTCGCCGTCGCCGAGGCCTACCCCGAGCTGCAGGCGGACGAGAACTTCCGCCAGCTGCAGGACGAGCTGGCCGGGACGGAGAACCGGATCGCGGTGTCGCGCCAGGTGTACAACGACACAGTCCTCACGTACAACAACGCGATCCAGACGTTCCCGGGCGTCGTGCTCGCGGGGCCGTTCAACTTCACCAAGCGGGAGTTCTTCGAGACGGACGAGACGCAGCGCGGGGCGCCACAGGTCGACTTCACCCAGGGAGCCGCGCCCACCGCGCCCCCCGCCTCGCCCGCCGAGCCCGGCGCAGGCAGCTCCGGCGCGCCCGGTGGTACGTCCTAGAGGTACTGCGCTCGCGCTCGCGGCGACGGTTCTCGCCGCGCTCACCCTCACCGGGGTCGCGCAGGGCCAGACGTACGAGCTCGTCTCGAGCGACGTCCAGGCGACCGTCCGGCCCAACGGCTCCGTCGCCGTCGACGAGGCCATCACCGTCGCGTTCTCGGGCTCGTTCACCTACGGGTTCCGTGAGATCCCCTACCGCTCCGGAGAGCGGATCGACGAGATCGGCGTGACGGAGAACGGGCGCGCGTTCCAGCCGGGCGCGTCGACCGAGCTCGAGCCCGGCGGCCCTCCCGGGACGTTCGGCGTCGCCGACCTCGGCGGCCGCGTGCGCGTCGTCTGGCGCTTCCAGGCGAACGGCTTCGAGCAGCGCACGTTCCGGATCCACTATCGGATCGCCGGGCTCACGGTCGGCTACGACGACGTCGTCGACGTGAACCTGAAGGTCTGGGGTGACGAGTGGGAGCAACGCCTCGGCCGACTCACGGCGACGATGCTCGGCCCCGGCGACGTGGTCAGGGCCTGGGGGCACCCGGTCTGGGTCAGGGGCGACGTGACGCTCGAGGGGCCGCGGGCCCTGCTGCGCGCGCTCGACGTGGACGCCGGTCAGTTCGTCGAGCTGCGCGCCCTCTATCCGCGCGAGGCCTTCAGCTCGACGGACGGGATGCGCGTCCGCGAGGGGAACGGCCTGGAGCGGATCACGGCCGAAGAATTGGCAGACGCCGAGGCCTACGAGCGCGACAGGGAGCGGATCGACGACGCCAAGGCCCACCCGTGGCGCACGGCGCTGATCCTCCTCGCCCTCGGGGTGCTCCCCGCCCTCGCGATCGTGACGCTGGTCTTCTGGCGCTTCGGGCGCGAGCTCGAGACGGGCTACGACCGCGAGTACGAGCAGGAGCCGCCGACCGACACCGCTCCGGCGCTCGTGCCCACGCTGCTGCGCCAGGGCGGCGAGGCGGGATCCTTCGAGTTCACCGCGACGCTGTTCGACCTGATCCGGCGCGGCCACTACCAGGCCGAGCACGTCACGACGGAGCGGAGCATCTGGGCGGGCCTCCGCACGGAGCGGGTCTCCGACCTCGAGCTCTCGAAGGGCGAACCGGTCGAGCTGACGACGTGGGAGAAGTCGGTCGACTCCGTCGTGAACAACGTGCTCGACGGAGGCAAGCGGCGCCTGTCCGAGTTCCGGGAGGAGATCGAAGGCGAGCGCACCGCGATGGCACCCCGCTTCGAGGGCTTCAAGGCGGCCGCCTCGGGCGAGGTCGCCAACCTCGGCTGGTTCCGCTCGATCGGGCTCGTGCCGCTGGTCGTGGGGATGATCGTCTTCGCGGCGATCGGTGCCCTGCTCGCGTTCATCGCGATCGACGGCTGGCGGACGGTCTACCCCCGCTGGAGCGACGTCGTGCTGCTCGGCGTCGCAGTCGCCGCTTTCGTCAACGCGGCTGTCCTGCTCGGCGCCTCGACGCGCCGAAAGCTCTGGCGCCGCAGAACGAAGGAGGCGGCCCTCGAGGCCGAGCGCTGGGATGCCTTTCGCCGCTATCTGCAGGACTTCCCGCGCCTCCAGGAGGCGCCGCCCGCGACGCTCGAGCTCTGGGAGCGGCTGCTCGTCTACGGGATCGCGTTCGGCATCGCCGACCGCGTGCTGCAGGCGGCGCACATGGCGATGCCGGAGGCGCTGGCGCAGGCGAGCTCGGTCTACTGGATCTCCGGTTACGGCGATCTGGGCGGCGGTGCCTCTGCGATGTCGATCGGCGACCTGGCATCGGGCTTCGGCTCCGCGCTCGCTCCACCCTCGTCGGGCTCGGGCGGAGGCGGCGGGGGCTTCTCGGGCGGCGGGGGCGGCGGTGGAGGAGGAGGCGGCGGGGGGTTCGGTTGAGCGGACGGCTCGTCAGCCGTGACGCGTGGCGAGGAGCGCGAGTGCTACCGCCGCCGCCCACGACATCACCTTGAACTCCCCTGCGAGGAGGGCGTCCTCGACCTCGGCGCGGCTCAGGGTGAGCAGCTCCTGTTCCTCGAGGTCGTCCGCCGCCGGGTCCGCAACGTGCCGCGCGCGCCGGGCCAGGTAGAGGTGGCCGGTCCCGAAGCCGCGGTTGCCGTCGACGACGTAGTGCCCGAGCGCCGTCCAGTCGTCGGCCTCGTGTCCGCTCTCCTCCAGGAGCTCCCGGTGCGCGGTCGCCAGAGGCTCCTCGCCCGGCTCGACGTAGCCGCCGATCGGCGCGAGCGTGCTGCCGCGCACCGCGTACTTCGTCTGCCGGAAGATGAGAAAGCGCTCGTCCCCGTTCAGCGCGACGACGTTGACGTAGTCGCGCGACTCGAGCCACGGCCAGTCCTCGATCACCTGCCCGTCCGGCAGCTCCACGACGTGGGTCTCGACCGAGACCCACGGGCTCAGATCGAGAACGGTGCGACGCGAGCGTGTCCTCCACGGCTGCATCGGAGACCCCTATCCCCGGCCCGACCCGCGCGGGCGCGCGCGGGTGAGCTCGTAGAGCGCAATCGCGCCGGCCGCGGCGACGTTGAGCGACTCCGCCGCGCCGGGCAGCGGGACGGTCACCTCGAGGCAGCCGGCACGCTGCGGCTCCGGCAGACCTTCGCGCTCGGCGCCGAGCAGGAAGGTCACGGGCGGGGAGAGGTCGACCTCGTGCAACGGTGCCCCGCCGTGCGCGGCGAGCGCGACGCACGCGCCGGGGCGTTCGTCCCACCCGACCTGAGGGACGCGGAAGATCGCTCCGACCGACGCCCGCAACGCCTTGGGCGAGAGCGGGTCGGCACACCCGTCGGACAGGGCGACACAGGCGCCGAAAGCGTCTGCCGTACGCACGAGCGTGCCGACGTTCCCTGGGTCGGCGAGATGCCAGAGCGCGAGGCAGGTGTCGCGTGCCTCCGTGGGCAGGTCGCTGCGCCGGTAGACGCCGATCACTCGTCCCGGGTGCGGCAGCATCGACACGCGCGCCAGGAGCTCGGCGTCGACCGTCTCGCCCGCGACCAGCAGGTGGACCGGACGGATTCCCGCATTCCGCGCGGCGTCGACGAGATCCTCTCCCTCGACGGCGAACAAGCCCGTCTCCTCACGGTGCTTCCGCTGGCCGAGGAGCTTGCGCACGAGCTTGAGCGTCTCGTTGTCGCGCGAGGTGATCACGCGCGGGACAGTCTCACAGGCGCCAGTCGAGCCAGTTGCCGTGGGGATCGACGCGTGCGGCGAGCCGCGCAGGGCCGGGCCAGATCCGCAGCTCCAGCTCGAAGTCCCCGTGGGTCGGATCGTCGCCTCCGTGCACGACCGAGACCCAGGCCAGAGGCCGACCGTCCGCGCCCGCCGTGTCGAGAGCCCTCTCGAGCTCGGCCGCCGTCTCCGCGGGGAGGAAGATGGCCGAGAACGTCTCGAAGACGACGGTGAGCGCGTCGGCCGGGCGCTCGTCGAGCAACGCGGGCAGCGATCGCACGAAGTCCCCACGGATCAGCTCCGGCCGCTCCGGCAGCTCCCGAAGCGTCGCGGCGGCAGCCTCGAGGCGCTCGAGGCGTTGGTCGAGACCGGGCCAGAGGAAGCTCCGCAGCAGCAGATACCCGTCGCGCGTCGTCGAGTCGACGGGGGCAAGATCGATCCCTCGGCGGCGTCGCACGACGAGCTCTTCGGCGAGGAGCCCGGCCGGGACGCGACCCCCTCGCTCCTCCACGACGAGCTCGAGACGGGCGTCCTCCGGCCCCCACGGACCGTTCGCGTAGCGGTACCGGTAGCGATCGGCGAGGAGGTTGAGGCCGGCGCTCGGGCCCAGCTCGAGGAGCTCGAGCGGGAGTCGCGTCTCGGCGGCCGCGGCAAGGAGCGCCGGGAGCACGAACGTGCAGCGCTGCACCTCGTTCGTCTGGACACCCTGGGTCGCGACGCGGCGCCGGAGAGCGTCCTGGTGCGCGACCAGCGCGGCGGCGAAGTCCTCCCAGCGCCCGCTCAGCGCGTCGGGCGCCGCCTCGGAGAGCACGAGGTAGTGGACGGCTCCGAACAGCCGGAGCGGCGCATCCCAGGCGTCGTCGTCGCCGAGGATGGGCTCGACCGGCGAGGGGTCGAGCGCGAGGCGCTCGGCCAGCCGGGCGTAGACCGGCGAGCCGAGCGCCTCGAAGTGCTCCGCCTGGCGGCGGAAGACGTCCCGCACGCTCTCGCCGGCTCCGCCAGGCCCGGGTACCTGCCTCAGGCGGCTTCCGCGTCGCCGTCGGTCGAGCCGAGCGCGGCCTTCGCCTGCTCCGCCACCGCCGTGAACGCGGCGGGGTCGACGACGGCGAGATCGGCCAGCGACTTGCGGTCGAGCTCGATCCCCGCCTTGTGGACGCCGTTCATGAACTGGTTGTACGACAGCCCGTTCGCCCGGGCGGCCGCGTTGATGCGGACGATCCAGAGCGAGCGGAAGTTCCGCTTCTTGTTGCGCCGGTCACGGTAGGCGTAGACGAGCGAGTGCTCGACCTGCTCCTTCGCGTAGCGGTAGTGCGTGCTCTTGCGGCCGTAGTAGCCCTTGGCCTGGTCGAGCACCTTGCGGCGCTTCTTGCGCGCGTGGACGGAGCGCTTCACCCTCGCCATCGCTACTTCATCCCCAGGAGCTTCTTCACGGCCTTCACGTCGACCCGCGCGACGGGATGGCTCTTGCCGAAGTCGCGCTTACGCTTCGACGACTTCTTCGTGAGGTTGTGGCTCTTCATCGCGTGGCGGCGCTGGAGCTTGCCCGCCCCGCTCACCTTGAACCGCTTCTTCGCTCCGCTCCCTGTCTTCACCTTCGGCATCTCGTTTCACTCCTGCATTCTTCGTCGGCCCAAGCACCATCACCATGTTCCGGCCGTCGAGTGTGGGCTGCTGCTCGACCGCCCCGAGCTCCTTGACGTCCTCCGCCAGTCGCTCGAGGAGCATCCGACCCCGCTCCGGGTGGAGGTTCTCCCGCCCCCGGAACATGATCGTGACCTTGACCTTCGCCCGCTGGTTGAGGAAGCGGACGACGTGACCCTTCTTGGTCTCGTAGTCGTGGTCGCCGATCTTCGGCCGGAACTTGATCTCCTTGATATTGATCGTCGACTGGTGCTTGCGTGCCTGCTTCGCCCGCTGCTCCTGCTCGTAGCGCCACTTGCCGTAATCCATGACGCGGGCGACCGGAGGGTCGGCCTGCGCCGCCACCTCGACGAGGTCGAGGTTGCGCGCGTACGCGTACTCGAGCGCCTCCTTGGTGTCCTTGATCCCGATCTGCTCCCCGTCCTCGCCCACGAGCCTGACCCGCGGCACGCGGATCTGCTCGTTGATCCGATCCTGCTGGACGACGGGACGCGTCCTGTCCTCGGGACGACGCCGCGGTCTCAAAGGCAGTTCACCAAGCCGAGTCGATCCTCCTTCTTCGTGGAAACGCCACTGCATGCAGCGGCGGCATTCCCTCGTCGGAACCGACTCGGTTGAACCTCGCGCGGCGCGTAGCCGGCGAGGTGAGGGGCGATGCCGCTCCTGCTTTGCAGGCAAGGAACATAGCAGGCCGTCCCCTGTTCGCAAGCAGAAATCCGCAGAACGATCCTTCAGTTGCGCGGCGGCGACTGCTCGGCGATCTCGTCGACCAGCTCCTCCAGAGAGAGCGTCGAGACCCCCTCTCCCCCGCGACGGCGGACGGCCATCGCCTCACGGGTCTCGCGGTCGCCCCAGACGACGACGTACGGCACCTTCTGCAGCTCCGCGTCGCGGATCCGCTTCCCGAGCGTCTCGGCGCGCGCGTCGACCTCCACCCGTACGTCGCTCGCATGCAGGGCGGCCTCGAGCTCGTCGGCAGCACCGTGGTGGCCTTCGGCGACCGGGACGACTCTCACCTGCACCGGCGCGAGCCAGACCGGGAGGGCGCCGGCGTAGTGCTCGAGCAAGAGGCCGATGAAGCGCTCGAAGGAGCCGTAGAGCGCGCGGTGGACGACGAACACGGGATGCTCCCTGTTGTCGGCCCCCATGTAGGTGAGACCGAAGCGCGCGGGCATCTGCGCGTCGAGCTGGATCGTGCCCAGCTGCCACGAGCGACCGAGCGAGTCGTTTGCGTGCAGGTCGATCTTCGGCCCGTAGAACGACCCTTCGCCCTCTCCGACGAAGTACTCGATCTCGTGGCGCTCGAGGGCCGCGATCAGCTTGCTCTCGGTGAAGTCCCACTCCTCGTCCGACCCGAGCTTGTTGTCGGGCCGCGTCGACAGCTCCGCGCGCGGCTCGATCCCGAACAGCCCGTAGAGGTAGCGGAGGTACCCCATCGAGCCGTCGAGCTCCGTGTCGATCTGATCCTCGGCGCAGAAGATGTGCGCGTCGTCCTGGGTCACGTACCGCACGCGGGTCAGCCCGTGCAGGGCCCCGGCGAGCTCGTTGCGGTGCAGCGGCCCGGCCTCGGCGTACCGGACGGGCAGGTCGCGATAGCTGTGCAGCCGCGAGCGGAAGAGAAGCATGTGACCCGGGCAGTTCATCGGCTTGAGGGCATACAGATGCTGCTCGTCCACCGGGATCTGGAACATGTTCTCCCTGAACTTCTCCCAGTGCCCCGACGTCTCCCAGAGGGACTTGTCGTAGATGATCGGGGTTCGCACCTCGTCGTAGCCCCGTCGCGTGTTCTCGGAGCGCCGCAGGTCTTCGAGCACGTTGAAGAGCGCCATCCCCTTCGGGTGCCAGAACGGAGAGCCCGGCGAGTGCTCGTCGAAATGGAAGAGATCGAGCTGCGTGCCGAGCCGCCGATGGTCGTTCGCCCGCGCCTGCTCGAGCCGCTCGAGGTGGGCGTCGAGGTCGGCCTGGGTGAAGAACGCCGTCCCGTAGATCCGGGTCAGCTGGGTGTTCTTCTCGTCACCACGCCAGTAGGCGCCGGCCAGGCCCGTCAGCTTGAAGGCCTTGATCGGCCCCGAGTCCTGCAGGTGCGGGCCGCGACAGAGATCGGTGAAGTCGCCCTGCGTGTAGAGCGAGATGTCGCCGTCGGCGGTGTCGACGAGCTCGACCTTGTACGGCTCGGAGGCAGCGAGAAAGCGCTGTCGCGCCTCCTCGCGGCTGACGGAATCGCGACGCCACTCCCGGCCTTCCTCCAGCTCGCGCCGCATCTCGTCCTCGATCGCTGCGAGATCCTCCTCGCGGATCGGCTCCGGGAACTCGAAGTCGTAGTAGAAGCCGTTCTCCACCGGCGGCCCGATCGCGACCTTGACGCCGGGGTGGAGACGGCGCACGGCCTCCGCGAGGAGGTGGGCCGCCGAGTGGCGCAGCACGTACAGCGCGTCCGGGTCCTCGTGGTCGCGGGTGGTGAGGATCTGCAGCGCGGCGCCGTCGGGCACCGGTAGCCGGAGGTCGCGAGGCTCACCGTCCACCCGCGCGAGCACCGCCTGCTCGGCCAGCCTCGGCCCGATCGCCCTGGCGGCGTCGAGAGCGCTCGACCCGTCGGGGAGCTCGAGCGCCGTACCGTCGGGGAGCGTCACGTTCACGTCCCGCGAGGATAGTCGGCGCTGCGCGGCGTCTCCTGTCTACTCGTGCGGCTGCGCCGGGCCCTTGTGGGCGAGCGGGCCGTGGTGGCGCTCGAAGGCGTTCATCAGCCGCCGCAGCAACTCGTTGAGCTCGTGCCGCTCGGCTTCGTCGAGCGCCGTCGCGACGATCGACTCCTTCTCCGCCTGCGACGTCACCGCCCGGTCCCAGAGCGCCTTCCCGTCATCGGTGAGCTCGACGATCACGCCACGCCGGTCGTCGGGGTCGTCGAGCCGCCGGACGAGCCCGCGACGCTCCATGTTGTCGAGCCGGTTCGTCATCGCGCCCGTGGACAGGCCGAGGTGCTTGGCGAGCTTCCCGGGCTTGCCGCGGTACGGCGGTCCGCCGTAGCGGAGGTACATCATCAGCTTGTACTCGCCGTACGAGAGCTCGAACGCGTCGAGCGTCTCGCGCATCGTGGCGTCGACGTACCGCTCGAGCTTGTAGATCCGCTCTACGACCCCCTCGGTCTCGAGATCGAGATCGGGGAGCTCGCGCGCCCACACCTCGAGGTTGACGTCGACCTGGTCGGGCTCCGTCGCCGGGCGCGTCTTGGCCACACGCGGATTCTCCACCTCGAGTTTCTTGACGTCAAGTGATTCCATGGTGTACCTTCATTCGAAGTAGCTCCACCTAAAGATACTTGACGGAGAGGAGGACGCGCGATGCTCGAGCCACAGGCCACGGAGATCCGTCAGGAGCTGGTCGGCGTCCGGGTGGCGGCTCTCCACCAAGCCGCCCGGCCGTCACACCCCGGCCCGCTCCGGCGAGCCGTGGGCAACGCGTTCGTGCGACTCGGTCTGCTCCTGGGAAGCGACGGCAGCGTCCCGCCGTCGGTCACGCAGCCCGCGTCGTCAGGGGCCCTCGCCGATGCGAGGGCCCCTGAGCCCATCTGGCTCGGCAGTCGCCACACCGCGTTCTCGAGCGAGCTCGATCTCGCCTGGGAGGCCGCGGCGCCGTACGGCATCCGCGTCGACGCGCCGGTCACTCGAAGGCGATCACGCTCCGGATCCCGTCCTGCCGCTCCATCAGCTCGAAACCGCGATTCACGTCGTCCAGAGCGATCCGATGCGAGATGAGCGACATGGCGTCGATCTCGCCCGCCAGCCAGCGATCGACCAGCTGAGGCACCTGCGACCGACCCTTCACGCCTCCGAACGACGAGCCCGTGACCCGCCGGCCGGTGATGAGGAGACGGGGGACGATGTCGAGCGTCTCCCCCTTGCCCGCGACACCGCACATCGTCGCGAGCCCCCACGCCTCCCGCGCCGCCTCGACGGCCTGGCGCATCACGTCCACGTTGCCGGTCGCCTCGAACGTGTAGTCCGCTCCGAAGCCGCCGGTCTCCTCCCTTATCCAGTCGACCGTGTCGTCGCCCGCGACACGTGTCTCCGTCGCGCCGTGGTGGCGAGCCTGGGCGAGCCGCTCCTCGGCGAGGTCGATCGCGACGATGCGCTCCGCGCCCGCAAGGCGTGCGCCGATCACGGCGCCCAGCCCGACGAGGCCGCAACCGAAGACGACGCACGTCGCACCCGGCTGGACGGCGGCGGTGTAGAGCGCCGCGCCGATCCCGGTCGAGAGCCCGCAGGCGAACGGCGCGCAGCCCTCGAGCGGCGCCTCGGGGCTGACCTTCGCAAGCGCGATCTCGGGCATCACGGTGTATTCCGCGAAGGACGACGTGCCCATGAAGTGGCGGAGCTCCTCTGCACCCCGCGACAGCCGGGTCGTGCCGTCCGGGAGGTAGCCGAGGCCCTGCCGGTCGCGGATCGCGACACAGCGGTTCGTCCGGTCGCTCCGGCAATGGACGCACCGGCCGCACTCGGGCGCGAAGAGGGTGATCACGTGGTCGCCGGGCCGGACGAGCGTCACGCCCTCCCCCACGCGCTCGACGACGCCCGCTCCCTCGTGGCCGAGCACGCAGGGCGCATAGCCGGTCGGGTCGGCTCCAGAGGCGGTGTAGAGGTCGGTGTGGCAGACGCCGCAGGCCGCGAGCCGCACGAGCGCCTCGCCCGCCCGCGGCTCGGCGAGGTCGACCTCCTGGACGACGAGAGGCCGGCCGAACTCCTCGAGCACGGCGGCGCGCATTCTCACGCCGCGATCCTACTCGGGGGATTGCCCGTGATCGGGCCGGAACCCGCGCCACCTCTCGGGCCGGCCCGCGGCGCAGGTCAGGATGGGAGGGAGACGCCGTTCTTCCTGGAGCCGCTCGCCTGCGTGGCCGCTGCCTGCGACTCCGGCTCGGCGGCCCCGGGCTCGGTCGCTCGGTGGATGGTGTCGATCGCGTCGGCCCGGGTGTGGGCGCGCGGGACGATCCGCGTGATCCCGCTGATGTCGAGCGCGCGCTCGACCACGGTGTTCGGGCCGAGCTCCAGCACCGCCACGCGCCCACGCGCCGACGCCGTCCGGTGCGCTCGGACGATCACGTTGATCACCGAGGAGTCGATGAACGTGGCCCCGTTGAGGTCGAGAATCAAATGCTTGTGGTCGTCGAGGCGCCGCTCCGCCTCCTCGAGCACGCAGGGCGTGGTGGCGAGATCGAACTCGCCTCGAAGGTGGATCGCGACGATCTCGCCCGTCTCCGGGGTCACTGCGACCGTGCCTGGCGAGAACTTCTGGGTCATGCTGCTTCCCTCCGCTGAACCGTTGGACGTTCGCCAGCCTGGACGCCGCCTGGACGCCCAGGCTGGCCCGTTCCGGTTCATGAGGAACGTTCAATGCGCCGGTGGCCAAGGGTTGAGGCCTGCCCACGCGCGGGTCGTGACCCGCAGGCTTGGAGCCTAGCACGGCCGTGAGGCAGAATCCGGATCCGTGCCGGACAGGAACAAGGCGAAGCCCGAGCCCGTCGAGCGCTTGCGCGTCCTGATCGCGAACGAGCTCGACGAG
>NZ_DASTCS010000039.1:0-48772 GCF_035710885.1 Gaiella sp. | reverse complement strand
CCGGCATCTCGGCCTTCCTGGTCGAGAGCGACGCTCCCGGCTTCGAGGTGACGCGGCTCGAGCCGAAGATGGGGATCTCGGGCTCGACCACGGGCGAACTCGCGTTCGACGACTGCAGGATCCCGGCGGAGAACCGCCTCGGCGAGGAGGGCACCGGCTTCAAGCTCGCGATGCAGATCCTCGACCGCTCGCGACCCGGTGTCGCCGCGCAGGGCCTCGGGCTCGCCCAGGGCGCGACCGACTACGCGCTCGAGTACGCGAAGACGCGCGAGACGATGGGGCGTCCGATCGCGCAGCACCAGCTCATCCAGGCGAAGCTCGCGGACATGGAGACGGAGTGCGAGGCCGCGCGCGGGCTCCTCTACCGGTTCGGGCGCATGGCCGACGACGGCGTCGACGGGCCCGAGCTGACGAAGGCCTCGGCGATGGCGAAGCTGAAGTGCGGCGACGTCGCGATGGCCGTCACGGTCGAGGCCGTCCAGATCCTCGGCGGCTACGGCTACATCAAGGAGTACCCCGTCGAGCGCTTCATGCGCGACGCGAAGATCACCCAGATCTACGAGGGCACCCAGGAGGTGCAGCGCCTCGTGATCGCCCGGGAGATGCTGAAGGAGAGCCGCGCCTTCCTGCTCGCGGGCGTCGCCTGACGCCGTACGCCTCGGCGCTCGGGTTTCTGCCCTACACCGCGGGCACGACCGCTGACGCAGACGCCGACTTGCTCTCCCAGTAGCGGTTCAGTGCGCCCTGGATCTTGATGAACCACACGAAGAGCCCGACGAGCGGGAGCAGCATCCAGAGGCCCGTCCACCCGGAGAAGGGGGCCTCGCGACCGTCTGCCCTGAACATCTTCCCGACCTCGGAGGGGATCAGGAACCAGGTCACCGGCGAGAGGACGATGTAGATCACGAGGCCGATCACACCGCCGACGCCGATGCCCGAGTGCTCCTTCACCTCGTCCTGTGTCTTGAACACCCAGTACAGCGTGTAGATCCCGAGAGTCACGATCGTGATCAGGATCGCGAAGCCGATACCGCGCGGGCGGCCCAGCGGGCCGGTGGTGGAGGCTTGTGTGCTCATGGGCCTGCAGTCTCGGTGGTCTGCCGGACGGCGTCCACGACCGCGAGCTCGTCCGCGTCCGCGCGGACGTCCGGTGGCGTCGCTGGCGGATAGCGCTCCTTCACGTCCTCGACGTAGCGTGCGAGCGCGTCGGCCGTGACGGCGTCGTGGATCTCGACGACGTTCTCCGCGTTCCGCTCGCCGGAGCGGGAGAAGTTGAACGAGCCGACGAAGCACACGTCGTCGCACACGACGACCTTCGCGTGCATGAAGTCCTGGATGCCGTCGGGAGCCCACGGGGTCGAGGGCTTCCCGGAGAAGGCGCCGCGCTCGACGATCGTGTGCAGGAGCGGGATCTTCCACGCGCTGACCCCGTTGCGGCTCCACTGGTGGAACACGTCGTCGACCTGTGTGTCGTCGACCACCCCCACGACGGTGCAGCGACGCTCGTTCACGACCTCCACGAGCGTGCCCAGGATCGGGCCGGCCGTCAGCACCGGCGAGGCGATGCGCACGCGCTTCCGTGCGCGCCCGATGTGCTTCGCCACGCGGTGCGAGAGCGCGTCGCCGTGGCCCGGGGTGAACCACGGACGAACCGTGATGCCGTCCGCCAGCTCGACGGGACGCGGCTCGACGGTCCCCGTGCCCTCGACCGCACCGCGCTGCCAGAGCTCCTCGAAGGCGAGCGTGAACGCGAACGCGAGCCGGTCGGCGCCGAGCACGCGCACGACGACGTTCTCCTGCCGCGTCCACGAGTCCTCCGTCCAGTTCATCGAGCCGGTCCAGACGTCGACGCCGTCACGCACGCAGAACTTGTGGTGCATGAGGTCCGGGATGCCCGCGATCCCGCGCGTCTCGACGGGCAGCGCCTCGATCGCCTCGGGGCGGGTCTCGGGCGGCGGGGGCACCGCGATCGGCCCCGGGTGGTCGACGTTGTACATCAGGCGGACCCGGAGCCCGCGCTGATGCGCGGCGAGGAGCGATGCGAGCACGAGCGCTCCGGCCTCGGTCTCGAGGCGCACGTCGTAGAGGGCGAGGTCGAGGCTCCTGCGAGCGCCGTGCAGAAAGGCCGCGATCTCCGCCGCGACGCGCGACGCCGGCTGTCCGCCGTCGGTGAGCGTCAGGAGCTCGATCGACGAGTTCATCGTGCCGCGGCGAGCCTATCCGCGTCGGCCACCAGTAGCCGGAGGCGCGTGCGTTTTCGGCAGCGGCAGCGACTCGGCCTCCGCGACGACCGCCTCGCGGGCTTCGACGGAACCGTGATCGAGCGCCATTCCAGGAGTGTCTTCCGGGGCGGGACGGTCGGCCACGATCGTCACGAAGCGAACGACTTGACCGCGACCCAGACCCGTCCCCCACCGACCGTCAGGGCGTCCCAGGGGTCCGCGGGGTAGATGAGCGTCCCGAGCGGGATCGCCTTGGCCACGGTCTGGGACTCCGGATCGGCATGGAGCAGCATCCCATCGGCAGTCGCCACCCAAACAGCTCCATATCCTGTCGCGATGCTGCCGCCCTCCGCGGTGCGGCCGAGCGGAACGATTCCCGCGAAGCGCTTGGTCGTGGAATCGATCCTCCACAGTGACGTGGGAGCCAGCAGCCAGATGGCACCGTCGCCGACTGCGATCCGATAGTGCCAGCCAGTAGTCTCGCCGATTGGGCCGAGCGGAATCGTCTCGACGACATCCCCGGTCCTCGGTTCGATCCGTTCGATCGTGTTCGGCTCGGGGGTGACCGCCCAGAGCGCGTCTTCCCCGTACGCGATCATCCGGTTGCGACGCGGGCGTACCGGCTCCGCGGCGGTCGTGGCAGCGTCGATGCGGATGATGTCCCCAGGGTGGCCGGCGCAGCTGCAGACGAAGACCGCGTTCGGGCCTGCCTCCATGTAGGCCCACCTCAGGCCCAGGGTTCGGGGGAGGCGGATCGTGGCGACGACGTCATTGATGTCAGGGTCGACTCGCAGCACGGCCGAGCCCGAGTCGCTGAGGACCCAGACGCTTCCGGCGACCACCTCGACGTCGGTCGGCGCAACGCCGAGCCCGATCGTGCGCACGACGTCCAGGGTTCTCGGATCGATCCGTAGGAGGGTGTCGTCATCGCGGTTGCCGACCCAGACAGACCCTTCCCCGAAGCCGGGCCCGGTCGGCCTCCCTCCGACCGGAATCTCGCCGGCGATCGTGTCCGTTTCGGGATCGACGACGGCGACGGAGTCGCCCGCCAGGACGACAGGTTCGAGCGAGCCATTCGACGAGTAGCGTGCGGCCGCCACAGCGGCGGTCAGGATCGCGAGCAGCAGTGCGGCGGCCAGCGCGACGGGTCCGCGGCTCCCGAGCCGTGGCCCTTGCCGCACCGTGTCGATCCGCGCCTCTCCTCGGCGCGGCGTCTCGCCGCCGGGCACCTCGAGTGACGGATCGTGGCGGAGGATCGCCCGCTCCAGCGCCTGCAGACGGGGGCCGGGCTCGATCCCGAGCTCCTGACTGAAGTTTCGCCGAGCGCTCCTGTACGTCTCCAGCGCCTCTGCCTGGCGGCCGCTTCGGTAGAGAGCGAGCATCAGCTGTGCGCGCAGGCCCTCGCGGTACGGCTGCGCAGCCGCCAGAGTTTCGAGCTCGGCGACGAGCGAGTCGTGGCGACCCAGAGCGAAGTCCGCCTCGATGCGGGTCTCGAGCGCGGTCAGTCGAAGCTCCTCCAGACGCGCGATCTCGCTCTGAGCGAAGAGCTCGGAGGCCAGATCGGCAAGAGCAGGGCCCCGCCAGAGCGCGAGGGCTTCCCGGAGCGTCAACGAAGCGCGTTCCGCCTCGCCGCTCGCGAGCTCTCCCCGACCCTGCTCCAGGAGACTCTCGAAACGACGCGCGTCGAGCGCTTCCGGCGGAACATGCAGCACGTACCCCGCCGCCTCCGTGAGCAAGGGCTGCTCACCGTTTGCGCCGGCAAGCAGGCGCCGCAGCCTCGAGAGATAGACGCTCAGGACCGCGTTGACGGTCTTCGGGGCAGCATCCTCCCAGAGCCCCTCGATGAGTCGCTCGCTCGACACGGACTCGTTCGCGTGAACGAGGAGGATGCCGAGGAGCGCGCGTTGCTTCGGACTGCCGAGCGCAAGTGCTTCCCGGCCGCGGATGACTTGAAGCGGCCCGAGAATGCGAAACTCGAGATCCGGCTGGCCCTTCGTGGGTCAATGGTACGGCGCTCGCGCTGCAATTGCGACGCGTCCTCGGGTCCGTTTGCGCGATGTATTCCTCGCATTTGACTGCCGTCTTCATCCGGGCGTGATCATCGTCGCGTGCGCATTCCTCGGACCCTCGCTCCCTCGGGCGAAACGATCGGTCTTTCGGTCGTCGTCGCGCTCGTGCTCGCCGCGAATGCAGGTGCGTACGAGGTTCCGAGCAGGCTGAACGAGGTCGCGCGCGTGTACTCGCTCGGGATGGGCGAGGTTCGCTGCCCGCCTCAGGCGGAGTGGGATGCAGATTGGGCATCGTCCTATGCCTCGGCCTACACCAACATCCGCGAGGGCTACACCGTCCTCGGGCCAGTCGCATGCAGGGGCGCGCAGGGTATTGGCAGTGCCGACGTACCTGCCTGGCAGCAAGCGCTCGGGGCCCTGGTGCTCACGCACGAGGCATTCCACCTTCGCCATTGGCGCTTCCGGCGGAACGAGGGAAAGGTGGAGTGCCAGGCTCTCGCGAACTTCAGGCACGCCGTCCAACGACTGGGGGCGACGGCCGCATTGGCCGAGGATCTCTACCCCTACGCGCTGGCGTTGCACGCCTACAAGGTCAGGCTGTTCCCTCGGTACAGAGATCCGGCATGCGTGATCCCGCCCTGGGATCCGCCGACGACGACAGGATGACCGGCTCGCGCCCGAGGTCGATCGGTCCGACGCCGCCCACAGTGATGATCAGGCCTTCGTAGATTCGGCTCGACGGGCGCTGCGGGAAGCGCGCTTGGCGGCCTGGTATGCCTCGAGCGCCTCGACCGAGTCGACGTCGCCGAGCGTCGGGTAGCTCGGGGCGAGCGGCTTCGCGGCCTCGACGCCGAACCGCTTCGCAAGGACGGCGCCGAACGCCTTCACCTTCATGTCGCCGAACCCCGGCAGCGCCCGGATCCGTCTCTCCAGCTCCTTCGCGTCCTGCGCCTCCGTCCAGACGCGCTCCGCATGGCCGCCGTACTCGCTCGAGACGTGCTGGGCCAGATCGTGCACCCGCTTCGCCATCGAGCCGGGGAAGCGATGGATCGCCGGCGGCCTGCGGAAGAGGGACTCGAGCTCGGCCGGGTCGGTCGCGGCGATCGTCGCGGCGTCGAGCGAGCCGAGCCTCTCCTTCAGCTTGAGCGGGCCGGCGAACGCCGCCTGCACCGTGATCTGCTGGTCGAGCGCGAACCCGATCAGGAGCGCGAGCGGATCCTGCGCGATGAGCGCGTCGGCCTCCGCGTCACCGGTGAAGTGGAGAGCTGTGGGCGGGCTCGCCATGGCCCGATCATAGAGGGCCGATCTCGCTTCCCCGCGTCACCGCCGGATCAGCTCGAGGACGCCGGTGGGAATGAGGCCCAGCGTCTCGTAGCGCTCGAACGCCTGCAGCGACAGCGGCTGGGCCGCCACGAGCTCGGCGATCAGCGCGGCGGCACGGTCGAGCTCGCCGCGGCGGGCGTGTGCGAACACCGCCGCCGTGACCGCCTCGTCCTCGCGCAGGCCGGCGGCGAGCGCGGCCTCGTGCTCCTCCTCGGGATCCGCGTCCGCGCCGATGCCGTTCCGCCGGCGGTACCCTGCCGCGAGCCGGTAGAGCCGCCGGAGCTCGCGCAGCGGCTCCTCGTGGTCGTCCACCCGGAGGTCGAACACGCGGTCGACGGCCGGCTGCTCGACGGCCTCCCCGGCCACGACGACCAGACCTGCCGCCTGCCTCCCGCGGAAGTCGCCCCCGGCCGCCTCGGCGGCGTCAAGTGCGGCGAGGAGCCGCTCGGCGAGCGACCCCGGCGTCGTGTCGAACGCCTCGGCCATCGCGGGCCAGACGTCGGGCGAGCGGAGCATGTTGCCCTGCACGCTCACGCCCCCCTCGCTCTGGTGTCCCGCATGGGCGATGCAGTCGTCTCCTGTGTGGGCGGCGGTCGCGCCGCTCGTATCGACGAACGCGACCTGTCGCACCTCGCGCAGGTCGTCGGCCGCGAGGAGCTCGTCGAGCGCCTCGCGCGGCGGTCGCCCGTCGGCCAGCAGCGCGAGGCCACGCGGCCCGTACCGGCGCTCGGTGAACGACTGGGTGGCGACCGCGCCGACGCCCGCGGTCGCCCAGGCGCACGCGCCTCCGGTTCCGAAGGCGCGCGACTGGACCGCCACTCCCAGCTCGCCGGTCTCCGGGTCACGCGCGATGATCGAATAGGTCATCGAGGGCGATGATGCACGACGTCCGCCTCGATGCACGGAATCGCGGGTCTCGGCCGCGTGACGTACTCTCGGCCGGTACGGTCGGCCGTACGCCCGAGGCGACGTCCGAGGGCTACCCTCGACGGGTGGACCCACTCGCCACGCTTTCACCCCGAACGAGAGCTTGGTTCGAGCGCGCCTTCGAGACACCGACACCGGCGCAGCAGCTCGCCTGGCCGGCGATCGCCTCCGGCGGTCACGTGCTCGTGCAGGCACCGACGGGCTCCGGGAAGACGCTCGCCGCCTTCCTCCTCGGACTCGACCGGCTCAACGAGACGCCCGGCGAAGGGCTGCGCCTGCTGTACGTGTCCCCGCTGAAGGCGCTCAACTACGACATCGAGCGGAACCTTCGCGGCCCGCTCGCCGGGATCGGATCCGAGCTCTCGGTCGGCGTCCGCACGGGTGACACGCCGCAGCGCGACCGCCAGCGGATGCTCCGCACGCCGCCGGACATCCTGATCACCACGCCGGAGTCGCTCTTCCTGCTGCTCACTTCGCGCGGGCGGGAGCTGCTCGCGACCGTCGAGACGGTGATCCTGGACGAGGTGCACGCCGTCGCGGGCACCAAGCGCGGCGTGCATCTGGCGCTCTCGCTCGAGCGGCTCGAGCGAGTGGTGGAGAAGCCGTTCCAGCGGATCGGCCTGTCGGCCACGCAGCGCCCGCTCGCCGAGATCGGCCGCTGGGTCGCAGGACCTGGGCGCGAGATCGCGCTCGTCGACGCGGGTCAGCGGAAGGAGCTCGACCTGGAGGTCGTCGTGCCCGTCGAGGACATGCGCGAGCTGGGTGCCTCCTCGGCTCCTCTCTCGCAGCCGGTGATGCCCGACGGCGTGGAGATGGATTCCGGCTACGAGGCCTCGGCCCGCTCGATCTGGCCGTCGATCTATCCGGCCCTGCTCGAGCTGGTGCGCGCGCACCGGTCGACGATCGTGTTCGTCAACAACCGTCGACTTGCCGAGAGGCTCGCGCTTCGGATCAACGAGCTCGCCGAGGCGGAGGTGGCGAGGGCGCACCACGGATCGCTCGCCCGCGAGCAGCGGGTGCTGATCGAAGAGGACCTGAAGGCGGGCCGCATCCCGTGCCTCGTCGCCACGTCCAGCCTCGAGCTGGGGATCGACATGGGCGCCGTCGACCTCGTGATCCAGGTCGAGAGCCCGAAGTCGGTCGCACGGGGCCTGCAGCGGGTCGGCCGCGCGGGCCACGAGCTCGGCGCGACCTCGAAGGGCCGGATCTTCCCCAAGTTCCGGGCCGACCTGCTCGAGTGCGCGGTCGTCGCCAGAGCGATGCGCGAGGGGGCGATCGAGGAGACCGCGATCCCGAGAAACCCGCTCGACGTCCTCGCGCAGCAGGTCGTCGCGATCTGCGCGGACGAGGAGATCGCCGTCGACGATCTCCACCGGCTCGTCCGCGGAGCGTATCCGTTCGCCGACCTCACCCGCCAGCAGCTCGAGAACGTGCTCGACATGCTCGCCGGCCGTTATCCCTCCGACGAGTTCGCCGAGCTCCGGCCGCGGATCGTCTGGGACCGGACCGCAGGCGTCATCCGCGGGCGAACCGGCGCACGCCGACTCGCGGTCACGAACGCGGGGACGATCCCCGACCGGGGCCTCTACGGCGTCTTCCAGGTCGACGGCGGCGGACGCGTCGGAGAGCTGGACGAGGAGATGGTGTACGAGGCCCGCGAGGGGCAGACCTTCATGCTCGGCGCGTCGACCTGGCGGATCGAGGAGATCACCCGCGACCGAGTGCTCGTCTCGCCGGCACCCGGCGTGCCGGGGGCGGTGCCGTTCTGGAAGGGGGAGGGCGTGGGCCGGCCCTACGAGCTCGGGCGGAGGATCGGCGGCGCTTCCCGGGAGCTCGCCGCGCTCTCCGACCGGCGCGCGACCAGCAGCCTGAAGGACGACTACCACCTCGACGGGCTCGCGACGCGAAACCTCCTGACGTTCCTGCGGGAACAGGAGCGCAGCTCGGCGCTGCCGACCGACAGGACGGTCGTGGTCGAGCGGTTCCGCGACGAGATCGGCGACTGGAGGGTCTGCGTCCTCACGCCCTTCGGCGGGCGCGTCCACGCACCCTGGTCGATGGCTCTCGCCGCCCGCCTGCGCGACGCGCTGGGCCTGGAGGTGCAGTCGCTCTGGTCGGACGACGGGATCGCCCTCCACTTCCCCGACGCCGACGCGCCCCCGGCGCTCGCCGACCTGCTCGTCGAGCCGCAGGAGCTCGAGGACCTCGTCGTCCAGGAGGTCGGCTCGACCGCGCTCTTCGGCGCGCGCTTCCGCGAGAACGCCGCGCGCGCGCTCTTGATCCCGCGTCGGAGGCCGGGCCAGCGGACACCGCTCTGGCAGCAGCGCCTCAAGGCGCAGAGCCTGCTCGAGGTCGCGCGCAAGTACGGCTCGTTCCCGATCATCCTCGAGACGTACCGCGAGTGCCTCCAGGACGTCTTCGACCTCCCGGCGCTTCGCAGCATCCTCCACGGCCTCTCCACACGGGAGATCGACCTCGTGGAGGTCGAGACCCCGTCCGCCTCGCCGATGGCAGCCTCGCTCCTCTTCGACTACGTCGCCACCTACATGTACGAGGACGACACCCCGGCCGCCGAGCGACGTGCCCAGGCCCTCTCGCTCGACCGCGAGCTGCTGCGCGAGCTGCTCGGCCAGGAGGAGCTGCGTGACCTGCTCGATCCCGGCGCGCTCGCCGAGGTCGAGGGCTCGCTGCGCCGGCCGCCCCGGAACGCCGACGAGCTGCACGACCTGCTGCGCCGCGTGGGAGACCTGCGCGAAGGGGAGCTCGACGCCGGGTTCGCCGAGACGCTCGTCCGGGAGCGGCGCGCGTTCCACGCCCGCCTGGGAGGGGGCAGCGCCGTGATCGCAGCCGAGGACGCCGGGTTGTACAGGGACGCCTTCGGCGTGATGCCGCCGGGCGGCCTCCCCGAGGCGTATCTCGAGCCGGTCGAGGACGCCCTCGAGCGAGTGCTCCTCCGCTACGCGCGCTCGCGCGGGCCCTTCACGACACGCGAGGTCGTCGCGCGCTACGCGCTCGAGGACGCCGAGGTTCTGCTCGCCGGCCTCGAGGCCCGCGACCTGCTCGTGCGCGGCGAGCTCCGCCCGGGCGGCGTCGAGCGGGAATGGTGCGACCCGGACGTCCTTCGCCGGATCCGGCGGGCGTCGCTCGCCGTCCTCCGCCGACAGGTGGAGCCCGCGGAGCAGGCGGCGCTCGGGCGCTTCCTGCCCACGTGGCACGGGATCGACCGGCGCGCGACCCTGCGCGAGGCGCTCGTCCCCCTCCAGGGCCTCGCGCTGCCGGTCAGCCTCTGGGAGACCGAGATCCTTCCGCGCCGGGTGCCGGGCTACCAGGCGGCCGCGCTCGACCAGCTCTGCGCGTCGGGTGAGGTCGTGTGGGTCGGTGCGGGGCTCGACCGGGTCGCACTCTTCTACCGTGAGGACGCCGCGGTGCTGGGGCCCCCGATCGCGGCGGAGCCCCTCGACGGGCCGGCGCACGACGCGGTCCGCGCGGTGCTCGCCCGGAGCGCGGAGTTCTGGCCCGAGCTGGTGGCCTCCGTCGGGCTCGACCACGGCGAGGCTCTGCCGGTGCTGTGGGAGCTGGTCTGGAACGGCGAGGTCACCAACGACGCGTGGGCGCCCCTCCGTGCCGAGCGCCGCTACGGCGTGCCCGCACCGGAGCGTCGCCCACGCCGGTTCTCGCGCTCGCGCGTCTCCGGTGCCGTCGCGACCGCGGGCCGCTGGTCCCTCACCGGGCGGCTGTTCGAGACGGGCGAGCGCACCCCGCAGTCGGCTGGCGGCACGGCCGACCGCCGGGCGCTCGCCGAGTTGCTGCTGGAGCGGCAGGGGATCGTGACCCGTGACGGCGTGCGGGCCGAGGGGATCCCGGGCGGGTACGGGGCCGTGTACGGCGAGCTGAAGGCTCTCGAGACCGTGGGCGCGTGTCGGCGTGGGTACTTCGTCGAGGGCCTCGGCGGGGCCCAGTTCGCGCTGCCCGGCGCCGTCGAGCGGCTCCGGGAGCTCCGCGACCTCGCCGACGACGACCCGCTCGTCCTCGCAGCGGCCGATCCCGCGCAGCCGTACGGGGGAGTCCTCCCCTGGCCGAGGCGGGCAGCCGCGCGGGCGGCGCGCGTCGCGGGCGCGCACGTCGTCCTGCTCGGTGGGCAAGCGGCGCTCTACGTCGAGCGCGGCGGTCGCTCGCTCCTCCCGCTCCGCGACCCCGAGCCGGCGTGGCTCCGGCCCGCCGTCGACGCCCTCGTCGACTGGGTCAGGGCGGACAGAGGCCGGCGGCTCTCGGTCGAGCGGTTCGACGGCCATCCCGTCGTCGAGAGCGAGGCCCTGTCGCTGCTCGTCGAGGCCGGCTTCCTCGCCGGGCCGCGGCGTGCCGTCCTACGCCCCTGAGCGCACCAACGGAGAACGCTGTCCCTGGACAGATCCGTCGTCCCGGCGACAAGAGGTCCACAGGAACGGGGCGGTCCCCCCGACCGCCCCGTCTCTGCCCCGTGTCGGACGGTCGCTACGGGAGAGCGATTCGGCCGCGGTGGCGTGCCGAGAAGTAGAGCGCTGCCCCCGCCGCCGCGAGGAGAGCCGCCATGCCTGCGCCGAGGCTGATCCACGTCCAATCGGTGTCGTCGCCGGACGAGCTCGCCTGGGTCGTCGAGCTCGGCGACGAGAGATCGGTGCGCGTCAGTGCCGAGTCACCCGTCAGGCCCTCGGGCATCGTGTGTGCGACGCGTCCGGCCCATGTGCCGGTGGCCCTGGACGACGACTCGCCGCTGAACAGGCTCTCGTCGACGCCGATCCCGTGGCTCAGGTACGGGATCGTGCCGGGCTCGCCGGGGGCGGCCGTGCCGGGCTCGACGGCCGACGCCGCGCCGGCCTGAGCGGCCCCGTCACGCTGGAGCGCCGCGTGCACGCCCGTCAGCTGGGGTGACTGCCGGCTGCTGAGCTCGCCCTGCCTCGTCAGTGCCGAGTCGCCCGTGAGGCCGAGGGTCGCCTCACCGCTGAACCGGCTCTCGTCGACGCCGATCCCGTGGCTCAGATACGGGATCGTGCCCGGCCCGATCGGTGCGGGCACCGCAGCCGCGCTCCCTCCGCCCTCGACGTCGAGATTCACGGCGTGCGCCGGGCCTGCGATCAGGGCTGCGACCGCCGCGAGTACGGCGGTCGTCAAGAGCATCCTCGTAGTTGTTGCGTCGTTCATCTCCGACTCCCTTCCGACCGTTCGACCATGGGCGGGAGGCTAGGAGGGCGCCGGCGGCACGTCGTCCTCCGCTGCGACACAGCGTGTGTAACGCTTGCGACAGATGGAATGGCGGCTCTTGGCGGGCGTCCCCGGCGAGGACGTGCGAGCGGTCCTCGCGCTGGCGCGCCGGGCCACCTACCGGCGCGGCGAGGTCGTGTTCCACCACCACGACCCTGCGGACGCTGTCCACCTCATCGCGAAGGGCCGCTTCGACATCCGCATCACGACACCGCACGGCGACGTCGTGGCGCTCGCGATCCGCGGCCCGGGGGAGACCTTCGGCGAGCTCGCGCTCGTGACGGGGACGGAGCGAAGCGCCACCGTGACCGCGTTGGAGCCGGGGGAGACGCTCGTGCTCCGCGGGTCGGAGTTGCGCCGGCTCGCGCGGGAGCAGGCTTCGGTGGACGAGGCGCTGGTGCGCATGCTCGCCGAGCACGTCGCGCTCCTCTCGGAGCGCCTTGTCGAGGCATACACCGTCGACGCCGAGACGCGGGTCGCGCGCCGCGTGCTCGAGCTCGCCCGGGTCTACGGCGGCTCGCCGCCGATCGTCATCCCTCTCATCCAGGAGGAGCTCGCCGCGCTCGCGGGGGCCTCGCGGGCGACCGTCAATCGCGTGCTGCGAGAGGCCGAGGGGCGCGGCCTCGTCCAGGTCAGCCGGGGGAAAACCGTCCTGCTCGACCCGGAAGGGCTCGCCCGGCTGGCCCGCGTGCGCGGCTGAGACGCGGCCCGCGCGGCATCAACCTCAGCGCCCTGGAGCGGTGCGCAGCAACTCGGAGCAGGATGCCTCGGCCAGCCACCGCTCGTATCGCTTCGGCGTCCAGCCCCGGTCGTGAGTGAGGAGGTGCCAGACCGCCGGGCGGTTGAGCGTCCAGAGGATGTCGGTGGCGCGATCGACGCCCAGCCCGGGCATGAGTGCCTTCTTCCGGTGGATGCTCTGCACGATCGCCCGCTGGTTGGAGTGGAGCTCGCCCTGGATCCGCTCCCAGAGAGCGGCGATCTCGGGGTCGACGGAGGCGCCGCCGCGAACGACGTCCAAGGACGGCGCCGACGCGCGACCTGAAGGCCCGCGCGTTGCGGGCGTTGAGGTGGAGCTACCTCACGGGATCGGGCTCGTCGAGCACTTCGCGGTACCAGGTCTGCTCTGCGACGGGGGGGTCGTGCTCGTCGCCTCGTAGGCGTGTGTCCCAGAGGGCGCGCAGCAACCCGCTCTTGGTCTCGAAGGCGAGGTAGACGGTCTTGAGCGCGACGCCCACCTCGGCGGCGATCGCGTCCATCGTCGTCCCTGCATAGCCGCGGTGCGCGAACAGGCCCTGCGCCGCGGCGAGGATCTCACGGCGCGTGGCGGCCGCTTGGAAGCCGCGCTTCACCGCGGATGTGCCGCAGGCCAGACGGGACGCGACCAGCCACCGGCTGTACCGGGCCGTCGACGACCCCAGCGAGGTGTTCGTCTCCGTCGAGTTCACCTCCCTCGACCAGGCCACGGCTGCCCGCCAGCGACTGCTCGCGTCGGGGTGCTCGACCGGGTCACGGTCGTGGCCGGCCCGTCGATCGTCGAGGAGGCGGAGGCGGTGGTCTACTAACCGGATGCCCGAGGGTGACTCGCTCCATCGCGCCGCGGCCCGGTTACGGCCGCTCGTCGGCGAGCGTGTCGAGGCATCGTCGCCGAATCCACGCGGGCTCGCGACGAACGTGGCGAAAGCGGTGGACGGCCGCGTGCTCGAGTCGGTCGAGGCCGTCGGCAAGCATCTCCTGCTCCGCTTCGAGGGAGGCGTCACCGTCCGGAGCCACCTGCGCATGAGCGGGCGCTGGCGCGTCCGGGAGAGCGGCGGGCCCGCATGGCGCGGACGGCCGTGGCTCGTCCTGGCGACGCCGCGGTGGGAGGCGACGCAGTGGAACGGCCCGGTGCTGAAGCTCGACGACGGGCGCGCAGGCCGGCTCGGCCCCGACCTGCTCGCGGATGCGACCACCGTCGGCGAGGTCGTCGCACGTGTCCGTCGTGCGGATCCCGCCAGGCTCCTCGGCGACGTGCTCCTCGATCAGCGCCTCGTCGCCGGCATCGGGAACATGTGGCTCGCGGAGCTCCTCTGGCAGGGACGCCTCTCGCCCTTCCTTCCGGTGGGCCAGGTGACCGACGACGAGCTCGGGGACGTGCTGGGCTGGGGCCGCCGGTCGATGCGCGGCGCGGTGGCCGGGGCGCGGCCGCCGCGCGCCGTCTATCGCAGAGCGGGTAGGCCCTGTCCGCGATGCGGGACGCCGATCCTGTCCCGCGGGCTCGGTGAGCTGAACCGGACGGCGTACTGGTGCGCAACCTGTCAGCGCGCACCGTGACCGCCCGGCCGGGACGCCGCGCGGCAGGGATCGGGCCGCCCGTCGGGTACCTGTCATCGTGGCACCCCGCTCGCCGCAGCTCCACCACGCCCTCCGGGCCTTCACGCTCGGCGCGTTCGCGTACCTCACCCGTGAGCTCGAGGAGGCCGGCGAGTCGCTCCCGTTCGCCTTCGAGGAGCACGAGGCCGAGGACCGACCGGCGCTCTACGAGTACCGGCCGCTGGTGCGGGACTTCGTGGAGGGGCGCGCAGCGCGGCTGCGGGGTCGCGAGGACGCGCTGATCGCCCTCGAGGAGCTGGGCCGCGAGCCGGCGGCGGGCATCTACGCCCGGGCGCACGCCGGACGTGACCCCTCGGAGGACGACGCACTCTTCCGGACCGTCCTCGTCGACCTCCTCATTCGTGTCGCCGAGGCATGCGGCGGCTTCGACTGGGACGACGAGTCCTTCGACCGCGCGTACGCCGAGCTCGAGCGCTCGCTGTTCGGCGAGCGACGGACGTACACAGCCGTCGCCCCGCTCGTGGGCATCTCGACGGGCGTCCAGCGCGAGCTCGGCGCCTCGATGCGCGTCCGCGCGGCGGCGGACGGCGAGCTCGCCCGCCACTGGCCCGAGGCGAAGGGGCTGCTCCCGCAGGGGTTCGGGCGCGAGCCCGACCGGTACTGCGTGATCGAGCTGCGCGTCGCGCTCGGCTCCGGCGAGGACGTACCCGACGCTCCCTCGGAGATCGCCGACTCCGTGTCTGCGATCAGGCTCGCGACCGCCGCGCCGCTCGCGGCCGGGCCGGTGCTGTTCGAGACGCTCGACGGGCGGCCTTACGGAATCCGCCCGGTCCTGCCGATCGCCGCGACGCCCCCACCGGGCGAGCCGACGCGGCTCGACGAGTTCCGCGCCCCGCTGGCGGCGGAGCTCCTGGTGCGGCTCGGTCTCGCCGACGCGGACACCCACCTCGCCGAGGCCCTCGACCGGTGGGAGCTCTCGCTCTTCCAGCACGAGCCGTTCCGCTCGGAGCAGCTCCGAGGCGCGTTCGCGGCGCTCCTCGGGACGACGTGGCCGCTGCGGGCCGCCGTGCTGCTCGAGCACGACCCCGAGCGGCGCGAGGTGCTCCACCGTGACCTGGCGCTGCTCGCGTGCGGCGACGAGGAGGCGACCACCCCCGCGGCGGACGCCGTGCGGCGGTCGCTCGTCGAGGTACTCCGGGACGGCGACCGACCAGCGCTCGTCGCGCGGCTCGATCGCGCCCTCCTCGGGCTCGCGGTGCCCGATCGGCTGCGCGCGGCCTCGTAGCACCCCGAGGGTCTCGGTCGTCCCGGGCCGGGGCGCGACCTGCGCTCGAAGGGGCCCGCATGCGGCACGCAATCAGGACGCCCGGTCGCCCGTGAACGCTGCCGGAGCTTCCGGCTAGGCTCATCGGGCGACATCGCGAAGCTCGTGGCCGGGCAGTCCTCCGCATCACCGAGGACGTCGACCCGTGGACGGTCACGCGGTCACGAACTCGGCACGAATTCGGCACACCTCCGTCACAGGTGACGGGCTACGGTCGCTGCATGGAGGAGGTACGGAGCATCCTCGAACGGTTCGAGCGGATCGAGTCCTTGCGACGGGCGAACGCGGGCCCGGTCGAGTTGCTCGGGGAGCTCCGTGCCCTTCTCCGCGAGGCAGAAGCGTGGGTGAGGGTGGAAGGAGGTGATGCCGGCGACGCCGCGGTCGCGCGACTGCGGGAGGCGTTGGCGCGTGACATGATCGGCGCGTGATCTCACACTGGGACGACGTCGACGCCGTCCACCGCCAGTCGGGCCACATCTCCGGTCACTGGCAGTCCCTCACCGGTCAGGCGTCGGAGGGAGTCGGCGTCAAGCGGATTCGGATCGACCCGGGCAAGTGGTCGACGCCGCTCCATCTCGAAGGCTCCGAAGAGGAGATCTTCTACGTCCTCGACGGCCGGGGCGTCTCGGTGCAGTGGGACGGTTCGAGCGAGGACGCGTACGCCGTCGGCGTCGGTGACTGCCTCGTGCATCTCGCGCTCGAGCACGCACACACGCTCCAGGCGGGGCCGGACGGCCTCCAGGTGCTCGCGTTCGGGCAGCGCCACTACGCGGCGAACACGCTCCTGCCGCGGGCCGGGGTGTCCTGGCTCGGTCCCACCTGGGTGCTCGAGGGTGCGCCGGACGATCATCCGTGGAAGCGCGAAGCTGCCGTCGGCCCACCGAACGTGGGCGAGCTGTCCGATCGGCCGGCGCGGATCGTGAATGCAGCCGACGTGGAGCCCGAGACCCGCGAGGGCGCGACGGTCGCGCGGACGGTGCGTGACCTCGGGCGGGCCGCAAGGTCGGAGCGGACCGGCCTGCGGCTGTTCGAGGTCGAGCCCGGGAAGCTGCTGAACCCGCCGCACTGCCACAGCGCCGAGGAGGAGATCTTCGTCGTCCTGGACGGCGAGGGGACACTCGAGCTGTGGCCTCATCTTCGGCAGGGCGGCGAGCTCGAGGAGCATGCTCTTCGGGCAGGAAACGTCGTCGCGCGCCCGGCCGGCAACGGGCGGCCACACACCTTCAGGGCCGGCGACGGCGGCCTGTCCGTCCTCGCCTACGGCACACGCGAGACCGGCGACGTCACGTACTACCCTCGTTCGGGCAAGGTGAACTTCCGCGGCCTGGGGTTGATCGGTCGTCTCGATGTGCTCGACTACTGGGATGGGGAGGATTGAACGACGGGTGAAGGAGTCGGGTGGACCGTGGTGAACGAGGCGTGGTCATGGGACTCATTCGCCTGCTGCCACGCACCGGGGGCTCACGCCCGGCCCCTGCCGTCGAGCCGGAGCCCGATCCCGCACCGGCCCTCGAGCCGGAGCTCGATCCGACACCGCTCGACTCACCGGAGCCGGTCGCGTTGAGCGAAGCCGCACGCGAGCCCGCGGCGCCGATCGTCACTCGCGTGCCCGTTCCCAGCGAGCCTGCCGTCGAACCGGTCGAGGTCCCCGCAACCGGTGAGCGCACGGCCACGCGCGTGATCGCGTTCGCGAACCAGAAGGGCGGCGTCGCGAAGACGACCACCACGCTCAACCTCGGCGTCGCCTTCGGGGAGATGGGTCATCGTGTGCTGCTGGTCGACCTCGACCCGCAGGGCAACCTGACCATGAGCCAGGGGCTCAACCCCGACGTGATCGAGCGGTCGATGTTCGACGTGCTCGTTCACAAGGTGCCGATCTCCGAGGTGATCGAGCACCGCGAGGTCGACCTCGCGGTGGCGTCGATCGACCTCGCCGGCGCGGAGCTGGCGCTGAGCTCGCTGATCGGCCGCGAGCGGTCGCTGGAGAAGGCGCTCGTCGAGGTTCGCAACGCCTACGATTTCGTGCTCATCGACACGCCGCCCTCGCTCGGGCTGCTGACCATCAACGCGTTCGTCGCCGCGACCGGCGTGATCGTTCCCGTGCAGTGCGAGTACCTCTCGCTGCGGGGTCTCGTGCAGCTCGAGAACACGCTCGCGATGGTCCGCGAGAACCTCAATCCAGACGTGGGAGTGGAGGGGATCGTGCCGACCATGTTCGACGGGCGAACGCTGCACTCACGCGAGGCGATCGAGATCCTGGAGGAGAACTTCGGCGATCTCGTCTTCCGCACCCGCATTCGCAAGACCGTTCGTTACGCGGAGGCGCCCGTGAAGGGCAGCTCCGTGCTCAAGTACGACCCGACGGGCGCCGCGGCGGAGGGCTACCGCGAGCTGGCGCGCGAGATCCTCGCCGCGAAGGAGGCCCAGGATGGCGCGCAAGCGCGCAAGCATGCGTGAGGGCCCGCTCGCGGAGCTCTTCCGCGCGACGGAAGCGGCACAGCGGGCCAAGGGAGAGCAATCGGCCGGCGAGCCTGCAGCGCCGCCCGAGCCGACGGCCGCCGAGCCGGTGGAGCAGCTCGAGGCGCAGCTCCCGCTCGAGCCGCAGGAGCCGCCTGCCGAGGCGCCCCGGCCGACGCCGGTGGAGCTGGACGCCACCGTCGAGCACGTCTACGACTTCGAGGTCGGTCGCTCCGAGCGCAGCGAGGCGTCGGCCGCCCGTGCGCCCGAACCGCCCGTCGCCCCTGCGCCAGAAGCGCCGCCTGCGCGGGAGCCGTCCGTCGTGGAGCCGCCTGCCCGTCCGGTTGCAGAGGTGACGCCGGTCGTCGAGCTCGTCCGCGAGCCGCGCGCGGAGGCGTTGCGCGAAGAGCCGGCCGAGCCGTACCGGCCACCCGCGAGCTTCGTCACGCCGATGCCCGAGAGCGCGCCGCGACTCCACGTCGCCGGCGACGTTGCCTCGTACCTGGCGGTGATTCGCGTCGTCGGGGTCGGGGGCGCGGGGATCAACGCGGTGAACCGGATGATGGACGCCGGGATCGCCCAGGTGGACTTCGTCGCCGTCAACACGGACGCGCAGCAGCTCGAGCTCTCGGACGCGCCCGTCAAGATCCACATCGGCGAGTCCATCACCCAGGGCCTCGGCTCGGGCTCCGATCCCGAGACAGGCAGGCGAGCGGCCGAGGACGGCTATGACCACGTCCGCACGGCGCTCAGAGGCAGCGACATGGTGTTCGTCACGGCGGGCGAGGGCGGTGGGACCGGCACGGGCGCCGCTCCGGTCGTCGCCAGGATCGCGCGCGAGCTCGGAGCTCTCACGGTCGGAATCGTGACGACGCCGTTCAAGTTCGAGGGAACGCGGCGACGGACGACCGCGGAGGGCGGCGTCGAAGCGCTGCGCGCTGCCTGCGACACGGTGATCGTGATCCCGAACGACCGCCTGCTCGAGGTGCTCGACCGCTCGACGTCGATGATCGACGCGTTCCGCATCGCCGACGACGTTCTCCGCCAGGGCGTCCAGGGGATCTGCGACCTGATCACGATGCCGGGGCTCATCAACCTCGACTTCGCCGACGTGAGGACGGTGATGACAGACGCCGGATCGGCGCTCATGGGCATCGGCTACTCCGAGGCGCACGAGAACCGCGCCCGCGAGGCCGCCGAACGAGCCCTGCGCTCACCGCTGATCGACACCGAGATCGTCGGCGCGCGCGGGATCCTGCTCTCGATCGCAGGCGGCGACGACCTGACGCTCCTCGAGGTGAACGAGGCGGCGGAGGTCGTCCGCCAGGCCGCGACGGACGACACGAACATCATCTTCGGCGCCACAGTGGACGAGCGCCTGACCGGGCAGGTGTGGGTGACGGTCGTGGCCACCGGCCTCGGCTCCGGACGCCGGGCCTCGTACACGCCGGCGGCGGCATCGTTCGCGACCGGGCCCGCGCGGCGCACGACGGCCGCGCCCGAGCGCGAGCTTCCGAGCTTCCTGCGCTGAGCAGCGCGGGCTGAGCCCGGCAGCGCCCACCCGAGCGTGGCCATGCGACGGCGTCTCCGCCTGCGGGGCTGCGCCTCCCCCGGGCGACGGAGGCCCCGGCCTGCGGGTGCCCCTCGCTCTACGCTCTCCGCATGGGTGGAGCGGTCGCTGCAGGGAACCGGGACTCGGCCGACGCAGGCGCGTGGGCGCTGAAGGAGGGCGGCACGTGCGTCGACGCCGCGCTGGCGACGACCTTCGCCGCGTTCGTCACCGAGGGCCCCCTCACGGGCCCCGCGGGTGGAGGCTTCGTCCTCCTCCGCGAGCCGGGGGAGGAGCCGACGGTGCTCGACTGCTTCTTCGAGGTGCCCACCGTCGCGCGCGGGGAGATGGACGAGATCGAGATCGACTTCGCGGACGCTTCGACCCAGACGTTCCATGTCGGCGAGGAGTCCGTCGCGGTGCCCGGTCTGCTGCCCGGGCTCCAGGAGGCACACGAGCGGCGCGGACGGCTGCCCTGGGCACGGCTGTTCGTCCCCGCCCTCGAGCTCGCCGCCCGCCCGTTCCCCGCCACCGAGGCGCAGACGTTCCTGCACGAGATCCTCGCCGCGATCCTGCAACGGGAGCCCGGGGGGAAGCGGGTCTACGGCACTCCGGGGGTGATCGACGCGACCGACCTGGTGCCGGCGCTTCGGCTCTTGCGCGACGCCGGCGCAGACGCCGTCGCGCTGTTGCTCCCGGAGCTCGCTGAGGACCTCGAGCGTTACCGGGTGCAGGAGCACCGACCTCTGGAGGAACCGTTTGCGGGGGCGACAGTCCTGACCACACCCGCACCGTCGCTCGGGGGCGCGATCGTTCAGATCGGGCTCGCGACCCTCGATGCTCGGGATCGCGGAGCACCGGGGTCCACGGACGAGGCGCGTGCCCTGGCAGCAGCGCTCTCGGCCGCGTACGGCAGCGGTGGGGCCGGAGCCGGATCCAGGCCGACCGGGACGACACACGTTTCCGTGGTGGATTCGGACGGCGCGGCCGTCGGCCTCTCGTCCACGCTCGGCTCGGGCTCCGGCGCCTTCCGCCAGGGCTTCCAGCTCAACAACATGCTGGGCGAGCGCGACGTGATCGGGCTCGAGACACGCGAGCCGGGGACACGGCTCCCGAGCATGATGACCCCGACCCTCGTCCTCGACGAGTTGGGCGACCCGCGGCTCGTCGCCGGCAGCGCGGGCTCGGTTCGCCTGGCGGGCGCGATCCTCCAGGTCGTCGAGGCGGTCGTCGCCCAGGGCATCCCGGTCGCCGAGGCGATCGCACGTCCCCGCCTGCACATCGACGGGCAGGTCGCCCATGTCGAGGGCGGCTGGGCCGACGACGTCGCCACCGCGCTCGCCGAGGAAGGCTACGACGTCCGCAGCTGGTCGGATCGGAACCTCTTCTTCGGCGGCGTGTCGGCCGTCGAACGTCGCCCGGACGGCGCGCTCGGCGCGGCCGGGGATCCGCGGCGCGGGGGCCACGGGGCCGTCGCCCGATGATCGTCGTGAGGCCGGCCGATCCGAACGACGCCTCCGAGCTCGTCGCGCTCGCGGCCGCCGTCGGCCGAGAGGAGGGAGACTGGCTGCTGACGACCGAGGCGTGGCGGCCGGTCGCGGACGAGCGACGCTACCTCAAGGCCGTCCGGCGTCATGCGGACGCGGCGGTGCTGGTGGCGGTCGACGACGACCGCATCGTGGGTCGCCTGTCGCTTGCCCGCGATCCGCATCCTGCGAGCTCTCACGTCGCGGACCTCGGCCTGATGGTCGCTGCCAGCCATCGACGGCGGGGGATCGGGCGCAGCATGCTGGAGGCCGCGGTCGCCTGGGCGCGGAGGTCCGGGGTCAGCAAGCTGGAGTTGCACGTCTTCCCGTGGAACGAGCCCGCGATCCAGCTGTATGAGGGGTTCGGGTTCGAGCGCGAGGGGCTCCGCCGCGGCCACTACCTCCGCGACGGCGTGCCGGTCGACGCGCTCCTCATGGCGTACCACCTCCCCTCGGAACCGGGAGCCCTTCCATCTCGAGAGCCCTGATCAGGAAGCGGCGCATCTCGGGCTCGTAGCGGGGGTCGAAGAGCGCCTCACCCCCGACCATCCCTCCCGCCGACCTGACAGCGGCGACCAGCTCGGCGATCGACGGTCCCGTCTCCGTCCGCCCGACCGGAAGCGCTATCCAGCTCGGAGGTGGCCCGGGCGCGGCGTCGTCGAGGGGCCATCGATCCGTGACCGGTACCTCGTCACCACGCGACCCGCGTTCGTCCATGGAGACAGCCTGCCGGGAGAGGCGTCACGTGTCTGTGCCGACTTCGTGCCGAAAGTGAGACGGCGTGAGCACGTCGTGCGCGATCCGACGCCGCCCGTCGCCCGCGGGTCGACGCGTCGGCGGCCGCTGGGCGGAGGGATCACCAGACCAAGGACGGCGCTACCCGACCAGGCCCACCGACGCCACGAGCGTCCGCCAGTCCGGGGGCCCCGCGTCGCGGAGCGCCTGCGCGGCCGACAGCCGCGCCGGGCCGTGCGCAGCCGCGGTCGAGAAGAACGCGGGATCCGGGTCGATCCACACGCGGGGAAGGTGCAACCGGTCGGCGTCCCAGCAGGTGCCGATCGTCGGGTCGTCCGACACCTGCCCGTCGGAGTGCAGGCGGAGCGCCTCCACCAGCGACGTGAATCTCGGCTCGTCCAGCGCCAGCGCACCTTCTGCGCGCAGCTCGGCCGCGAAGTCCGCCGCCCGGGCGCCGTGCCCGGGATCGATCGCCTCGTTCGCCCGCCGAGTGTCGTGCATGAGCCCGAAGCAGAAGACGAGTGCCCGGTCCACGTCCCCGGTGGTCGAGGCGAGCTCGAGCCCGGTCGCGGTCACGCAGCGCCAGTGGCTCTCGCCGTGCCACTCCGAGTCGCGCCGCCACGCGCGCTGCAGGACCGCCTCCACGAGGGCGTTCAGCGTCCCTGCTTCCACCCGCTCACCATCGCACGCTGCGCAGCTGTCTGTGGCGACGCCACGAAGGCGTCCGTGACATCGCGGCGCAGCTCCGCGATCCGTCGGATCGGATCACCCGTGTCAAGGCCATGCCGCATCAACCAGCAGCCGACGACGGTGCCGGTGCGGCCGATGCCGCCCCAGCAATGGACGTAGACCGTGCCGCCGTCCTCGATCGCCGAATCGACCTCGTCGAGGATCCGCATCATGTGCGGCACGGTGGTCGTCCCCATGTCCACGATCGGATGCGAGGTGCGTCGTGCGCCGTCCCCCAACAGCCCGTCGTAGGGCTCGAGCGGGTCTCCCGGGTGCGTCAGGTCGACGAACAACGTCACACCGTGGTCGGCGAACGCACGAAGCCGGCGCGCAGCCTGGTCCGGGTCGGCCGAGCCGGGGTACTCGCCGGCCAGGAACCCGGCGGCGACGCGGTAACTGTCCCGGATGGGGAGCATCGAGGCTCCAGGCATGGTAGGCGCTGCCCGGTCGACGCCGATGTGCGCCGGGCCCGCTGGCACGTGTGACGGCGATCTTCTCCAGCCGCGCCGCTTCGCGTAGCCAGCTCGTCACCTCACGTCGTACGCTTCGTCCGTGGACGCCGACCCCGTGGAGCTCCGCGTGCTCGGGTGCCTGCTCGAGAAGCAGCGCACGACTCCCGATCAGTACCCGCTCTCCCTGAACGCCCTTCGCCTCGCCTGCAATCAGACGACGAACCGCGACCCCGTTGTCAGCTACGACGAACAGGAGATCCACGAAGCGCTCCAACGCCTTGCCCGCCGCGGATGGACTCGACTCGCGAGTGGGGCGGGGAGCCGCGCCGCGAAGTACAGGCAGCTCTTCGACGAAGCCCTCGGCCTGACAGATGACGAGGTCGCCGTGCTCTGCGTCCTGATGCTCCGCGGAACCCAGACCCCCGGCGAGCTGAAGCAGCGAACTGCCCGACTGCACCCCTTCGTCGGTCTCGACGAGATCCACGAGACACTCGAACGACTCGGGGCGCGGGAGCTCGCCGAGCGACTCCCACGACGGCCGGGACAGAAGGAGGAGCGATACCGCCACCTCCTCGCCGCAGACGACGGTACCCCCGGCGCAGCAGCCGGGCCGGACACGACGTCGATGGGGTCACCGGCCCCCCTGCCCGCACCCGACCTGGAGGCGCGCGTCGCCGCTCTCGAGGCCGAGGTCGCCCGGCTGCGTGCGGCGCTGGCCGCCTCTGCAACGGTCGAGCAGCCGGACTAGAGCACCCGCGGGACGAACGCCGCCGCCGTCTGCCAGGGTCAGCTTCGCGCGGGCGGCCAAGTGTGAACGGAAACCCCGACGCGCGGGTAGTCGCGTCGACCAGAAGGCCGCGAAGCGCTCAGAGCCGACCCGGCAGGAGCGTCTCCTCGCCCTCGGGCCCGAGGCGGTAGGCCCGAGCGCCCGCCTCGCGCGCGATCACCTCCGCGAGCTCCGTGCCCTCGTAGAGCACGGCCGCTGCGTCGTCGCAGGCGATGCCCGGAGGGAAGCCCTCGCGGACGAGGCCCTCGTACACCGGCCGCCGGCGCTCCTCACCGTCGTAGTGCGGGCACGCGCTGCCGGGCAGGAACCCGAGCCCGTCGCGCATTCCGGCGAGCTCCGGCCCGAACGAGTCCGTCACCCCGGCCTCGAACCAGCAGATCATCCCCGCGCTCCAGCCGCACAGCAGGATGTCGCGCTCCCACGCCTCGCGGAGAATCGCGTCGAACCCGTGAGTGCGCCAGATCGCGAGCGCGTTCGCGGTGTTGCCTCCCGACACGTACACGGCGTCCTGCGCGAGGACGACCTGGCGCAGCTCCGCGGGCGGCCACGGGAAGAAGTCCACGTGACGGGCCTCGGCGCGCCGAGCGAACGAGGTGTAGAAGGGCAGCAGCACGTTGTCCCGCGAACCTGCCGCAGTGGGTACGAACAGGATGCGCGGGCCACCGGCGAGCTCGAGGATGAGATCGTCGAAGTCCGTTCCGAGCGAGAAGCCGCCCATCGCGAGGATGCGTCCCGCCACCGGCCGAGTATCGCAGCGACCGGCCGGCGGGCACCACAGCCCTGCCGGCCGGTCGCCCTCCCCCCGGCCCTCAGCCCGCGCGGCGCGAGCGCCGCGCGATCGGCCCGGCGACCGTCCCGGCCGAACGGTCCTGGTCGCCGGTGAACGCCGACAGCTGGATCAGCTCGTCGTGGAGCTCGAGCCCCGAGCCGAGTGCCCGCCCGCGGAGCCGCAGATCGGTGCCGAGGCCCGTGGCCGGCCCGCGGCTCGGTGCGGCCGCGGCCCCGGCGACCTCGTCGACGAACGCCCGGACGCGCTCGGGGCGCGTCGCTTGCCTGTCCAGGTGGCAGAGGGCGTCGAGCAGGTACCCGGCACGGAGCTTGGGCCACAGGACCGCGAACGCCTGGGGCCGTGAGACGACGTCCAGGCACAGCTCGTCCCCGATCCCGAGCACGGCGCCGCACTGGCCGGGCTCTGCTGCGAACGCGCTCTCGAGCGCGGCGATCGGGCGCTCGTGGGCGACGAACGCATCTCGGCTTGCGTCGGTGTCGGATGCGACTCCGAGGGCGTCGAGCTTCGTCCGCACGGATCGCCACACCTCACCCTGCGCGGCGCCGCGAGCGGGAACCCGCGAGGCGAGGGCGGCCGCCTTCGCCCGACGGAGCTCGGTGCTCGAGACGTGCGGGGCTGCCGAGAAGGTCCGCGAGACCGACCGCCAGCGACCCTGCTCGACGCACGAGACCGGAATGGTGAGCGTCGAGCCGGCGGCGACGAGCACGCTGAGGTCGAGAATCCGGTTCTGCTTCGCCCCGACGAGCTCCTCGCCGTCGTAGAGCAGCACTGCGTCGTCGAGCGGGTTCGTGACGATGAGCTCCGGCACCGTTCCGTCCGGGCCCGTCTCGGCGATCTCGAGCCCGTGCCCGATTGCCTCGTCGAGCGTCATGTACCTCGCGACGGGATCGCGCAGCGGGAAGAGCGGAGCGACGACGATGCCGCGATGCTCCGTGGGCTCGCCGACCTGGAACGGAAAACCCGTCTCGGGACGGCCGCGTGCAAAGAGCGTCTGTTCGGTGATGCGCGACTCCTTTCGTCGCACAGGAGTCACCGCCTCGGGACGCTGCCCTTACGTCGATCACGGGGTCTCCCCGCGACCTCGCGCCGCGACGACCTGCCACGCGGCGGCCGGCGTGAATCCGCGGCGCACCAGGAACGCGACCGCGTTGCGCCGCGCCTTCGGGTCGCCCGTCGGCCGTGACCCGAGAGCCGCCGCGGCGAGCTCCGCTTCGTCCTGCGCGCCGAAGGCCGCGTCGAGCGCCGTCTCGGAGACGACCGAGAGGCCGCGCCGGCGGAGGGCCTGCGCGGCGCGGCGCCGACCGTAGCCGCGGGTGCGGAACCCGCGAGCCAGCTGGCCCGCGAGCTCCTCGTCGTCGAGATACCCGAGCTCGAGGGCATCCGCGATCACCGCGGCCGCAACGTCGGGCGGGACCTCGCGTGCGGCGAGCTTCGCCTCGATCTCCGCGACCGACTGCGCCCTGGCGGCCAGCGAGTTCACGACGAATGAGCGCGCCGCGGCCATAGTATGTCTGTTCTGGACACCTTGTGACTCGGAGTTCATACTGTGATCATGGCACGCAGGGTGTGGCGACACCGCATCACGAGGGCGGGGCAGGTCTCGATACCTGCGGAGATCCGCGCACGGTGGGGGGCGTCGACAGTCGCGATCGAGGACGAGGGCAACCGCATCGTGTTGAGGCCCACGGCAGACGATCCGATCGAGGCATACCACGGCGTTCTGAGAGGGAGGGGAACGGAGATCCCGTCCGATGAGGCGATGCGGATGCTGGACGAGTCCGAGCGTCGCGCCCAGGAACGGAAGTGGAGAGCGCCCTCGTCCTCGACGCGCAGCCGGTAGTCGCCTTTCTCGCCGGCGAGCCGTCGGGAGCCGAGGTGGCCGCCGTGCTGCGCGAGAGGACGAGGATGTCGGTGGCGAACGCCGCCGAGGTCGTGGACGCCCTCGTACGCGTGCGCGGCATCGCTTCCGAGGACGCGAAGACCATCGTGTCCGGGTTCCTCGAAGACGTCTCGGCAGCGGTGGAGGTCACTCGCGAGATCGCGTTGAGCGCGGGTGCGATTCGGGGCGAGGCCTATCGCCGTGGACGGCTGGACGTGTCCCTCGCCGATTGCATTGCGATCGCGACCGCTACGCCCGGCGGTCGAGTAGCCACGTCCGACCCCGCGCTTGCCCGAGTTGCGCTTTCCGAAGGTGTGGGGGTGGTGGCACTTCCGGACTCGCGGGGCCGCCGCCCGCGCCCATAGGTCGCGACCGACAACGCGGGCTACGCCGCCGCGACCTCGGCGCCGGCGTCGGCGGGAGCGAACATCGCGACCAGGTTCGCCAATTCCTGCTCCGTGCCGACCAGGATCCGCACGCGTCCCTCGGCGACGGCGGCCTGCTGGCTCACCGAGCCCTGGATCAACGCGTGCAACTCCTCGGGCGGCGCCTCCACGACGAGCGACGGCTCCTCGGCGGGGAGCTTCATCGCAACGAGCTCACCGTCGGTGACCTGGAGCGAGATCGTCTCGCCCTCGAGGAAGCGGATCTCGTAGACGCCGTCGACGGCGTGCCCGGGCCGGAACCGCACGTGGACGGCGTACATGCTCCAGCAGTCGCCGGGGTCGGGCACTCCCAGCGTGCGGGCTCCCCACTGGGCCAGCGCGCGCAGCACCGGCTCGAGCGCACGCCCGTCCTCGGTGAGCTCGTAGACGCTCACGGCCCACGGCGGTGGCAGCTTCTTCTTGCGCACGACGCCGGCGGTCTCGAGGTCGCGCAGCCGCGACGCGAGGATGTTCGATCCGATTCCCGGGAGCGCCTCGGCGAGATCCGTGTAGCGCCGCTGCCCCAGCATCAGCTCTCGCACGATCAGAAGCTCCCACCGATCGCCGACCTGATCGAGCGCGTGGGCCACGGGGCAGTACTGACCGTACGTCTTCACGCCCTCATTGTATGCCCTGGCTGAAGGTTCGGTTGTCCGCACTCTTGGTACGGAAGACCGTACTTTCTATTAGCAAGCAGAGCCGTTAGGTTCGAGTGGCAAACGAACCGAAAGGTGTCGACTTCATGGTTGCTTCCTCGAATCACAGGTGGTTGGCGCTGGCACTTCTCAGCGTCGTCCAGTTCATGCTCGTGCTCGACATCGCGATCGTGAACGTCGCCCTCCCGTCGATCCAGGTCGACCTCGGGTTCTCGCAGCAGAACCTGCAGTGGGTGATCAGCGCGTACGCGCTCGTCTTCGGCGGCTTCCTGCTCCTGGGTGGGCGCGCTGCGGATCTCCTCGGCCGGCGGAACATGTTCCTCGCCGGCCTCGTCGTGTTCACCGCGGCCTCGCTCGTCGCGGCGCTCGCGTGGAACGAGCCGTCGTTGATCGGCGCACGGGCGCTCCAGGGCCTCGGCGCGGCGATCATCGCCCCGGCAGCTCTGTCGATTCTGATGACGACCTTCTCCGAGGGCAAGGAGCGCAACATCGCGCTCGGGGTCTGGGGAGCGGTCGGCGGGTTCGGCGCGGCCGCGGGCGTGCTGTTGGGCGGCATCTTCACGGACGCGCTCAGCTGGGAGTGGATCTTCTACCTCAACATCCCGGTCGGGCTGGCCGCGATGGCGCTGACCCCGGTGCTCCTCGCCGAGAGCCGTGACACCCGCGCCACGAGCTTCGACGTCCTGGGAGCAGTGCTCGTCACGGGCGGGCTCTCTACGGCCGTGTTCGGCATCACCCAGGCGAACGACTACGGCTGGTCGTCGGGCAAGACGATCGGCATCTTCGCCGCCGCCGTGGCGCTGCTGGTCGCCTTCGTAGGGTGGGAGACCCGCGCCAAGGACCCGCTGATGTCGTTCTCGATCTTCCGGATCAAGACGGTCACGGGTGCGAACATCGCAGGGTTCATCCTCGGCACGGCGCTCTTCTCGATGTTCCTGATGCTGACGCTGTACATGCAGCAGGTGCTCGGGTACTCGGCGATGAAGACCGGGATCGCGTACATCGCGGTCGCCGGGACGTCGATCGTCTGGGCGATGGTCGCCCAGCAGCTCGTCACGCGGGTCGGCGTCAAGCCGGTGCTCGTGACCGGGATGAGCCTCCTCACCGTCGGCCTCCTGTACTTCACGCAGGTCTCGGTCGAGGGCTCCTACCTGGGCGATCTGCTGCCGGGCTTCCTCGTGATCGCGATTGGGATGGCGTTCTCGTTCGTCTCCATCTCGATCGCGGCGCTCGCGGGCGTGCCGGCGAACGATGCGGGGCTGGCCTCCGGGCTGATCAACACGTCGCAGCAGATCGGCGGCGCGCTCGGGATCGCCGTGCTCTCGTCGGTTGCGATCGCGCAGACGAACGACGCGGCGGGCGCGGGCGACGCCGTTCCGCAGGCGCTCACGTCCGGCTTCCAGGCGGCGTTCTGGGTCGGCGCCGGGATCGCCGCGGCGGGCGTGCTCGCCTCACTCGTGCTCATCCGCAACGAGGAGCTGGCGGCCGCACCGTCCTTCGAGACGGAGGCCGAGCCGCTCCCCGAGGCGGCCTAGGCAGATCGCAGGCCCCGGCCGGGAGCCTGCGGGGTGAGATCGAGGGGCGCGGCGCAGGCCGCGCCCCTCGTCGTTCGGGGCATTGCATCGCCCCGTTCCCCGGTCTACTGTCGGGCGCGGGGTCGCCGTCAAAGGCAAGGGGATGACATGCCCGATCGCCACACCGCCGCCGGCAATCTGCGCCGCTTCCCGGCGCGTGCCCAGCAGGCGGCCGCAGCAGCAACTGCCGCGCGCCTGAAGCGCTCGCGCTCGGCGAGCGACGCACGCATGCGCAAGGCGGCCGAGCTCGCAGACAAGGCCGACGGGAGGTTACGGCGATTGCTCGGCAAGACGGACTACGCCGCCCTGCGTGACCTGATGCACCGCGAGCGCCTGGCGCTCCGCGACGTGCTTCAGCCGCCCGGGGGCCTCGAGGTCTCCTTCGACCGCGCGAACAGCGACCGCAGGCGAAAGGCGGGCACGTTCCTGCGTCGCACGAAGGCCGACAGGGGCAAGCTGGCCGCCATCGCGGCCGACTTCCACGCCGGCGCCGCGGAGGTCCTCGCCGACCCCGCGAAACACGTCACGCAGGGCTATCACCTCGAGAGCAACCTCGACGCTTGGCAAAAGCTCTCCCCGCTCCACGTCCACCCGCTTCCATGGGGGGTGTACGACCCGGACCCGGGCGGGTGGGAGGTGCACCGGCCGCCGTTCTTCGGGTTCAACTTCGGCTTCGAGCCGCTCGCGCTGAACAACTTCGCGACGGATTGGGCCCTCACGTTGAACCCCTCACTCGGCGACGTCGGCCTGATGGTCTTCATGGACACGCAGGGCGACGAGAGCGACTGGGACATCGCCCAGGGCGACGGCTTCAGCGTGGTCGCGGTTGGCTTCGTCCCGCCGCGGCCGGGGCTCGTCGAGGTGCTGATCGACGCGCAATGCGTCCAGCCGGAGCACAGGCTCAGGACGGGCAACTGCTGGGGCTGGTCCGACTCGAACACGGGCCAGAACAACTTCCTCGTCCTCGACGTGCTGCATCCGAACGTCAGCGAGCCGTCGTACGCGGCGATGTCGTCGTTCGACGTCCGAACCGACGATGACGCGACGTACCACCAGGAGAACCTCACGCGCGGCCAGCACTACTACGCGCAGCTCTTCAGCGCCGGCCCCGTGCCTGCCGGCCAGACGGTGATCGTCTGCGCGGGCACGCGGTCGCTCGACCTGAGCTACGCGAACGACGTCTCGATCCACTCCGCGTCGGACTTCCGCTGGTTCATCAGCTCGCTGGAGGTGCGGATCGCGCCCTGACTCCGGGGAGCCGGTGTGTCCCGCTGCAATCCCGGTTCCGTCTCGGCTCACCTGCCCGTGGCTACGTTGCGTCCATCGCGGAGTTGGCACGAAGTCGGCACGGACACGTCACACGCTCGCCGCTACTGTCGGTGTCCCCGTGGGTGGGTGGGGGCTAGGGATGGGACCCACCGCACGGCCACGCCGGCACACATCGCCCGGCCGACGCGCCGAAACGGCTGAAATCGGGTAGGACGGCGCCATGACGACAAACCAGACCGAACCTCGCGAGGCCACCCTCGCCACCCGTCTCCCCGAGCACGACCCGATCCGCGACTCCCGTCTCGTCACTGCGGTTGGCGGGCTCTTCGACCAGGTCATCGACCGGATCCTCCTGAGCCCGGAGCGGGTCTCCTCGGCAGCGCAGGGGAAGCGCCTGATGGCGGCCGACGACGACACGGAGGGGATGACCGACACGATCCAGCGCGTCGCGGTGGTCGCGACGCCGATCGTGCGGACGCTCGCACGCGGATCGAGGTTCCTGCCACGCGTCCCGTGGGTGCTCGTCGCGTCGACCACGGCCTCGCTCGTCGTGACCCTGCGCGCCGGTGTCAACGAAGTGCGCGTGCTCGGCTCCCTGATCGCCTACCGCCTGGAGCAGGAGACCGGTCGCCCGGCTGATCCGGCGCTCGTCAAGCAGCTGACGCTCCAGCTCTATCTCTCTCCCCGCAAGACGCCCTCGCTCTCGGGCGGCCTCCCGCTCGGTCGGCTCGTCCGGAAGTGGGTGCTCCGCGGCGCGATCGGCAAGGACACGCGCAAGGCCGCCTACAAGGCCCTCGACGCCGCCGAGCGGCTGGACGTCGCGACGCTCGAGTCACGCTGGCGCGGTTGAGGGACGGCGCGCCGGCCGCGCGCGCCGTCCCTCGGTGTTCGACCGAGGCTCAGGCGGCCTCGAGCGCGGAGTCATGGGCAGTCGACCCGGCGTTCGCCCTCGACTCCGCCCGGCCGGGCGCGCGGAGCGCCACGAACGCCGCTCCGAGGGCCAGGACGATGGCTCCGACGACCATGCTCAGTGTCAGCCCGTCCATGAAGGCCGCCTGGGCGGCTGTGACGAGCCCCGCTCCCTGCGCACCCAGCGTCTCGGCGACCTGCATGGCGCCCGGCAGAGACGACGTCGCCTGCTCGGCGGCCTCGGGAGGCAGGCTCGCGGTCGGCTCGGCGACCCCCGAGCGGTAGGCGTCGTTCAGCACGCTGCCGAGCACGGCGATCCCGAGCGCGCCGCCGAGCTCACGCGAGACGTCGTTCACCGCAGACGCGACTCCCTGCTTCTCCGGAGGGAGCGATGCCACGATCGCCGTCGTCGCGGGGGCTCCCGAAAGCGCCATGCCCGCCCCGAACGGCACGAGCGCCGCGAGGAAGTGCAGGTACGACGAGCCTGGCTCGAGGGCTGCGAAGACGACGAACCCGGTCGCCATCAGCCCGAGGCCGATCGCGCCGGTGACCCGCGTCCCCACCCTCGCCGCGATCGCCGGCGCGAGCCGCGACAGCGGCATCACGACGAGCGCCATCGGGATGAGCCCGGCCGAGGCCTGGAGCGGCGAGAAGCCGAGGACGAGCTGGAGGTAGGGGAGGGCGAGGAAGAGGAACCCGAACGCTGCGAAGAACTGCACTGTGATCGACAGCGACCCGGCTCCGAAGCCGCGCCGGAGGAAGTGGCGGGGGTCGAGCATCGGGTCGCGGCGCCGCAGCTCCCACAGCACGAAGAGGACGATGCCCGCGACGCCGGTCGCGAGGGCCGCGACGGGGACGGGGTCGCTCCATCCACGCTCCGGCCCCTCGATGATCCCGAAGACGAGCGCGGAAAGCCCCGCGACCGAGAGGAGTGTCCCGACGAGGTCGAGCCGCGGCGGCGTCTTCTCGCGAGTCCGCGGGACGACGGCGAGCGTGCCGACCAGCGCGAGGCTCGCGAGGACGACGTTGAGGGCGAAGATCGACTGCCACGAGAACCACTCGAGCAGCAGCCCCGATGCGAGCAGGCCCAGCACCGCGCCACCCGCGGCGACACCCGCCCACGTACCGACGGCCTTGCCTCGTTCCTCCGGCGGGAAGACCGTCGTGATCACGGACAGGGTGACCGGCATCACGAGGGCCGCCGCGACCCCGAGGATCACGCGGAGCCCGATCAGCTCGCCCGGTGAGTGCACGAAGAGCGCTGCGAACGACCCCAGCCCGAAGAGCGCAAGCCCTGCGACGAGGATCGGCTTCCGCCCGAAGCGGTCGCCGATCGCGCCGGCGGGGAGGAGCAGCGCCGCGAACGCGACCGCGTAGGCCCCGACGATCCACTGCAGCTCGGTCTGGGTCGCCCCCGTGTCGCGGGCGAGCTCCGGCAGTGCGACGTTGAGGCTCGCGACCCCCGCCACGACCATCATCAGCGAGAGGCACATCACGCGGAGCACCGCGGCCCGCTGTCGCTTCTCGTCTCGGAACGTGATCCTCGGTCTCATGGCACTCCTCCTCCTAGAACTCAACACTCATTGAATTCAACGAGTGTAGACTTATGGGATGGCGATGTCAAGCACGGGACGGAGCGGGCGGCGCAGAGGCGAGACGCAGACGCGGGACGCGATCGCCTTTGCGGCCCGAGCCGCGTTCGCGGACGTCGGCTACGACCGCGCGACGATGCGCTCGATCGCCGCTGCGGCAGGTGTCGATCCCGCGCTCATCGTTCACTTCTTCGGCTCGAAGGAGGGCCTCTTCCGGGAGGTCACCGCACTTCCGCCCGAGATGGGTGCGGCGATGGCGGGCCTCGCCGACGGCCCGCGCCAGGAGGTCGGGCTGCGCTTCGCGCAGGCCGTCGTCGGGATGCTCGAGAACCCCGCGACGCGACCGGTGATCCTCGCGCGCCTGCGGTCGGCCGCATCGCACCCGGAGGCCGCGGCGCTCGTGCGGGAGCTCGTGTCGCGCGACCTCGGTCTCCTCACGAGCTCTCTCACCGATGACCGGCCGGAGGCCCGCGCGGTGCTGGCGGGCACCCAGGTCGTGGGGCTCGCCTTCGTCCGGTACGTCGTCCGAGTCGAGCCGCTCGCGTCCATGGACGCGGCGGCGGTGGTCGACGTCCTCGCCCCGACGTTCCAGCGGATTCTCGTCGGCCCGCTGACCGACTGAGCGCGCTCAGCCGCGGTCCCGGCGGTTCCGCGGCTGTTCCTTGGGCGCTCGTCCGCGCTTGAGCTCCCACGAGCGCTGGTTGAAGCCCTTGCGCGTCGTGGCGTCGTAGTGCATCAGCGTGCTCCGAGCCGCTCGCAGCTCGCGAGCCTCGTCGACGAGCCCTGCCGCCAGCAGCTCTGCCGCCGTCGCGTCGAACGCCCGCGCGGCCTCGTCGAAGCGCCCCTCGTCGGCCAGCCGGATCGCGTCGTCGCGAACGCGGGCCGAGCGCAGGACGAGCACCTGCTCGCCCACCTCCGCATCGGGCGCGATCCGGGCCGCCTCCGCTGCGGAGACGGCGTTCGCGACCACCGGGATCGTCGTCGTCCGCTGCTCGATCGTCTCTCCGACCGACGTGAACCGCAGCACGAGCTCCGCGACGACACACGGACCGAGCGCGGCGAGGTGGGGGATGCGGAGCTTCAGGACGACGCGCCGACGCTCGCCGGCGTACGCGTCGCCGAGCTCGATCTGCGCGCCTCCGTCGACGGCGAGCGACGGGTAGTCGTTCAGCACCCCGAGCAGCTCGACCGCGGGCCCGGGCCGCACGTCGAGCGTCACGTTGTGCGCGACCACGCGGGTCAGACCCTCGAGCTCGCACTCGAAGATCCCGGGCGCGTCGTCGGGAGTCTCGGCGAAGTGCGTGTTGCCGCCGCCCGCGTCCGCCATGTCGCGCAGCAGGTCCTCGTCGAAGCCCTCGCCGAAGCCGATCGTCGAGGTCGACACGCCCTCGACTCGGGCACGGCGGGCCATGCCGACGAGGTCGTCGTGGTCGGTGATCCCCTGGTTCGCGAGGCCGTCCGTGAGGAGCAGGATCTTGCGCGGGCCGTCGGCAGGGGCGTCGACGAGCTCGCCGAGGCCACGGAGCCATCCGCCCGAGAGGTTGGTCTGGCCGCCCGGCCCGATCGAGGCGATCGCAGCGCGCACGCGGCTCGAGTCCACGCCGGCCCGCGGGGCGAGCAGTCGGACGTGGCCGTCGAAGACCACGAGCGCGAGCTCGTCGGCCGGTCGCAGACGCTCCGCGAGCCAGCGGGCACAGCGCCGCGCGACTGCGAGCTTTGGCCCGGCCATCGATCCGGAGCGGTCGAGCACGAGCGCGACGCGGAGCGGCGGCCGCTCCGCCTGCTCCGGGAGCTCGGGCACGGCGAGCTCGACCATCGCGTGCAGCTCGTGCTCCTGCTCCACGGCGAGCACCGAGTGCTCGAGGCGGACGGACGTCTCCATGTGACTCCCTTCGTTCGGCATCGCGACAGAGTCCGGCCGCCGGCGGCGCCGCCTTACGCCGTTGGATCCCCCGGCCGGATGTTTGACGCGCGGCCCGCGCCGGTATTCACTCCCGGGGTCGTCTTCGCCGTGCGGCACGCATTCGACCGAGCCCACCCCGGCCTCGTGCGGCGCATGACGCGGGCGCTCGACCGCCTGCTCCGACGGGATGAGCCGGTTCGCGGCGCCACTTCCTGCGTCCGCGCTGACTCCGGCACGCGCGCGAGCCGGATGGCCGCGCGCACCCGCGTAAGATCGCGCCGATCCGAGACGTGACCACTCCATCGATGACCGATGACGACGCGCGCGACGCCCAACTCCTCGAGGCCGGCCAGTTCGACCGCCTCCTCGCGAAGTACCACCTGGTGATCCTCGCCCGCTGCATCAGGGGGACGAGGAACGTCGACGACGGCCAGGACGTCGCCCAGGACGTCGAGTTTCGGCTCTTCCGCGAGTTCCAGGCGGGAAAGCGCTATCCCGGGGTCCCGTTCCGCGTCGTCGTCCACCAGGTCGTCAAGTGGACGATCAAGGACCATTTCCAGGGCCGTCCCACCGACGTGCCCCTGCCGGACGGCTGGGAGCCGGGAGGGGCAGAGTTCGCAGACCGGGCGGTCGAGCGCCTGTGGATCGGCGAGCTCGTCGACCAGCTTCCCGACGTCGAGCGCGAGGCCTGCACGCTCGTCTACCTCCGGGGGGTGAGCCCCGAGCAGGCGGCGGCGGTGCTCGGGACCACGCGCAACAACATCGACCAGCGGCTCTTCCACGCACGCAGGCGCCTGCGGGAGATGATCAACGGCGATGGCTGACGTCGACCGCCTCTTCGACGAGTTCGCCGCCGCCTACGTGCGGGGCGAGCAGCCCGACCTCGTCGCGTTCGTCAGGCTGGCCGGGGAGGACGGGGACGAGCTCGCGCGCCTGATCGACGTCTTCCTCCGCGTCGCGCCGGCGCCCGAGCCGCATGACGACGACGTCGCCGTGATGCGCGCGAGGCTCGAAGGCGAGCCGGGGCTGATCGCGCTCCGCAGGCGACGCGCGCGCAAGGTCGACGAGGTCGTGGCGGATCTGGCCGAGCGCCTCGACGTCGACGACGTCCCGCGGCTGAAGAGCTACTACCAGCGGCTCGAAGGGGGCATCCTCGATCCCCGTCGCGTCGACGAGCGTGTCTGGGAGGCCCTGCGGGGGCTGTTCCTCACGAACGTGCGCGCGATCGTCCGCCCGCTGACCACCACGACGGGTGGGAGCGCGATGGCCTACTACCGCCGGGGCGGTGAGCCGATCCCCGACCTCGACCGCCCGTCGCCTGCGCCCCAGATGGAGCTCCACGAGCGGCTGGCTGCCCCGCTCGGGGCGAGCCCGCCCGAGCGCGACGAGCTCGACCGCCTCTTCCTCGGCGACGACTGACCTCTCGGAGCACGCGTCGACGGAGGACCGCCGCCACACAGCGGCCCTCCGTCGAGCCTCCCCCTGTCAGACGGGCGTGATCCTCCGCCGGGCCACGAACGCGGCGCCGACGATGATCAGGCCCGCGCCTGCGAGCGCGCCGATCGCCGCCGCCGTGCCGGTGTCGACGGACGGCAGCTCGAACGACGTGCCGGAGTCCGCCGCGGCCGGCGTGGCCAGGTCACGTGCGGTCGTCGCGTCTCCGGTGCCGATGGAACCGGTGACGCTCGCCTCGACGCCGCGCGCCGCGAGCCCGGCCTCGTCCGCCCCGGGGGCGGTCTGGCCGACGCCGCGCTGAGCCGGTGTTGCCTCGTCCGGGATCGCCGCGACGCTTGCGAGGTCGCTCGCCGTCGTCGCGTCGCCGGTGCCGAGCGCAGACGTCGCGGGTGCCTCCACTCCGCGCGCCGCGAGTCCGGCCTCGTCCGCTCCGGGAACGGTCTGGCCGATTCCGCGTGCGGCGGGAGTGGCCTCGTCGTGGACCGCCGGCGTCACGACGCCGCCGGACGCCGCCGACCCGCCCTGGAAGAGCGACTCGTCGACGCCTTGCCCGTGGCTGAGGTAGGGAATCGTCCCAGGATCGCCGGGCTGCGCGGTCGGCTCGCCCTGGAAGAGCGACTCGTCGACGCCCTGTCCGTGGCTGAGGTAGGGGATCGTCCCCGGGTCGCCCGGCTGAGCGGCAGCCGCCGCCTCGCCCTGGAACACCGACTCGTCGACGCCGATTCCGTGGCTCAGGTACGGGATCGTCCCTGGATCGCCCGGCTGCACGGCAGCCGCCGCGGTGCCCCCCTCGACTCCGCTCCCGTCCATGAGCTGGCCGGACGCGGTGGATGCCGCCATTGCGGCCGACGCGGACGCTGCAGCGACCGTGAGCAGCACCATCTCGCGGATCCCGTGCCCCTCGAAGTCCGGCTGCTCGAGCGCCCGCTGGAGCTCGGCCCGGTCGAACGAGAACGTGACCGCGCCGGACTCGATGCCGGCGAGCACCTTCTCGAGGTCCGAGCGCTCCCACGCGACGCGGACGTCCTGCGGGTCGGTCTCGCCCGACTTGACCGAGAGGATCAGGTCGAGCGCGTCATCGGAGGCGAGCGCCTCCTCGATCTCCTCGCGCGTCACCGTCACGGTGGCGGCGTCCGGACGTCCCCCGACGTCCTCGGGCGTGCCGACGAGCATGGCGGTGGCGCCCGTGCCAGTGCCCTCCATGGAGCCTCCCTTCGTTGTGCGCCGCAGGGGAGCGGCACCTTCCCACCAGACGGGAGACCACGCCGCGATCTTCCCGTTATCGCGACGATTGTGACATGCCTGTCCAGCCCTTACGAGTCGAGTCTCGGGAACGCCCCCGGCGAGCCGTGAGAATCGGTTGGGCGGACGGCTTTACGGAACGGCGTCTTCAGGCGGACATCTCCGAAGTGCCCCCGGGGATCTCCACCGCGTCCTCGGGCCCGATCTCGCGCAGCACGCGCGCGGGCACACCGGCCGCGACGACGCCTGCCGGCAGGTCCCGGGTCACGACCGCCCCCGCCCCGACGACCGTGTCGTCCCCGATCGTGACCCCGGGGCAGACGATCGCGCCGCCGCCGAGCCAGACGTTGTCGCCGATCGTGATCGGCTCGGCGGCCTCCCAGCCGAGCCGCCGCGGCTCGGGATCGATCGGGTGGGTCGCGGTGAGGAGCTGCACGCGCGTTGCGAGCTGGCACGCGGCACCGATCCGGATCGGCGCGACGTCGAGCATCACGCAGTCGTAGTTGACGAACGTCCTCGCCCCGATCGCGATGTTCGTCCCGTAGTCGATCCAGAACGGCGGGCGCACCGAGACTCCGTCCCCGACCTCGCCGAGCAGCTCGCGCAGGAGCCGGTCGCGAAGCTCGGGCTCGGAGGCCCGTGTCGCGTTGTAGCGCTCCATCAGCTCGTGTGCCCGCGCCGCGTCCGCCTGTATCTCCGGGTCGTCGGCGAGGTACCACTCGCCGTCGAGCATCCGCCGCCTCATCTCCGACACGCCCCCGACGTTACCGGGGTCTGTCCCCGCAGGGACTGACCCCAGTGACGCGCCCACCCTTCCGAGACAGACGCTCCAGACGCGGATCATGCCCTTGCGTTCGGCCCTCCCGATTTGCCACCCTGACGTGTCCTCTTTGGAAGGGAGCGTGGCGATGGCGCAGGAACAGGCAGTCGACCTGAAGCAGGTCACGAAGGTCCAGCAACAGACATGGTCGCAGGGTGACTTCTCCCGGATCGGCATCGCCGGCCAGGCTGTCGCCGAGGACCTCGCCGAGGCGGCGAACGTGCGCGCGGGGGAGCGAGTCCTCGACGTCGCCTGCGGGGCCGGGAACGGCGCGATCGCGGCCGCGCGCCGCACCTGGGGGCCGACGGTCGGGCTCGACTACGTTCCTGCCCTCCTCGAGCGCGGGCGGGAGCGTGCCGCCGCCGAGCGGCTCGAGGTCGAGTTCGTCGAGGGCGACGCCCAGGAGCTCCCCTTCGAGGACGGGTCGTTCGACGTCGTGATGTCGATCTTCGGCGCGATGTTCGCGCCCGACCACCAGCGCACCGCCGACGAGCTGCTGCGCGTCACCAGGAGCGGGGGACGCGTCGCGATGGCGAACTGGACCCCCAGCGGATTCGTCGGGACGATGTTCAAGACGGTCGCCGGCCATGCACCGCCTCCGCCGGGCCTCGCACCGCCGCCGCTGTGGGGCACCGAGGAGCACCTGCGGGACGTGTTCGGCGACCGCATCTCGGACCTGAGCATCACGCCGCGGCACCTGAAGATGAGATACCGCTCTCCCGAGCACTTCATCGAGATCTTTCGGACGTGGTTCGGCCCGGCCAAGGTGGCCTTCGAGCGTGTCGGCCCCGACGGAGAGGACGCGCTCGCCGGTGACCTGCGCGACCTGCTCGAGCGGTCGAACACCGACGACGAGACGCTGGTCGTCCCGAGCGAGTACCTGGAGGTCGTCGCGACGAAGGCGTGAGACGAACCGCGCCGGGTCAGCGGGCTCTAGTCGTCCTCGACCGCGTTCTCGGCCAGCCACGCCTTCGCGACGCGCTTCTGCGCCCGCGTCAGCCAGGCCTCCGCGACGAGGTCCCGCAGCTCCTCCCGGTCGATCCGCTCGAGGTCGGGGATCCGCATCAGCACGGCCGAGTACCCGTTCCAGTGCGGCGTCGTGAAGAACACGCCGCGCTCGTCGGCGAGCATGATCTCCTTCTCGCCGAGGTCGGCGACGCGGAACACGAGCACGTCGGCGAGCCGCTCGCCCGTCTCGGGGTCGACGGCGTCGGGCCGCCTGCTGCGGTGGAAGCAGAAGAACTTCCCGTGCACCGAGTACGTCGGCCGCCCGTCGTCGGAGACGTGCTTCTCCGCCTGCGGCATCGTGAGCGCGAGCTCGTCGAGGTCCTTCAGCGTGGCCACGGTGGGACTTTGCCACGATGCGGCCGATGCACCGACGCGATACCCGCCTACCGCGTCAGGGATCGCGCGACAGCGTGCATGACAGCGTGTAGGTGCCGTCCGAGATCGTGTCGAACACGTTGATCGCCATCGTCCGCTTCTTCTCTGCTGGCTCGTTCGGGCTCAGCGGGTTGATCGTGTGGGACACGACGCCGTGTGCTGCCCCGAGCGGCGAGTCGGGGTCTTCGATCACAACGTCGATCGACTCGGCGAAGGCGATTTCCTTGACGGGACGCGGCGGTGTCCAACCGCGCTGGAGCGCCTCGAACCAGAGCTTCTCGACGAGCCCCGGCCAGTCCTCGCCTGTGTCGGCGTCGTCCCACGCCGTCTTCAGCAAGGGCACGGCGTCGCTGTCCATGCGCACCTCGAGCTCGGGCTCGTCCGCGCCCGGCCAGTCGGGCCCGGTCTCGTCGTTGACGTGGACCGTGAATCCCTTGTCGAGGCGCAGGTACGAGACCGGCGTCTCCCACCGGATGACGTGACCGACGTCCTGGTCGCTGTCCCGGGTGACGGCGACGAGGAAGTTGTCGTCGCCAACCGCGACGAACGAGTGCTCGAGTTCGCCGCCGCCGCTCGTCCCGCCGAGCGAGCTCATCCCGGCGTCGAGCGCCTCGAGGCTCCCGCTCGCCCCGCCCGGGTACCGGACGGTGACGCGCTCGTCGCGCGGCTTCGCCATCAGCGTCGGCCGGGGCATCACGCGGAACCACGCGGTGTCGTCTGCGCCGAGGAGCTGATTCGCCGGGAAGGGGACCTCGACGTCCAGGTGCGGCGGCAGCGCGATCGCCGTGCGCGGGCTGTCGCCGAGATGCTCGAAGACGAGAAACGGCCCCTGGACCGGCCCCCCGTTTCGCGACCGGACCGCGACGAGGAGCGGAGAGCGGTTGACGTATGTGCCGCCGACCGGATCGACCCGGCCGAACCTGTCGTAGGGCCACTGCAGCGAGGGCGGCAGCTCGACCACGGACAGTGAGTCGAGACGCTCGAGCGGCGTCGAGATGTCCGTGTCGGCGAACACCTCGTACTCCATTGTCGGCGGAGCGTGGAACGTGTAGGTGCCGGGGCGCGGGATCCAGAGCCAGTGGCGTCCGCTCAGGCGGGTGATCTCGATGTTCGTGTGGTAGACGGCCGACGTTCTCGGCCGGCTCGGGTCGGGCGCTCCCACGATCGGCCCCTGGGCGTCGATGTCGCTGGCCGACGACGGCTGGCAGTGCGCGTCGCGCAGCTGGAACAGCCCCTCGAGCGCGTAGTGGTCGGAGACGTCGCGGTGGCCGACCCGCATGTGGTGGGCGACGACGTCGATGCCGTCCGGTGTCTTCAGCCGACAGAGGTAGTCGAGCCGTTGCTCCTGCTGTGTCTCCCGGTTCCGGTTGGTGTGCCCGGGGTCGTGGTCGACCGTCTCGTTGGGCGGGCGCATCTCGATCCAGCTGTCCGCGAACAGCTCGCCGAACGGGTCGCCGGGAGTGTCGAAGATCTCGAACCACTCGTCGCTCGACATCCCGGCGTCGCCGCGGATGTTCAGGTCGCCGGCGACCACGACGTTCGCCCAGACTCCGATGTCGGGCCCAAGCACCTCCGCCACCAGCTCGCGAACCTCGGCGAGTTGCCTCTTGCGGATCTCACGGTGCTCCTCCTCGGTCACGTACGCGGCCTGGAGGTGCGTGAACACGAGCGTCATGTTCTCGACGGGCTGGCTCACCTGGACGAGCACCGCCGCCTTGGACGCCCACGAGTCGTCGCCCGCGTCGTCGCTGTAGAAGCGCTCTGCGCGGTCGCTTCCGTTCGGGAGCTGCTGGAAGGGAAGGCGCGAGAACACCATCAGTCCGGCGTCCTCCTCGACGTCGCCCTCGAAGACGATCTCGATCACGTTCGGCCAGACGGGCTGCAGCGCATCGAGCAGGACGCTACGGCCGTCCTCGCTGAACACCTCGTTCAAGCCGATCACGTCCGGCCGCTCGCCGGGCCTGATCGAGAGGATGTCCTTGGCGACCGCCTCCGCGCGGGCGACCGCATCCTGGTTCCCGCCCGGGAACAGCCCGACCACCGCGGTGGGGACGCTCACCGTCCCGTCGAGCACCCCTGCGATGAACGGCAAGAGCTGAACGTTGAACGTCATCAGCCGAAGCGCAGCCATGACCGAACCTCCTGCCCGCCCCGGGACGTCGTCCGCCGCGAAAGCTGGCCGTCCGAGCTCGCGATGATTTCCGCTCCGAGTCTACGCCGCTTCGAAGGCAAGGGAATTCGGCGTGCTCGGCGGCATGGTCGCTGCAGCCTGGACAGGTCACGTGCCGGCCCGATACGTTCGAGACAGCGCCGTCGATCTCGACCGGTCACCCCGCCCGTGCTCGGGCGAGCGCCGTCTCGACGTGCGGCAGGCGTTCCCATCGACGATCCAGCAGAGGAGGCGCGACGTGTCCGACATCACCGTGACCACCATGAACGACCTTCCCGGCTACCGCGTCACCCAGGTGTACGGCGAGGTGTTCGGCCTGACCGTGCGCAGCCGCAACATCGGCAGCGACATCGGCGCGAGCCTCAAGGGCCTCGTCGGCGGCGAGGTCAAGGGCTACACGAAGATGCTCGCGGACAGCCGCCTCCAGGCCGTCGAGCGGCTGCGGGACGCAGCCCGCGAGGCGGGAGCGAACGCCGTGATCGCCATGCGCTTCGACTGCAACGAGCTCGGGAGCAACATGACCGAGGTCGCGGCCTACGGCACCGCCGTCACCGTGCAGCGCGCCTGAGGCGGCGCGGGCCCAGTGCCCGGGGCCGCATCAGGCTGCCTCCTGGAAGGCAGGCTCCTCGGTCGAGGTCTGGAGCTGCTGCCGGTGCCCGCGCATCGTCACGACCGCGACCACGGAGCCGGCCACGGCGATCACCGCGGCGACCTCGAGCCCGCGCTGGAAGCCGTCCATGAAAGCCTCCGGGCGCGTGTGCCCCGCGGCGAGCGAGCTCGACGAGACGTGCGCCACGATCGCGCCGGTGACCGCGATCCCGAGCGAGCCGCCGACCTGACGCATGCTGTTCAGCACGGCGGAGCCGACGCCGGCCTGGTCGCGAGGCACGGAGCCCATCGCGGCGGCGGTCGTCGGCGTCATCGTCAGCGCCATGCCGACGCCCATCGCGACGAGCCCGGGGAGGATCTCCCAGTAGGTCGAGCTCGTCCCGAGCCGCGCGAAGAGGACGAGCGAGAGGGAGAGCAGCAGCATGCCGCTCCCCGTGAGCCAGCGGGAGCCCACCCGGTCGACCACGCGGCCGACCTGCGGCGCGAGCACCGCGATCAGGATCGTCGCGGGCAGGAAGCTGGCGCCTGCCTCGACGGGCGAGTAGCCGAGGATCTGCTGGAGGTACAGCGACACGTAGAAGAACACGCCGAACATCGCGAGCGCGACGAGCAGCATCGACACGTTCGCGCCGGAGAACGTCGCATTGCGGAAGAGCGTCAGGTCGAGCATCGGCCGCCGCTGCCGCAGCTCCAGCACGACGAACGCCGCGAGCGACACCGCCGCCAGAGCGAATGCGCCGAGGATCCGCGTCGAGCCCCAGCCGTGGGAGTTCGCCTCGATCAGCGCGTAGGTGAGCGCGAACAGGCCGACACCGGAGGTGACGAGGCCGGGCACGTCCGGGCGCTGGTCGTGCGAGGTGTCGCGTGACTCGTCGACGAACGCGTACGCGGCGGCGATCGCGACGATCCCGACCGGCACGTTGACGAAGAAGATCCAGCTCCAGTCGACGTGCTCGCTGAGCAGGCCGCCGACGAGCGGGCCGATTGCGAGCGCGAGCGCCGACACGCCGGCCCAGATCCCGATCGCGGTGCCGCGCTGGCGTGGCGGGAAGGTCGCCGTGATGATCGAGAGCGTCGCCGGGTTCATCATCGCCGCCCCGATGCCCTGGACGACGCGCGCGCCGATCAGCACCTCGGCGCTGCCTGCGAGCCCGCAGGCGAGCGACGCGGCCGTGAAGACGACGAGCCCCGCCACGTACACACGCCGTCGCCCGAGCAGGTCGGCCAGCTTGCCGCCGGTGAGCATCAGCGCCGCGAACGTGAGCGCGTACCCGGCCACGACCCATTCCAGCTCGGAGAGCGACAGGCCGAGCGACTGCTGCATCGACGGCAGCGCGACGTTCACGACGGTGTTGTCGAGCATGATCATGAACAGCCCGAGCGACACGGCCCCGAGCGTCCACCACCTCCGATGCTCCCCGCCGAACACGCCGCCGTGACCCATCGCGCCCGCTGTATCCATCCGGATCGCCTCCTTCGACTGGCCTTCCCCGAGGGTTGCTGTCGCGCCGGCGGCTGCGCGGGCGGGTGACCGGCTTCCGGGTGGTGCGGGCAGCCGTACACCGGGACCGGCACCGCAGATGCCTGTTTCCCGTGACGCTCTGGGTGGCGGGAAGCTGCAGCCTCAGAGAAGCACGCGCCGCACTGCGTCCTGCCACTCGGCGCGCCGCTGCGCCGCCTCGTCCCGACCGATCCGCGGCTCGAACCGCTCCCCGCGACGGATCAGCGCGACCACCTCCTCCTGCCCCGACCAGGTCCCGACCGCGAGCCCGGCGAGCGCCGCCGCGCCGATCGCCGTCGTCTCCTTGTCGGCGGCCGTCTCGACGGGACTGCCGATCAGGTCGGCCTGGAGCTGCATCAGGAACGAGTTCGCGGTCGCACCGCCGTCGGCCCGCAGGACCTCGACCTCGAGCGGTAGCGCGTCGAGCACGTCCGCGACCTGGTGCGCCACCGCCTCGAGCGCCGCGCGGACGAGGTGCGCGCGGGTCGTCCCGCGCGTGAGCCCGCAGATCAGGCCGCGCGCGTCGGGTCGCCACTGCGGCGAGCCGAGGCCGGTGAGCGCGGGGACGAAGTACACGCCGTCGGTCGATTCGACGCTCTCGGCCAGCCGCTCGCTCTCCGCCGCCGTGTCGATCACGCCGAGCCCGTCGCGCAGCCACTGCATCGCCGCGCCGCCGACGAGCACGGAGCCCTCGGCCGCGAACCGACGGCCCCCCGCGGGCTCGACCGCCGCAGCCGTGGTCACGAGCCCCTCGACTGCCTCACCCCGGCGCTCGCCGAGGTTGACGAGCACGAACGTGCCTGTCCCGAACGTCGCCTTCGCCTCGCCGGGTGCGAAGCACCCCTGCCCGAAGAGGGCCGCCTGCTGGTCGCCGGCGATGCCCGCGACGGGAACGGTCGTGCCGAGCAGCGACGCCTCTCCGACGAGCCCGGACGACGGGACGACCTCGGGCAGCACCGCGCGCTCCACGCCGAACAGGGCGAGCAACTCCTCGTCCCACTCGCCCGAGTCGAGATCGAGGAGCATCGTCCGCGACGCGTTCGTCAGGTCGGTGACGTGCACGGCGCCGCCGGTCAGCTTCGAGACGAGCCAGGAGTCGACCGTCCCGAAGGCGAGCTCCCGCTGCGGCCGCTCGGCACGGGAGAGGATCCACTCGAGCTTCGTCGCCGAGAAGTACGGGTCGGGGACGAGCCCCGTCCGCTCGCGGATCAGCGCCGCGGGGAGCTTCGCGCAGCGCTCCGCGGTCCGCCGGTCCTGCCACACGATCGCGCGGTGCACCGGCCGGCCGGTACGGCGTTCCCACACCACGGTCGTCTCGCGCTGGTTCGTGATCCCGATCGCGTCGAGGTCTCGGGCAGCCGCGCCGGCCGCGGCGAGCGCCTCCGAGGCGGCCTGCTCGACGCTCGCCCAGATCTCGTCCGGGTCGTGCTCGACCCAGCCCGGCTGCGGAAAGTGCTGCCCGATCTCCCGGTAGCCGAGCCCCAGCACACGGAGCGCGCCGTCGAGGACGAGGCACGTCGTGCCGGTCGTCCCCTGGTCGATCGCCAGGATCACGGCTGTAGTAGACCAGCCTGCGCGCCCGAACCTCGGCGGTCTCACGTGGCTGTCGCGGCGCCCGACGTGCGGCTCTCGGCACGACCTTCGTACCGATTGCCCCGGAGGGCGCGCCGCGGTCGCCGCACCGGCGCGATCAACGCCAGCCGAGCTCTGGCGCGACGTACGTCAGGATGCTTTCGATGACGTGCGCGTTGTACTCGACCCCCAGCTGGTTCGGCACGGTCAGCAGGAGCGTGTCTGCGGCCGCGATCGCCTCGTCCTGCGCGAGCTGCGCGACGAGCACGTCGGGCTCCGCCGCGTAGGTGCGGCCGAAGATCGCCCGCGTGTCCTCGTCGATGTAGCCGACGTGGTCGCCGTCGTCGTTGCGCCGGCCGAAGTACGCGCGATCCGTGTCGTTCACGAGGGCAAAGATGCTCCGGCTGACAGAGACGCGTGACTCGCGCCCGTGCCCGGCCTCCCGCCACGCCTCGCGGAACGCGTGGATGTGGCGCGCTTGCACGACGTGGAAGGGGTCGCCGCTCGCATCGTCGAAGACCAGCGTCGAGCTCATCAGATTCATTCCTCTGGCGGCCGCCCACGCCGCCGTCGCCGGCGACGCTGCGCCCCACCAGATCCGCTCGCGCAGTCCCGGCGCATGGGGCTCGATGGGCAGCAGGCCGGGCGGATTCGGGAACATCGGCCGCGGATGTGGCTCGGCGAAGCCCTTCCCCTCGAGGAGCTCGAGGAACACCTCGGCGTGGCGCCTTGCCATCTCGGCGTCGGTCTCTCCCTCGGCCGGCTGGTAGCCGAAGTAGCGCCAGCCGTCGAAGACCTGCTCGGGCGACCCCCGGCTGATGCCCAGCTGCAGCCGGCCGCCGGCCAGGAGGTCCGCGGCCCCCGCGTCCTCCGCCATGTAGAAGGGGTTCTCGTAGCGCATGTCGATGACGGCGGTGCCGATCTCGATCCTCGACGTCCGTGCGCCGACCGCCGCAAGCAGCGGGAACGGCGAGCCGAGCTGCCGCGCGAAGTGGTGTACGCGGTAGTAGGCGCCATCGGCGCCGACCTCCTCGGCCGCGACGGCCAGCTCGAGCGACTGGATCAGCGCGTCGGACGCCGAGCGCACCTGCGACGAAGGTGACTGCGACCAGTGGCCGAAGGACAGGAAACCGATCTTCTTCACACAGGCATCCTGCCTTTACGCGCACGCCCGATACTTCGGGTTGTGGCGCTCGTGGTCGTGGACGCGGAGAACGTCCGTCGCTCCCGCTGGCCGAACATCTCCCGCGAGGGGCTCGTGGATCGCGCTCGGGAATGGGCAGCTCGCGAAGGCCACGATCTGCTGATCGTCTTCGACGGCGAGCCGCCCGAGGAGGCGCCGGACCTCGTCGGCTCGCGCGACGCGGATGACGCCATCGTCGAGCTCACGGCGAGCCTCGACCGTCCGTGGTGGCTCGTCAGCTCCGATCGCGGTCTCCGCGCGCGGCTCGGCGACCGCCCCGCACGGATCATCGGCGGCGGATCGTTCAGCCAGGCGATCTGAGCAGCGTCGCCTCGTCCCACCCTCGCAGCGCTCGCACGAACGCGAACCTCCGACCGGATCTTGGCGTTGGGGTCAGCCGACGACCTACGGGTCGATGCCGAGCTTGCGGAGCTCGACGATTGCAGCTCTGCGCCAGCGGATCGTGTCAGGAGAGAACGGCAGCATGAACGGCATGCCGTTTGCCTTACGGAGTGGCTTTCCGTCACGCAAGACCCGGTAGTGCCCCGGCGTCGGTTGGACGGTCAAGCCCGCGGCTTCGAGCCGGCGGATGAACTCACGCACGTCCTTCCGCATGTCGCACCTCGTCAGGTTGTCGCGAGAAGTATGCGGGCGCGGTGCGCACACCGCGTCGAGCGTGAGCGAGCTGGGCCGGCAGCCGCGTCGGACCCTTCGCTTGCGGCGTAGTCTCTCCGACGTGTTCCGTCCTCGTGCGGACATCAGCTGTCGGCCCGCGGTGGGCGCGTGTCCCGGCGAGTTCGCCTATCGCTGCCTGGACCTTTCCGACTCGGAGGAGGGGCGTTGACTGCCTACCCACACCTGTTCAGCCCGCTGGAGATCGGCGGCGTCTCGGTGCGAAACAGGATCATGCAGACGGCGCACGTCAAGCTCTGGGCCCACAACGCCGTCGACTCGGAACGGAACGTCGCCTACCAGGCAGCTCGCGCCAAGGGTGGTGCCGGTCTCCTGATCACCGGCAACCGCGTCGTCCACCCGACCTCGACCACCGGCTTCCCGCGCGTGGCCTGGGCATATCGGCCGGAAGCGCTCGAGTCCGACCGTCGCCTGACGTCCGCCGTGCACGAGCACGGCGCGCTGATCTTCGCCCAGTTGAACCACTTCGGACTCAATGCGACGAGCGACTCCGCGGACGACCTCCGGGTTCTCTGGGGCCCGTCCGCGGTGAAGTCGCCGGCCTACGGGGAGACGCCGAAGGCGATGGAGCGCGAGGACATCCGCGAAGTGGTCGAGTGGTGGGGCCGCTCCGCCGAGCTCACGCGCGAGGGAGGCTTCGACGGCACGGAGGTGCACATCTCCCACAGCTACCTCCTGCATCAGTTCCTGTCGCCGCTCTACAACAAGCGCGAGGACGAGTACGGCGGGTCGTTCGAGAACCGGCTCCGCTTCGCGCGCGAGGTGATCGAAGAGGTGCGGGCGCGTGCCGGCAACGACTGGATCGTGGGCGTCCGGATCAGCCTGACCGACTTCATCCCGGGAGCACTCGACATCGAGGACGCGATCCGGGCTGTCCGGCTGCTGGAGGCCGACGGGCAGATCGACTACGTGAACGTCACAGCGGCCGGATACCACAACATCTTCAAGGCAATCGAGCCCGCGGATGTCCCCGACGGCTATCTCGTCGACCTCACCGCACAGGTGAAAGCCGCCCTGTCGGAGTTGCCGGTGTTCACCGTCGGCGGCATCAAGGATCCGGCAATGGCCGAGGAGATCCTCGCAAGCGGCAAGGCGGACATGGTCGCAATGACCCGCGCGCAGATCGCCGACCCCGAGTTCGCGAACAAGGTACGCGAGGGCCGCGAGAGCGAGCTCGTGCACTGCATCCGCGGCAACCAGGGCTGCATCGGTCGCGTGTTCAAGGGGCTGCCGATCTCGTGCACCGTCAATCCGGGTGCCGGGCGCGAACGGCGATTCGGCCCGGGAACGACGTCCCCGACCGATCAGCCGGCGCACTGGCTCGTCGCCGGCGGCGGGCCGGCAGGGATGAAGGCCGCCGCTGTCCTTGCCGAGCGCGGCCACCGGGTGACACTCCTCGAGCGCGAGGACGAGCTCGGGGGCCAGGTAAACCTGATTCTGCGGACCCCCCGCCGCGACGAGTTCGGCTGGATCACACGCGACCTCGAAGGGCAGCTCCACCGGCACGGAGTAGACGTTCGGCTCGGCACCGAGGCGACCACCGAGCTCGTCCGCGAGCT